>NZ_JBYNWZ010000004.1:0-505394 GCF_057799715.1 Flavobacterium sp. 38 | reverse complement strand
TGGAAACGGCTCCCCTAGCCCCGATAGAAGCGGAAATCCTTTTTGGGGCGGGGTTCGCCCCAAAAAGATTGCAGCGGATAGCGGGAAATGGCTCCTTATCTTTATTAAATCCCAATTTTTTATCCCGAAGCTTCGGGACCAAATTCCAATCCTGGCGGCCTCGCTGCGCTCAGCCAGATATTTGTTCTTAAATATTTTGGTTTGCCTGAATAGCGTTGCGTGAGACGCACTGCGGTGCGCCTCTACAGGGAAAATTGGCATTTTGAAAATTATACTATTATATAGTGCGAATAAATAAACCCGACAGGTTTTGGAAATCTGTCGGGTTTGATGCCGATTATTTACGAATGAATATAATCTAGCCGTGAAATTACCCCTGAGCTGCGTTCTCTACTTGCATAGTATTATGTAAAAAACAAACCCGACAGGTTCGGAAAGCTATTGGGTCGTGGATTAGAAAAATCACCCTTATATATAATAGAGTAAAGTTCTACATATATATTGTATGTATTTTTGTAATCATGTATATTTGCATTCACAAAATTATAAACAATGATCAAGATTACTTTACCCGATGGGTCAATTAGAGAGTTCGCTTCGGGCGTAACTCCAATGGAGGTCGCTAAAAACATTAGCGAAGGTTTTGCAAGGAATGTCATTTCTGCATCTTTTAATGGTACAACTATTGAAACCGAGACTCCATTAACGACCGACGGTAATCTTATTTTATATACTTGGAATGATGCTGAAGGTAAAAAAGCTTTCTGGCACTCAACTTCGCACGTAATGGCTCAAGCTCTTGAGGAATTGTATCCTGGAATTAAATTAACTCTTGGACCTGCAATTGCTAATGGTTTCTATTATGATGTAGATTTTGAAGATCAGAAAATTTCTGAAGCTGATTTCAAAAAGATCGAAGATCGCATCCTTGAGATTTCAAGAGGAAAGTATGATTTCAAAATGCGTCCGGTTAGTAAGGCGGAAGCATTAGAAATGTATAAAGACAATGTTTACAAGACTGAATTGATTTCGAATCTTGAAGACGGAACTATTACTTTTTGCGATCATGCTACTTTTACTGATTTATGCCGTGGTGGACATATTCCGAATACTGGAATTATCAAAGCGGTAAAAATCATGAGTGTTGCGGGCGCTTACTGGAGAGGTGACGAGAAGAACAAACAGTTGACTCGTGTTTATGGAACTTCTTTCCCTAAACAAAAAGATTTAACTGAATATCTTGAACTTCTTGAAGAAGCAAAACGTCGTGATCACCGCAAATTAGGAAAAGAGCTTGAATTGTTTGCTTTCTCTCAAAAAGTGGGTCAAGGTTTGCCTTTATGGTTACCTAAAGGAGCGGCTTTGAGAGATCGTTTGGAGCAATTCTTAAAAAAAGCACAAAAGAAAGCTGGATACGAACAAGTTGTTAGTCCGCATATTGGTCAAAAGGAACTTTATGTCACTTCTGGTCACTATGCTAAATATGGCGCTGACAGTTTTCAGCCGATTCATACTCCTGCAGAAGGTGAAGAGTTTTTATTGAAACCTATGAATTGCCCTCACCACTGTGAAATATACAATGTAAGACCTTGGTCATATAAAGATTTACCTAAACGTTATGCTGAATTTGGTACTGTATATAGATATGAGCAGTCTGGAGAATTACATGGTTTAACTCGTGTTAGAGGGTTTACTCAAGATGATGCGCATATTTTCTGTACTCCTGAACAATTGGACGAAGAGTTTAAAAAAGTAATTGACCTTGTATTATATGTATTTGGTTCGTTAGGTTTTGAAAATTTTACCGCTCAGATTTCATTAAGAGATCAGGAAGATAGAGAAAAATACATTGGAACAGATGAAAACTGGGAAAAGGCAGAAAATGCTATTATCAACGCAGCAAGAGACAAAGGTCTTAACACTGTTGTAGAATATGGCGAAGCGGCTTTTTATGGTCCGAAATTGGATTTCATGGTAAAAGATGCTTTGGGAAGACAATGGCAGTTAGGAACTATTCAGGTAGATTACAACTTGCCTGAGCGTTTTGAATTAACTTACAAAGGTGCTGATAATGAATTACATCGACCTGTTATGATTCACAGAGCTCCTTTTGGATCCATGGAACGTTTTATCGCAATTTTACTAGAGCATACAGCAGGAAATTTCCCACTTTGGCTAATGCCTGAACAGGCTATTATCTTGTCTTTGAGCGAGAAATACGAAAATTATGCTAAAAAAGTTTTAGATTTGCTAGAAAATCACGAAATTCGCGCCCTAATTGACAACCGAAATGAAACTATCGGTAAGAAAATTAGAGATGCAGAAATGCAGAAAATCCCATTTATGCTTATCGTTGGTGAGGAGGAAGAGAAAAACGGAACAATTTCAATTCGTCGTCACGGGCAGGAAGGAAAAGGAAACATCACAGTTTCTATCGAAGAATTTGCTTCGATTGTAGACGAAGAAATAAAAAAGACATTAAAAGTATTTACAGTTTAACTTAAATTAGAAAGTCATAGCAATAAAAAGTAACAGAGGTTTTCAACCTCGAGTAGAAAAAAAAGATGCACACAGAATAAACAATCTTATTCGTGTTCCAGAAGTACGTCTTGTAGGGGAAAACATTGAACCTGGGGTTTTTAAAATAGCTGATGCGTTACGTTTAGCTGACCAACTTGAGTTGGATTTGGTTGAAATCTCGCCAAACGCTGAGCCACCGGTTTGTAAAATTATGGACTACAAGAAATTTGTTTACGAACAAAAGAAAAGAGATAAGGCTTTAAAAGCTAAATCTTCTCAAGTTGTTGTAAAGGAAATTCGATTTGGTCCTCAAACTGACGAGCATGATTATGAATTTAAAAGAAAGAATGCTGAAAAATTCTTGAAAGAAGGAGCTAAATTAAAAGCTTTCGTTTTCTTTAAAGGACGTTCTATCATTTATAAAGATCAAGGTCAGATTCTATTATTACGTCTTGCTCAAGATTTGGAAGAACATGGTAAAGTTGAAGCTATGCCTGTTCTGGAAGGAAAGAGAATGATTATGTTCATTGCTCCTAAAAAGAAAAAATAGTCTCAGTTAAGAGTTTCGGTGTTCAGCTTCTGAACCTGAAACTTTAAACTTGAAACAAAAAATATAAGTAAGTAAGAATAAATTAAAACACTAGGAAAAATGCCTAAAATGAAAACAAAATCTAGCGCTAAGAAACGTTTTAAAGTTACTGGCTCTGGAAAGATTAAAAGAAAGCATGCTTTTAAAAGTCACATCTTGACTAAAAAATCTAAAAAACGTAAATTAGCTTTGACTCACTCAGCGCTAGTTCACCAAACAGATATGAAAAGCATCAAACAACAATTAAGAATTATCTAATAATTCTTTAGGTTAAAAAATTATTTATATAACCTTGAAGTATGGCTTTAAGTTCCTTTGATTCAATTCAGGACGCCTGCTACAAAAACACATTAAAATTATGCCAAGATCGGTAAATTCAGTTGCTAAAAGAGCAAGAAGAAAAAAAATAATGAAGCAAGCCAAAGGTTTCTTTGGAAGACGTAAAAACGTTTGGACAGTTGCTAAGAATGCAGTAGAGAAAGCAATGTGCTACGCTTACCGCGATAGAAAACAAAACAAAAGAAATTTCCGTTCATTATGGATTCAACGTATCAACGCTGGAGCTAGATTAGAAGGAATGTCTTATTCTCAATTCATGGGAAAAGTTAAAGCTAACGGAATCGAATTGAACCGTAAAGTTCTTGCAGATTTAGCTATGAACCACCCAGAAGCTTTCAAAGCTATTCTTAATAAAGTAAAATAAAACGTTTTATAAACTCAATTTAAGATTACTTACTTATTATAAAAAAACCATCCGACAAGTCGGATGGTTTTTTGTTTTTACTGCAACTTAGTCTGCAAATAATAAATTAAATTTACTAAAAGTAATTTTTAATAAATGCAAAACGCACTCATCAATCATATTCAAAAGTTCGTCAATCTAGAACCTTCAGAGATTGACGTTTTAGAGTCTTGCCTTAGTCTTTCACAAATCAAGAAAAAAGAGCATGTTTTGCAAGAAGGACAAATATGCACTACGATGCATTTTATTGTGAAAGGATGCATGCGACAATATATCATCAACTCTAAAGGGACTGAACAAACGCTTCAATTTGGAATCGAAAATTGGTGGATAACTGATTATTTAAGCTACCTTAATCAAATTCCTTCTCATTTTTATATACAGGCTGTTGAGAGCAGTGAGGTAATTGCTATTGAAAAATCGGTTTTAGATTCTGTTTTAATTCAAATTCCTAAACTTGAAAAGTATTTCAGAATTGTTGCTCAAAAGGCTTTTGGCGCAGCGCAAATGCGAATTAAATTCTTGTTTACCATGTCTGCAGAGGAAAGATATTATCATTTCAAAAATCAGCAGCCAGATTTTGTACAGCGCGTTCCTCAATATATGCTTGCCTCCTACTTAGATTTTTCAGCAGAATTTATGAGTAAAATTAGAGCTGGGAAAGTTTAGTTCTAATATACTAAGGCTCTAAGCCGCTAAGCTACTAAGTTGTTGGAACCTATATTTTTTTTTTAGAAAGACTTATAAACTTAGCAGCTTAAATAATTTCTTGAAGTAGTTCAAGTTTTTGAAAGTATACATTACTGACCTTTGTAATGAACTTTTAAAACAAATAAAAATGAAATCAAGAATTGTTATTCCGCAAGTTGCTCCAGAAGCTTATCAGGCTTTAATGAATTTAGAAAAATATATTTCTTCAACCTCTTTAACTCCTGAACATAAAGAATTAATTAAAATACGTGCATCGCAAATTAATGGCTGTGCATACTGTATTAACATGCATACTGCTGATGCTAGAAAATATGGAATTTCTGAACAAAGAATTTATCTTATTAGTGCATGGCGTGAAGCTGATGTCTACAGTGAAGAAGAAAAAGCAATCCTAGCTTTGACCGAACAAGTTACTTCTATCTCTAATCATGTTTCGGATGAAGTTTATCATAATGCAGCACAATTATTTGATGAAAAATACCTTGCTGAAATCATTCTTGCGATCATTACTATTAACTCATGGAATAGACTTGCAATTACAACTGGTATGCGTGCAGAATAATTTATAAGGATAAGCTTTACAACATTTTCAAACTTTAACATCCCCTCGCCCGGAGGGGTTGTTTGTATATTGTTGTAAATGAATAACCAAAAAATAAAAAATATATTTTTTGCAAAAAACAGGTATTTATACGCTTTCACAGGAACTCAGTTTTTTTATTTTTGGCGCATGATACCAAAAAGAGTACAATTTTCACTCTATATACTTCTAGTTTTTATGGTTTTTTTTGCCTGTGAAAACAAAAAAAAGAATACTGTGAAAATTACAAATGACAATGCCAAGATTGAAAAGGCGATACATGCAGCTGATTATTTCTACAAGAATAAAGAGTTCGATAGCGCATTTTATTTCTACAATAAAGCCAGAACAAAATGTAATCCGAACAGAGATGCAAAAAAGTATGTTTATTGCATGTATTATATGTCCGAAATTCAACAGGACCATCAAGATTATATCGGAAGCACTGCTACTGCAAATGAAACAATCCCATATTTAAATAAAGTAAAAGATCCTAATTATGTATGGAACATTTATAGTGTTTTAGGGAGAAACTATTATTACACTTATGACTATCCAACTGCAATTTACTACTATTCTAAAGCTTTTACTTTAAATACCGACAGGATAAACAAACTCGAAGCAAAAAATAATATAGCCGCAATTTATATTAAACAACATCAGTACAATAAAGCACTTCAATTATTTTCATCAATAAGTAACGAAAAAATTGTACAGCAAAATCCAATATATTATTCAAAAATACTGGATTATATTGGTATTTGTTATTTCAAACTCAAGAATGAGAAAGCTTTGGCTTTTTTCAAAAAAAGTATACAAATAAAGACTGAAGCAAAGTATGAAGATGGCTTAGGCAAAACATATTATAATCTTACGGAATATTATCGTAACAATAAGGCTTTATCGATGATGTACGCCAAATTAAGTTACAAAAATTACACATTATCTGGTAATACTGATGACCGTTTACTTGCTTTACAGTTTATTACAGAAAATAATAATTCAGATATTCAATCTAAAAAAAATGCACTAGTTTATATAAAAATAGCAGATAGTATATATAGAGAAAGACAAAAAGCTAAAAATCAGTTTGCAAAAATTAAATATGACTCTAAAAAGGAACAAGAGGAAAATTTAAAATTAAGTGCCCAAAAAATTAAAAACGAACTTCTATTAGCAAAACAAGAAAGAAGAAATATTACTTTTTACATCATAATTTTAATAGCATCTTGCCTAATTGTCTTTCTCTATATTTTTCTGACTGTAAGAGCAAATCGCCAAAAAATAGAAGCTACTTACAAAAGTGAAACCAGAATTTCCAAGAAATTACACGATGAGCTTGCTAACGATATTTATCATGCACTTGCATTTGTCGAAAACAAAAATCTTTCATCAGAAGAAAACAGAAGTCATTTATTAAAACGATTAGAAGATATTTATTCGCGCACAACAAATATTTCTAAGGATAATAATCTAGAAACGAGTTCTCAAAATTTTATCTCTTCTATTAAAGAGATGATTTCTAGTTTTAATACACCTCAAGTTAATCTTTTAATAAATGGTCTGGATTGTATTTCTTGGAACGACATTAATAAAGATAAAAAAACAGCCGTTTATCGTTCGATACAGGAATTGCTTGTAAATATGAAAAAACACAGTGATGCAAGCTTGGTTGGAATAACTTTTAAGGAATTAGACAATTTTATAATCATTAATTACACAGACAATGGAAGAGGAGCTGACAAAAACAAAATGACGGTAAAAAATGGTTTGCATAATATTGAAAATCGAATTGGTTCCATTGAGGGCGGGATTAAAATTCATTCAGATTTAGGGAAAGGTTTCAAAGTACTAATCAAATTTCCGGTATAATGTTTAAAAATCTACTTTACTTTTTTCCAAAAAAAAAGGTCTTTTTCTGCCTTTTAGCTTGCGGGGTAGTTCTAGCGCTTTGTTTGTCTCTGAAATTTACAGACCCTAAAAAACTACCTTTAAATGACACCAAAATCGACCGTTTGTCACAAATAAAAAAAACACTGGCAAAGGCACATGCTTTTTCAAACGTTGAAAAAGGCGACAGCGCTTATTTTTATTTCAATAAAACTCAATTGTTATGTGAGCCAAAAGAGGACTATGCCGATTATTACGTGGAATCACTAAATAATATGGTAGAAATTTTACAAAGACAAGGTGACTATTATAAAGTAGAAAATATACTCGTAAAAGCTTTACCATACTTAGATAAGACAACAAATGTAAAATACGCCGTTAACACTTATACGTTTATGGCTTACAACTATGATTTTACTTATGATTATGAAAAAGCATTATATTATCATAGAAAAGCATTAAAGAAGGCCTTCTCTACATTTAGAAAATCTCGTATAATATCTGAAATTGCCTTTGTTTACGTGCAGGAAGGAAAATATCAGGAGGCTGTTGATTTACTAGAACCTATAGCTTGGCTGAATATAGAGGACAAAATTACTCCTGCAAACACAGGTTTTCAGCGCACTGCTAAATTGTACAATTTGGGGCTTTCCTACCTTTATCTTGGAAATCATAAAAAAGAAGCTTTTGACTGCTTTACCGAAAGTCTAAAAGTCGCTCTTACTTTAAATGATGACTATGAACTAATTACCTCCTACTATGCTCTTTATAAATATTACGAAAAATACAATAATCCTAAGCTCAAAAAAATTAATATTGAGAAAGCGTATTACTATGCTAAAAAGTCAAACTCTAAATCCTATGAGGTTAACATGTTAGGCTATCTAATTGAGGCAGACAATGCAGCAAACTCAAAAAAGAATTTTAAAATTTATAGTAGAATGCTTGACAGTCTTATTGTGAGCAGAAAAAAAGCAAAAAATCAGTTCGCAAATATTATATATAATTCACAGAAAGATAAAGATGAGAACTTAGAACTTAAAAATTTTAAAGCCGAAAACGAGTTAAAACTCCAAAGGCAAAAAAATAGAAGCTATATCTCTTATATAGTAATTTCAATGAGTATTATAAGTTTAATATTTATATTTTTTTACATAACTGTAAAAGGAAAAAAAGAAAGAAACAATGAAGTTTTCAAGAATGAAATGCGCATTTCTGAAAAATTGCAGTTTGAACTCGAAAAAGACATTGATAAAATTTTGTTGTTTACAGAAAATTACAATCTAGAAAAAGAAGAAAATAAAGAAAAACTTCTATCTCATTTAAACAATATCTATCTAAAAACCAGAAATATTTCTCGAGAAAATAGCGAAATAGCTACCGATGAAAATTTTGAAAAGGCGCTTAAAGAAATGATTTCTGGATATACCAACCAAAACCTAAACATAATAATAAATGGTTTGCATACTTTTTCGTGGTGTAAAATCGAACGAGTGAAAAAAATTACTGTTTATCGTGTTCTTCAGGAAATTTTTGACCAGATGAAAACACTAAATAATGCTTCGTTAGCAAGTATAACATTTAAAAAAGAAGAAAAAAATATCTCGATAACATATAGTGATAATGGCAACGAAATCAGCTCAAAACATATTGTTTTAGAAAAAAGACTACAAAATGTGGAAAACCGTATTAAAACAATAAAAGGAACACTTAATTTTGGCACATATTCCGAGAGCGGTTTTAAAATAAGTTTCAAATTTCCAATATAAGACCATATATGTTTAAAAAAGTTTTAGTTGCCGAAGATCTAGACAGTATCAGCATTGCAGTTGTTCAAGTACTTGAAGAGTTACAAGTTCCTGTAATTCATCACGTGAAATATTGTGACGAGGGTTTGCTCAAAGTAAAAAAGGCATTGGCTGATAAAGAACCTTACGATTTAGTGATTACAGATTTGTCTTTTAAGTCTGATCATAGAAAAGTAAATTTAAATAGCGGCGACGAACTTATTGAAGCCATCAATAAAGTACAGCCAAATATTAAAAAAATTGTTTTTTCTATAGAAGACAAAAGCTACAGAATTAAATCTTTGTTTAATGATTTAGGAATTAACGCCTATGTTACAAAAGGAAGAAACAGTATTTCTGAGTTAAGAAATGCTATTAAAAGCGCCTTTAATAACGAAGAAAAAATTCTTTCTTCAGATCTGTCTTTTAGTTTTAACGATAAAGCGCTTATTGAAATTGAATCGTACGATATTTCTATTTTAAAACTTTTATCTCAAGGATATATTTTAGAAAGTATTTCTAAGGAGTTTAAAGATTTATCTATAACACCAAACGGAACAAGCAGCATCGAAAAAAGAATCAATAAGCTTAAAATTTACTTTAAAGCAAACAATAATGTGCATTTGATTGCAATTGCAAAAGATTTCGGATTGGTGTAATTTTTATGGGCTTTACGGGTTTCCGTAAGGATTACACTTTTGATTCTGCTAAATTTGTGAGTATCTATTAACTGACTAATGAAACCAAGAAGTAAAGCAAGTATTATCTTGTCTAAAATTAATACTACCCAAAATAAAATTATAATGAAAACAATGTTACTTTGCCTTTTTTTATCGATAAGTTTTGCCATTGTTTCTGAAAGAACAGGCTGGCTGGAAATTGACTGGAAAATAATTTTTATTCCAGCTTTATTAGTATTGCAAATTATAATTATCGGTACAGCCTTAAAAAATCGATACAAAAAACATTAATTAATTTTAAGAAAGGCTTAATTATTGCAAGAAGAGAAGATTCATATCTTAGTTTCTTTACATTTTACATGAAAAATACTCTTAGCCTCGTCTTATTATTAATTACATTTATTTCTTTTTCGCAGACCAAAGTTGCCTCTTGGAATATAGAAAATCTCGGAAAATCAAAATCTGATTTCCATTTAAATTATATTGCCAAAACAATTTCTAATTACGATATAATTGCAATTCAAGAAGTTGTTGCCGGAAATGGAGGAGCTCAAACCGTTGCTAAACTTGTCACTTTACTTAACCAAAAAGGAAACAAATGGGATTATAGTATAAGTAATCCTACTTCTAGCAGCAGTTACAAAACAGAGCGTTATGCTTTTATTTGGAAGACTCACAAAGCCAAATTAAAAAACAAACCTTGGCTTGAGAAAAAATATAATCTAGAAATTGATCGGGAACCTTATTTTGCCACGTTTGAAATTAACAAAAAGACGTTCACACTTGTCAATTTTCACGCAATAACACAAAAAAAGCAACCCGAAACCGAAATCAAATATTTCAAGTTTTTACCAAACGAGTATCCAGATTTAAATCTCGTCTTCTTAGGTGATTTTAACTGTCCAGAAAAACACACTGTTTTTAATCCGTTAAAAAAAATGGGATATTCGCCTGTATTAAAAAATCAAAAAACTACTCTTAAGCATAAATGCAAAAACAATATTTGTCTGGCGTCTGAGTTCGACAATATTTTTTACAATACATCTGCACTAAAAGTCAGCAATTCTGGAATTATAAAAACGTATGAAGATTTTGATTCACTTCAAAACGCAAGAAAAGTATCCGACCATATTCCGATCTGGTTTGAATTTTCTTTAAACTAATTACGTTTTAAGCTTCTTTTTTCTGGCAGCAGGAAACAAAACATTATTTAATATCAATCTGTAACCTGGCGAATTTGGATGCAAATCTAAAACTGTTGGCGGATCACCAACTTGATGCTGAAAGTCTTCTGGATCATGTCCTCCAAAAAAGGTAAACATTCCCTTCCCTTTTTCCCCATGGATATATCTCGATTCTCCGTTTAACTCGCAGGTACCCATAATCAAGATATTCGATTTTATCAAAGAAGTATCAAACGATGTTGTCTGCCCCATAAAACCTTTTACCAATTGTGTATGATTTTGGCATAACATACTCGGAATCGGATCCCATTTTGCAGAAAATTCCATTAAAGTAAAGTAATCCTTATCCATTACTATTCGCCTTTTTGTAGTCATATCGATATCTGAAAACTCATAAACTTCAGGTCTTCTTTCCAATGTAAAGTTTTTAAAGGCAAAAGAATTATTATAATTTAATTTTGATTGATAATTTGATTCGCTAGGATCTCCGTCAAACATCGTTTCACAAATATCTACTCCATCGGCAGCAAGCGCAATATCAAAACTATCTGTAGCAGAACACATGGCAAACATAAAACCGCCGCCAATTACAAAATCTCTAATTTTTTTTGCAACAGCTCCTTTTTCCTGAGATACTTTCTCATATCCTAGCTTTGCTGCTAAAGCTTCAGCATCTTTTTTCTGGTCAATATACCAAGGCGTATTTTTGTAAGCGGCGTAAAATTTTCCATATTGTCCGGTAAAATCTTCATGATGCAAGTGGAGCCAATCGTACATTAATAACTGATCGCTCAGAACTTCTTCATCATAAATTGGAGTAAAAGGAATTTCAGCATAAGTTAAAACCAAAGTTACAGCATCGTCCCAAGGCTGTTTCCCTTTTGGCGTATACACAGCAATTTTTGGTGCTTTTTCTAAAATAACAGATTCCATATTTTGAGAAGGACTCGAAATATCATTTAAAATCGATGCCTGTTCACTATCTGAAATTACTTCAAAACTAACTCCTCTTATTTTACATTCTTTTCTAATTTCATCAGCATCAGGCAATAAAAAAGAACCGCCACGGTAGTTTAAGAGCCAGCTTGCTTTATAATCCCTGCTCAAACACCAGTAAGTAATTCCGTATGCCTTTAAATGATTTTGCTGCGTTGTTTCGTCCATCGGAAGTAAGATAAACGACGCCTTTGCATTAAACGTAACTAATAGTATAAAAATGTAGAATAAACTCTTATTCATTAGAAAATTATTTTAGTAAAGATATAAAAGGCTGCAACAAAAAAAGAACACTCAATGTCTTTTCTGACCTAATAGAATGTTAAATAAAAAAGACTTGAAAAAACAAGATTTACATCAAGTGAAAAACAGGTAAAAACACCTATACTTTGGAAGAATTTTCTCTATACATTTGCTATCCCAGGTTCACAAAACTAATCGCTGTAAAAAATTAACCATTATGAAGTTTAATGAAAGTAACAACCAGCAAAAGGGTCTGAATATAATTCAGAAAATAGGTTTATGTGTCCTAGTAATAACAATCATATTGTATTATGTTTTGTCAATTCAGTTTTTGACAGCCTAATTTTTTTAGATTGTCAAAACCGCCAATTCATTTTGGATGGCATAAACAACTAAACCAGCAATATTTCGCGATTCTGTTTTAAGCAATAAGTTGTTCCGGTGTCCTTCTATAGTTCTCGGACTTAAGAAAAGATGTTCTGCAATTTCTGCGGTAGTTTTCTGCTGGCAAATTAATTGGAGAATTTCGATCTCACGAGGCGAAAGGAAATTGGTTTCTAAACCGCCTCTTGCATTTTTAGGAGAAACTATTGTTTCTTGAATTGTTTTTAAGACATTCTCGTTATAATAGAATCCTTTTTTAGCTACTTCGTTGATCGTATGAATTAAATCTTTTGGAGTGGTGTTTTTAATTAAGTAGGCTACGGCGCCAACTTGAATCATATTTGCAATAAACGATTTGGTATCGTAACTCGTTAGTGCTATAATTTTAATATCAGGATACAGCTTTTTAATTATTTTAGTGGCCTCGACACCATTTAAGACCGGCATCTTTAGGTCCATTATTATAATATCTGGCTTAATTTCTCTTTCGTCTAATAGAGAAATAAGTTCATCTCCATTGGAAGCTTCGAAAATAATGTCGATATTTTCTTCTCTCTGTAATAAAAAAGAAATTCCTTTTCGAAACAAAATTTCATCATCGACTAGAGCAATTTTAATAACAGCATTCATCCTATTTGGTTTTGGTCGTTAAATTTGGTTTATCGAAATTACAAAATATGATTTAGAAAAAGTCTAAATACCTTATTTTATTGCCTAAAAACCTACCAAAACACACAAATTTAACTTAGAATGTAAAGTTTACAGCAATTCCGTTATTGATTTCAGACTTAATTTCTATCGTCCCTTCCAAAAATGATATACGGCTATCAATATTTTTCATTCCTAAACCTTTTTGATTTTCCGCATTAGAACCATCAAAACCAACACCATTATCTAGGTAATCACAAGTATTTATTCCGTTTATATTAGCAAAAGAAATCCATATCTGTGTCGCCTTTCCATGACGAAGCGAATTATTCATAAGTTCTTGGAGAATTCTAAAAACATGCAAATGACGGTCTATGTCTTTATCATCAAAATCAATTTCATTTTTATAATGGGTTTTAACCGATTTACTAGATTCAAACTCGTCACACAGCTCTTCAATGCCTGCATGCAAACCAAATTTTTCGAAAACTGGCGGTAGCAGATTGTGGGCAATTTTTCTAGAATTATCTAATGCTTTGTTGGTTAAATTGATTATGTTTTCAGTAATCTCAGCCGTTTCACTTTCAGTAAGATTGGGTGCCGAAAGCAAATGAGTGTTTAAGGAAACAATGTTTAATTTTGAGCTAATATCGTCATGAAGATCTTGCGCTATTCTTTTGCGCTCTTCTTCTTGCGTTACAATAATAGCGTGCAATTGCTCTTTTTGATAACGAAGTATTAAATCTATTTTCTCTAGTTCCTTCTGAATGATTTTTTTTCTAGAAAAATAAAAGAATATAATTAATGCTACTGCAACAATTATGAAAAACAAAGAGATATATAATATTATGGCTACGAGCTCTTTCTCAGGAATATGGCCTGCATTCATATCTTTTTTATGTATGTTATATAATTACGAATTAGTTTTTAAACCTCTTTTCGAAAAGCTCACTTTCCATTCATAAAGAATAAAAAGATAATAAACTACATTCAAAAATGCATTTAACTGCCAACTCAAATATTTCACTTCGGTATTTAAAACTGAAGTCAGATTACCAATAATAAACAATACTGTACTTGACAATAAATATAGAATTATACCCATATTTACATAATAATACGTTTTATTTTCAGTAAGCATATTATAGAAATGCAACAATGCAAAAACAACAATCGACAGAGAGGTCAATGTAATTTCAAACAGATTAAATTTTAAAAACTCTTTTGGCGAATTAACAAACTGTATTGTCAGAGCAAGAAGAGCTACGACAAGCCAAATCTTCACAAATTGCTTTTGAGCTTTAACATTTAAAATGGAATAATAAAACAAACTCAACAATATCATTTGGCCTATAAAGAAACTATTGACCAGAAACAAATTATTCATTTTAAGAGAATACAAAATCTCCATTGAAATCTGTATAAAAAAAATAAATGCCAAGTAAGAAACTAAAAAAACATTAGCTTTTTCCTTTCGGAAAAAGCTAAATGAATATAATATTAGATCAATTAATAAAATCAAATAACCTGAATATATTAAAAAATCAATCATTTTATTTTATTGTCTAAAAAATTAAAAAGGAGGACTTGGACGTGAACCATCGTATACAACTTCTTCACCGCCTTCACAATTATCGTCCTTATCAGCAATACCGTAAACATTAACCCATTTACCAGTTTTGTCATCAAATTTGGCTCCGTTAAAAAGTAACGTTTTCTGTTTATCATCGTTAATACCGATATAAGCCCAAACTGCTTCCGTACCAAGCTCTAATACTTTTTCAAGACTTTTTCTTGGTATCAAATAAGCTTTTACTTTTTTACTTGCATCTTCAATTGTGGTATCGCCTTGAAATCTTTTTTCCCACTCATTTGCAGTTGCTACAGGAATTTGAATAGGTCCTGGAAAAGTTTCTTCATTCATAATTTAAATTTGTTATTGGTTAATAATTAAAAAAAAATTGATAGTTTATAATTGGTTTAGCTAAACTACTGATTTTTATTAGAAGATTAACGTTAAAACATAAAAAAAGCCTTAATAATAAGGCTTTTTAATTTTTTAGAATGGTACATCGCTATCGTCATCATCGTCATTTAAATTACTTCCGAAAGCTTCGTTAGCAGATGGTAAATTTTTAGTTATATATTGATTATCATCATGATTCATTTTAGAAGGCAAGTCATCATAACCTCCTGTAAATTCATCAAGATTATCAAATTTTCCTAAGTGTCCCAAAAATTTCAAACGAATGTTTTCAATACCACCGTTACGGTGTTTTGCAATCATAATTTCAGCCTGACCCGCAGTTGGCGAAGCTTCTTCATCATCCCATTCTTCAATTTTGTAATATTCTGGTCGGTATAAGAACGAAACAATATCGGCATCCTGCTCAATTGCTCCAGATTCACGAAGATCCGAAAGCAAAGGACGTTTACTAGATCCACGCGTCTCAACGGCACGCGACAACTGAGAAAGTGCAATAACTGGAACGTTAAGCTCTTTTGCCAATGCTTTTAAGTTTCGGGAAATTGTCGAAATCTCCTGCTCACGGTTTCCTCCTCCTTTAGCATTTCCTCCCGCAGTCATCAACTGCAAATAATCGATAATAATAATTTTAATACCATGCTGCGACGCCAAACGACGACATTTTGCTCTTAAATCGAAAATAGAAAGTGAAGGTGTATCATCAATAAATAAAGGCGCTTTCTCTAAATCTTTTACTTTAGTACTCAACATGGTCCATTCGTGAGCCTCTAATTTACCGGTACGCAATTTTTCTGATGACAATCCTGTCTCCGAAGAAATAAGTCTCGTAATTAACTGTACAGATGCCATCTCAAGTGAAAACAAAGCTACTCCATGTCCATATTGGATAGCAATATTTCTCGCCATAGAAAGGACAAATGCCGTTTTTCCCATCGCCGGTCTCGCCGCGATAATAATTAAATCCGAAGGCTGCCATCCAGATGTTAGCTTATCCAGATTATGAAAACCAGTTTCTACACCACTTAATCCCTCTTTTTTAGAGATCTCTTCAATTTTCTTTTTAGCTTGTAAAACCAAACTCTGTGCGGTTTCAGAACTACGCTTGATGTTTCCCTGCGTAACTTCGTATAATTTAGATTCAGCCTGATCCAATAAATCAAAAACGTCTGCACTTTCATCATATGATGCTTCAATAATTTCTGAAGAAATTCGAATCAAACTTCTTTGAATAAATTTTTGAAGGATGATACGCGAGTGAAATTCGATATGCGCCGAAGAAGCAATTTTCTGAGTCAGCTGAATTAAATAAAAATCTCCGCCCGCTATATCCAATTTTCCGTTTTTCTTTAACTGAGTCGAAACCGTTAAGATATCAATTGGCTGCGTTTCGGTAAAAAGCTGTAAAATAGCTTCAAAAATATGTTTGTGTGCGTCTTTGTAAAAAGCGTCTGGTTGCAAAATATCAATTACATCGTCAACCCCTTTTTTATCAATCATCATTGCCCCCAACACAGCCTCTTCTAAATCAATGGCTTGCGGTGGCAACTTCCCTTTTTCTAAGTTGATAATTGTGGTTTTGTCGACCTTAACCGGGTTTAAGTTTTTGAAATTTTCCATATAGCGAAAGTAGCAAAATTTAAAAAAAATCTGCTATCGAGTTATAACTAATAATTGTTTATAAATAATACTGATTTGTTCATAACCAAAAAAAAATCCGAAACCGTAGGGCTTCGGATTTTTAATCATTTGATATGAATTTACTCTTTAAACTCGCCCATATTACTGTATTTGTCCATTCTCTGGGCAATTAAGTCGGCTGTTGATAAGTCTTTTAATTCATTATATCCTTTAGTAATGTATTCTGCTACTGTTTTGAAAGTAGTTTCGCGGTCGTAGTGTGCTCCGCCTAGTGGTTCTGGAATTACATCATCAACTAATTTTTGTTTCTTCATGTCAGAAGAAGTTAATTTTAAAGCTTCTGCTGCACGCTCTTTATACTCCCAGCTTTTCCATAAAATAGAAGAGCAAGATTCTGGAGAAATTACAGAGTACCAAGTGTTTTCTAACATATAAACACGATCTCCAACGCCAATTCCTAAAGCTCCACCAGAAGCACCTTCACCTACGATAATCGTAATGATTGGCACTTGTAGACGAACCATTTCGAAAATGTTTCTAGCAATTGCTTCTCCTTGTCCTCTTTCTTCTGCTTCAAGCCCTGGGTATGCACCTGGAGTATCTACTAAAGTAAGAACAGGAATACCAAATTTTTCTGCCATTTTCATTAAACGCAAAGCTTTACGGTACCCTTCTGGGTTTGCCATACCAAAGTTACGATACTGGCGTGTTTTTGTATTATAACCTTTTTGCTGACCGATAATCATAAACGACTGTCCGTTTATCTTACCAAGACCACCAACCATCGCTTTATCATCTTTAAAACTTCTGTCTCCATGAAGTTCTAAGAAAGTCTCTCCGCAGATTGCTTTGATATAGTCTAAAGTATAAGGTCTATTTGGGTGTCTTGACAATTGTACCCTCTGCCAAGCCGTAAGGTTTTTATATATATCTTTCTTAGTCTGTTCTAATTTCTTGTTGATTTCCTTGCACGTTGGGGTCACGTCAACGTCAGATTCTTTCCCAATAATAACGCACTTTTCTAACTGGTCTTCAAGTTCTTTAATTGGAAGCTCAAAATCTAAATATTCCATGGATTTTTGAATTTTGTTTGTAAATCGAACCGCAAATATAAAAATATTATATCATTGGCGAAGTTAATTGTTATTTAAAGTATAAAAATGCATTTTAAAAATAAGGAAACTATTACAAGTTTTCTTTCTTGTTCTGATAATGTTTAAACACACCATTCAGAATAACAGTTATGATAATTATAACCGCTCCAATGTAAAATTCGACACTCATTTTTTCTTTTCCTCCCAAGATAAAATAAGCCAAAACTATTCCGTAAACCGGCTCCAAATTAGTGGTTAGCATTACAGTATAAGGCGTCAATCGTTGCATCACTTTTACTGAAGCCGTAAAAGCATAAGCCGTACAGATTGAAGCCAAAATCAGTAATAAAACCCAGTTATTTAAAGACAATTCAAAAAAATCGGCAGTAAATTTTCCTTGAAATAAAAAATAAATCGTGATAAAGAAAACGCCCGCTCCAAACTCATAAAAAGTAATAACTGAAGGTTCGTGATCTGAAATTAATTTCCCGTTCATTAACGTAAATAAAACGCCTAAAATAATTGCTGCCAGAGCATAATAAACTCCTGTGAGATATTTTATTTCTACCTGAAGAATTAATCCTAAACCTGCAATAATTATAAGTCCGAAGAAAACCTCGTACCAAAGCACTTTTCTTCCGTAAAATAAAGGTTCTAATAAAGAAGCAAAAAATGCTCCTAAAGAAAATATGGAGAGTGTAATGGAAACGTTGGAAACATGAATGGCTTTAAAGAAGAAAATCCAATGAAGCGCAATCAACAATCCAACAAAAATCAACTTAAAAAATTCTTTTATAGGAACTTGAAAAGACTGTTTTTTGAAGGCAATAAATCCGCCAAGAAAAATCATGGCAATCAGCATTCTGTACCAAACTAGATTATCGGCATCAATAGTAATTAAAGCGCCTAGAATAGCCGTAAAACCCCAGATAAAAACAATTAAGTGAAGATTTAAATAACTTTTTAAATTATCGTTTCGCATTACGTAATAGATAAACTGCTAAAATTCCGAAAACAATATTCGGGAACCATACAGCCAATAAAGGTGAAAATGTAGATTTTTCGGCAAGTGTACCAAAGATTTTATCGAAGAATACAAATGAAAACGCAATTGCAATTCCAATAGCAAGGTTCATTCCCATTCCGCCTCGACGTTTCATCGAAGAAACTGAAACCGCAATAATCGTTAAGATAAAGGCAGAAACTGGTATACTGTATTTTTTATAAAGAACAACCAGATACGTATTGATATTTCCAGAACCTCTTTTTCTTTCTTTTTCGATAAAATCAATTAATTTACCCAAAGTCAGCGTTTCGGCAATGTAAACAACTGGCGTTAAGTCGGCCAATTCAAATTTAAAAGCAACATTTCTCTCTGGAAATTTTTCAATTACATCATTCAATTCTCCAACAGTTCTTTTTGTGTAATCGTACAAAACGTAAACCTTCTTTTTCGGATCCCATTTAATACGGCTTGCTGTAATTTTATAGGTTAATTTTTCTTTTTCGAAATGTTCTAAAGAAAAATTAAAAGCTGTTTTAGTTTCTTCATTAAAGCTGTTTACGAAAATAAAATCATTATCATTTATCTGTCTGAAAACGTTAGTGTTTTCACCACGCATGAGCTGTTTACCATTTCCTTTCAGATACGTATACCTAAAATTATTGTAGCCTTCACTTGCTGCTGGAACAATAAAGAATCCCATCAGCAAAACGAAAATAGAAACGATTGTTGCTCCTATTATATAAGGACGCAAAAAACGCGTGTAAGAAATCCCAGAACTTAAAATCGCAATAATCTCTGTATTATTCGCCAGTTTTGAAGTAAACCAAATTACCGACAAAAACAAAAATATCGGAAACAGCGAGTTAATAAAGTAAATCGTGAAATTATAATAATAGAAAGCAATATCTCCAAACGGAATCTTATTTTCTAGCATTTTATTAACCTTCTCAGAAACGTCAATTACGATTCCGATTGGCGCAAATAAAAGAAGCATCACAGAAAAAGTTCCGAGGTATCTTTTTAAAATGTATTTATCTATTATCGACAGCATAAATTTTTTGTTTATTTTGTTTCAGGTTTAATGTTTCAAGTTATCTACACAACCTAAACTTGAAACCTGAAACTTGAAACTTTTTTAAAGTCGTTGGCTCATATTTTTAACCATCATTTCTTTCCATGGTCTAAAATCTCCGGCTAAGATATGTTTTCTAGCTTCACGAACCAACCACATATAAAAACCAAGATTATGAATCGTAGCAATTTGTTTTCCTAAATATTCGTTAGCAGCAAACAAATGGCGCAAATATGCTTTAGAATACTCTGTATCAACAAAAGTATGCCCCATTTCATCGATTGGAGAAAAATCGGCTTCCCATTTTTTATTCTTGATATTGATGGTTCCGTTTGCTGTAAAAAGCATTCCATTTCTTGCATTACGAGTTGGCATAACGCAGTCAAACATATCGATACCTAAGGCAATATTTTCTAAAATGTTTATCGGAGTTCCAACCCCCATTAAATAACGAGGTTTATCTTCTGGAAGAATTTCACAAACCACTTCAGTCATAGCATACATTTCTTCAGCTGGTTCCCCTACAGAAAGTCCGCCAATTGCATTTCCTTGCTGTCCAGCATTGGCTATATACTCAGCCGACTGACGGCGTAAATCTTTATAAGTACTTCCTTGAACAATTGGAAAAAACGTTTGCTCGTAACCGTATTTATAAGGAACTTTTTCCAAATGATTGATACAACGATCTAACCAACGGTGCGTCATGTGCATAGAACGCTGTGCGTAACGGTAGTCGCAAGGATAAGGTGTACACTCATCAAATGCCATGATAATATCGGCACCAATGGTACGCTGAATTTCCATTACGTTTTCTGGCGTAAAAAAGTGGTAAGAACCGTCAATATGCGATTTAAACTTAACTCCTTCTTCCTTAATTTTTCTATTTGATGAAAGAGAATATACTTGATATCCTCCAGAATCGGTCAAAATATTACGATCCCAATTCATGAATTTATGCAGTCCTCCTGCTTTTTCAAGAATTTCAGTTTGCGGACGTAAATATAAATGGTAGGTATTTCCAAGAATAATATCTGGATTGATTTCTTCTTTTAGCTCACGCTGATGCACTCCTTTTACAGAAGCAACAGTTCCAACAGGCATAAAAATAGGCGTTTCAATTACGCCGTGATCTGTAGTAATACTACCCGCTCTAGCTTTAGACTGCGGATCTTTTTGTAATAAATCAAACTTCATAAATTCGTTTTTCTCCCTATTGTTCGGGACGGCAAAGATAATCTAATTTAAAGAATTAGATAATTTGTGAATTAGAAAATTAGAGAATGATTAACAAACTTGAAATCTGAAACCTGGAATTTGGCAAATTAGACAATTGGACAATTAGAAAATTAGATAATGATTAAACAAACTTTAAATCTTAAACCTAGAATTTGGGCGTTCCCTTCGGTCGGGCTATCCGCTATATTCCCGATTAACAAAAACTACGGCTAAAAAGCCTTGTTTTTCTAAATCGGGAGATGCCGCTTCTATCCCTAACGCAAACGTCTTTGTAACAATTAAATGTAAAAACTGCAATTTCCATCATTTAAAATATAATATCGTAACACGATGATTTTGTAACTTTAAAACAATAAACAATTAAATTTTAGAAATCATGATAAATGCTGAAGAAAAACGAGACCAAATCAAAGATGAACAGATTGAAAAAAATCTTGAGAACATGGATTATCCAGCAAACGAAGACATTTACAATCAAGATAATAAATTGGAAGATATCAATCCCGAAGAGATTTCAGGAGAACGCATCATTAACCAGAACAATCACGAATGGAAGCAAAACAGTGACAAAATCGGAAATGATTTGGACATTCCAGGAGCTGAGCTAGACGATGAGATGGAAGATATAGGCTCAGAAGATGAAGAAAATAATTTTTATAGCGAAGGCGATACTGAGTAACAATCTTTTGCTTTCTCTCCAACTTAAAATCTTGCAAAGCGCAAGATTTTTTTATGAATTAAATAAAAATTGTAAAAAATACACTTATAAAAAATCAAAAAGAAAAACAGTCGTTATATTTTTTTAGATAATGTAAAAAAAAGAGCAAATTTTAACAATTGCTGTAAAACTAAAGCAAAAAATCATTTGTCTCCCCGCAAAATAACGTTTACTTTTGCTTCAGTTTAACTTTTACATATAAAATGAAGCCTAACACACAACAATTAAGCGATTTAACGATCCAAGTAAGAAGAGATATTCTTAGAATGGTACATGCTGTAAACTCTGGACACCCAGGTGGTTCTTTAGGTTGTACTGAATTTTTGGTTACACTATATCAAAATATTATGGACCGCAAAGAAGGTTTTGATATGGACGGAATTGGAGAGGACATCTTTTTCCTTTCAAATGGTCACATCTCACCAGTATTCTATAGCGTTCTAGCGCGTAGCGGTTATTTTCCAATTTCAGAATTGTCTACTTTTAGATTATTAAATTCTCGTTTACAAGGACACCCAACAACTCACGAAGGTTTACCTGGAGTTCGTATGGCATCTGGTTCATTAGGACAAGGTTTATCTGTAGCTTTGGGAGCAGCTCAAGCTAAAAAATTAAACGGAGACAAACATTTAGTTTTTACTTTACACGGAGACGGAGAATTACAAGAAGGTCAAAACTGGGAAGCTATTATGTATGCTTCTGCTAAAAAAGTAGACAACCTTATTGCTACAGTTGACGTTAACGGAAAACAAATTGACGGAACAACTGACGAAGTTTTGGCAATGGGAAGCCTTCGCGCAAAATTTGAAGCTTTTGACTGGGATGTTTTAGAAATTACAGAAGGAAACAATATCGATGCTATTATCGCTGGTTTAACTGATGCAAAATCAAGAACAGGAAAAGGAAAACCAGTTTGTATCTTATTGCACACAGAAATGGGTAATGGTGTAGACTTCATGATGCACACACACGCTTGGCACGGTAAAGCTCCAAACGATGACCAATTGGCAGCTGCATTAGCTCAAAATTATTCTAAAGACCAAGTAGACTATTAAAAAAAGTGTTCAGTATTCAGTAAAAAGTGTTCAGTGAAAAACGTAGAACCTTAACAGCTGAAAAACTTAGAACCTCAAAAGATAAACAATGAAAAAATATACAAATACAGGAAGTAAAGATACTCGTTCTGGTTTTGGAGCGGGAATGACGGAATTAGGTCAGAAAAACGAAAATGTTGTAGCATTATGTGCTGACTTAATTGGATCATTAAAATTTGATGAATTCAAGAAAAATCACCCAGAGCGTTTTTTCCAAATCGGAATCGCTGAAGCAAACATGATTGGAATCGCTGCAGGTTTAACAATTGGAGGAAAAATTCCTTTTACAGGAACTTTTGCTAACTTCTCTACAGGAAGAGTTTACGATCAAATTCGTCAATCTGTTGCTTACTCAGACAAAAATGTAAAAATCTGTGCTTCTCACGCAGGTTTAACTTTAGGAGAAGATGGGGCAACTCACCAAATCTTAGAAGATATCGGATTAATGAAAATGTTGCCAGGAATGACTGTAATCAATACTTGCGATTACAACCAGACTAAAGCTGCAACATTAGCATTAGCAGATCACCACGGTCCAGCATATTTACGTTTCGGACGTCCAGTTGTAGCTAACTTCACTCCTGCTGACGAGCCATTCGTAATTGGAAAAGCAATTATGTTAAACGAAGGAACAGATGTTACCATCATTGCAACAGGACACTTAGTTTGGGAAGCTCTTATTGCTGCTGAAGCTCTTGAAGCAAAAGGAATTTCTGCTGAAGTAATCAACATCCACACTATCAAACCTCTTGATGAAGAAGCTATTCTAAAATCTGTTGCTAAAACTAGATGTGTAGTTACCGCAGAAGAGCACAACTACCTTGGGGGTCTTGGAGAAAGCGTTTCTGGCGTATTAGCTTTAAACAATCCAACTCCGCAAGAATTTGTGGCTGTAAAAGATAGTTTTGGAGAATCTGGAACTCCAGAGCAATTAATGGAAAAATACAAATTAAACAATCAAGCAATTGTTGAAGCTGTAGAAAGAGTTATTAAAAGAAAATAATTTAAAGTTTTCTTATTACTTTATAAAAACCTCGGAATTTACATTCCGAGGTTTTTTTATGGCCTTTTTTCACCCTTTCAATATTCTTTTTTCTTTTAGTTTATTACTTTAAACCAAAACTTTTAAACTCACAAACATCATTAATACAAGAGAAAAAAACAACAAAAAAAGCCTCGAAATCTAAATTTCGAGGCTTTTTCTATATTAAACTATTTTTTAATTCTTTTGATAAGGATATGTTTTATCAAGATGAATTCTTAAACGCCCTGGCGCTGTATAATCCTCAGGAACAAACAAGCGAGGATTTGTTATAGACTCCGGTTTTGTAGGATCTGTAAGCTCTCCTGTTGGTCTTCTAGGAACACCCCAAGTCTCTGTTTCATCAACATTTGGTGTAGCAGGATTGTCTCCAATTGGATCATAAGGATAATACAAACTAATTCCCGTAACTGGAGCTCCAGTAGGTTTTGTAATTTCAAAACGAGTTAAATAACCGTCCCCATCGTCATCATGATCTAAGAAGTCTGGAATTAAATCTCCATCAGAATCGTCTGGATTAGCAGGCGGATTAGGATATAATGTTGTATTTCTGTAGTCACGAACATATCCATCTCCATTTAAATCTTCCTGATAATCAAAAATACCATCAGGATTCAAAACTAATTCTCCAGCTGTAGAATAACCATTATTTTCATGATCCAATCTCTTGTAATCGTATAATTTTATAGTAAAAATTAAAGGAGAATATGCTGGAATTGTACCTCCACTAGAACTACCTGCGTAATACCCTAAACCAGAAGGAATAAACAAAACTCCAGCTCCAAAGTCTTGGTAATTTGCAGATCCGTCTTCATTATAAGTAGTTGTACCAGTTTTAAATTGTGGAAATAATTCACTCCAACCTAATATAGTTTGAAATAAATCTAGAGAAGTCTTAGGATAAACCACTTCTTCAAACAATGTTGTGGTTAAATGAGTAGGCTCAGAAGCCGTTGCATCAACACGCTTTAAATACTCTCCTCTATAAGCCGTTACTACTCCATCTGTATTCATCGGAGAAGTACCTGAACCTTCTCTCAAAACTAAATAGTATGCTTTATAAGTTATTCCGTGTACGTATGGTATCTCTCTTAAAAGCAGTTTTGGATAAGTCGGACTATTTAAATAAGACATTACAGAAGGCTGAGTTGCTGGATCGGTTATTTTCGTAAAAGTAACATCCATATTAGCAGACACAGTAATATAATTGGTATTCAAATATTCTTCAATATTTGCATTATCAGTATTAAATTGCTCTTGATAATCCCTAAGCGGAACAACTACTGGATCATCGTCATCCTTTTTATTACAAGAAACGATGGCAAGACCAGCAAGTAACAAAACAAAATAATATTTAAATTTATTCATTATTAGCATTTTTTTAGGTGCGCAAGATACAATATTGATTTATTTTTGTAAAGAATTTAACTTCTATTTTAGAAAAATTATGAGAATAGATAAATACTTATGGTGCGTTCGATATTACAAGACTAGAAACATGGTTACAGAAGCTTGCAAAAAGAACCAGATCACTGTAAATGGGCAAGTTGCAAAACCATCAAAAGAGGTATTTCCAACAGACAAGATTACCTTTAGAAAAGATCAAATTACACAAATTATAACAGTTTTAGACATTCCGCAAAATCGTGTCGGAGCAAAATTGGTAGATATTTATCAAAAAAACGAAACTCCGCCAGAGGCGTTTGCACATTTAGAGATGTTAAAACTATCTAAAGAACATTCTAGAAGAACTGGTGCAGGACGCCCGACTAAAAAAGACCGAAGAGACATTGACGATTATGGAGACGATTTTATTGATGAGGAAGATGATGAGATTTAAATTCCAAATCTTAAATTCCAAATTCCAAAAAACTCACAAAACCTAAAAAATAGATTCCAAATTCCAAAACTACATCGCTAAATTTTGAATTCAAGCAATTGGAATTTGGATTTTAGAAATTGGAATTTAAAATAATTATCTTAGCAAAAAATAAAATCATGAGCAGCAATATTATCTTAACAAATCAAGAAATCGACCATAAAATAAAACGTATCGCTTACCAAATTTACGAGACTTTTGTAGACGAAGAAGAAGTGATTATTGCCGGAATTGCTTCTAACGGATTTGTTTTTGCCGAAAAAATAGCTTCGGCACTTAGCAGCATTTCTACCTTAAAGGTTTCTATCTGCGAAGTCAAAATAAACAAACAAAATCCGCAAGAAGCGATACACACTTCATTAAGTGCTGAAGAATATAAAAACAAAGGATTGGTTCTGGTTGACGATGTTTTAAACTCAGGAACCACCTTAATCTATGCTGTTCGTCATTTCTTAGATGTTCCGCTTAAAAAATTCAAAACAGCAGTACTTGTTGACCGAAATCATAAAAAATACCCAGTAAAGGCAGATTTTAAAGGAATTTCGCTTTCAACTTCTTTATTAGAGCATGTTCAAGTTGTTTTCAATTCAGAAAACGGCGATTATGCTTCTTTAAGCTAATATTTTCAAAATATCCTGAACCGTTTCTTCGACAGATTGACCATCAACTGAAACTTTGTATTTCGCTTGATTGTAATAAAAACTTCTGTCGAATAAATGTTTCGCGATAAACTCTTTCATTTCTTCCTCATTCATATTAGCAATCAAAGGACGCTTACTTTTGTTATGCACCAATCTATCATATAAGGTGTCAATTGATGCTTTTAAATATATAGAGGTTACATCATCGCCTTTTAGCAATTCATGATTATTGGCATAACACGGAGTACCTCCACCTAAACCAATGATATTATTTTCTGAAGACTGTAGCAATTCGACGAACATTTCGTGTTCTAATTTTCGAAAATACACTTCTCCGTGCTTCTCAAAAATCTCATTTATGGATAAATTTGCTCTTTCTTCGATGCATTTATCTAAATCTAAGAACGGAATATTTGTAATTTTTGACAAATTTTGGGCTATTGTCGACTTTCCGCAGCCCATATAACCTAACAACACAATTTTTTTCATATTAATAAAACCTTATAAACTAAGCAATTGGAAACTTTTCCAAAAAAAAGACAAATTTATGATAAAATAGCTTGGAAACTTCAAAAAAAACTCCTTATATTTGCACCCGCATTCAAGAAATTAAATGACTCGATAGCTCAGTCGGTAGAGCACATCACTTTTAATGATGGGGTCCTGGGTTCGAGCCCCAGTCGGGTCACAAATTTTGTGATTAACAAATTAAATTTCTTGAAAGCAATGACTCGATAGCTCAGTCGGTAGAGCACATCACTTTTAATGATGGGGTCCTGGGTTCGAGCCCCAGTCGGGTCACAAAAGGTCGCGTAATTTATTTTACTCGACCTTTTTTCTTTTAAGGCCATGTGGAGAAACGGTAGACTCGCCATCTTGAGGGGGTGGTGCTCGCAAGGGCGTGAGGGTTCAAATCCCTCCATGGTCACTAAAAGCGGAAATCTTGTTGATAGGATTTCCGCTTTTTTAGTTTTACAGGTTTTACACTACTTCAAAATCGGTTATATTTACATTACTATAAACTAAACTATAATAGCCGAAATAAATATATGAAGCCAACACATGTATTATCAATCATACTATTTTTCATTTTACATTCCTGCCAAAAGAATAATGACAAAAAATTAGAAAAAGATATTCTTGGCGAATGGACGTATATCAAAACATTAAGCATAAAAAAACCACAAAAACCTAAGAATTCCAAAATTCCGCCACCACCGCCACCACCTTTTGCCGAGCGCAGAATAGGATATACATTTTTAGAAAACCATATCTGCGAAAACAAATCTGGATATTTCAAAACAACCGAAGCAAAAGAATGGAACGATAGAAGAACATACTTTTTAGGAACTAATACCAAATATAAAATCGAAAACGATAGTTTGAAAATTTTTGATTTAGGAAGTAAAACTTGGGAGAATCAGAAAATAAAATCTATTATTGAAGATACATTAACTACACAAATAGATGACAGTACCTTTGCTAAATTTGCCAAAGTAAAATACAAAATCAATCCAAACGAAAATTATGACCAAATCATAGTTTCTTCTTCAGGATGTTTTGGCTCTTGCCCTATTTCAAACATAAAAATTGAAAACAATGGCAATGTCTTATATTATGGACAAGATTATAATACCCAGAATGGTTTTTTTAAATCAAAAATAACCCAAACCCAATATCAAAAAATTCAAACCAGTTTTAAAAAAGCTGATATAATGAATCTTGAAGATAGCTATACAGCAAACTGGACAGATGATGAAACTATCACTATAACATTCATCAAAAAAAATAAAATTGTAAAATCGGTTAGCGATTACGGAAGACAATCTCCTGAAGCTCTAATTTGGGCATATATGCCTGTTAGATATTTGTACCAACAAATAAGACTCGCTCCTATAAAAACAGAAAAGCTCTTATTTCCGTTACGAAGAATCAGTTTTAGAAAAGGAAATCAGATTTGCGATTTAACTAAATCTGAAAGCTATTATTTATTTACAGAAATTTTCAAAGGTCAGAAAACAATCAGCAATTTCGAACATAAATATTATATCGAATTCTGGAATCCTCAAGATAAGAAAGAAATAATTTACACTGACGGAAGATATTTTAAATCTAAAGACAAAACCATCGATATTGGTTACAACTTCTTGGTAACAAATGCTATTGTGGCAAATTTTAGACTAAAAGATAAGTACGATTAATCTCTAACGAAATTTCTGCCTTATTTAAAATCATAAAATTTTATTCCACTACAAAACAAGCGCTTAGGATTTTATATAAATTTTATTTCAAAATTCATTCAAAAAAGGCTTGCCAACCTAAAATAAGTCCTTATATTTGCACCCTCATTGAAGAAATGACGACTCGATAGCTCAGTCGGTAGAGCACATCACTTTTAATGATGGGGTCCTGGGTTCGAGCCCCAGTCGGGTCACAAAAGGTCAAGTAATTATTTTACTTGGCCTTTTTTGTTTTTTTTAGGCCATTTAAAAAAACAATAGATCTAATCAATTATACGCTTATTTCCAAAGCAAAACAATCAAACATTTAAATCAACAAAAGGAATAGCAAAGACTTTTATTTTTATCCGATTTTTTCTACATATCACTTCAAATTTTATTTAATTTGCAAGGAAGCAAAATGTCGAAAATCCTAAAAATCTAGTTCCGTTTTAAATGAAAAGAATATTACTGTTCGTGCTTCTATTTTCTTGCACTAAAAACATCGCTCAACAAAACATAATAGATAAAGATAAATTCATCCCTTCTAACATTGATTTTAAAGGATGTGTAAAGAAAATATTTATTGAAGACTATAGAATAAACAGATCCGGCAATAAAACAGATTCAATCAAAAAAATTTCTGAAATTGAATTTTCTTCTAAAGGAAAATTAAAAACTCTAAATCTCTACGACAAATCAATCAATAACCTATGGCAAGCAATTTATTTTGATGATTTAGAAAGAATTATTACTATTTCTCAATTTGACCAAAATATACTTACGCCTGTAATATTTCAATATTTCAGCAATAAAACTGCATTTCCAGATGTAACTAGAATTAATACTTACCCAAAGCAAAAAGAAAAATACCTTAATCATTTCAAAGACAATCTGGTTATATTACAAGAACACTTTATAAACGACACTTTAGCAGATTCCAGAAATTATAAATACAATAATCAGAATCAACTAATTCAGGAATTATATATTAATCCTGAAAACCCAACAGGCGAAGGAATGCTCTCTAAACAAGAAAATCAATTGAGTTTTTATCCTGAAAGAGAAACCTTGTATGAATACAAAAAAGCGAAAGACACCATTTTTAAAATAAAAATTCGCCCCAAGTATAATAGAAAAGAAATTGTAAAAAATATAAAAAACAACAAATACTCTTTGGAAATAACAGAAAGCTATGACAATAATTTCCTGGAAAATTCCAGGTTTTATTACACCTATAAAGACTCTATCTCTGATTCTAAATATTACTACACGAACAATAAAGAAATTCGGAATTATTACAAAACTTATATAACTCCAAAATCAAAAACTTACAAATGGCTATCGGGTTATTCCGCTAAAGAAGAAAAAATATCACATGTAAAAATTGATATTATCTATGACAAGTATAAAAACTGGATTACAAAAACATATACAGATGAAAACAAGATGATAATTCACATTATAAGAAGAAAAATTGAATATCATTGTCATTAAAAAATTTTGTTTTACTAATCATTATTATTTAAAAGAAATTTCCCTCATAAAATAAAAACTTTCCTAAATTCGTAGACGAATAATTAAATCACTAATCCCAAATTAGTTTTATGAAAAACCTACTATTAGCATCATTTATGATGATCGCATGCTCTTCATGGGCACAATCTGCAACCGCTTATTTTGACAAAGCCATGAAAAAAGCCGAAGCTGGAAACACCAAAGGTGCCATCGCCGATTACACCAAAGCCATCAGCATGAATTCTAAATTTGTTGAAGCGTATCAAAATCGCGGTGTGGCAAAACTGAAGTTAAATGACCTGAAAGGAGCTCAAGCCGACTTTAGCAAAACAATTGAACTAGACAGCATGAATGCCGATGCTTTTACCGGCAGAGCCAATGTCAATTACAAATTGCAAAACTACCAGGGCGCTATTGATGACTGTACCGCTTCTTTAGGCTTAAATCCGAAAGATTATATCGCTTATAACTTAAGAGGTTTGGCTTATAATAAAATTGGAGACAAAAAAAATTGCTGTAAAGATTTTAGCAAAGCAATCGAATTAGGAAGTCAGAGCGCTATAAAAAACAAAGCCACTTTCTGCAAATAAACATAAAAATCGAACATTTTCAGAACAGCCAGTCTAGATTTTAAATCTGCTGGCTGTTTTGTTTTTTATCAAAGTAATATATTTCTTAAGAAATAATTACCTGATTTTAGGTAAAAAATATATTCTGAATACCTAAACCTCTAATTCTCTATCTTTTTAATGTAGTTTTAAGGTCGCATATAAGATTTTATTTTACATTTGTTGACTTAATCGCGAATAATGATAAACAATATTAAAACTGTTTTCAGTATTAAAGATCTTGAGAACTTATCTGGAATTAAAGCGCATACCATACGCATTTGGGAAAAAAGATACAATATTCTTGAACCTATGCGAACCGATACTAATATTAGATTTTACAATCTTCAAAACCTGCAGAAACTTTTAAATATTACGTTACTGCACGAATACGGCTATAAGATTTCTAAAATTGCAACCTATCCTGAAGAAAAAATACCGCAGTTAGTTCGCGAAATAATTTCGAAGAAAAACTCTCAAAACTACGCCATTACCTCTTTTAAAATGGCAATGATGAATTTTGACCAAGAATTATTCTTCAATACATTCGATTGGCTTATTACAGAAAAAACGTTTAAAGAAGTTTTTAAAGATCATTTTTTGCCTCTTTTAAAAGAACTTGGATTGTTATGGCAGTCTGAAACCATTACTCCTGCAAATGAACATTTTATGAGTCATTTGATCAAACAGAAAATATTGATTTACACAGAAAGCCTTCAAATTAGAAAACCGACAAAAACGGATCGAATTTTTGTTCTATCGCTTCCGCTAAATGAAATTCACCAGATTGGATTATTATACCTGCAATACGAAATATTAGATAAAGGCTACAAAACCATTTATTTAGGAGAAAGCATGCCTATAGAAAACCTTCAGGATCTAACGAAACATTTTGAAAACATTGTTTTCATTTCTTTTATGACAGTTCAGCCAGACAGAAGTGTAATCAACCAATATGTTAAATCTATGGGACAGAAATTATTGCAGCAAAACAACGAAATCTGGCTTATGGGCAAAATGACAGAATCTATAGACGCCAAAGTCCTTACAGACAGAATCCGTGTTTTTGACTCCATGGAAGAAACTATTAACATGCTTTAATTTATTTTTTGTTTAAGTTTTTCTTATATTTGTTAAACAAATGAGAAAAACTATTCAAATAATTGGTTCTGGCTTCTCTTCTTTGGCGGCCGCGTGTTACCTTGCTCAGCAAGGAAACACGGTTACTATTTACGAAAAAAACAGCACCATTGGCGGGCGTGCAAGACAATTTAAAGAAGACGGTTTTACGTTTGACATGGGACCAAGCTGGTATTGGATGCCTGATGTTTTTGAACGTTTTTTTAATGACTTCAACAAAAAACCTTCGGATTATTACGAGCTTATAAAACTAAATCCTGCTTATCAAGTTTATTTTGGCATCAATGATTTTATCAGCATTTTTGATAATCTCGAAGAAATAAAATTCACTTTTGAAGCAATTGAAAAAGGAAGCGGTCAAAAACTGCAAAACTTTATTAACCAAGCCAAAAGCAATTATGACATTGCTATCAAAGATTTAGTATATCACCCTGGGGTTTCTCCTCTTGAATTGATTACAAAAGAAACGGCATTAAAACTCGATCAGTTTTTTAAGAATGTTAGTTCTGATATTCGAAAAAAATTCAAGAACGAAAGATTAATTCAAATTCTAGAATTTCCCGTTTTATTTCTCGGAGCAAAACCAGCCAAAACGCCTTCTTTTTATAATTTCATGAATTATGCCGATTTCGGCTTAGGAACTTGGCATCCGAAAACCGGAATGTTTGATGTCATTCGAGCAATCGAAAAACTGGCACTGGAGTTGGGCGTTACAATTAAAACCAATTCTCCGATTGAAAAAATAATCGTTGAAAACAAAACTGCTTCTGGAATTGTAATAAATGGCGAAATCATAAAAGCAGATATCGTTTTAAGCGGTGCCGACTATCAGCATTCTGAAACTTTATTGGAAAAAGAGCACCGAATGTATTCTGAAAAATACTGGGAAAGCAGAGTTTTTGCACCTTCTTCTCTCCTATTTTTTATTGGTTTCAATAAAAAAATAGAAAACATTTCGCATCATGCCTTATTTTTCGATGTCGATTTCAATCAGCATGCTGCCGATATTTACGACAATCCAAAATGGCCTGAGGCTCCATTATTTTATGCCAATTTTCCGTCCAAAACAGATATAACTGCTGCACCAGAAGGAATGGAATCTGGGTTTTTCTTAATTCCGCTTGCACCCGGAATTGAAGATACCGAAGAACTTAGAGAAGAATATTTTGAAAAGATAATCGCTCGTTTTGAGCAACTTACACAGCAAAAAATAAAAAATAACATTATCTTTAAGAGATCATTCTGTAAAAATGACTTTGTAACTGATTATAATGCTTACAAAGGAAATGCTTACGGAATGGCCAATACGCTATTGCAAACGGCTTTTTTAAGACCAAAATTAAAGAGCAAAAAAGTCAAGAATCTATATTTTACAGGACAATTAACTGTTCCTGGCCCAGGTGTTCCGCCTGCTTTAATTTCAGGAAAACTAGCAGCTGAATTAATTCAAAAATCTTTTAGATCTTAAAAAATGAAATCACTATTCGACGCCGTTTCTTTCAAATGCAGCAAACTGGTAACCAAAAATTACAGTACCTCATTTTCGCTTGCTGTCAAAATGCTTTCACCAAGCATTCGCGATGCCATTTACAGCATTTACGGATTTGTCCGTTTTGCTGACGAAATCGTAGATTCATTTCACGATTATGAAAAAGAATATCTTATAGAAGATTTCGAAAAAGAATATTATAAAGCCATGGAACTTGGCATTAGCTTAAATCCTATTTTGAATTCTTTTCAGCACACCGTAAAAGAATATAATATTACGGACGATCTGGTTCAAGCATTTCTAAAAAGCATGAAAATGGATCTCATAAAATCCAATTATCAGACACAAACCGAATACATTGACTACATCTACGGTTCTGCAGATGTTGTTGGATTAATGTGTCTGAAAGTTTTTGTTTCTGGAAAAGAACATAAATACGAGCAATTGAAAAATGAAGCCATGCGTTTAGGATCTGCTTTTCAGAAAGTAAATTTCTTGAGAGATTTAAAAGACGACAATACCATTTTAAACCGTGCATATTTCCCAGGAATCAATCTCAATAATTTCAACGAAGATTCTAAAAACCAGATCATCAAAGAAATCGAAGAAGATTTTAGAATTGCGTATCAGGGAATTGTAAAACTTCCGATTGAAGCAAAATTCGGGGTTTACACCGCTTATGTTTATTACAGAAAACTGCTCACAAAATTAAAAAACACACCTTATTATGAAATTGGAAATTCTAGAATAAGGGTTTCGAATTATACCAAAGCAGGGCTTTTGGCGCAGAGTTTTGTAACTTATAAATTGAAGTTGGTTTGAATGTAGTTACAAAGGGACAAAGTGACAAAGTGACAAAGATGTTTCACTTATTGAAATCTAAGTGTTGAAAATAAAACGTACCGCTTGTCACCCTGAGCGGAGTCGAAGGGCATCTCGTTTCGCTCAAACTGATAAAAAATAAATAATTTAAACACATAGAAACATAGAAATCAAGATGGAGAAAAAGGCGTTTCACTTGCATAAAAACACATAGTTCCCATGTGTTAAAAAATTAAACGTAAAGCTTTGTCACCCTGAGCGGAGTCGAAGGGCACGCAAGAAGCTCCGCAATCTTTGTCGAATCACTAGTGTGATTGCTCCTTCGTCGGATTGACAAAAAACATTGAACAAAATAATAACATCAACAATAAAAAAATGATTTCTTTTTTAATCTTTTTAGGCGTTTTTCTGTTTATGGAATGTGTTACTTGGCTAACGCACAAATACGTAATGCACGGTTTTATGTGGTATTTTCACGCCGATCATCACCAGCCGAAATACGAAAACACCTTCGAGCGCAATGATATTTTCTTTGTCATTTTTGCCATTCCGAGTATTGTGCTGTTTTATTTTGGCGTTCAAGGCGGATTCAATTATCTGTTTTTTGTCGCCTGCGGAATCACGCTTTATGGAGCCTGTTATTTCCTAATTCACGATGTCTTGATTCATCAGCGTTTTAAATGGTTCAAAAACACCAAAAATAAATACCTCATCGGACTCAGAAAAGCACACAAAATCCACCACAAACACCTTCAAAAAGAAAAAGGAGAATGTTTCGGAATGCTGTTCGTGCCTTTTAAATATTATAAAATGTAGCATTATTTGGGCGCAATTTTTAAACACATAGTCTATGTTTAAAAACCATATAAACCATATAAGTTCATTTAATTCAAAACTTGATTTTCTTATATGACTTATATGGTGAGAATAAATACACAGTTTGGAATTTGGGATTTAAAAATTTGGAATTTATAAAGTTTATGAAATTATACAAAATAGTAACTGTACAGCATATAAACGCCAGCATAGAAGAATGTTGGGATTTCTTTTCAAGTCCAAAAAACCTTCAGACGATTACTTTGGACAATATGAATTTCCAAATTCAAGATTACGATGGCAAACGCATGTATCAGGGACAGATCATTACCTACACTTTAAAACCGCTTTTCGGAATCAAAATGTCTTGGGTTACCGAAATCACGGCTTGTCAAGAAAACGAATATTTTGTCGACATTCAGCAATTCGGACCTTATAAACTCTGGCATCACAAACACTTTTTCGAACCGGCTCCAGACGGCGGAACAAAAATGACAGACATTGTGCATTACGCCCTCCCCTTCGGAATTTTAGGCAGAATCATGAATAAGCTAGTCGTACAAAACAAACTCAAAAGCATATTCGAATACAGACACAACAAAATCGAAGAATTATTTAATTCCAAAAAATAAGATTTGTTCGCCACGAATTCACGAATTTTTTTTGATATGCTGTGTGTATTTTAAAACGAATTACACTGATTCTTTATCTTTAGATTAGAAAAATTCGTGAATTCGTGGCTAGTAAACACACAGCATATCAAAAGATTAGCGTAATTCGTGTAATTCGCGGCAAAAAAAAACACAAAGCATATCAAAAAAAATTCGTGAATTCGTGGCTAAAAAAACAAAACAATGACAAAACAAAAAGTTACCCTTTTCTGGCTTAGACGTGATTTGCGTCTAGAAGACAACACAGGATTATTTCACGCTTTACAATCCGATTTTCCTGTTGTTCCTTTATTCATTTTCGATGATGAAATTTTAGAACACCTTCCAAAAAACGACTCCAGAGTAACTTTTATTTACGATACACTCGAAAAAATAAACTCCGAATTACAAAAACTAGATTCTTCGATTTTAATCAAAAAAGGAAAAACAAAAGAAGTCTGGAAATCACTTATTGAAGAATTTGATATTCAATCGGTTTTCTTCAACAAAGATTATGAGCCGTTTGCCATCAAACGGGATACTGCAATTACAGCTTTATTAAAAGAAAATAATATCGAATCTTTCTCGTATAAAGACCATGTAATTTTCGAAGAAAAAGAAATCACAAAAGCAGACGGACTTCCTTATACCGTTTACACACCTTACAAAAATAAATGGCTAGAAAAATACCATCTTTCTGGTTCTGCACCTGAATATGATTCTGTTCCATTTCAATCGAACTTTTCAAAAAACAAATTCCAATTTCCAGAATTGGCTGCAATTGGTTTCGAAAGAAGCACCATAAAAGTACAGCCTCATAATTTAACTCAAATTGCCAATTATAAAGAAACCAGAGATTTTCCTGCCTTAGACAGCACTTCTTATCTTTCTCCACATTTGCGTTTTGGAACCGTTAGCATTCGAAAATTGGTAAATTGGGCCAACCGAAAAAATCAGACTTTTTTAAGCGAATTAATCTGGAGGGAATTCTTTATTCAGATTCTGTTTAGTTTCCCAAATTGCGTCAATCATAATTTTAAATCCAATTACGACGGAATTCAATGGCGCAATAACGAAGAAGATTTTAAACGCTGGTGTTCTGGAACAACTGGATACCCAATGGTCGATGCCGGAATGCGCCAGTTAAATGAAACGGGATATATGCACAATCGTGTGCGTATGGTTGTGGCGAGTTTTTTGTGCAAACATTTGCTCATCAATTGGCAATGGGGCGAAGCTTATTTTGCCGAAAAATTGTTAGATTTCGAATTAGCATCCAACGTTGGCAACTGGCAATGGGCAGCGGGAACTGGCTGCGACGCCGCGCCGTATTTCAGAGTTTTCAATCCGGAAATCCAACAAAAGAAATTTGACGAAAAAGGAGAATACATTAGAAAATGGATTCCAGAGTTTGATTTGGGTTACAACGAACCAATGGTGGATCATGCTTTTGCCAGAGATCGCGCGATTGCAACTTATAAGAAGGGAATCTTGAAATAAATTCCAAATTTTTTAAATTCCAAATTCCAAGTAAACCTGTCAGTTTTTTTAGCTCAACGTATGTCTTCCTGAGCGGAGTCGAAGGACCGCAAAGAGAGGACGCACATTACAGATAATGCGCGCGCTCCTTCTCCCGAAGACTCGGGACGCTCAGGAAGACATACGTGTATGAAAGTTTGAATTAAAGAAAAAATCAGTTTAAATCAGCGTTTTCGCGAAAGCGAATCTGTCTCATCCGCGTGCCAATAAACAGGAAATAAAACTAAACCTTTTCGCTTTCTCTATAGGCAATTTTATCTTCCATCAGCACAATAATCTTTTTTAAACTCTCTATGGTTTCTTTTCGGGATTCTGCGAGATCTTTATAGGCAAGGTCAGATTCTGGCATGTTTTGCAAAGAATCAATTTCAGCCCTTATCATAGGCTCAATACCTTTTATAAGCCATTCGCAGCTGTAGGCAGGAAAATTTTCTACAAGGTTTAAAAGCCATTTTGATTGAATATCACTATTGTGCGCTATAGCCCGTGACAGCACACCCTTACTGGCTCCGATTGTCAGCTCGAGCTTAGTGATTGTAATACCTTCATTCTTCGCCAATAATTTAAGGCGTTCTAAAATAGGATTCATTATACAAAATTACCCTCCAATAAAATTATTTATATAAAAAGATACTTTTTTTTAGTTGCAAAATTTTAAACCAATGAATAAACACACAAAAGTACAATAAAAAGTTTTATGTCGGAATTTATTTACGCATAAGCTTTTATAAATATTTATTGAAAATGATTATTTAAAAATCCAAAATAGGATATAATTTACAACTATAGTAAAATTATTATAAACTGAATTATAATTCTATTAAAAATCTAATAAAAGCAAATCTGCTAAAACAGCCATTTTTACTTGGTAATTCCAATAATTTAGCCACGTTAAAATTATAATTAAACACTAAAAAGTAAGAAATTATCATCTAAAAAATTTGACAGATTAAAATTATCAACTAACTTTGTAACGATTTTTAAAACAATAAAGTGATGAATACTAATAAGAACAAAATTTACAAATCTTATGATTCAAATATTTTAGAAGCGTTGTTTTTAAAATATAAAGTTTCTAAGTACTATATCCGTCAATCTATTAGCGGAGCAGTTAGTGGTATTAAACCCGATAACATTAAAAGAGATTATGCGAAGATGGTTAAAGCAAACGAACAAACCATTGCTAACCTTTTAAGGAATGTATCAGAATAGCTTTTCTCAGAATTAACATATTTTTTCAAACAAAATAAACAGCAAGCATACAAAACAATATTTCCGTTTTCTATTTTCCATTTCAACAGACGCTGTTTTAGTTTCTCTTCAATATCTAATAAAATTCAATCCTACACGCTATTTCCGTAAGAGAAGTACGATATTTTTATATCCGATACAGAAATAAAAAAATTGCCGTTTTGTATAATTATCAACATGAAGAAGATAATTATCTTATTTTAATAGTATAAAAACTTTTAAAGGTTATTCAACTTTCATTGCCGAAGTAATTTTGCGCTGTAATTAAACCTCATAAGCAACCGCTTATATTTTAATTTTAGTAACAAAATAACATTCATCATGAAAAAGAATTTTATCTTTATTTTATTAACAGGAATTTTATCCTTAAGCCAAGTAAATGCCCAAATGGCAATACCTGGAAAAAAAGCCCCAGATGACTCCTCTATATTAGATCTTAACTCCACAAACAGAGGACTATTAGTACCTAGGATAAGCATACCTAGTCTTACAGACAAAAGCATTATTAACGGAGGAAACCCTGTAAACAGTTTACTGGTTTATAATACCAATACCGCCCTTACAGGAGGAGCAGGATTTTACTTTTGGAACGGAACCACTTGGAATAAATTAATTACAGGTGCCGATGCAACTGGCGATAACCTTGGTAACCATACCGCAACTACAACTCTTAATCTAAACGGAAACAGAATTAATAATATTTACGATAGTTACTTTAAAGATCAGGTAACTGACAATAATAGCACGTATGGATTGTACAAAAACGCAGGTGTTTTTGGAATTTACTCTAGTAAAAATAGCGGAAACGATTTAACCATTAATGAAAATACCCGTAAGACTACGGTTAACAATTTAGCAATTTCTAAAGGCACAGACGGCACTGCTCCTGCTACTGGTTCTATCGCAACTGCTGCAGATGCTAACGGTAACATAATCTGGAAGTCTGCTGCCTCTATTGGAGCAGGTGATAATCTGGGTAACCATACCGCAACTCAGGATTTAAACATGTCTACTAAAGACATAAATAATGCGACAAATATCAATGCTAGCAAGAAAGTAAGCATTGCAAATGGACAGCTTTCTTTTGATCAAGTAGTGACTGGAGACAAAATATGGATTTATGGAAGTAAAGACATGACTAAAATTGCAACAGAGGGTGCATACAACTTGGTAAATCATTCTGGTGACGTTGCTTGGGCCAACTCAGGTCAGTTTACTTGGAAAACCATTGATGCTAATAAAGCATGGGTACAACGTATGGCTCTTGACAATAGCGGTACTCTTACTATTTCTAACAAACTAAATGCACAACAAGCACAAATAGCAAAAGGTACAGACGGCACTGCTCCTGTAGCTGGTTCTATTGCAACTTCTGCAGATGCTAACGGTAACATAATTTGGAAATCTGCGGCTTCTATTGGAGCTGGCGATAATTTGGGTAACCATACCGCTACTACAACGCTTAATCTAAACAGAAACAGAATTGATAATATTTACGATGCTTACTTCAAAGACCGATCAACAAATAACGACAACACTTATATATTGTACAAAGAATCAGGCAATTTTGGTATTTACTCTAGCAAAAATAGCGCAAACGATTTGACAATTGAAGAAGCAACCCGCAAAACTACAGTTAATAATTTAGCAATCTCTAAAGGTACAGACGGCACTGCTCCTGCTGCTGGTTCTATTGCAACAGCTGCAGATGCTAATGGTAACATAATTTGGAAATCTGCTGCCTCTATTGGAGCTGGTGATAACCTAGGTAACCATACTGCAACGCAGGATTTAAATATGGCGACTAAAAACATTACAGCCGCAACAAATATAACCGCTACAGGAAAAACAACGACAAATACAGCGCAAATTAAATTGGGTACAAATAATAAAGCACCTCAAGCAGGAGATGTGGCAACATCTGCAGACGCTTCAGGTAATGTGATCTGGACAAAACTGGAAGATTTTGGTGCTATAGTATACACTAGTGCCACCGTGGCTCCTGGTGCTTCTTACACATTTAATCTTACTGCTGATCCAAAATTCTCAAATTTCACTATCAGCAGTGCAGATGGCTGTACTGTACCGATGATTATAAATCTTGCCACATATTATAATGGTATGGCCTACACAGGAGGTTCTGGAGCTGGAAATCCCTATACAGTAACTAATACTAACGGTTACGCCACAGGTTTAAAATTTACAGCTTCTGCTACGACTTGCCAAGATGGAGGTAATAGTACACAATTTGATGTCACAATATTAAAACAAACTGGTAAACTTATAATTACCAATAATGGAAACGTAAATAGAGTTTATGAGATGAGGCAAAAAATTAATTAATCAAATGATCTTTAAAAGTTATCTTTCCATAAGAGATTAAAATGAATCTTCAACTATAATTTGGATAAAAAAGGTTGCTTTGTGTATCTTACATAAAAGCAACCTTTTTATTTTTTTCAAATTAAATAATTATTTTATCCTCTCGCAAGTTTGGCAGATTTATTATTTAGATTTTATAATTGAAGAAAAAGGATCGCTCGCATTGTGCATATGTGCGATTCTTCTCCTGAAACTTAAAGATCGCTCAAAAAGACACACACAGTATATAATTTTAAAGCTAAACAAATAAAAAAAATCCAAATTCCAGTTCTAAGAAGATTGGAATTTGGATTTTTTTTATTTGAAATTTCTAAACTTAGTATTTCAAATAATTATCTACTACAATTTTAGCTTTCAAATCAAACATTAAATTATACAAACCAAAGAAAGTGCGGTTCATGTAAATAAAGTGCTTAGAGCCACGATTTCCGTTCATTTTTTTTAGATTGGTATCTTCTGAGAAACGTTTTCCTAATTCGGCGATCGCGTTAAAGAATTTTTCATCTGCAAAATCGAAAGTTTCGTTTTGGAAAGGTTTCGTGAAAAGCGATAATAAATCATGAAACATTTCGGTGAAATATTCAATTTCTGCAGGTGTATCATCTTGACGCAGAATTTCTAATTCGAATAATTTTTCGTTGAAAAGTTTTTCGTCTGTAATTACATTTTTATTGATTAATTCGAAATACGGAACATAAAAATCTTCTGGAATATGTTTCATACAGCCAAAATCTAAAGCAATCAATTGGTTCTGATCGTCGACCAAAAAGTTTCCTGGATGCGGATCTGCATGCACTTTTCGTAAAACATGGATTTGGTACATATAAAAATCCCAAAGCGCCTGTCCTATTTTATCGCCTACTTCCTGATCGGTATTTTGGGCGGTGAATTCAGAAAGGTGAATTCCCGTCATCCAATCCATGGTTATGATTTTCTCCGATGAAAACTCAGAATAATAGTTTGGAAACTTAATGTTTTCAATTTTAGCGCAGGCATCAACCACTTCTTGACTTTGTTTCAATTCCAGCAAATAGTTTGTTTCCTCAATCAGTTTGTCTTCAACTTCTTTAAAATATTTATCAGAATCTTTTCCTTGAAGATTAAACATTCTAATCGCAATTGGTTTTACCAAAGCCAAATCTGACGAAATGCTATTGGCAACTCCAGGATATTGAATTTTTACGGCCAGTTTTTTATCATTTTTCTTTGCCAAATGCACCTGACCAATACTGGCAGCGTTTACCGAATTTGGGTTGAATTCGTCAAAAATTTCATAAGGCGTTTTTCCAAAATTGTTTTTAAAGGTTTTTAAAACCAATGGAGCAGAAAGCGGCGGAACAGAAAATTGCGACAAAGAAAATTTCTCTACATAAGCCTGAGGCAAAAAGTTCTTGTCCATGCTCAACATTTGAGCCACTTTTAAAGCGCTTCCTTTAAGGCTTTTTAGTCCGTCGTAAATATCTTCGGCGTTGTTTTCATTCAATTTATCACGAGTCAGATCGGGATTTACTATTTTCTCGGCATAATGTTTTACATAGTTTACGCCAATTTTAGCTCCAGTCTGAACCAGTTTTCCCGCTCTTTCAATTTTTGAAGTCGGAATATAATCTATCGTTTTCATTATCTGCTGTGTACTTTTTCTTTGAACAAAAATTTTCCGAAATCAATCAGATGATTCATCGGTGCTACATTCATCAATTCAAATGAAGCATTAACCGATTTTTCGATAAAAATATCCGTTTTCTCAAAAGCAGGAGATTCGTCTTCCATCCAGAATTTAATCGTCAGCATTAATTGCAACCAAGAAGATTCTTGAATGGCTTTTTCCTGAAACTTCTGAAATCTTTCTTGTTCTAATCTATAATCGTCAGTTAAAATTTCAGAAACATATTCCTTAAAGCTATTGCGAAGCGTTGTGAGCTGCACTAAATTCTTAATCGGGTTTTTATCTATTTTAAGCGATTGCAAAACATAACTTCTGTTTGCTGTCAGGATTTCGAAGAAAGTAAAATAAAAGCTCAGCATTTTATTCTTCATGTCATATTGCTGGTATTCTTCGTTCTTGTGAAGTAGATTCACCGTGTTTTCAAAAAACAGTCGGAATATTTCTTTTTCTAAACCTTCTAATGTTCCAAAAAATGCATAAAATTCGGTTTCTGTAAAATCATTTTCTTTAGCAAAATGATAAACCGATTTCGGTTTTTGTCCTTTTTCCAGAACTTCTTCCATATATTTTGAAACGATATCGTCTTTGGTAATTACCTTCTTTTTAGTCGCCATCTTATTAAAATTTAGAATTTGCCATAAAGGTAAACATTGTTTAAGTACCTTTACTCTTCCTTAAACATTATACACTGTTAAATATATTATAAACTATTATGGCTCAAAATGTTCTACTAACGGGCGGAAGCGGTTTTATCGGAAAACATTTGACAGATGTACTGATCGAAGCAGGTTTTACTGTATCGGTTTTGAGCCGTTCTGATAGAGAAAATACGCCAAGGGTTACGTATTACAAATGGGATATAAAGAAAAATTATATCGACAAAAATGCGATTCTCAATGCCGATTATATTATTCATCTTGCAGGCGAAGGAATTGTAGAAAAAAGATGGACCAAAAGACGCAAAAAAGCCATTATAGAAAGCCGTGTACGTCCTGTAGAAATGATTTATTCGATTTTAGAAATGAATAATAAAAAACTGGAAGCGTTTGTTTCTGCTTCTGGAATCGGAATTTATGGTGCCGTTACGAGCCATAAAATCTGTACCGAGAACACGCCTCCAGCTGATGATTTCCTTGGCATAACTTGCCAAAAATGGGAACAGGCCGCTGATAAAATTGGTTCGTTGAATATTAGAACGGTCAAAATTAGAACAGGTATCGTTTTAGGAAAAAACGAAGGGTTCTTAAAAAAAATGATTCCGACCTTTAAATCTGGTTTTGGTGCGGTTCTGGGTTCTGGCAAACAATACTTGCCTTGGATCCATATTGAAGATTTGTGCCAGATTTATTTAAAAAGCATTGTAGACACTAAACTAGAAGGTGCTTACAATGCTTGTGTAACCGACAATACGACCAATTCCCGATTTTCTAAAGTGATGGCTAAACTATACGATTATACGATATGGCTGCCTAAAGTTCCGCCGTTTGTGTTAAAGATTTTACTTGGCGAAATGAGCATTGCAGTCTTAACGGGACAGCGTGTTTCATCAGAGAAAATTCAGAAAACAGGTTTTGAATTTCAATCTACCGATTTAGAAAAAACGCTTATAAATTGTATTAAATAACTTTAGCGCTTAATTATAACGCGGATGACACAGATTTGCTATCGCAAAGACGCGGATAAAAACGGATTTTTTTTAATTAAATCTGTGTAAATCTGTGTCTTTGCGGCAGCAAATCTGTGTCATCCGCGTCCTGTTATTTTAAAGTCAGCATGGTTTCATCGCTGCGTACTATTCCCGTCAGTTCTGTATTGGCCGTTTTAGCAATTTTTGACGCAATAGAATTCGGAATACGAATATTAAAATCGGATACAGCAATTGGAAAATCGGAGATAACCTGAATGCCTTCTGGAACTCTTTTAATCAAAGCATTTACGATAATCTCTTTTGATTTGCCTCGTAAATTCAATTTTCCTTTTATCTGATATTGCTTTTCGGTTTCATTGATATCTTTCAAATCAAATTTTTCAATCTTTCCTTTAAATACGGCTTTAGGATAACGATTGCTTTCCATGTAATTGTCATTGAAATGCTCTTGCATTAGATTCAATTTAAAACGAAAATCTTTGATTACAACAGTACAGATAAAAGTACTAGTTTTAGGCTCTAAAAGTATAGCAACTTGTCTATTTACAGCGGTCACTTCTTCGTACAGCGGAACAGACGCTTCAAAGTTTATTGTCCCCGTACTCGTAAAAAATTTGTCTTGGGCAATGACAGTAAAGGCGGTAAAAAGTAAAAATAATAAAGTAGTTGTTTTCATAATCGTCTGCATTTAAACAATTATGTCATTCAATTTATTCTGACTAAGAAAAAAAAGGAAATCAGATTCTAAATTAATCTGAAAAATTGAACGGCAATACTCAGTGAAAAAATTCCGTAACCCAATAATTACACTTAAAGTTACGGAATTTTTGCAAGCAAAGTTTTGGAACTTATGCTAAATATTTGTGAATGTTTTTTTCTTGTAAAATGAGAATTGTCAGATGTGAAATGTTTTTAAAATCTTCTTTTTACTATAGAGTACATTCCATAGATAAAAAACAAAAACAATGAAATAAGAATCATCAAATGTTTCCACGAAATGATAAAATAAGTATCGTGGATATTAACATCAAGTGTTTCATCTCCTTTATAAAAGCCAAAACTCAAAAGAAAGACTATTAGCGCTAAAAATAAAAGATACGGTTTTCTTTGTATGTAGTTCATTTCAAAAATTACCCTTTTACCTCTGTACAAATCTCAATCAAAAATCCGTTTAAATCTCTTGCATACGCAACAATCTGTCCCCACGGTTTTTCTACCGGTTCTGAAACCATAATGGCACCAAAAGAAGTGGCTTTCTGCAGAACTTCGGGTACATTTTCTGTTATAAAACCAATTTCGATAGCAAAAGGTTTGTCTTCTAAACTGCTTTCGATAAAACCATCAGGCAGATTTTTTGCCGCTAGTTTTTTAGAAGCAAAAGAAAGTGTTGTTTCTCCCGTAATTAATTCGCCATAATCATTTTCTGGTGAGACGAATTTTCTCGAAAATCCAAATGCGTTTTCATAAAACGAAATAGATTCTTCGACATTTTCAACGTATAATATTGTATATCCAAACTTGACCATATTTTCTAGTATTTAATGTGTGAAATAAATATAAGAAAATTTAGCTGATTTCTAAAAGAACATTATACTTTTCTAAGCTTGCCAAATCTTCTATCGAATTGATGTTGGCCAATTTTTCGTGTTCTTCGACTTCTTTTCTAACTTCGATATGTTTTATTGCTTTTCTAAAACGGCGTATCTCTTGCAAATTAGACAAAATCAATCCTGGCACTTGAACGCTTTTTCCTTCTTTGTCTTTGGCAACCATTGTAAAATAAGACGAATTACAATGTTTGATAACACCTGTCTGAATATTTTCTGCTTCTACTCGAATTCCGACTACCATAGAACTTCTTCCGACATAATTTACAGAAGCTTTCATGGTTACCAATTCTCCAACTTCAATAGGTTTAAGAAAGTTTACGGTATCTACCGAAGCGGTCACGCAATAATTCCCGCTAAATTTTGATGCCGATGCAAATGCAATCTGATCTAATAATTGTAAAATATATCCTCCGTGAATTTTTCCGCTAAAGTTGGTATGCGAAGGAAGCATTAATTCTGATATGCTCACTTTTGATGAAGAAACGGGCTTAAAATCTGTACTCATGTTTTTGTTTTTGGTGTTTTTTTTATTTTAAACCATATAAGTTATATAAGATATTTTTAAGTTTTGAACTGAATAAACTTATATGGTTTGTTTTTTTGTTTTTTGATTAGCTGTATATTTTTTTTTAACACATAGAAACATAGATTTTGATTCTTTTGAAAAGAGTAAAAGAAAGAAACTAGTTTCTAACACATAGAACTATGTGTTTATTCTCACCATATAAGTCATATAAGAAAAAGTAAGTTTTGGATTAAGTGAACTTATATGACTTATATGGTTTATTTTTTTAACACAACGCTATGTGTATTCATGCAAGTGAAACGCCTTTTCCTCCAATCTCAATTTCTATGTGTCTATGTGTTTACATTATTCATTTAATTTTTTTTCAGTTTAAGTGACATGAGATGCCCTTCTCCCGAATTCTCGGGACGCTCAGGGAGACAATCGCATTAAATCACATTTTGTCAGGCTGAGCGGAGTCGAAGCCCTTTGTTGCATCGCCCTTCGACTCCGCTCAGGGAGACAATCACTTTACATCAAATTTCTCAGACTTAGCGGAGTCGAAGCCCTTTGTTGCACCTCCTTCTCATATGCCCTTCGTCGCTTAGTCAGACATTGCATTAAATGAACTTATATAACTTATATGGTTCATTTCTCAATTCAATAATTCGTTTTCTTCTGAACTGGCTCTCGTGATAATGGCATCAGGAAGCGATTTCTTGGCCTTCGCTCCCATTTTTTTCAATCTTTCTACGCTCGAAATCAGGTTTCCTTTTCCTTCTACCAATTTATTCATCGCGCTTTCGTATTCTGTCTTGGTGTCTTTTATCTTATTTCCAATTCGAACTAAATCAGATACAAAACCTTCAAATTTATCGTATAACGCTCCTGCTTGTCTGGCAATCTCTAAGGCATTTTCTTGCTGTTTTTGATTGGTCCACATGCTGTCAATTGTTCGTAAAGTGGCTAAAAGCGTGCTTGGAGTTACAATCACAATATTTCGGTCAAAGGCTTTGGTGTACAAAGACGGATCTTCGTTTAAAGCAATTGCAAAGGCAGGTTCCATCGGAATAAAAAGCAGGACAAAATCTGGACTTTCCATTTGATATAAATCATGATAACTTTTACTGCCCAATTGGTCCACATGCCTTTTGATGGAAATGACATGTTCTTTAAGGAATTCTATTTTTAGAAGTTCTGATTCTTCGTTTACCCATTTTTCATACGCTGCTAGCGAAACTTTAGAATCGACAATCATTTTCTTGCCGTCTGGAAGATTAATTATAACATCTGGAAAAACGCGGTTTCCTTCTGCGTTGGTAAAACTCTGCTGTACTTCGTATTCTCTTCCTTTTTCTAATCCTGATTTTTCTAAAACACGTTCCAGAACCAATTCGCCCCAATTTCCCTGCATTTTACTGTCGCCTTTTAAGGCTTTGGTCAGGTTTAAGGTTTCTTTGCTCATTTGCGCGTTCATTTCGCTCAAACCAATAATCTGCTGACGAAGCGCCGCATGATAATCAATGCTTTCTTTGTGAGTTTGTTCTACTTTTTGTTCAAATACCAGAATTTTATCCTGCAAAGGCGTCAGGATATTTTTCATATTAACGGTATTTTGTTCGGTAAACTTAGCCGATTTTTCTTCTAAGATTTTATTGGCCAGATTTTCAAACTCTTTGGTAAATTTTTCTTGAAGTTCGCTGATTTCGTTTTTTTGTTCTTTATGGCGTTCCCATAAATTTTCAAAATCAACTTCTTTTTTAGAAAGCTGAATCGCCAGACTGTCTTTTTCTGTTCGAATGTTTTCTTTCTCAACATTATTTAGCTGCAATTGTTTTTGCAAATTATTTTTTTCGTTTTCGAACTGCTCTTTCTGCATCTGCAATTGACCGTTTAACGCATGCAATCGTTCTTCTGAAATGACTTTTTCAGACTGAAATTTGGATCCAGAAAGCATTCTGCCTACGTAGATGCCAATAAAAAGCGCTACAACAAAACCTAATAAAAACGGTATATAATCAGACATAACTAAGTTTATTTTACGTAAAAGTACGCAATAATACGTAGTACTTAGTTTTAAAAACAGAAATTTCACTAATTCATTTTTAATCCAAACTAAACCAACATTTTAATTTTTTTTCAAAAAAAATTGCACCTCAACGCAACCATTCTTTTAAACGGCTATCTACAAGATATAAACCTATTTAAATAATTATGAAAAAATTAATGCTTGGCTTGTTTGTAGCCTTCGGATTCAGCGCCTGTTCTCTTAATGATGGAAATAACTATGTAGATTGTGGTGCCAATACTGTTGTAAATTTTACTGGTTTTCCTTTCGCATGTAACTATAGTGTAAAAAATATGCCAAATAATCCTGCTGTAGCAGTTATTGCTTCTCAGGAAAAAATGGATGAGTTCTTTTCAAAACATGCTAACAGCTGTCCTGTTGCAAGTGATCCTAACATTGATTTTACCAAACAATATTTAGTTGGAATTTTTGCTGGCGCTAAACCTACAAGCGGTTATGACATCGTGATTAGTTCTATTGTAGAAAACAATTGCGAAATTGTAGTGAACTACCACGAAAAAGCTCCTGCTACAGGCGAAAACGTAACGCAAGTTCCTTCTTATCCTTATGATTTTGTTTTGATTCCAAAAACATCAAAAGGAATGATTTTCAATAAAACAACAGAAACTTCAGATAATATTGTTATCGGAAGCTTTAACAGCAATTGTACTGGTGGCGACTGCCAAAAATTCTTCCAGATTAATGATTACAATACTTTAAAATTCTTAAATGTTGCAGCTGGACAGTATGATTTTAATCAGTACAAATACACTCCAACAATTAAAAAAGGTGAATATACTTTATTCCTAAAAAGTGTTCCAGCTGAAATTTTAGCTTTAAAAGGCCAAACTAAAACGTACGGTTCTCCAGATGCTGCAGATCAAGGCGGAATTTATTTTGAGCTGCGCCAAGGAGCAAGCGTAACAAAAGTTTTTATCGATAATAATGATACGCAAGATCAAAGTGCGGATATCAAACTTTTCAAAAAAGCAATTCAAGAAAAAATTACAAGTTTAAAATAATACCACTATGAAGAAACTTTTATTGTCTTTTACTGTCTGTTTTCTTTTAACATCGATGATGTCTGTAAACAATTCTAAAGAGGCTGCAGCAGGATCTATAGTAAACACTTGGATTTGGGAAAAATCTATAGGAGGCTCTACTAATCCCTACGTGGCAACGCCAAAAACAATTGGATTTACCAAGAAAATTGTCTTTACAGAAAATGGAAGGGTTATTACGTATAAAAACAATGTAGAGATAAGAAATAGCGCTTATCAGGTTGAAAAAGGAAAGGGATATTTTGACCAATCAGAACATGACCTAATTACGTTTGAAGGCAAAACTTACGTGATAGAAAACCTTGACAATCAAAACCTAACAATTGTAAGCAACAATCAGGAAGGTAGTCGAACTATTTTTAAAAGATAGTTTTGTAAGCTATTTAAAACTATTTTTGCAAAATCAAATTTGAACCATTTCTTGAAAGACGAGTTAGAAAAATACATCAAACTGTGCATGAAAAATGACAGGGAGGGACAGCTGAAAATTTATCAGCTGTTCTCTCCTGTTTTGTATGGTATCTGTTTGAAGTATATGAAGAACGAAGATGACGCGAAGGATGTTTTTCAGGAAGCTTTTGTAATTGCCTTTCAGAAAATAAGCCAGTATAAGTTTGAAGGAAGTTTTGAGGGCTGGCTAAAACGGATTTTTATAAATAAACTCATCGAAACTTTAAATAAAAAGAAAAAAGAGAGTTTCTTTTTAGATGTTTTTGATCCCGACACCGATTTTGTCGAAGAAGAGGAACTCGAAGCGATACCGATAGAACAGGAAAAACTGCTAGAGTATATTCGGGATTTACCAGATCAATATCGGACGGTTTTTAACTTGTATGTATTTGAAAAAATGAAACACCGGGAAATCGCCGAACTATTAAAAATCTCCGAAGGAACATCAAAATCAAATTTAAATCGCGCCAAACATATATTACAAAAGCGAATTTTGAGCATAAAAAATTTTAAAACAGCATGAAGAAGCATAAAATAGAAGATATTTTTTCATCAATGGAAGACTTTTCCACTGTTCCGCCACCGGAATTATGGAGTCAGATTGAAGAAAAACTAGACAAACCTAAAAAGAAGAAGAGAGTTGTTCTTTGGTGGTCGGCTGCTGCATGCTTATTATTAGGGTTGCTTCTGCCTACAGTTTTACATTTTACTGCTTCGCCTGAGAATATCAATCTTAACAACGGCGGTTTAGAGAATAGTACAAATAGTGTTGTTCTTGACAAAAAGACAAATGATGATGCTAACAATAAAAATCTAGATCAAAATAGAAATAGCAGCAAAACAGCTGATTCATTAAACGAAAATTCTGCTATAAAAAATCAATTCAATACAGGATCAGGAATCCAAGTTGAAGAAACTTCTGTAGCACATTCCAATTCTACAAACAAAAACAATAAAAAAGATTCTAAATACAGTGCGCCAAGTCCTGCCAATGTTCCGAACGAATCTATTGCATTTGAGAATTCTGTTTCATCAGAAGAAAAAGCTGCTGTGAAATCTTCTAAAAAATCTGTTTTAGAAAACAGTGCTAAATCTCCTAACAGATCTTCTTATAAAGGAGTTTCTGAAGAAAGAGTGGCATTTGGCAAACCAAAACAATTTAATTCTAAAACAGAAAAACAGCTTTCGAACTCTATTTTTGAGGAAAAATTGAATGCTAAAAACAACTCAAATATTGCTTTTAATACTTCAGCTTCAGATGTAAACGCCAATATTTCGAAACAAAATACAGCCAAAGCGAAAGCAGTCTACGAAAATACTTCTGCAGAGTTAGCATTTAAAGGCGATTCTAAAGATAATTTGAAAAACAATTTAAAGAATAACTTGAACGACGGCTTCAAAGATAATTCTAAGTTTAATAGTAATGCCTTAACGAAAGTTGATTCGGCACAATTGGCAGAACTTCAGAATTTAGAAAAAGGAATTTCAACTCCAGAAGTGGAGAAAGACAAGAAAGAGAAAAAGGATAAAAAAATTGATCCAAAAGAAAGATGGAATCTTGCTGTTTTTGCTGGTGTTGCCAGTTCTGAAAACACTAAAAACGAGAAAACTTTAGGAAACGTAAACGATTCTAAACAATCTAGTACGTACGGTGTTAAAACAAAATACAACATCAATAAAAAATGGGCTGTTAGTTCTGGTCTAAAATTCAATGAATTAGGACAAAGTGTTGCCAATGTTTCTTATGTAAATGCTAAAAACAATGCTTTCTTTGTTCCTGGCGCTGCTTCTTCTGTAGCAAGTGACGCTGCTCCTGTAGCAAGTATGGAATATATTTTTGTTTCTAACAGTACAAAAGAAGCTTTGAAAAGTGATAATGTACAGAGTGGAAGTTTGGATCAAAGTTTAAGATATATAGAAATGCCGCTGGAAGTTTCGTATTCTATTTTCAATAAAAATAAAGCCAGCATTAATTTGAATACGGGAGGTTTTGTAGGTAAATTGATTTCTAATAATGTTGCCCTAGACGGACATTCGATTGGAGAAAACATCGATGCGAATGATTACGTTTATGGTTCGACTTTGAGCAGTACGGTTCAGTATCGTGTGTACAAGAAAACGAATGTTTTTGTTGAGCCTGCCGTAAATTATTATATCAATCCGTTAAACAGCCAGTCTTTCAACCAGTTTCAATGGGGATTAAATTTTGGTTTGAATTTTTCTTTCTAAAATGAATTTGCAGTACTTTTCAGAAAAAATTCAGAATTCCTTTCTATGAGTATTACTACTGCTTCAGCTGATTTAGTATTAAGTAAAGAAATCATTTTTGACAAAGCCGAATTGCAGTTGGCTTCTTTGCAAAAAGAGACCGAAAGTGAAGAATATAGCGCTTTTCGTTTTGTGCTAAACAGCAAAAATATTTGTTATCGTAAAGCGAAAATTACGCCAACCAAAACAGGGCAGTTTGTGACGTTATGGAAACGAAATAAAACTGGAATTATTGAACCTTTTGATTCTACTGATAATATTGATTTTGTAATTGTTAATGTGCGAAAAGAAGAAAATTGGGGACAATTTGTTTTTCCGAATACAGTACTTTTAGAAAAAGGCATTTTTTCTACTCCAAATAAAGAAGGAATTCGAGCTACAAGAGTTTATCCGCCTTGGAATGAAACTACAAGCAAACAGGCGCAGAAAACTCAAAAATGGCAGTTAGAGCATTTCTATAACTTTACCGATCAAAGCATTATTGATTTAAAAGAATTCAAAAATATATTTTCATAAAAAAAAGGCAGTCTTAAAATGACTGCCTTTTGTGTTTTATAGAAATTCTTTTATTTCTTAATGACTTTATCTTTAAAAATCACTTTATTATTTTCTGTAACGGTATAGAAATAAACTCCAGAAACTAGATTATTAACCGCAACAACGGCTGTACTTACTTCAGATTCATTTTTAACGCTAATTGGGTTTCCAATGGCGCGTCCGTTAAAATCGTACAATCTAATTTTTAAATCTCTTCCTTGCGTTGTTTTAATATCAAAATTTAAAACATCTGTAGCAGGATTTGGATAGGCTTTTACGAAATATTTGTTTTTACCAAAATCAGGCGTAGAAAGCACGTCTTGTTTCAATTGGAAACGAGCCATTACTGGGGCATGATCTGAGGTTGTTGAGGTATAATTTGCAAAATCATTTCTTGGATCATAAACCCAAATAGAATTTGCAATATATTGATCTGATAATTCATTAGAAACAATAATATGATCTAAGAAACTTGGCGGAGTAAAATTTAAATACGTAACCGCACCTGCGTTGCTAATTCCTAATGTCAATGCATTATAATTTGCTGTATCATCCACAAATTTTTGGTATGATGATGGAGTACTTGAATTTCCAACCCACATTTTCACATCGTCATTCAAATCTCCTAAAAGAATAAGATTTGTATCTGCGTATTGTGCATCTAAGGCATCTTTTAAGTATTCAACATCATATTTACGCTGATCGTATTTTATTATCTGAGTTCCACTGTTTGCACGTGCATGAAGATCAACCAAAGTAATGTTTTTTGTAATACCGCCAATATTCGTTTCCAATTCTACTACATACGGTAGACGTCCAGAAGAGAAAAAGCTATCGTCATTTTCTTGAGGACTATCTGGTCCCGGATAATTTGGCAATACTACAGTGTGATCAAGAATTTGGTCATAAACTTCTTTAAACAATACTTTTGTGTTTTTTACAGACGTAGTTTGCGTATTGTAAAGCACAACTAATTTCTGTGGCGGAAACTTTGGATCAGGAAGTCTCCAAGAATAAGACCATGAAGTGCAAATGACTTTATCATACGTTTTCCCGTTCCCATTGATCTTTTGAATTAAAATATCAATTGAAGGATCATCTGAGACTTCTTGAAGCGCATAAACATCAGCATTTAATTTATTCATCACTTTGGCCACATTCTCAATTTGCAATGGATCGTTTACAGGACCAAATTCTTCTCCGTTACTGCCTATTACTTCTGATCCAAAAAACGATACGTTATAAGTTACAACATCAAAAGTATCTTCTTTTAATATAGAAGAACCCATAAACGAACCAATTTGTTTGTTAAGCGATGTTCCTGTAATAGTTAATACCTCCGAGAACATTGGCTCTTTTGTTGTTGGAGCAAATCGTGCATAAACTGTCTTCCCTGCTTCTGCATCTGCAGCAGGAACGATAATACTTGATGAAAATGAAATGTTATCTGCTGATAACTGGAACGGAGCTGGCACTGTAATAGTAATATCGCCATAGCCTACAGCATTAAAAACAAAAGACTGACTCGCAGAAACCGAATTTGGGCTTACATCTGCAAAATCTAAACGTGGATTCGAATCCAGATATTGTGACTCATTTGTAACCGCAAAATCATCAAAAGACCATTCTGCCGCGTTTCCACTTCCACCAGAAGCTGTTTCGTAAACCCAAGCCAAATAGGTATGATTGGTTTTATAAGCCGTTAGGTTTATATTTTCAGATTTTGCGTAAGTTCCTGTAATACCTGGAAATTTACCCTCTAGCTCGATCCAATGTGCTGTATTTGGATCGCTTACTCCATCATAATTAGCAGAAACCATTAATTTTAAAGAAGGGCCCTCATAGAATTTACGAGAATAAAAAGATAACAATGGAATTTGGCTAAAACTATCTAAACGCAATCTTGGAGAAATCAACCAATCTTTACTTGCTCCACTATCCGAATATCCGTTTACTAAAACCGCTCCAGTTCCTGAATTAACATTTCTTGTTTGAGTTGTATGTGACCATTTGTTTATAGGCCCAGCCTCATTGTATTGTACCCAATTGCTGTTTACAAAAACATTTGGATCATCAAAGTTCTGCACAAAAGGATTTACCCCGAGAGCTGTTAAATTAACAGTCTTCGTTGAGCCTCCTGTTGTTTCATGAGTTATTGTGCCAGTAAAACTGCCCACTGAAGTTGGAGTGAATTTTACATAAACTGTTGGAGTTGCGCCAGAATCAAAATCAGTAGGAACAAATGTTAGAGATGATGAGAATACCGCATTATCTTTTGAAATTGTAAAATTTCCAGATGCAGTAACCACTACATTTGCAGTAAGATCTGAAGCTCCAATTTGGTAATTTTTAATTAAAGCATCAAAATTAGGTTCCGTTCCTCCTAAATTCAATACAGTAACAGATGGAGATATTGCAGGAGGCATTACATTTAAAGTTGTAACATCTAGTTTATTAACCGATGCCTGAATATTTCCAGCGATATCTTCTGAGATAGAAAAAATAGAATAGGCGGTATTTAAAGTCAACCCTGCAAAACTTTTTACATATTCCAGAGATGAATTTGTAACATCAAAAATTCCTGATTGCAAAGCTGCCACTCCATTTGAATCTTGCCCCGCTTTTATTTGTGCAACTGTTGGTTCTGCACTTCCTGCTGGCAATAGAATGTAGTATGTTTTTCCTGCTTCGTCAATTTTATTAATAAAGTCGAAACTTTCGCCTAAAACATTAGCTGTTTTTGGATAACCTGTAATATTTGTTGGTTCAAATATATCTTTTTTAACAGTAACATCCTCAATTGCAAAAGCAGGACGAGAACCTCCCCCTGAAACCTGTCTTGTTAACCATCTTATTTGCACTATTGGCTGATTATCACATTCTGCTGGTAGTGTTACTTTTATATGTCCTGTTTGGAGAGGATCGGCTTCCTTTATACGTGTTGTTGTATTATTAAGAAAAAAAGTTTCTGGTAAGTTTTTAAAATTTCCTGTCTGGCCCACACGATATTGTAAAGTCATCTCGTTAATACGAGAATTTGCAGTTGTACCGCTAACTGTGCCATATGGATTACGAATTACGATAACATCATATTCCACTTGTATTCCTGTATCATTATTAGCATCTAAAGCAAGAACTATTGACTGATCAAGATAACTTCCTGCATTCAAAAAACCTATTTTTTGGTTATAATTATAAATATTCCCGCTTGCGGAAGTTGCCGAACCACTAGCCGTGAGAGCTTTGTCTGACAGAACTGTTGTCGTAAAATCTGAAGGTGTTGTTATACCAGAACTTGTAGGTGTACTAGCATTCCAACCTTGAAAACCATCTGGAAAGGTAGTTGAACTTGCTCCTAATCCATTAAAATTTTGAAAATACGGTATGTCTTGCGGTGCTGGATTTGTCTGAGCAAAAAGATCTCCCGAAAAAAAGCCAAAAAAACATAAAAGGGCCAAAAGATGGCGCGAAAAGTAAAGTTTTTTCATACGTTAAAAAATAGAGTTTTTAGAAGTCAAATTTAGAGCCTTTAAAGTTAAGCCAATATTACAAAAACATAAATTTAACGTTTACTTATTTATCAATATAATTCAATAAAGCTTAACACATCATTAAAGATTATAAAATAAAATCAACAAAAAACAGCTATTATAAAACATTATTCAAAACTCAAAAACATCAACAAACACTTTACTTCCTACAAATATAGCAGGATTTTAAACTAAAAAAAGCAGCAAACTTGCGCTTACTGCTCTTCCAATTGTTTATGTTATTTACTCTAATAAATACTAAACTGCTGTATAACCTCCATCGGCTATAATATAACTTCCTGTGGTGAAAGAAGATTTTTCAGAACTTAGAAATGTTACCAGTTCGGCAATTTCTTCTGCGGTTCCTAAACGGTTCATTGCAGATTTTGCTGCCACGGCCTGCATCATTTCTTTATTTAAATTATCTTTTAAAAGCGCTGTTTCAATATAGCCAGGTCCAACAGCGTTGCATCGAATATTTTTCTGTGCATATTCTACCGCTATATTTTTTGTTAAACCAACAACAGCGTGTTTAGAAGCTGTATATGCTGGACTAAGTGGAGCCGCGACTTGTCCGTGAATCGAAGCGATATTTACGATGCTTCCTCCTCCGTTTTTCTCCATTTGTTCCAATTGGTAACGACAAGCATAAAAAACACCGTTTAAGTTTAGCGCAATAACTTTGTCCCAAGCTTCAGGCTCATATTCTCCCGTTGGTTTAGCTGGCCCTCCCATTCCTGCATTGTTGCAGGCAATATCCAAACGACCATATTTTGAAACCGTAACCTCAACCATATGTTTATTGTCGCTAGCACTCGACGAATCTCCTTTTACAAAAAAAGCTTCTCCGCCCTTTTCTTTTATTTTATTGACGGTTTCTTCACCGTGCTCAACATTTATATCAGATACTACAACTTTTGCTCCTTCTCGAGCGTACGCTTCTGCAACTGCGCGACCGATTCCAGATCCTCCGCCAGATACAAAAGCTACTTTATTTTCTAAAAGTGCCATTTTATATATTTTTAAATTGATTCCTCTAATTTACGAAGAACTCAAGGGATACAGAAGCTTTAAAAAGAGTTTACAATAACATTAACGCTTACCGCTAATGTTATGTTATTTGATACTAAATTGACTCGATTTTGCTGAAAATTTCGTATTGTCTTATTCGTCTTCATCCAATTTCATATTCCCGCGATCCTTATGATTATCGGGATGTGAGTTTGGATATCGGTTTGCAGTAATATCAGAGTTGCGATCTTTATTCTCTACGGTTTTCTCAGCCTCTTCATCTGTTTTTACTCCACGATTCGAATTTGGATTATCCGGATTGGTTTGATGCACAGCTTTATGAATATCTTCATTTTCATTTCTAGCTCTTTCGACAATCTTTTTATCGCCATCTCTATCTGTTATCAATTCTCTGTTCAATTTTGCATCTTTTAATTCATCATCGTGCGAAACGTTTTTTCCTTTAGATTCGTCAATATTTTTCTGCGTTCCGTTTATCTTTTTGGTTCCTAAATTATTCGTTTCCATAACAATTTCATTTTAAATTTAATTTATAATATTACGAATTCTGACTCCGAAAAAATTATGACTTCAGATTGCTTTTCTTTTATAATTGCCACCTGCATTTTATTTTATTATCTTTATTTAAAGCAACTTAACAAACTAATTATTATGAATTTCTTCCAAATAAAAACCAGCTGGTCTAATTCTTAATTCATCTTGATCAAACTTTGTATGGCTTCTGCTTATATTTTAGTCGGAAGCTATTTTCATGAATTTTTCGAAAACTATTACGCTATTTTAATCGGCGTTTTTATCGTTACCGTAATCTGGTTTGTATACCAATGGCTGAAAAAAATGAAATCGCAAAAGCTGTAACGAGATTTAATTTTAAAGAAACTATCTTTGCAAAAAAATAAAAAATGCACCGACACTTCATTCTTTTTAAACCTTACGGCTACTTAAGCCAATTTATTTATGAATTAAAAAGAAAGAAAAAGCTTTTGGGCGAACTACATGATTTTCCTGAAGGAACTATGGCAATTGGAAGATTGGATGAAGATTCTGAAGGTTTGCTTTTGCTGACTACTGATGGCAATATGAGCGAATTGGTTCGCAGCAAAAAAGTAGACAAAGAATATTACGTTCAGGTTGATGGCATAATTACGCCAGAAGCCATTGAAAAATTGCAAAATGGTGTCGAAATTGGCCTTGACGGTGGAAAATACAAAACCAAACGCTGTAAAGCTTCTATGGTAACCGAGATTCCTGATTTTGGTCCTAGAGCAAAAAAAATCAGAGACGAACGCCACGGCCCGACTTCTTGGGCTTCTATTACAGTTCGTGAAGGTAAATTTCGCCAGGTTCGAAAAATGACTGCTGCAGTTGGTTTTCCGACTCTTCGTCTGGTTCGTGTTCGAATAGGAAACGTATATTTGCAAAACCTAAAAGCAGGTGAAGTGCGTGAAGTTTCCGATTTTGAATTAGATAATTAATTAGATAATGTGTCAATTTGATAATTAGATAATTCAATTCATAACTCATAATTTATAATTCATAACTCAAAAAGATGCTAAACGTAGTTCTTGTAGAACCAGAAATACCAAATAATACCGGAAATATCGGAAGATTGTGCGTTGGTACAGAAAGCCGACTTCATTTAATTCATCCGTTCGGATTTGTAATTAACGACAAAAACCTGAAACGTTCGGGATTGGATTATTGGGTTCATCTTGATGTAACAGAATATCAAAATGTAGGAGAATGGATTGCACAAATTCCAGATCATTCGCGTGTATTTTTAATGAGTTCGCACTCTGAAAAGTCCTATTTGGAAACGGAATTTCAAGATGGCGACTGGCTGGTTTTTGGAAAAGAAAGTGTGGGGTTGAGCAAGGAGTTTATGGAGAAATTCGAAAATCACTTAACAATCCCGATGTCTCCGCTTATTCGCAGTTTTAATATTGCCAATTCGGTTGCATTTGTAATTGGAGAAGCAAAGAGACAAATTGGATTGAAAAAATAACTGTTTCGAACTCCTGCAAGGTTTTAGAAACCTTGTAGGTGTTTATAAATTCGTAAATGCAATTCAGACCTACAAGGTTTCTAAAACCTTGCAGGTCAACAAAAAATTCCTAACTCACAATAAACTTTCCTTTTTCAGCATCAAAAACAATATGTTCGTCTTTGAATAAATTGCTGAAACTTCCATTCGAAATTAAATTGCAAGGCTCATCTTGCACTATATTTTCTGGTGTCATCATAATCATTTCGTCGCTTAGCTGAATGGCTAGATCAATATCGTGAGTGGAGAATAAAATGCATTTTTGTGTTTCCTGAGTCAGTTTCTTCAATAGTTTGAATAAAGAAACTTTGTGCAGTAAATCTAAATGTGTTGTTGGTTCGTCTAGTATTATCAATGGCGTATCTTGCGCCAAAGCTCGTGCAATTAAAGCTTTCTGCAATTGTCCGTCGCTAATCTGAAAATGCTTTTTTGAAGCCAAATGTTCGATTTGAGTTAGCCTCATTGCATCCTGAACTTTCGTGATATCTTCATCAGACAATTTATCGACCCAATTGGTATAAGGCTGACGGCCTAAAGCCACTAATTCAAAAACAGACAGATTACTTGGCGGCAGTTTTTCGGTTAAAACCAAACTCAGATTCTGCGCCAATTCTAAAGGCTGATAATCAGAAATCTTTCTTTCATTCAAATAAACATTTCCTGACAGTGGCTTTTGAATTCCAGTAATGGTTCTCAGTAGCGTTGACTTCCCTATTCCGTTTGCTCCTATTAAAGTAATTAATTTTCCCGAAGCTAAATTTAGATTGAGGTTCTCAGCAATAGTCGTAACACCTTTCTTGGATTTATATCCAATATTTAAATTTGAAGTCGATAGAATTGTTTTCATTGCGGATATTTTTTAACACATAGAAACATAGATTTTATTTTTTCTCTGAAAGTTAAACTGAAAATTTACTTGTAAATTAACACATAGCCTTTGAGCTTAAAACTTTGGCAATAATTTAAAATATTCATTTACAAATGTCTTCTGGCCTTCTTTGAAGATATTAAAGCAATTAAAGTTAATTAGAATTCCCTTTGGCGCTTTTAAAAGTTTCATATAAGTCATTAATTGTGCTTCATATATAGGATTTAGTTCTGATGAGGCTTTCAATTCTAGAACTAAACAGTTTTCAATAAATAAATCACATTTTAAATTCGCGCTTAATTCTTTATCTCTGTAAATCAATGGCACATTCATTTCTGTAAAAAAATTTATTCTGCGATAACTCAGTTCTTCTTTCAAACATTCGTGATAAACACTTTCTAGCAATCCTTTTCCAATAGCTTTATGCACTTCAATACATGCACCAATTACATTAAAACTTAATTCATCTAAATATTTCTGTGTAATCATTACCTTCAATTTTAATGACACTTTTTAAATTACCGCAAAGGCTATGTTTATTTCAAAAAAGTGAAACGCCTTTACTAAGCTTTCTAAATCTATGTCTCTATGTGTTTAAAAATTAAAGATAGTAAGCTTTGTAGGTTTTTACCTAAATATTTCTTTTTCTAACTAAAAGCCAAACCACAACCGGTGCGCCAATTATAGAAGTAACTGCATTTATTGGAAGTGTTACGTCAAAGCCGGGCATTTGTGAGACAATATCACAAAACAGCATTATGATAGATCCGAAAAATAAAGTGCTCCAGAATAATATGGTATGATTACTAGTCTGAAAAGTCAGTTTTGCAATATGGGGAACTGCTAAACCAACAAATGCAATTGGTCCTGCAAATGCGGTAATGGCTCCAGATAAAATGCTGGTTGCGAAAATGATTATTAGCCTTGCTTGTTTGAAATTTAATCCCATGCTTTTAGCATAGTTTTCGCCAAGAAGCAATGCGTTTAAAGGTTTGATACTTTTGGCACTTAATAGCAATCCGATTCCAACACAGAATGTCAAAACCACAATGGTTGTCCAAGAAAGGTTTCCGAGATTTCCCATTGACCAGAAAGTAAATTTCTGCAGCTGTTCTGCGGTGCTAAAATAAGTTAGAACACTTACAATTGCGGTTGTAAAACTTCCAAACATCAAACCGACAATTAAAATTGCCATTGTATCTCGCAAACGCTGAGAAACGACTAAAACCAGAAATAAAACTAAAGTACTTCCTAAAGTAGAAGCCAAAACGATACCGTAAGAAGACAGTGCGATTACACTCAAAAAAGAAGGCAGAAATCCTGCTCCTAAAATCACAAAAGCAACGCCTAGACTTGCGCCAGAACTCAATCCTAAAACATAAGGCCCAGCAAGCGGATTACGAAATAAAGTCTGCATCAAAAGTCCGCTCATTGAAAGGCCCGTTCCAACTAAAACGGCTGTAATTGCTTTTGGCAAACGGTAATTGATAATAATATATTCCCAAGTTGATTTTGCCGCATGCCCTCCCGTTAAACTGGCAAAAACATCTTTTAGCGGAATGGTAACCGATCCTAAACTAATGCTGGCAAAAAACATTACTAAAAGACTTAACGCCAAAACGGCAAATAAAATGGTATTTCGTGTTTTACTTACCAAAATTAATTCAGTTTAGAAGCAAAAGTAAATTCGTAGCTCGTCAATAAATCAGGATGGAAAATCTTAATATAATCTTTCAAAACCAAATCTGGTCGGCTTGGCGCCAATTCATAATAAACCGTCCCTCCTGTTGCTCCCAGTTTTCCTTCAAAATTGTAAACACTTTTATTTTTAAAAGCATCAAATTCGGCATAATGCGGATTTGCTTTTTGCAATTCGTCCAAACTTCTAAAAGAGCCCGACGCAATCCATACATTGGCATCTTTCGCTTTATCCAAAACTTTTTCAAAAGACAAACCTTCGCTTCCTGTCCCCTCTAGATCAGCCCATAAATAATTAGATTTGGCATCTTTCATAAACTGCGCAACCCAGCTGTTTCCTTTTGCAACATACCATACATCTTCGTACATCGTACCATATAAAACCTTCGAAGTTGCAGGCTTATCATGAACCAGTTTTTTTGCTTGATTGTAACTGTCTACTATTTTATCAAACAGCTCTTTCGCTTTAGCTTCTTTTCCGAACAAAGCGCCGTACAATTTAATCCATTCTGCTTTTCCAAGCGGAGATTGTTCCATCCAATCACCCTGAATCAATACATTCAATCCGCTTTTTTTAAGATTATCCAGCATCGGATTATTGTTATCAATACCAAAAGTAACAATCAAATTGGGTGACAATTCGATTAATTGTTCAATATTCAATTTTTCATTTTGTCCAACGTTTTTCACAGAACCTTTATCAATTAATGCTCTCGTTTTTTCAGAAGAAATATAATCAGTATGCGGAAATCCGACCAATTTATTCTCCACTTCCAGCATTTCTAAAAAAGGAATATTGGTCGTTGAAGTGACCACAATTGTTTCGAGAGGAACTTTTATCGAAGGATATTTTTTTAAGCTATCTGGAATTAGCGCTTCTTTTTCTTCTAAAATATAAGTGAATTTTCCCTTAGCATTTGGCCACGGATTGCTAACTTTCACAATCGAATAACCTTCGTTTTTTACAATGGAAAGTCCCGATGCAAATTCGATACTTTCTTTGGCAGCAATAGATTTTACAGTATCTTGCGTTTCATTTTTTTTACAGCTGATTACAATAAAAAGTAAAAAAACGACTTGTAATTTATGGAAAAAATATTTCATGTTTAATGTTTTGTGTGGTCACAAAGGTAAATCAATTTCTATTTTTTTTGTTTACCTTTATTCCTACAAATTTAAACAAATAGCCTTTTATTTGATGAATGTACCAAAAACAAAAATCTGCTCCAGTTGTGAAACCGCTTTTTCCTGCGGCGACACTTCACCCGAAAATAAGTGCTGGTGTAATGATTTCCCACCTATTTTCAATCTTTCAGACGGAGGCGATTGTCTTTGTCCTGCTTGCTTTAAGGAAGCTTGCGAAGATAAAATTGATGCTTATGTCGAAACTGTAACTCCCAAAAAGGCTCTTAATAATAAGGCTATGTTTTTGCCTAAATCTGATAATTTAATTGAAGGGATCGATTATTATATTGAAAATGGCAATTATGTTTTTAAAGCTTGGTTTCATCTAAAAAGAGGAATTTGCTGCGGAAATAACTGCCGACATTGTCCTTATTAGCAGTTATGAGTTATAAATTATAAGTTATGAGTTAGTGATCTTAATTAAATTTATAACTTGGCAGAACTCATAATTCATAATTCAAAAACTTATAATTAATCAAAATGATTTACTTGATAACCGGTGGCGAACGTTCTGGAAAAAGCAGTTATGCTCAGAAATTGGCTTTAGAACTTTCTAATTCTCCTTTATATGTTGCAACTGCCAGAAAATGGGACGCTGATTTTCAAAATCGAATTGATCGCCATCAGCAGGAAAGAGACGAACATTGGACTAATATTGAAAAAGAAAAATATCTAAGTGAAATTGATTTTTCTGGAAAAACGGCCTTGATTGACTGTGTAACGCTTTGGCTGACTAATTTTTTTGTTGACACTAAAAACGATGTGGCTTTAAGTTTAGAAGAAGCCAAAAAAGAATTCCTTGAAATTGCTAAACACCAAAATGCCAATATCATAATTGTAACAAATGAAATCGGAATGGGTGTGCATGCCGAAACTCATATCGGAAGAAAATTTGTCGAACTTCAAGGTTGGATGAATCAATTTATTGCGGCTAATGCTGATGAAGTTGTATTGATGGTTTCTGGGATTCCGGTTAAAATAAAAGGTTAAATTCCAATACAGAAATTCCAAATTCCAATAACTTAAAAGTAAATTCCAAGTTTTAAATTCCAAATTCCAAAGCTATACTTTATCTTTACTAGAACTTTTCCATTTTCGGATTTGGAATTTGGAATTTAAAAAATTGGAATTTAGAAGAATGAGCCATTTAGACGATATATTAAAATCACGCCGCGACACCCGACATTTTACTGCCGATGAAGTGCCCGACGAAGTAATTCAGAAAGCACTGCAAGCTGGACATTGGGCTCCGTCGGTCGGACTGACTGATGCTACAAGATATTATCTTATTAAATCGGATGAGGTTAAAACGTCTATCAAAAAGCTCTTTTTAGATTACAATAAAAAAGCCGAAGAACGCACTGACAATCCTGAACAGAAAGAACTTTACAGATCGCTTAAACTGGAAGCAATTGAAGAAGCGCCAATCGGACTTATCATTGCTTATGACCGTTCTGTTTTAAATCAGTTTACGATTGGAACTATTGGCAGCAACGAAGCTGTAAAATTCAGTTCAGTTTGTGCAGCGCAGAATATCTGGCTTTCGCTGACAGAACAAGGTTACGGAATGGGATGGGTTTCGATTTTAAATTATTATCAATTTAAAAAAATCCTCGATTTACCCGAAAATATAGAACCGCTTGGTTATTTCTGCATTGGAAAACCAGCTACTAATTATAACAATCAGCCAATGCTGCAGCAATTGCATTGGAAACAAAAATCTGAAGCTCCTATTTGTTCTGAAATTAAAGAAATTCATTCAATAGCTATTCCTGATTTGGATTTAAAATCAGAAAACAAAACCGAAAACAAATCAGATTTTCATTCTCTTTTACAGGAAAAAATAGATTCTAAAACTAAACCTGTTGGTTCTTTGGGCACTTTAGAATCTTTGGCTTTTCAGATGGCATCGGTTTTTGAAACTTTGAATCCGAAAATTATCAATCCAAATATTGTCGTTTTTGCTGCCGATCACGGAATTGCAAATCATGGCGTAAGCGACTATCCGCAAGACGTTACGCGACAAATGGTGACCAATTTTCTGGAAGGCGGCGCTGCCATAAACATATTCTGCAAACAAAACAACATCGAATTATCCATTGTAGACGCTGGAGTAAATTACGATTTCCCAACAAACGCAAAATTAATCGATACTAAAATTGCTAAAGGAACGCAGTCTTTTCTGCATGTTCCCGCGATGAGCGAAGCTGAATTTCAATTGTGTTTCGAGAAAGGAAAATCGATTGTCGAAAATATTGCAAAATCGGGCTCTAATTGTATTGGCTTTGGAGAAATGGGAATTGGAAATACTTCAACCGCTTCTGTTTTAATGAGCCTTTTAACTGGTTTTCCTATTGAAAAATGTATCGGAAAGGGAACTGGAGTTGAAAACGAAAAACTACTTCTGAAACAAAACTTGCTCAAAAAAGCAATTGATAATTATTCTGGTCAAGCCGAAATGCTATCGCAGCTTTCTTATTTTGGAGGTTTTGAAATTCTTCAAATGGCTGGCGGTATGCTTGAAGCTTTTGAAAATAAAATGTTGATTCTGGTTGATGGTTTTATTTGTACGGTTGCTTATTTAATTGCGTATAAAATGAATCCGAACATCAGGCAAAATGTTATTTTCTGCCACTGTTCTGCGGAAAAAGCGCATTCTGGATTGCTAAAATATCTTGAAGCAAAACCAATTTTAAATTTAGATTTGCGATTAGGAGAAGGTACTGGCTGCGCTGTTGCTTTCCCAATTTTGAAATCGGCTGAGGCTTTTTTGAATGAAATGGCTAGTTTTGAAAGCGCGGGGATTAGTAGGAAATAAATTACTTTTGTGTTTAATTTTAATACCTTTGATTGACAAAATCAAAATTATTAAAATATATTATACATGCCATTTACCAAAGTCTATATTCATTGTGTTTGGAGCACAAAAAACAGATTTCCATTTCTAAATTCAATCGACCTCCGGCAAAAAGTATGGCAACATATAAAAGAGAATGCGCTGAAAAAAGATATTTATCTTGACTTTATTAACGGATATACTGACCATTGTCATTGTTTGATTTCTTTAGGAACAGATCAAACTATTCAAAAAACAGTACAACTTTTAAAAGGAGAATCTTCATATTGGATTAATAAAAATCAATTAACGATAGATAAATTTGAATGGCAGGATGAGTATTTTGCTGTCTCAGTTTCAGAATCTATTGTAGATAAAGTTCGAGATTATATCAAAAATCAGGAAGAGCATCATAAAAAGAAAACATTTCAAGAAGAATATGAAGAATTTATTATCAAATTTGGATTTAGCAAATCTTCAAAGTTTGGCTAAAGGCTAATTCTTTGACACAATCTCGACCTCCAGATAAATCTGGAGGCAATTCAAATTTATTCCATAATTTTAATTTAAGAAATAGTTTTTACATCTGTTGAGTTTTTAATTCCAATCAATGAAAAATTAAAAAAATGAATTGCCAACATCTTTAGATGTTGGAACAAAATACTGGCATTCCAAAAGGCTTTAGCCAAACACACACGACTTTAATAGAAATAAATTTGGCTAAAGCCTTTCTTAAACAGCAATATAAAAACCAACATCTAAAGATGTTGGCAATTCATCAAAACAATTTTTTAAAATTTTATTTTTGAATTGCCTCCAGATTTATCTGGAGGTCATAAATTTGCTCCTAAGAGGGCTTTAGCCAAATAATTATAAATCAATGAAAAAAGAACTACATATTTTCTTTACCTGTTTGATGTTTTACACCAGAATTCCATGCCCAAAAAACATTACACATCATCCAGATTATTTAAATAAAGCCACAAGATATTTTCCTTTTATTGGATGGCTTGTTGGGAGCATTTCATTTTTTGTTTATTCTGCATTTGCCCTATTTCTCTCTACAGATGCAGCTGTAATATTAGCGATCATTGCTTCTATTTTAACAACGGGCGCTTTTCATGAAGACGGATTTGCCGATGTCTGTGACGGTTTTGGAGGAGGATGGACCAAAGAAAAAATATTAATGATTATGAAAGACAGCGCCATTGGTGCTTACGGAGCCATCGGATTGGTTTTGCTTTTTTTATTAAAATTTGAATTGCTTTCAGAATCTATTTTACTATTTCAAGTTTACGATTCTGAGGCAGTTTTAAAAATTTTTCTTTTATTTATTTCTGCTCATTCTTTGAGTCGTTTGGCAGCGATAAGTATTATTTTTACACATGAATATTCTCGAGAAGATGCTTCGAGCAAAAGCAAACCTATTGCCAAACAATATACTTGGAAAGAAGTTTTGGGTTCTTTCTTTTTTGGTTTAATTCCGCTCATTGTATTTTCTTATTTTGATTTGAAATTACTTTTAGCCATTATTCCCGTTTTTATAACAAGATATTTTCTAGCTCGATATTTTCAAAAATGGATCGACGGATATACTGGAGATTGTCTTGGCGCCACACAGCAGGTTTGTGAAGTGGTCTTTTACTTAAGTATCTTATTTTTATGGAAATTTATTTAGTTCGCCATACCGAAACCATTTGCGAAAAAGGAATCTGCTATGGACAATCTGATGTGGATATTGCTGAACCGTTTAATGAAATCTTCAGCAGAATTATTTCAGAATTACCTTCAGAAGCAGCTATTTTTTCTAGTCCGTTAAAGCGTTGTGTGGTTTTAGCTAAACACATTCAAAACAATATTAAAGCTATTTCATATCAGGAAGACGAACGCTTAAAAGAAATGAATTTTGGAGATTGGGAGTTAAAAAATTGGAATGAAATTCCGCCCGAGGAACTCAATCCGTGGATGGAAGATTTTGTAAACATCAAAGTTTCCAACGGGGAATCTTTTGTTGAATTGCATGAAAGAGTCGGACATTTTTTATCTGAAAAAATCTTAAAAATAGATCAGCCTGTCATCATTGTTGCACATGCCGGAATCATCAGAAGTATTTTATGTCATCAGACTTCGCTTCCGCTAAAAGAGGCATTTAATAATAAAGTAGATTTCGGAGAAGTTATAAAAATTGATTTTTAGAGCAAATTATTTATAATTTTTCATGAAACGCAAAAGAAATTTGAATAATCAATATTTTTAACTTTATCTTTGCAGCAAATTAAGGTTGTGTTTTTAATTTAAAAAATACATTAAAAGGGAATCAAGTAAATTCTTGAGCTGTACCCGCAACTGTAAGCTACGTTCAAAAAATGAATGCTTGCTGTTATCTACAAACCACTGCCACGCCCCTGCGTGATGGGAAGGTAAACAGCAAGACGCAAGCCAGGAGACCTGCCTTTGTAACAATTATCGAGCTCTCGGGAAAAAGAGTGTAGAAGTTATGACTTTAAAAAGACTTTTTACTTTTTGTGTATTTGTAATGTGCCAAATTATTTCGGCGCAAAGCGATTCTATTACCAGTCTTAAAGAGGTTTTTGTTTCAGACAAAAATTTAAAAACCTACTCCGCTTCACAGTCCGTTTTAAAGTTAAACGACTCTGTAATCAATAAAAATGAAGCGCTTCTGACCGATTTATTAAACTTTAATTCGACATTATATTTTAAAGAATACGGACGCGGAATGCTTTCTACAGTTTCTTTTAGAGGAACAACCTCTTCTCAGACAGCTGTCATTTGGAACGGAATAAATATTAATTCCCAAATGAACGGAAGTACCGATTTTAATACAATTTCAGGTTCCGATTATAATTCGATAAGCGTAAAAGCTGGTGGCGGAAGTGTCATTTACGGAAGTGGTGCCGTTGGAGGAACTGTGCATTTAAATAACGATCTGTTGTTTTTTAATCGTTTTGAGAATAATTTAAGACTAGATTACGGTAGTTTTAATACGATTGGGATTAATTATAAAACTTCTATTTCTAACAAAAAATGGAGCACTCAAATCGGTTTTTCTAAAAACAGCTCTACAAACGATTACAAATATTTAAATCGATATACTTGGAGAGGCGAACAGCGCTGGAATCAAAACGGGCAATATGACATTATTACAGTAAGCGCCAATGCTGGATATAAATTCAACGAAAATCATATTTTAAAATTGTATAGTCAGACTTCAAACACCGATCGCAATACTTCTTTGGTGACAGAATCTGAAACAAAAAGTAAGTATGTAAATGGTTTCAATCGAAACTTATTAGAGTATGATGGAAATTTCGGGAAACTGAAAACCAATTTTAAAACTGCTTATATTTTCGAAAACTACCAATATTTTGCAGATAACGCTTCAAAATATTTTACCTACGGAAAAACGGAAAACTTGATTACCAAGTTGGATGTCGATTATCATTTATTCAAATCAACACACATAAACGCAATTGCAGATTACAGCAGAACAAACGGTTACGGAACTAGTTTTGGAAGTCATATTCGAGAAATAAGTTCCGCTGCATTATTGGTTAGACAAGATATTGGCGCTGACTGGAAGACTGAATTTGGCATCAGAAAAGAATTTACTAGCAATTACAAATCACCCGTTTTATTCAATTTAGGTTCTTCGTATAAATTCAACTGGTACAATTTAAAACTAAATATTTCTAGAAATTTCAGAATTCCAACTTACAACGATTTGTATTGGGATCAAGGAGGAAATCCAGATTTAAAACCTGAAAGTTCTTATCAAGGAGAAATTGGCAATGTCTTTACCTTCAAAAATCTGACTTGGACGCAGAATTTCTATTACATGAAAATTACCGATATGCTGCAATGGGTCCCAGGTTCAGGCGGTATTTGGGCTCCACAAAATCAAGATAAAGTAAACAGCTACGGAACCGAGACGCTATTGGGTTGGAAAAAAAGCTACGGCAAAAATATTTTTGCTGCAAATGCTACTTATGCTTATACCGTTTCACAGGATGAGGAAACAAAAAACCAGATATTTTTTGTTCCGTTTCATAAAGCCACAGGAGCATTATCTTATTCTCGAAATAAAATAAGCGCTTATTATCAAGTGCTTTATAACGGTTTTGTCTATACAAGAGCCGACAATAATCCGGACGAAATTATTAATGATTATACGATTTCTAATATCGGAATCGATTATGATCTGAAGTTTTTAGATTCTTTCAAAGTAGGCTTTCAAATTTTGAATCTTTTGAATAAAGATTATGAAAGTTTAGAAAACAGACCGATGCCAGGTCGCAATTTCAATGTGTATTTAACCTTAAAATTTTAATATATGAAGTTTAGTAAATTACTTTTAATAGCGTTAAGCATTTCGTTATTCGCTTCTTGCTCAAGCGATGATGACGATTCTCCGAAAGGTGCTTACGACAATGGTTTTTTCATTTTAAATGAAGGATCTACAGATGCTGGAACTGTATCGTTCTCTAGTAATGATTTCAGTATTTTCACAAAAGATGCTTACAAAGCAGAAAACGGATCTGATGTACTTGGAAAATTTGTTCAAAACATCTTTTTTAGTGGAGACAGAGCTTACATTATTGCTGGAGGATCAAACGTAATCACTATTGTAAATCGTTACACTTTTAAACTAATCGCTAAAGTTGATAGCGGTTTGGCAAATCCAAGATATGGAGTTGTAAAAGACGGAAAAGCGTATGTAACGAATGCGAATTCATACGATGAAGGAATTGGAAGTACAGACGATTATATTGCTGTAATTAATTTAGCAAACAATCTTGTTGAATCTAAAATTAATTTAAACACAACTGGAAACAGAATTATAGAAGAAAACGGAAAATTGTATATTACAGACCCGCTGGGAACTGACAAACTTTCTATCTACAATCTTGCTACAAAAACTTTAGAAGCTCCAGTAACAATTGCCTATGGTTTAGATTCTATTGAAGAAGAAAATGGAAATTTATATATCTTAAAAACTTCTTATACAGAAAGCAACGAAATCATTAAAGTGAAAATTTCTGACAAATCGGTTTCTAAAATCGAAATTCCATTAGCTCAAGGTGTTGCAGGATATTTAGATGTTGAAGACAACAAAATATTTTACACTGTAGGAAGTTCTGTTTATGCTATAGATATCAATGCAACAGCTCCTTCTACAACAGCAATTGTAAATTCACAAGCTAGTTATATCTACGGTTTTTCAGTAGAAAACAACCGTATTTATATTGCAGATGCAGCATTCAATAAAGATAGTAAAGCTTTTATCTACAACTTATCAGGAGTTCTACAAAAAGAATTAACTGTTGGCGTAGGTGCAAACGGATTCTACTTTAACGATTAATTTTATCCTTAGAATTAGTTTTTGTTTTTTTTTATGGAAAAGGCTTTCAGTGATGAAAGCCTTTTCTATTTTCTTTTTAAATCCTAATATTCAAATTCCAAATTCCAATTCAATATTGGAATTTGGAATTTAAATATTGGAATTTTATTATAACCCCTTTACTGGAGGAGCGGTTTGAAAATACATTCCGTGTCTTAATCCATTAATGATTTTTGAATCTGTTAAATAAGGAAGTTCTGGTCCAGAAGTAAAAATTCTTTTTGCAGCAGATCCTGTAATTTTTGAAATAGCCAGACTAAGCAAAGGTTCAGAGGTTTCTCCTAAAACACCAAAAGTATCTATATATTCTGTTTGCTGATATGTAGGTTGTAAACCTTGAGTATAATCTCCAAAACCTACAGAATTAGAAATTTTTAAAACCAAAGGCTGCATCGCGTATTTATGATTTGGATTGATTCCTTTTTTAGAAAAAAGTGTCTCAGAGTCATAAATTGTATACGAACCCACATTTTTACCTGTTGTCGTTTCTCCAATTTGAACTACATTAATATAAGGCTTTAATCCGTTAATAACCAATTCGCTCGCAGAAGCGGTACTTTCCGTCGTAATAATATAAACTGTATTTAAATTTAAACTGTTCAACGCTTTACCGTCAATATTATTTACAAATCTGTAATTCAAATCTTCTAAATCTTCAGCTGTAAATTCTTTCATCAGCTTTGTATTAAACTGCGTTTTAGCAAAAACCTGATCATCAAACTGACCAGTAATCATACTAGAAAGTCTAATTGAAGAAGTAATAGCTCCTCCTCCATTATATCGAAGATCTAAAACTAAATCTGTTACACCCTGAGCTTTCAACTCACCAAATGCTTGATTTAATTTATCATCATATCCTGGGTAAAATCCATTATACATTAAATAACCAATTTTATGGCTTCCAGAAGTAATCACTTTATTTATCAAAATAGGATTTTCTTCTAAAACAGTTTTAGTCAACGCAACCGATTTTCCATTCAAAACGTATCCACTTCCATTATAATCTGCTAAGTTTAAAGTATAATTATCAGAATTTAATAATAATTCCTGATAATTTGAAACAGTCAATTTTACGCCATTCACACTTGTAAACAAGTCTCCACGTTTAATTGCTTTTGTAGAAGCATCCGAATTTGGAATAATGTAGCGCACATAACCCACCACATCATTTGAACTTGCAGCAACACGGCTCAATCTGAAATCGACACCATTATTTTTTGTAACTCCGCTTAATTCCTGCTCTAGAACAGTATAATCGTCAACAATCCAGCTAAAACGGTCAATGGCGTCATTTGGATATTTACTTTCTGGCTTGTACAATAAATCTTCAAACAAATCTTCAGGCTTAGAGTAGCCCTTTAAAAATTGATTAAAATCGGGTTGCAGATTTCGTCCATCGGCTAGATTTGGCACATCGGCCTGCCATAAATAAACTTCATTTAATCCTCTCCAGATAAAATTATTAATCTGTAAGTCTGCTGGAGCAGCAATATCGTCCTGATCTTCACAAGACTGTAAAGAAAAAGCGAACAAAAAGAGTAAAAGAATGCTCTTGAAAGTTGTTTTCATATCGTGTAGGTTTCTATATTCTGAATAAACGTAAAAGTAGTATCTTTAGTTTTAGCTTTATCATTAAAGCAGTATTTTTTTTACATAAAAAAGTCCTAGAGTCACTAAGACAATTAAACCATATAAGTAATATCAGATAATTCAAGCTATTTTAAAATAAGCTTATAACTTACTATGATTAAAAAAACTTTGTGCTTTTGCTGTAACAAATATAATTGCCACTCGTCTTGAGCTAAGAGAATTAAAGCATATAAGATAAATTAATTATTCTAAAATGAACTTATATAACTTAAATGGTTTAAAAAAACTTTGCGCTTTTGCTGTAACAAATATAATTGTGCCTCGTCTTGAATATATAAGCTAACGATTAACCATCCAATTAATGAACCAAGTTGTATTTATAGAATTAGTAAATCCTTTTAAAGACAAAGTTTTTCGTCTGGCAAAAAGATTGCTTACAAGTACTGAAGAGGCCGAAGATGCCACTCAGGAAGTAATGGTAAAATTATGGAACAAAAAAGACAATCTGGATAGTTATAATAGTGTTGAGGCCTTAGCCATGACGATGACCAAAAATTATTGTCTGGATCAGTTAAAATCTAAAAGAGCCAGTAACCTGCAAATTGTTCATAATAACTTTACCGATCGTCAGCCGCAATTGGATAAAAAACTAGAAGATGAAAATACTCTAGAATGGGTCGAAAAAATTATAAATGAGATGCCAGAACAAATGCAACTATTAATTCAGCTTCGGGATGTAGAGCAATATGAATTTGAAGAAATAGCCAAAATCGTAAACATGAACGAAACCGCTATACGAGTGGCACTTTCGAGAGCAAGAAAAAAAATTAGAGAATCAATGACAAATACACACCTTTATGGAACTAAATAAAATAGAAGATTTATTAGCAAAATACTTTCAGGGAGAAACTTCTATTGCCGAAGAAAACCAATTAAAAGAATACTTTTCTTCACCAGATGTTGCGCAGCATTTGGAGCAGTACAAACCTATGTTTGGCTATTTCTCTCAAGCAAAAGAACAGAAATCAACGTATGAAATTCCACTACAATCTAAAAAACGCAATGTAGCGTGGTTATCGATTGCGGCATCAGCTGTTCTTTTACTGGGCATCGGAACTTACTTTTTTGTGAGCGAACAAAACAATACAACTGCAGTGGCTTCGCAAACAGAATTAGGAACTTACGATAATCCCGAAGAAGCTTTAAAAGCAACTCAAAAGGCTTTGGCTTTATTATCAAACAATGTTAATGTAGGTATTGAAAGTGTACAGTACATTAAAGAATATGAACAATCAAAAAACAAAATTTTTAAACAGTAATTAAATTCAATCAAAATGAAAAATTTCATCATAACTTTAGTATTTGCATTCGTTACCACAACTTTCTACGCACAAGGTGCTTTTGACAAATTTGATGGACAAGACGATGTAACCTCAGTAATTGTAAACAAAAAAATGTTTGATTTAATGAGTAAAGTAAAAGTTGATGCTTCTGATAAAGAAACGCAGCAATATATCGCTCTAATCAAAAAATTGGATTACTTAAAAGTGTTTACCACTAAAAACCCAAAAGTCGAAGCCGATATGAAAGCTACTGCCGACAAATATGTAAAAACTGCCGGTCTAGAAGAGTTAATGCGCGTAAATGACAGCGGGAAAAATGTTAGAATAATGGTTAAATCTGGCGCTACAGACACACAGATAAGAGAACTTTTAATGTATGTTGACGGTGCCAAAAACGACGAAACTGTTTTGCTATCTTTAACTGGTAATTTTGATTTAAACGAAATCTCAGTTCTAACAGATAAAATGCAGCTTCCAGGAGGTACTGACTTAAAAAAAGCTTCTAAAAGCAAAAAATAAAAATGAAAACAAAAATCTTCATACTAGCACTTACAGCTCTTCTAACTTTAGGGAGCTGTAATTCTGAACCAACACTGCAAAAGTATTTTGTTGAGAATTCGGAGAAAAAAGATTTCATTGCTTTAGATATTTCGCCAAGCATTTTAAATCTTGAAAAAACTAAACTGTCAGCAGAACAGACTGAAGCGGTTAATTCTTTCGAGAAAATGAATATTATCGCTTTTAAAGCAAATGAAAGCAATCAGACGCAGTTTGAGACAGAAAGAAACAAAGTAAAAGCCATATTAAAAGATCCGAAATATCAGGAATTAATGAAATTTGGTTCTGGTAAAGAAGGTGCTTCTGTAAGCTATGTTGGAAGTGACGATAATATTAAAGAATTTATCATTTTTGCCAATAAAAAAGAAAATGGCTTTGCTGTAGTTCGAGTTTTAGGTCAAGATATGAACCCGAACAACATCATGACTTTAATGTCGGTTTTACAGAAATCTAAAATAGATATGGAGCAGTTGAAACCTTTAGAACAACTGCTAAAAAAATAATCACCCTTACTTTTTTATAATTTAAGAAAGCTCCATTATTGGGGCTTTTCTTTTTCAGATGAAATTATAAAACCTACGTTCCCGCAAGGTTTCCAAAACCTTGCAGGTTTATATTCTTAAAGCTTTTAAAGATTAATTTCAAATACCTACAAGGTTTTGGAAACCTTGCAGGAAAAGAACTTTAATTCGTTATCATTCCATTAGGAATGTCTCATTGGTAAAAAAAATAGAAAATCAGACACATTTACGTTCCGTAGGAACGTTTGTTTGTCAATTATTAAAACGATACCTAAATCAAACGTTCCTACGGAACGTAAACAATGATAAAAACATAATTTTCTACCAATGAAATGTTCCTACGGAACAACATTATAAAAAAAAGGAGCAGTCTAATTAGACTGCTCCTTTTTTTTATATAATAGAATCTGAGATTATTTACTCAAATACATTTTTCTTCTAGAGTACAATTCGTAGAATTGATCGTCTTTTAAGTCATCAATAAACAAGATGCTTTCTCCTGTTGATTTCATTTCTGGCCCTAACGCTTTGTTTACGTTCGGGAATTTGCTGAAAGAGAAAACTGGCTGTTTGATTGCATAACCGTTTAATTGCGGGTTGAAATCAAAGTCAGTTACTTTATTGTGCCCTAACATTACTTTTGTAGCGTAGTTTACGTAAGGCTCTCCGTAAGCTTTCGCGATGAACGGAACCGTTCTAGAAGCTCTTGGGTTTGCCTCGATAATGTAAACTGTATCATCTTTAATCGCAAACTGGATGTTGATTAAACCCACAGTTTTTAAAGCTCTTGCAATTTTATGCGTGTGGTCTTTAATTTGCTGCATTACAAATTCTCCTAAGTTGAAAGGAGGCAATGTTGCGTTACTATCTCCAGAGTGAACTCCACATGGCTCGATATGCTCCATAATTCCGATGATGTAAACATTTCCATCAGCATCACAGATTGCATCAGCTTCTGCTTCGATTGCTCCAGCTAAGTAGTGATCCAGTAATAATTTGTTTCCTGGAATTGCTTTCAACAAGTCGATTACGTGCTCTTCTAATTCTTTTTTGTTGATTACAATTTTCATTCCCTGACCTCCTAATACATAAGAAGGACGAATTAAAAGTGGGAAATCTAAAGTATCTGCTAATTTTGAAGCTTCATCAGCCGTTTCTGCGATTCCGAATCTTGGGAAAGGAATGTGTAATTCAGTCAACAAGTCAGAGAAACGTCCTCTATCTTCTGCTAAATCAAGCGCGTCAAAACTAGTTCCGATGATTTTCACTCCGTATTTAGATAATTTATCAGCCAATTTCAAAGCTGTTTGTCCACCTAACTGAACGATTACACCTTCTGGTTTTTCGTGCTGAATGATGTCATAAATGTGTTCCCAGAAAACTGGTTCGAAGTATAATTTATCAGCCGTATCAAAGTCAGTTGAAACCGTTTCAGGATTACAGTTAATCATGATGGTTTCGTAACCGCATTCTTTTGCTGCCAAAACTCCGTGTACACAAGAGTAATCAAACTCGATTCCTTGTCCGATTCTGTTTGGTCCAGAACCTAAAACAATTACTTTCTTTTTCTCTGTAACGATACTTTCGTTGTCTACAAAACGTTCTCCGTTTGATTTTTCAATTTCAGCTTCAAAAGTTGAGTAGTAATAAGGAGTCTGCGCTTTAAACTCAGCCGCACAAGTATCAACCAATTTGAATACACGGTTAATTTTTTGCTCCATACGTAAAGTGTGAACTTCACTTTCCAAGCAATTCATCATGTGTGCCAATTGTCTGTCAGCAAAACCTTTTTGTTTCGCTTCCAACAATAATTCTTTTGGAAGATCTGAAACTTTATAGTTTGAAATTTCTTTTTCTAAAGTGTAAAGCTCTTCGTATTGTTTCAAGAACCACATATCGATTCTTGTAATTTCATGAATTGTACTCAAAGGAATTCCCATTGCGATTGCATCGTAGATTACGAAAACACGATCCCAGCTTGCGTGAGTCAGTTTATCGATAATCAATTCGTAATCTTTGTATCCTTTTCCGTCAGCTCCTAAACCATTTCTCTTAATCTCTAAAGATTGAGTTGCTTTATGAAGTGCCTCTTGGAAAGAACGTCCGATTCCCATAACCTCACCTACAGATTTCATCTGAAGACCTAAAGTTCTGTCTGAACCTTCAAATTTATCGAAGTTCCAACGTGGTATTTTTACAATTACATAATCTAAAGTCGGTTCGAAAAGAGCCGAAGTAGATTTTGTAATTTGGTTTTGCAATTCATCTAAGTTATATCCTAAAGCTAATTTCGAAGCGATTTTAGCAATTGGATAACCAGTCGCTTTTGATGCTAAAGCAGAAGAACGAGATACACGAGGGTTAATCTCGATAGCTACGATATCTTCTTTTTCGTCTGGCGAAACTGCAAATTGTACGTTACATCCTCCCGCAAAGTTTCCGATGCTTCTCATCATTAAGATAGCATAGTCACGTAATTTTTGGAAAGTTGTATCTGATAATGTCATCGCTGGCGCAACTGTAATCGAATCTCCAGTATGGATTCCCATTGGGTCCATGTTTTCGATAGAACAGATAATTACAACGTTGTCATTTTTATCTCTTAACAGCTCTAATTCATATTCTTTCCATCCCATCAAAGCTTTGTCAATTAAAACTTCGTGAATTGGAGAAGCTTCAAGACCTCTTGTTAAAAGCTCATCAAAATCTTCTTTTTTGTAAACCACAGCTGCTCCAGTTCCTCCAAGTGTAAACGAAGGGCGAATTACAAGCGGGAAACCAAATTCTTGAGCGATTTCTTTTCCTTCTAAGTAAGAAGTAGCTGTTTTTGCTGGTGCAGTTGGCACTTTAATTTTTTCTAAAAGCTGTTTAAACTGCTCTCTGTCTTCTGTAATATTGATTGCGTTAACATCAACACCGATCAATCTTACTCCGAAATCTTGCCAGATTCCTTTTTCTTCAGCTTCCAAACACAAGTTTAAAGCCGTTTGTCCTCCCATTGTTGGCAAAACAGCATCAATTTGTGGATGCTCCTTAAGAATTTCAATAATCGATTTTGTAGTTAATGGTTTCAAATAAATATGATCGGCCATAGATGGGTCGGTCATAATCGTCGCTGGATTCGAGTTAATCAAGATAACTTCAATCCCTTCTTCACGAATCGAACGTGCAGATTGAGATCCTGCATAATCGAATTCGCAAGCTTGACCAATAACAATAGGTCCTGAACCTATTATTAAAACGGATTTAATTGATGTGTCTTTAGGCATTTTGTATGTATTGTGTAGTTATAAAAAGTCTTCTAAAAAACATTCGTAGTCTATTCTAAACTAGAATGTTGGGAAAATTATTACCGACAAGGTATAAAAAAAGGCGATACTAAAAAAGTAATCGCCTTATGTATGTTTATACAAACATTATTTTTTGTGTCTAGGCTCGCTAGAAACAGTTAATTTATGTCTTCCTTTTGCTCTTCTACGCGCTAGAACTTTTCTTCCATTCGCAGAAGCCATTCTGTCCATAAATCCGTGCTTATTTCTTCTTTTTCTTTTCGATGGTTGAAATGTTCTTTTGCTCATTGCTTTGTATCTTTAAAAATGGTATCTATTAACTCTTTATTTTGGCTTTGGATATCGTTATTCAAAAACCGAGTGCAAATATACAAAGCTTTTTTTTTCTGGCAAGCACTTTTATAAAAATATTTTTAATTCATTTTACTATATTTGCAATCACAAATTTACAACAATTATGTTTCACAAAAATATTAAACTTATTTTGGCCGGACTTCTAGTGGTGGCGGGCATTTGGCAATTTACAGAAAGTAATATCGGAAATGGAATTTTTCTTATATTATTGACTGCGATTCCAATTTTTCTTTATTTTAAAAACGAATTTATCCTTTTAGCTTTCCTTAAATTAAGAAAACAAGACTTTGAAGGCGCTAATAAATGGTTATCATATATCAAAAATCCTGAAGGTGCATTAGTAAGAAAACAACAAGGTTACTTAAATTACTTACAAGGTATCATGTTATCTCAAACCAATATCAACCAAGCAGAGAAACATTTCAAAAAAGCAATCGAACTTGGACTATCAATGGATATGGATTTAGCTGTAGCTAAATTAAACCTTGCCGGAGTTGCAATGTCACGCAGAAGAAAGCTTGAGGCAACTAATCTGTTAAACGAAGCTAAAAAGCTAGATAAACAAGGAATGCTGAAAGAACAGATTACTATGATGAAAGAGCAAATGAAGAAAATCTAAACTTCTTTAAATTACAATATTTTAAATCCCAAATTCCCCCGAAGCGTCGGGACGAATTTGGGATTTTTTTTTGATTTTTATTAATAAGCCATGACTACATTTGAGAGTTGTGATAAATTTATAAACTTCATCCAACAATTCCATTTCATCTTCAGGAAGTAATTATAATGCAAGCTCAAGTAACAGCATTACATCAATCTCAGTTTGCTGTTCTTTCTCTAATGCCGAATACAGTGCATCTTCTTTTTTATAAACTTGAAGCCCATATCTAATCATTCCTGCTTTTTCTAAAAGGCTGCGCTGCGTTTTTGCTCTATTGTTTAAATAGTCGTTTTCTGCAGAAACAATATATTTGGTATTGTCAAAGTTTGGCTGTTCTTCGGTGCAGGAGATGAGGAAGTTTTCTTTGTTTACCACAAAATCCATTCCGCCGCCATCGGTAAGTATAAAGTGAGATATCCCGGCATAATTATTTTTAAGTGGCACAGTTAGCACTGCTTTTCCTTCTCCATCTAGCTTGCCAGTGGCGATCGTGTCTTTTTTAGCACCTTTTTCGAGTACATACACATATTATTTACCTGCATAATGCGTAAAAGTAAGGTTTATCGTCTGCGGCTGCATAACGTTGGTAAAACCCAAAATGGCCACCATTTTTAATAGCAGTTTATTCATGACATTATTATAAGATTTACACTATAGTAGTTGTTTTCATAAATTAGAAATACGCCTTTCATAACTGCCCGTAGACAGTATATGAAAAGCGTAGTTTCTTTTTCTCTACTTATTTTAAGTTATCCTCATAGGTTTTACTTTTTTCATTCTTTAAATTAAATGTTTTAAGTAAACATCCTGTTAATTTAGCGAGATACAACGAATTTTTGTTTTGCAATCAGTACAACTAAGAGGCAAAGAAGCAGCGGTAGAATTAAAACTAGCGACATGAATCGTATAACCAGCATAAGTACTCCAAAACATAATAGGATAATTAAACCCACGATCTACATTATTTGCACTGAATTGCGAAGCATTAGGAAACATTAAATTGTTGCCCAGCATAGTACCTCCGTATCCACTAAAGTCTTTGGTGCCAACGAAACTTAGCTTGTTATTTTTTGCTACTCCATTCCATTCTTCATAAGTTGGCACTCTATAACCATCAGGACAAGGGTCCGAAGCCGTTTTGGCACCAGTAGTATCATACCATCCTCTACTTACGTATGTTGCAGTCGGTGTTTTTGCCCCCTGTGAATAATTATCTCCCAACAAACCTGGTACCGGTGTAAAAGGATCTAAAGACTGGTCTGCTCCTAAATTATGGCACATAAACTCTTTCCACTGTGTAGCGCTGATATATGCACCACAGCACGCACAGTCTTTGATCTTAGCAGTTAGTTTTACGGTTTTATCTGTACCTGTACCTGATGCATTATCATTATAAATTGCATAGATATCTACAGAAAGTGCACTTGTCGCGTCTTTTCCTTTAGCATCTCCTGTTCCTGCGCTGCCACTGCTTAATGTTGACTTATAAACCAATACTGCAGTTTGTGCACCCGTTACGTTAGTTGCCTGTGATTTGTCAACAGTTGGAGTCAGAGACTGTACGATATGACCGCTATACGATTCTACATACACAAAACGCACTTTACTTACTGTACCGCTTGGAGTAAACGTATAAGTCTGTGTATTGGTTGCTGTTAAGTTAAAATCTGATTTATTAGGCAGACGGCTTGCCAATGAACCACAAGAAACTCCGTCATTGCTTTCTGCAATATCAAAACAGGTTTTACCGCTCAAAGAACCCGATCCTGTTGGTATAGAAGCAGGATTTTGTGCCGCTACTACTGTAAACACTGGTGAAATTCCTGTTTTATTTCCTGCACAGCCATTCGTTACCACACAATACAGATAAGAAGTACCAACTGCGGTTGGCGTATAAGTGTAAGCAGCTGTTGTAGCTCCGCTTATAGCTGTTCCTCCAGTACTGCTTGCGCTAGTGTTGCTGTACCATTGGTAAGTTGCACTAACAGCGCTTGAGGCAGTCACTTTTAAATCTACCGATTTGTTTGCTACTGTATTTTGCGATATAGCAGACTGTGCTGTTACTACTGGCGTAGGGCAGTCATTGTTTAATATGATCGCAAGTTCTGCTGGCACTGAAGTACCACAGCTGTTTATTGCTGTTACTTTAATGGTAACTGTTAAGCCATCCGTTCCGCTAGCCGGAAGCTGTACCGAAACACTTGCGCCAGAACCTGTCACAACCGCTCCGTTATCTGCTGTCCAAGTGTATGATGTTGCCGGACCAAACTCAATAGCGGTCTGCAAGGTTACTTTTGCTCCAAATACCGCTGTAGCTGGTTTGGTTACAAAAGTGACTACCGGTAAGCTGGAAAGCGTACTAGAGATTGTTTTTGTTGCCAGCGTACTGGTACAACCAGTAGTATTTGTTACTGTTCCGCTGTATACTGAACCTGGTGTAGTTACCGTAATGGTAGCTGCTGTTTCGGTCATTTTTACATTATCCTTGTACCAGGTATATGTATAAGTTCCCGGTGTAGCTGGCACTAATGTCAAATCGGTGCTTCCATCGCAAAGAGTTGCATTTCCTGTAATATTAGGCTGTTGCGGTGTGCTGCCGCTTACAATGCTTTTTTCGATTACACTAGCTTCTGCAGGACATTTAGAACCGCTGTTATCTGTAGCAACCATACGCAGTGACATCGTAGTCTGTCCGCTTGGCACTATATATGGGTTTGTCGTAATAACATCATTGCCATTATACCATGTATAGGTAACACCATCTAATTTGTTGGCAATGCTTAAATTTAAAGATCCTCCGGCACAGAAAGAACTGAACGTATTTAACGCTACACCATTTACCAATACATCTCCTGCTGCAACATTTACTTGTCCTGTTGCTGCACTTTTTGTTATTGTTAGAATATTAGACTGTTTAGAATAACAGCTGCCATCTTTTACGGCTGCGAACCATTCGCCCACATTGCTGTCTCCAGAGATATCTATGTTCGCACCTGTTTGTCCTTCTACTCCATTATGAAACCAAACAACAGTACCGCTACCCGCTCCAGTTGCTGAAAGTTTCACAGCATTGGTTCCGCAGATTACTCCGTTATTAGAAGCCATTATACTGATGCTTCCCGGTGCTGCTGTTGAAGATTCTGTTACATTACGTTCGTTTGCTGCATTGGTATTACATCCTACAGCACCCATAGAAATATTGTATTTTCCTTTTTGGTTCGCAATATAATACGATACTCCGCGCGCTACCTCGATACCGTTGCGTGTCCAGATTAATTTATCCAGATTTGCAGTATTTGAAGGCACTGATAAATACACAGAACCTCCTGCACATAATGTTAAAGATGATGCACTCGTTGGCGAGATTGTTGGCGCAGTATATGACATAGAATTACACTCTACTCCATTTTGTGAGAATAAAAATTCTTTATACAGACTTGTACATGTGCTTGTCACACGCACTAAAACCGTATGTGTGCTTACCGTTTCGTTTGGCAAGAAAGCAATTTTGAAACTTCCGTTGCTCTCATCCACATCATATAATGATGCGTATTGACTGCCTGCTGTAATTACAATCGAGAAAGGTCCATTTGGGCAGTCAGGATCGGTGATGTTAAAAGTGCTATCGCAGCCTGTACCATCAGCAGGAATATTAATACAAGGGTCAGGACTAATAGTAGCCTGTGATGTTCCTTCACACAAACTTACCCAGCGTGCTTTATTCCAATACTCTACACAGCCTGTTGTTTTATTATAGATCGTAAGACCTTCAGACCTTCCCCTTTATCATTCCCTTTTACGGCAAATGCATTGCGCTCTGCAGTGGTCATTTGAGGCAGCCTAAGCCCGCCTTTGTTCAGCAGTTCCAGAACAGAGAAAGCCTCGGGCTCTTTTTTTCCTCCTATCGTCATCTGAGCCTCCATGTTTACCGAAAATAATATGGCCAGAAGCATCAGCCACATCGAAAATAGATTTTTCTTCATTATCTAATTATTAAATTGTTTTAAATTGAAGCTTTTTTTAAATAGTAAAAAATAACAGATTACAAAATATACAGTGCTGTTAATCAGCTATTGGCAAACCGTTTTTAAACTTCTTTTTTTAGTTTTATTTATTATTCAACTATAAGGACGAAATAACAGGCTATTGTTATAAGAGCTTGTCATTTCTTTTTATTGTAGTATTCTTTTTCATTGCGTTTTATTAAAAAAATTCGATTAAATTATAGCTGACGCATTACCAGCCTGTATGTTATTCCTGTTTATTTTGAAATTCTTTTTTATTCCAAAAGATTCAGGTACTGTTTTCAATTTTACCATTATCTTTTAAGCATCTGCCTCAGTATATTTTCAAATAATTGCTAGTAATACTTTTAATGTATTACTATTTTCATCCCTCTTCATTCCGTTCATTTAATACTACATAGGGTTTTGCCCTATAAGAAAAAAATCTTACAAAGCAGAATGATGATGGTCTGAAAATTTTAATAAATCGCAAAAAAAGCAAGTAGTGCTTTTCTTATAAGGCGTTTAGTTTGTAAAATCCCTAATAAAACTTGGGTGCTATATTAGAGTCTAAATATATTAGTGCAGCGGTGTGGTATTGCCGCAGTAATAGTAATTTGTATGCCTGTTTTTAGGCTTAATTGCAGGTTGTGATTTTTTAGCATTTGTACAAAACAAATAGTACCAATATTATCTATACCCTTTTTTATCTTGTTTTGCCGCAATATTATATTTTACTGCTATCACTCCTATTTGTGACTGCTATTGTATAAATTTACGCCTTGAAACGAAGATTAATATTTTTTTTAAACGAATATCAATAGTGTACCATACTATGTAATGGTTACCAATATTTTTTTAATTAAAATTTCATAATCATATCTTTAATAATTTTGCTTACTTGATCTTCTAATAAGATTGAAAACTGTATCCTTGTTTACTTCCTCCATGATCAAATAATCTTCTTTGATCTTATTTGCCGTCATCCCCTGCACAGATCCATTAATACTTTTGCGTATGTAATACTTTGACACGCCATACTTTATAAACAGGGCTTCCAAAATATTAGAATCATAGGATTTGTAAATTTTTGTCTTACTTTTACCCATAGCTTTATTTGTTAAAACGTAGCAAAGATATAAACTAGTTTACAATAAAACAAGAAAAAAAACTAAAATTCCTACAATTAATACATAGATGACTGAGTTACAGAGAATTAAAATAAGCTTAAAAACATTAATAAGTTTAGGTGTTGCAAAAAACCAGGAAGAGATTGGAAGGTTATTAGGATACTCAAATAAGTCATCTTTTTCTCAAGTAATCAATGGTATTGTTAACCTGCCTGCTGATTTTGTAGACAGATTATGCCATCTAAATTCAGCAATCAATAAAGAATGGATTAAAACAGGAAAAGGCAATATTCTGGAAAATAACAACAGTACTAACAAAAGTTATAATGGAGAGAATATTACTATAAATACAAATTACAGCGATAGTACATATCTAAAAAATCAGGGGCTATCTTTAATTTCTCCCGAAACTATGATTGAGTACAATTCTGGAAACAAAGATATTACAACGCAACTTAGAAAAGATTTTGTTATTCCAACTTTTAAAGGATCTGATTATTTGATTACCGTGATAGGCAATACTATGTATCCAAAATATAATAATGGCGACATCGTTGCCTGTAAACATCTATCGCAGACTACTTTTTTTCAATGGAATAAAGTATATGTAGTAAATACAGCACAGGGCATTCTGGTGAAAAGGATTTGCAAATCCAATAACCCAGATTTTATCACAATTGTCAGCGATAATAAAGAGTATGATTCGTTCGAATTGGCCAAATCTGAAATACTGTCTGTTGCGATTGTAACTGGGGTAATTAGACTAGAATAATACCTTGTTACTTTCAAAAATATAAACTTATTTATATTTTTCTCAATAAGATTCCCCAAAAAAGGGTCTTTTTTCTAAATTATTTTCTTGAATACTTTAGATAAAAAATAAATAAAATCTTACTTTTTATTTATTTAACAAAATTATCTTGAATGAGATAACAATATTGCGAATAACTTTGTTTCTTGATCTTTGTCAAAATTTTTGAACTTTGACAAAGTTGAGCTCTAAACTGTCGATAATAAAGAGAGCTGGAATTAGAAACCTGTCAGGTTTACTTTGCGCAAACTTTGTCAAGGCTTGGAATTTGGAATTTCAAAAATTGGAATTTTCATATTTTAATCTTCTAATATTATCGAAGGCAAATTCTCATTCAGCCATTTATATTTATTTAATATCATAATATGAGTTCCGCCTTTTACCAGAATACATTTATCAATATATTTTATTGGAAAAACTTCATCTTGATCGCCGTGAATGTGAATCACGCTTTCATCAATTTTATCTCTATCCCATAAAATCACGCTTTCTACCGCCCATTGCAGATAACCTAAATCGCGGACAGATAAAAATTTCTCGTACAATTTTATTCTCTTATTGACTTTTTCGCCAAAAGAAAACTTAGCTAACTTCTCAACATTAAGAATTAACTGCATCGGGATGAGTTTATAAGCTTTCGTTCTCTTCCCTATTTTCATTCTCCTCGGGAATTCCAGATTACTTCTAACACTCGATATAATAATTACTTTTCTTGTTTTTATATGTTTAGAAATTTCCTGCACCAGAATTCCACCAAAAGAAACCCCAATTAAAACTGGATTTTCATGCTGTATTTTTTTACTAATTCGAAGCGCATAATCTGACAACGATTCTTTCGGATTCGGAATTTCCCACTCCAAAAGATACATATCAAAAACATCTTCATCCAATTTTATCCTTTCAAAAATAGATGAACTTGCTGCCAAACCTGGCATAAAATAAACTGGAATTTTACTCATAGCACCAAAAGAGATTACGATTACAATTATTATTTCTAAAACTAAAATTAGCTTTTTTACTGTAATCTTAATCAAAATTCAAGCCTTAATTATGTAATCGATTCCAAAAAAAAGAAACGAATCACAACGCTTCTTTAAAATTTTATTTAATATTGAAAATCAAATGATTACCTTTGCATTTCGAAATATTTATTGACTTTAAAACTTATAAAGAGTTTTCTTTCAAAAATGTTTTGAAATCCCAAATTCGCTATTTACCAATAACCTAACAAGAAATTACTATGGAAACATCTGTAACTATGGAAATCAAAGACAACACATTTGCACGCCAATTCGAAACTGTCATCCCTGAAGGAATGTTAGCAGTTGAGTATTCATTTCAAGAAAAAAAGATCTTTTTAACCAAAATCAACAAGCCCGATTCTTACGAGAACGAAGAAGCAATCAACACTTTGCTAAAAAATATTTTAGAATTAAGTTCTGAAAAAAATTACAGAGTAGTTCCTATCCATCCGAAAATTGTTTCTTTTTTCAAAAAAAATCCTAGATACAAAGAATTACTTCCTCCGGGAATCAGAATCTAAAAATCGCCGATAATACGGAATCTTAATAATTATTAAGAAATAAAAAAAGCACAAGGTAATTCTTGTGCTTTTACTATATATAACTTAGGATCTATTTTTCGATCTCTCTCATAGAATCCATTTTTTTATGAGCTAGGAAACCTGCAACATCTTCAAAATGCTCTTTTACTCTTTTGTTTCCGAATTCGAAAACTTTAGTAGCCAATCCGTCAAGGAAATCACGATCGTGAGAAACCAAAATTAAAGTTCCGTCAAAATCTCTTAAAGCATCTTTAATAATATCTTTAGTCTTCATATCAAGGTGATTTGAAGGCTCATCCAGAATCAATAAGTTTACTGGCTCCAGCAATAATTTAATCATCGCTAGACGCGTTTTTTCTCCTCCAGAAAGCACTTTTACTTTTTTAGTAATATCATCTCCTTGAAACATGAAAGCTCCTAAGATATTTTTGATTTGCGTTCTAATATCTCCAACTGCAATACCATCTATTGTTTCAAAAATCGTTGCATTTTCATCTAGCAATGCAGCTTGATTTTGAGCAAAATATCCGATTTGTGCATTATGACCAATTTCAACGCTTCCAGAATCCACGCCGATTTCTTTCATAATTGCTTTAATCATAGTCGATTTTCCTTCACCATTCTTTCCAACAAAAGCCACTTTCTGTCCGCGCTCGATTACAATGTTCGCATCTTTAAACACAACATGATCTCCGTACGCCTTAGACATGTCCTTTACAATAACTGGATATTGTCCAGAACGCGCTGCTGGCGGAAATTTTAATCGTAATGCAGAAGTATCTACTTCATCAACCTGAACGATTTCCAGTTTTTCAAGCATTTTTACACGAGATTGAACCGCATCTGTTTTAGAAAAAGTTCCTTTGAAACGATCGATAAAAGCTCTATTGTCAGCGATCATTTTTTGCTGTTCGTCATATGCTTTCTGCTGGTGAATTCTACGGTCTTTTCTTAATTCTAAATAATGAGAATATTTTGCTTTATAATCATAGATTCTTCCCATCGTCACTTCGATTGTACGATTGGTAATATTATCTACAAACGCTCTATCGTGAGAAATTACCACAACTGCTTTTGCTTGATTTAAAAGAAAATCCTCTAACCACTGAATACTTTCGATATCCATGTGGTTGGTTGGCTCATCTAGCAAAATTAAATCTGGTTTTCTTAATAAGATTTTAGCAAGCTCGATACGCATTCTCCATCCTCCTGAAAACTCAGAAGTCTGACGCGTAAAATCTTCACGCTCAAAACCTAAACCAACTAAAATTTTCTCAACTTCGGCTTCGTAATTTACTTCTTCAATAGCATAGAATTTCTCACTTAAGTCAGAAACTCTTTCAATCAGCTTCATGTATTCGTCACTTTCATAATCGGTACGAACTGTCAGTTGCTCATTGATTTGATCAATTTCAGCTTTCATTGTAAAAATCTCACTGAAAGCCTTTGATGCTTCTTCCATTACAGTTGCACCATCTTCAGTAAGCAAATGCTGAGGCAAGTATGCAATTACAGCTTCTTTTGGAGCAGAAATGCTTCCTGTAGAAGGTTTGTTTGCTCCAGCAATTATCTTCAAAAGCGTAGATTTTCCTGCACCATTTTTACCCATAAGGGCAATTTTATCATTTTCATTAATAGCAAAAGAGACATCGCTAAAAAGTGTAGTTCCGCCAAACTGAACCGAAATATCGTTAACTGTAATCATTTGTCTTTGTTAATTTGTTTAATCGGTTAATCGTTTATCTGACTACCCATTTTTTTCGTGCTGCAAAGATATATTTAATTAGAGAATGTGCCAATGAGATAATTAGATAATTTTGAGAATGTGCTAATTAGATAATTGCTAATTTAAATAATGCCTCAATTGTAATAAACGAAACTCAAATGGTTTTAAAAAATTTAAAAAATTTAGCCTTATCTTGTACTATAATTTTAAAAATCAGCAAAATATGAAAACGAAATTAAAACTGACTATTTACTTGATTGCAGGGTTAATGTTTGGACTTTCTGCAAATGCGCAAAAAACGGTAATAAAAAAAGAGGCTTTACCTGCAAATGCACAAGCTTTTTTAAAGACACATTTTGGTTCGAAAAAGCCGACTTATATTTTAGAAGACAAAGAAATTCTTTCTACAGAATACCAAGTTAAATTTAACAACGAAATTGAGATTGAATTCGACAAGAAAGGAAACTGGAAAGAAGTAGACGGCAAAAATTCTACTATTCCAAAATCTATCGTTCCTAAAAAAATCGCTTCTTATATCAAAACCAATTTTCCAAAAGAAAAAGTAACTAAAATAGAAATTGGAAGTTCTGGTTATGAAACAAAACTTACCAATGGCTTAGAATTAAAATTCAATTTAAAAGAAAATTTCGTGAAAATCGACAGATAAGGCAAATTAGGAAATGTGACAATTAGAAAATTAGATAATTGGAAAATCCTCAAAAATTTAAACACAACAAAACCCGACAGGTTTTTAAAACCTGTCGGGTTTAACTATTAAAAAATGCTTATAAAAATTATCTAATTATCAAATTGACTAATTATCTAATTAATCCTTTCTCCACTTTTTAGTTTCTTCAAAAACGTGTTCTAAGATTGCTTGTTCTGTTGCATCAAAATCTATATTTCGTCTTGACAAAACTAAACGCGCTGTTTCAAAAGCTTTTTTAGTTACATAGGTTGTAAAACCTGCCGCACCGCCCCAAGAAAAACTCGGAACAAAATTGCGAGGAAAACCAGATCCGAAAATATTAGCGCTTACTCCTACTACAGTTCCAGTATTAAACATCGTATTGATACCGCATTTACTGTGATCTCCCATCATTAAACCGCAAAACTGAAGTCCGGTTTTGGCAAAACCTTCTGTTTCATAACTCCAAAGTTTTACTTCTTCGTAATTATTTTTTAGGTTCGAGTTATTAGAATCTGCTCCAATATTACACCATTCACCCAAAACAGAATCACCTAAAAAGCCTTCATGCCCTTTATTTGAATTCGCAAAAAGAACCGAGTTTTTAACCTCACCGCCTATTCTAGAACCAGGTCCAACAGTGGTTGCGCCATACACTTTTGCCGACATTTTAACCATAGCATTTTCGCATAGAGCAAAAGGTCCACGAATTGTGGTTCCTTCCATAATTTCGGTATTTTTACCTATATATATAGGCCCCGTTGAAGCATTTAAAGTTACAAACTCTAATTTTGCTCCTTCCTCGATAAAAATGTTTTCTGGAGAAATTACATTAACACTTTTAGGAATTGGCTGCGATGTGCGGTCTTCTGTCAGAAATTTAAAATCCTGACGAATGGCAGCATCATTTTTAGAGAAAATATCCCAAGTATGTTCAATAGTTATACAATCTTCGTTGTATGGAATAATTTCATAAGAATCAAAATCGACTTCTTCTTGGTTTTCGCTTGTAAAAAAAGCAATTACATCTTCACCTTTAAAGATCGCCTGATTTTCTGTCAAATTAGAAACCATCTCTGCAAGAGTATCATTTGGCAAATACGCTGCATTGATCATTACGTTTTCTTCCATTTCGACCATTGGAAATTTTTCCGACAAATATTCCTCGGTGATAGTCGTTATAGTCGAACCTAAATATTTTTCCCATTTTTGGCGAATGGTCATAATTCCGACTAAAATATCAGCTACAGGTCTAGTAAAAGTAAAGGGTAATAAAGCATTCCGAACGGGACCGTCGAAAAGAATGTAGTTCATAAATAATTGAGTGTTTATTAAAAATTAGTTTGGTTACCTAGGGTCAAAGTTACAAATATTTTAATTGTAGTATTTGTCGCGTATTATCCTATTCTGAAAAAACAGTATATTTTTAATATAAAAATAACTTTGGACGAAGATTTAACCGCAAAGAACGCAATGGCAAAACGCAAAGTTCGCAAAGCTTATAATAAAAACATTTGCGAACTTTGCGTAAATCTTAGTGCTCTTTGCGGTTAAAATCAACAATAAAAAAAGCCTCCCAAATTGGAAGGCTTTCTATATAATTTAAAACAGCTATTATTTTTTAGCGTGTTTAGCGTATTTAGTTTTGAATTTATCAATACGTCCTGCAGTATCGATAAGTTTAGATTTACCAGTATAAAAAGGGTGAGATGTTCTAGAAATCTCCATTTTTACAACTGGATACTCAACTCCGTCAACTTCAATTGTTTCTTTTGTATCTGCAGTAGATTTAGTGATAAAAACGTCATCATTAGACATGTCTTTAAATGCAACTAATCTGTAATTTTCTGGGTGAACTCCTTTTTTCATCTTTTCTTTTATTTATTGTTTTAGAGCATTTTCATTTTGAAGCTTTTTCATGGTTAGAAAAAGGTATAAACAAGCACTACTCTTTTTTGTTTAAAAATTTAATTATTTTTGAGTGTGCAAATTTACAATTCTTTTTTAATAAACAAACAGTTAGCTTACTTTTTTTTAGTTTATTTCGAAAAGCTTTTTTTATATCCGTTTATAGTGGGAATTACTATATTTGTGGATTAATTTTAAACATATCGAAATATGATTAATGAAGTTATAAAAAAGAATGGAGTTACTTATGGTGTAATTATCGGAATTGCATCGGCTTTGGTTACCGCTACAATCTATGCTGTTGATTTAAACTTATTTACAGCTTGGTGGATGGGAATACTAGGACTTGTAATAAGTTTAACGATTAGTATAATCATGCTTTCTAAAACCAAGAAAGAATTAAACGGCGTTTTTCCTTTTAAAGATGCTTTTACTACTTATTTTATAGCTGCAGTAATTGGTATTTTAATATCTACAACTTTCAACATCGTATTATTTAATGTTATTGATCCAGGCGCAAAAGATACTTTGAGCGAAATTATGATCAAATATACTGTTGGCATGCTGCAGAAATTTGGCACGCCAGCCTCAGCAATTAACGAAACTATTGCTAAAATGAAAGAAAGCAATCCGTATTCTACTTTCGAATTATTAAAAGGATCTGTTTTCGCAATTGTTGTCAGTGCTATTTTCGGATTAATTTTCGCAGCATTTTTTAAAAGCAAATCTACACAAGAATAAAAATATAAATGAATTTATCTATACTTATACCGCTTCTAAACGAGGAGGAATCACTTAAAGAACTTTATACTTGGATCATTAAAGTGATGCAGTCTAACAATTACTCTTATGAAATCATTTTTGTAGATGATGGTAGTACAGATAATTCTTGGCAGATTATTGAAGGCTTTTCTAACGAAAACCCAAATGTCAAAGGGATTCGTTTCATGAAAAACTTCGGAAAATCTCAAGCTTTACATGCTGGTTTTGCAAAAGCTAAAGGTGATGTTATCATTACTATGGATGCTGACTTACAAGACAGTCCAGACGAAATTCCTGAATTGTACGAAATGATTACGGCTCAGAAATTTGATTTGGTTTCGGGCTGGAAAAAGAAACGTTACGATTCTGTTGTGGCAAAAAATCTTCCTTCCAAATTATTTAACTGGGCTGCTAGAAAAACTTCTGGCGTTGAGTTAAATGATTTTAACTGTGGATTGAAAGCATACAAAAATGTGGTGGTAAAAAACATCGAAGTTTCTGGAGAAATGCACCGCTACATTCCGGTTTTGGCAAAAAATGCCGGATTCGGAAAAATTGGCGAAAAAGTAGTAATTCACCAAGCCAGAAAATATGGTGAAACAAAATTCGGAATGGAACGTTTTATAAACGGTTTCCTTGATTTAATTACCATCTGGTTTTTATCACGATTCGGAAAAAGACCTATGCACTTATTTGGCGCAATGGGTTCTTTAATGTTTATCATTGGTTTTTTGGCCGCAGGATATATTGGAGTTTCTAAACTTTACCATATGTACACCGGAATGAAGTATAGTCTGGTTACCAATAATCCGTGGTTTTATATTGCTTTAACGACTATGATTCTTGGAACTCAATTATTTTTGGCCGGTTTCTTGGGAGAAATAATTCTAAGAACCAAAAGCAATGAAGCACGTTATAAAGTAGCGAGAGAGGTTAATTTCTAACATCAACCTGAACATTATATTTTTTTTCTATTTTTTTAATTAAGGCACAAAATTATTGCATACAGCACCTGCAGTCCTTGATAAAAAATTATTTTTAGAATAAACATAAAACGAAATTTAAATGAATATAGCACCTAATATATTAAACGCTGTAAACGAATGGCTAACGCCAACATTTGACCAAGAAACGCAAGCTGCAGTTAAGGAATTAATGACAACTTCGCCAAAAGAACTGGAAGAGAGTTTTTACAAAAACTTAGAATTCGGAACCGGCGGTATGCGTGGCGTTATGGGTATTGGAAACAACAGAATCAATAAATATACGCTTGGAAAAAATACTCAGGGATTATCTGATTACTTGCACCAAGTTTTTCCAAACGAAACTTTAAAAGTTGCTATTGCTTACGATTGCCGTCACAACAGTAACACGCTGGCAAAAGTGGTTGCTGATGTTTTCTCTGCAAACGGAATTCAGGTGTATTTGTTTTCTGACTTAAGACCAACTCCAGAATTGTCTTTTGCTCTTAAATATTTAAAATGCCAGTGCGGAATTGTTTTAACAGCTTCTCACAATCCACCAGAATACAACGGTTACAAAGTATATTGGCAAGACGGTGGACAGATTGTTCCTCCGCAAGACAAAGAAATTGTCAATGTAATTGAAAGTTTGAGCTATGACAAAATCAAATTCAATGCTAACGAAAGCTTGATTCAATATATCGATACTGAAATAGACAAAGCTTTTATAAAATCGTCTATCGAAAACGCAAGTTTTAATACTCCGGCTGAAGCCAAAGACAATCTTCATATTGTTTTTACTTCGTTACACGGAACTTCTATAAAATCAATTCCAGATACTTTATCACAAGCTGGATATAAAAATGTTCATATTGTTCCAGAACAAGCTGTTCCAGACGGAAATTTCCCGACTGTAAAATCTCCAAACCCAGAAGAACCAGAAGCTTTAACAATGGCTTTGGCTCTTGCAGATAAAACAAATTCTGATATCGTAGTTGGTACAGATCCTGACTGCGACCGTTTAGGAGTTGCCGTTCGTAACAATGAAGGCAAAATGATTTTATTGAACGGAAACCAGACTATGGTCTTAATGACTTCTTTCTTATTGAAACAATGGAAGAAAGCAGGTAAACTAAACGGAAAACAATTCGTTGGCTCGACAATCGTTTCTACTCCAATGATGATGGAATTGGCTACAAGCTATGGCGTGGAGTGCAAAGTTGGATTAACCGGCTTTAAATGGATCGCTAAAATGATCAAAGATTTTCCTGAATTGGAATTTATCGGAGGTGGTGAAGAAAGTTTCGGATTTATGGTTGGAGATGCCGTTAGAGATAAAGATGCAGTTGCCGCAACCCTATTAATCTGCGAAGTTGCCGCTCAAGCTAAAGCAGCTGGAAGCTCTGTTTATAAAGAACTTTTACAGCTTTATGTTGAAAATGGTTTCTACAAAGAATTTTTAGTTTCTCTGACTAAAAAAGGAATGGAAGGCTTACAGGAAATCAACCAAATGATGATTGATTTGCGTGAGAATCCTCTAAAAGAAATCAACGGTGAAAGAGTAATTATGGTTGAGGATTATCAATCGTCTATTGCTTTAAATTTATTGACGGGCGAAGAATCTACAATGGATATTCCGAAATCTAATGTGTTGATTTATTACACGGCAGACGGATCTAAAATCTGTGCAAGACCAAGTGGAACTGAACCTAAAATTAAATTCTACATCAGTGTAAATGCAGAATTAGAGTCAGTTTCAGATTTTGACGAAGCAGAAAAATTCTTAGACGGAAAAATCAAGAATATTATTGCTGATATGCAGTTAAACTAATAAAATAAGTACGTTCATTCTTGACATACTTTGAAATTCTAGAACTCTGATTTGTATTTTACAATATAGATCAGAGTTTTTTTTATAAAAAAAACTAAAAAGAAATTGAAAACACCTCAATTGGATTAATTTTGTCCCTACAAAAATAAACACCGAAAATCTCAAAACTTTGTGAGAGATTCTAAAGCACCAAAAATAACACCCAAAAAATAAATGAGTACTTTCAAAAAAATAGTTCCTTTTATATATCCGTATAAAAGATATGCCTATTTAAACATCTTCTTTAATGTTTTATACGCGCTTTTCAGCACACTTTCTTTTATGTCGTTGATCCCGATGATTCAAGTTTTATTTGACCAAACCAAAAGAAAGACTGTTGAACCAGTTTATGAAGGAATTTTGCACATTAAAACATACGCAGAAAATTATTTAAGCTATTACGTAACGACTACTACCGATCAATATGGTGTTGGCCGTACCTTATCAATTATGGTAGCCGGAATTATCAGTATCTTTTTACTAAAAAACCTAGTAGACTATCTGGCTATGTTCTTTATTAACTTTTTAAGAAATGGAGTTTTAAGAGACATGCGTAATGCGATGTACAAAAAAACACTGGAACTGCCGTTGTCATTTTATTCTGAAAAAAGAAAAGGTGACGTAATTTCTAGAATTTCTGCAGACGTTAACGAAGTTCAAACTTCATTTTTAGCCATTTTGGAGCTTATCGTAAAAGAACCTCTAACGATTCTTTTTACAATTGCAGCCATGCTTTTCATAAGCCCAAAGTTAACTTTGTTTGTATTTATTTTTATTCCAGTTTCTGGCTACATTATTTCTTTAATTGGAAAACAGCTTAAAAAACAATCTTCGAAAGCACAACAGGAACAAGGTCACTTTTTATCGACTATTGAAGAAACTATCGGAGGTTTAAAAGTGGTTAAAGGATATAATTCTGAAAATTACTTTAATACTGTTTTTCAAAATTCAACTGAAAGATTTTTCAAATTATCAAACAGTATTGGAAATCGCCAGAATCTAGCTTCACCTGCAAGCGAATTTATGGGAATTACGGTAATCGCAATTTTATTATGGTACGGAGGCCAAATGGTTTTAATTGACAAAACGCTAGATGGCGCTTCTTTCATTGCTTATATGGGATTGGCTTATAACATTTTGACTCCAGCAAAAGCAATTTCTAAAGCTTCTTATGGAGTAAAAAGAGGAAATGCTGCTGCAGAACGTGTTTTAGAAATTCTGGAGCAGGAAAATCCTATTACTTCTAAAGAGAATGCCGTTGAAAAAACAACTTTTGATGACACTATCAGCGTTCAAAATGTAAACTTTAAATATGAAGAAGAAACCGTTTTAAAGGACTTTTCTCTTCAAATTAAAAAAGGGCAAACTGTTGCTTTGGTGGGACAATCTGGAAGCGGAAAAAGTACCATTGCGAATTTACTGACGCGTTTCTATGATGTAAATGACGGAGCAATTTCGATTGACGGAATTAACATTAAAGACATGAATCTGCAATCACTTCGCAGCTTGATGGGATTAGTTACTCAAGATAGTATTTTATTTAATGATACCATTAAAGCAAATATCTCTCTAGGAAAACTAGACGCGACAGATGATGAAATTATTGAAGCTTTAAAAATCGCCAATGCTTACGAATTTGTAAAAGATCTTCCGCAAGGAATTTATACTAATATCGGAGACAGCGGAAACAAACTTTCTGGTGGACAAAAACAGCGTTTATCTATTGCACGTGCCGTATTGAAAAATCCGCCGATTATGATTTTGGACGAAGCAACATCAGCATTGGATACCGAAAGCGAAAAATTCGTTCAGGTTGCGCTTGAAAACATGATGCAGAACAGAACTTCGATCGTAATTGCGCACCGCCTTTCTACAATTCAAAAAGCAGATGTGATTGTCGTAATGCAAAAAGGAAAAATCGTTGAACAAGGGACTCACGAAGAGTTAATTGCGCTCAACGGAACTTACAATAAATTGGTAACCATGCAGTCTTTCGAATCTTAAGAAAACAGCATAACCCAATTATTTTACACAGATTAAGGAAATATTAAAACTCAGTTTTATTTCTTTAATCTGTGTTTTATTTTATAACTTTAGGTGAGTTAAAGAATAAATCGTTAATCTCACGAAAATGTATCTTAACAACCCAAACATTTCACTTCCTGAAGATCCGAACACTATAGTTTGGAAATATCTGGACTTATCTAAATTTCTAGATTTACTGCTTTCAAAAAAGCTTTTTATGTCTCGTTCAGACAAATTTGAAGATCAGTATGAAGGCACTTTTAGCGAACCTACTTATGAAGAGATTAAAAAACTCGCTACTGACAATCCTGATTTTTTAAAATACTATAAAACACATCGCGAACAAGTTGCTATCAGCAGCTGGCATATTAACGAATATGAGTCTTTTGCCATGTGGCAGATTTTCACTCAAAATAGCGAAGGTTTAGCCATTCAATCGACCATTGGACGTTTGCAGAAAGCATTAAAACCAGAGAACAATTTCGATCAATTTATAGGCGAAGTCAATTATATCGACTACCGAAAAGAATACATTCCGTTTGATGACTTATTTTTTCCTTTTTTATTCAAAAGAAAAAGCTTTCAATACGAACGCGAGGTCCGCATTTTAACTGATACTTCAAAAAGTGATATCAAACTAAATGACGGTTTAAAAATAAATGTCGATATTAACCAATTAATTGAAAAGATATACATTCATCCAAAATCTGAAAACTGGTATAAGAAACTGGTTATAGAACTGGTCGAACGCTTGGATTTTGGTTTTGAAATTGAAAAATCTGATTTGGAAAGTGATATATTGATTTAGAGGTGCTGAGATTCTAAGCTTCTGAGTTTTTTAGCCACAGATTAAGAGGATTAGAAAAGATTTTTTTTTTAACTAAACGACAAAACGCCTAGAAATTTAAAATTTCTAGGCGTTTTGTCGTTTACGAAACTATTTCTGCGAGGAAACTTAGAAGCTTAGCACCTCAGTATCTCAGAACCTTAGTAGCTTAAATAGGCTTATATGCCTTAACTTCCCACTTCTTAGAAGCTAAATCAATATAATTATAGTGTAATACATCGTTTTTATCAAACTGACCGTTTTGGTTCGTGTCTTCAATAGTTCTAAAATATAGACGGTTTTTAGAATCAATTAAATTCCAGTCGATTAATTCTTCTAAATCTGCTGAGACCTTTGTGAAGTTTTCTCCGCTGATGTCACTTAGGTATAACGTTTTGATATCGCTGGTATCAATTTTTCCGTCTTTATTAGTATCAGAATCTGTCAGGGTGTAAACCATAACATTATTATGCGTTCTGTCTGCAACAGTTTTCAAATAAGTAGCCGTTAAAATTAAAACTGGTTTATCCGATAAAGGTCGGATAGAATCTGAATCTACTTTTTGAAATTTTAAATTCTGCAGGTAACCTGTAATTTCATATTCGCCTAAATTCGAAATCGTAAAACTCACATCGTTTACGCTAGACGAACCAAGTCTTGCTTTAGAACCTCTTTCATAAACTCTTAAATCACCAACGGGATGAATTAAATAATTTGTTCCTTCCATTTGGATAGGAAGATCGGCAATTTCAATTTGTGTAGAATCTGTTTTGGCAACGCTTACTTTGTTTGAAGCGCCATAACTTACTTTTGGCTTTTGAACTTCTTCTCGACAGCTAATTACTGTTCCGACAAGTATAAGGGCGATATATTTAAAATACTTTTTCATCTATAATGGTTATATACGATTATCAAATATACTATTTTTGATTGTATTTTTGGATTTTACCAATAAAGATGACACTAAATTATCTTCTTATTCCAATCTTCTTTTAATTAAAGCATCCTTTAAATCTTGTATTGTTAAATCTTTTTTGTTTTTTCTTTTAAAAAAATTAGATACAAAGAGACTAATTTTATCAGATTCAAAATTAAAATGTTCTGCAAAATTAAAATCTGATATGTTTACATCAAAATCACTAGAAAATTGGACCAAAAAGTCCACTGCTTCATCTCCATAAATTCCTAAATCTTTTTCAATCCAATAATTAGGAGATTGGTCATTAAAGAATTTCCCAGTTTGTTTATTTAAAAATTGATACAGTTTAGAATAGTCCATGCTTATAAAAATTCATTACCATTTTCCACCGCTATTTCCTCCACTATAAGCCCCTCCTCCAAATCCACTACCAAAACCACTTTTATCATTTTGATTGTGATTAGAATATTCAATAAGTATTTCAACAATATCCATTGCAATTAAAGTCCAGCCCGCATACGGAACGACTCTTCCTATTGCTCTTCCCAAAACTGTAGTACCTAAAATTCTGATCGGCATTTTTTGAGGTAAAGCTGCAGATAAATATTTAGACGCGATAGAAGTTCCTGAAGCCGAACCTGTCATTATAAATCGTTTTTTTAAAATTGGCTGACCTAAAAACACCAACGAAGAACCAAGAACAGAATTACTTAAGTCATTATCTTTAGATTTTATTTCTTTTTTCTCAATTAAAACTTTATTTACATTAGCAATATTAATTCTGTCATCAAAATGAATATTACATCTATTAATTCTTTCAAACTCCAAATTTAACATTCTCTCAAAAATAGTCTGAGGGTTTTCAAAAGAAGAATTTTTCAGTTTCATCTCAGATTCTTTTCTTGATTTCTCGATTGATTGAAGTATTTTGTATTCTAAAAAGTAATCAGTCATAACTTTCTGTTTATAAAATGAATAAAAAATCAAATATAAACATTATATATCAAAAAAGTAAGATTATTCCTTATTTTGTAATTACATTTCTCATAACCTCGCATTTAACTTAACGTTAAAAACCCTCGAAGTCATATAATTTGGAATTGCATATTGATTTTTTGAATACACATCGCGAACCCAAGTATTTGTAATCTCGTTTTGATTATTGAAGAGATTAAAAATTTCTAGTCCGAGAGACAGCTCTTTAAAGTTTTTCAGCCAACCTTTTTTGGTATTCTGCGTACTGCTGTCTACAAAAACTTTTGCAAAACCAATATCGGCTCTTCGGTAATCATTCAATCTATTTTGATACAAATACGGATCTGTATAAGCTGGCGCACCTCCAGGCAATCCCGTATTATAAACCAAATTCAAATATACTTTTACACTTGGAATATTAGGCATATAATCCTGAAATAGCATTGCAAATTTTAAACGCTGATCTGTCGGACGAGCGATATAACCTTTGTTTTCATAATTCTCTTCGGTTTTCATATAGCCAAAACTTACCCAAGATTCTGTTCCAGGCACAAATTCGCCATTTAATCTAAAATCTAAACCTTGAGCGTATGCCTTGGCATCGTTATTCGCCACATAACGAATTCGGACATTATCAATCGAATATACATTTACATCTGAAAGTGATTTATAATACAATTCCGTTACCCATTTAAAAGGACGATTCCACATTTTAAAATTATAATCGTTACCCAAAACGACATGAACCGCTTCCTGCGCTTTCACATTCGGATTCACCACTCCATCCAGATCACGCAATTCCCTATAAAATGGTGGCTGATGATACAACCCTCCAGAAATTCTGAAAACCATATCGCGATCCCAATCTGGTTTTATGGCAAATTGCGCACGCGGACTTACCACAAACTGAGTTTTTCCTTCTTCTAAAGCGCCTTCAACATTCCATCCTTGGAAACGCGCTCCCAAATGATACCAAATCTGACTTGATCCTAACTCCGATTGTTTGTTCCATTGCGCATAACCCGAAAAACGGTTTACAGTATTAAAATTCGTCGCTCGTATATTCTTATAAGGTAAAAGCGGACCCGCATAAGGCGTGTAAGGCTGATTGTTTTCTGGCAGAATTGCTACAGGTGGATTTATAGAAAACCCTGCAGAATCGATTACTTCCCACTCTACTACTCGATCTCGAATAGATTCTCTGGTATATTTTACTCCAAATTCCAATTGGCTTTCTTTCCAATTTTTAATTCCTTTCAATTCGATGTTCGCAATCAAAGCATCCAAATCGTTTCGGGCATGATTGAGTTGAGAACCGATTCCGCGTGTAAAATCTACTCCAGAAGCATTTTCTGGATCTTCAGCATTTACACTTCCTAAACGATATTGAGCCAAAATATCAAAATGCTCTTTTTCTGTCGTATGAAATAAAGATCCAATTAATTTTAAAGTAAGCGTAGGCGAAGCTTTATAAGTCGTTTTTAAAGCTCCGAAATACGTATCGTACTGATCTTTTTCTTGTCCGTCATAATAAACCGCAAGTGCCATTGGCTGGTCTGCTGTTCCAAAATTAGTTTGGCGTACCAAAGGCTCGTACGAATATTTATTTTGAGAAATATTTCCTAAAAAGCTCATTTGCCATTTTTCAGAAATATCATAATTTACATTGGTTTGAATATCGGCGAAAGTGGGTTTGTAATTGGTATCTGTATCTTGGCTATTTACCAAAAGGCTATTATTTCTATAGCGAACTCCAGTTACAGCAGACCATTTTTTATTTTTAGAAACCAAATCGACAGCCGCACTTCCTCCTAAAAAACTGGCTTCAAAAGCTGCACCAAATTGAGTAGGCTTGCGATACGTAATATCTAAAACAGAAGACAATTTATCTCCAAATTTAGCTTGAAATCCACCTGCTGAAAATTCAACATTTTGCACCAAATCTGTATTGGTAAAACTAAGCCCTTCCTGCTGTCCTGAACGAATTAAAAACGGACGATACACTTCTACTTCATTTACATAAACCAGGTTTTCGTCGTAATTTCCGCCGCGAACCATGTATTGCGTGCTCAATTCGTTATTTGAATTAACCCCAGGAAGTGTTTTCAGAATATTTTCGATTCCCGCATTGGCGCCTGGAATTTTCTTTATGGTTTCAGTATCAACTGATGTAATTCCCTGAACTCGTTTTCTATTTCCAGAGGAAACAAATACTTCGCCCATTTGTTCTTCAGAATTATTCATGATCGGATTAAAAACAAAAACTTCATTTGTTTTTAAACTAACCGTCAGACTCATCATTTTTAAGGAAACGTGAGTAAAGATCAAAGAAACTTTTTTGTTTGACGGAATTACAATTTCATAAAACCCATTTGCATCAGATTGCACAGCAATATCCTGCGAAGAAACATTTACACCAGAAACAGGATGTTTTTCTGTATCTAAAATCAGCCCTTTAATACGAGCGTTTTGAGCTAATGCAATACAGCTAAAAAAGAGAAAAAGAAAAGCGAATGTAAACCTGTTGTTACTCAAAGATTTTGGATTTTATTTTTTTTGACTTCTAAGAAAACGTGTTTCAAAGATAGTAGTATTTCCTACATTATCAACTACCTCGATTTTTAAAACGTTTTCTCCATCTGCCAAATATTGCTCATCAAAAGTATGCGTAATTCTTCTAGCTTTATTTTCGTATTCAAACAATACCCAAGTTCCATTTAAATAACCATTATAAGATTTTATTCCCGACAAAGAATCACTTATCGTAAAATCAATTTTCTTTTGATCGCTAATCCATTTTCCTTCAACAGGTTTGGCAATTTTAATAACCGGCGGAATTGTATCCAGAACCAAACCGTATGCACCCAAGACTTTTGCTTTGGCAGTAAAAACGTCGTCTTTTCTAATGGTTCCGTTAAAACTTGTTCCTTTACCTATGTATAGTTTATCTCTCAAAGATTCTGGATAAGAGGCATCTTTTATCGTAATCGTAAAATTTGAATGCGCTGGAACCGTGTCATCGTGAATATAAACTTTGTTATTTCTCACATCAAAATTCATATTAAAATCTTCGTAAAATGTACCTGCGGGGAAGAAAACAGACATATTATCTTTCTCGAAAATTGCATCCTTGTCATATTTCACAAAGTATTTAGAAATTATAGGTTCAGCCTCAACAAGTGGAGTTGCTGTATCGTATTCAATAGGAACCGTAACCGTTCTTTGGTTCCCAAAATAATCGGAAACCTCAATTCTGTAATTTGATTCCAAATTGGCTTCTGCCGTAATTACACCTTTAAGTGCATCTGTATTAATAATGCTTAAAGCAAAAGGCGTTTTCATAAAAAGTTTCTGCACACGCTGTCCGCTTTTTTTATATCGCTGATAATCGATAAAAGCATTGATATAGCGCATTTCGTCAAAAGAATACGTATCAAACTGATAGTTATAATTCGGATTTCCGTTTAAAAAAGTCGAAACATTAAAAACCCCATTTTTATTATAAGAAACATCATCAGTATCAATGGCATTGATTCCGAAACCAATTTTACCATTAGCTTTAACTTTAGAAGCCAGATAATTTCCATCTTTTTGAAGCGTCATATTAACCAGCAAAGGCTGTTTTGACTGATTTACCGTTGCATTATCTAGCGGATAAACATACAAACTAGACAAAGTAGGCTTTTTAGTATCTTTTATATTTTGGTCAAAGCCAAAGAAAATCGGATTGATTACAAATTCTGTTTTTGTATCTCTAATTTCAAAATGAAGATGCGGTCCTTCAGAAGAACCTGTATTTCCAGAAAGACCAATTATATCTCCTTTTGCAACAGGAAGTTCATCTGGTTTTGGAAACATTTCGATTTCATACGCCTTTTCTTTGTAATGCGTATTCTTTACATAGTCAAGAATTGCTCCAGTTGGCGTTTGCAAATGCCCATAAACAGAAGTATATCCGTTTGGATGTGTTATATAAATACATTTTCCGTTTCCAAAAGTCGAAATTTTGATTCTAGAAACGTAACCATCAGCAATGGCATGCACAGTCAAACCTTCTCTTTGATTGGTTTTCAAATCAAAACCAGCATGAAAATGATTAGGTCTTAACTCCCCAAAATTACCAGAAAGTTGCATTGGAATATCAAGCGGAGGACGGAAATAGTCCTTAGGATATTGCGTTTGAGCAAATATAGAATTACAAATCAAAAGGGCAAGTACAGGAAATCTCATAAGCAACATTTTTGCTAAGATAGCGAAAAATCAACCAATAAAAGCAAGAAAAAGACCACAAAAAATACAATTAACTGAAATTCATTAATTTGATTAATTTTAACGCAAAAAAATCGAGAAAAAATTGCATTAATAAAAAGGAATACTAACTTTGTATGATTAAGTAATGAATAGGATGTATAATGAGTGTAATTGCAGAAATAATTGATACTCTTGAATATAAAGTCGAAAAGCTTTTTGAAAAATCAAAAGCTTTCGAACAAAACAATCAAGTATTACGATTAGAACTAGCCAAAGCTGCGCAAATTATCCAGAAACAATCTGAGGAAATGGAAGCTTTGAAGAAGCAAAATGAAACACTTAAGATAGCCAATTCGTTGCTTGGCAGCGACAATAACAAGAGAGAGACAAAGCTTAAAATAAATTCATTAATTCGCGAAATTGATTACTGTATAGCGCAACTATCAGATTAACAGTATGGACGGAAAGCTTAGAATTAAAATATCAATTGCAGACCGCGTTTACCCACTTACGGTTGAACCCGCTCAGGAAGAAGGACTTAGAAGTGCTTCTAAAAAAATTGATGCTATGATAAAGCAGTTCGAAGAAAATTACGCGGTTCGTGACAAACAAGACGTTCTAGCCATGTGTGCACTACAATTTGCATCGCAAGTAGAACAAAAACAGATTGATAATGCAATCGACGGAGAAGAAACCATCGAAAGAATTAAAAGATTAAACACGCTTTTAGATCAATATCTCGAAAATTAAACGTTCTTTACAGAAACTAAGATACTGCCTACATTAGTTCACAATTGGTAAACTCAACACTAACAATTTAGAATGAGCAAATCGTCGCTACTATAGTATGCCCTCCTTTTGGCTGGGAAACTTGAACAGTGAGTTAGCTCAAAACTTGTCTTTACGAGTTTATACAAGCAATTAATGTAGGCTTTTTTTATATATAAACCCTAACAAACATGGACATCATAACGATCATTATTGGTATTGTAGGTATTGCAGCAGGATTTGCAATAGCTAAAATTATCGAGAAAAGTAATATTTCAAACCTAATCAAAAACGCTAAAAAAGAGGCCGCTTCAATCTTAAAAGACGCTAATTTGGAAGCAGAAAACATTAAAAAAGATAAAATCCTTCAAGCAAAAGAGCGTTTTATCGAATTAAAATCAGAACACGAACAAGTTATTTTAGCACGCGATAAAAAAGTGGCTGAAGTAGAAAAACGTGTACGTGATAAAGAATCTCAAGTTTCTAATGAACTTTCTAAAGCTAAAAAAGTAAATGACGAATTTGAAGCTAAAACAGCTGAATTCAATAATAAAATTGAAGTTTTAGACAAAAAACAAGCTGAAGTTGACAAACTTCACAAAAGTCAATTACAGCAATTAGAAGTAATTTCTGGTCTTTCTGCTGAAGAAGCAAAAGAACAATTGGTTGAAGGTTTAAAAGCTGAAGCTAAAACAAAAGCAATGTCTCACATTCAGGAAACTATTGAAGAGGCTAAGCTTACAGCACAGCAAGAAGCTAAAAAAATCATCATCAACACTATTCAAAGAGTTGGAACGGAAGAAGCGGTTGAAAACTGTGTATCTGTTTTTAATATTGAATCTGACGATGTAAAAGGTAGAATTATCGGTCGTGAAGGTCGTAATATTAGAGCTCTTGAAGCGGCTACTGGAGTTGAAATCATTGTTGATGATACGCCAGAGGCAATTATTCTTTCTTGTTTTGATCCTGTTCGTAGAGAGATTGCCCGTTTATCTTTACACAAATTAGTAACTGACGGACGTATTCACCCTGCAAGAATTGAAGAAGTTGTTGCTAAAACAGCTAAACAAATTGATGACGAAATTATCGAGGTTGGAAAACGCACAGTAATCGACTTAGGAATTCATGGTTTACACCCAGAATTAATTAAAGTTGTGGGTAGAATGAAATACCGTTCTTCATACGGACAAAACTTATTACAGCACTCGAGAGAGGTTTCTAAACTTTGCGGTATTATGGCAGCAGAATTAGGACTAAACGTGAAATTGGCAAAAAGAGCTGGTTTATTACACGATATCGGAAAAGTGCCTGATACAGAAAGTGATTTACCTCACGCACTATTAGGTATGCAGTGGGCTGAGAAATACGGTGAAAAAGAGGAGGTTTGCAACGCTATTGGAGCACACCACGACGAGATTGAAATGAAATCTTTACTTTCTCCAATTATTCAGGTTTGTGATGCTATTTCTGGAGCAAGACCAGGAGCAAGACGCCAGGTTTTAGATTCTTACATTCAGCGTCTGAAAGATCTTGAAGATGTAGCTTACGGATTCAGCGGTGTGAAAAATGCGTATGCAATTCAAGCTGGTAGAGAACTTCGTGTAATTGTAGAAAGCGAAAAAGTTTCTGATGATAACGCAGCAAACTTATCTTTCGAAATTTCACAAAAAATTCAAACAGAAATGACTTATCCTGGACAGGTAAAAGTTACAGTTATTAGAGAAACTAGGGCTGTAAACATTGCTAAATAATCCCAAGTAATATAAAATATAAAAAAAAACAAAAGGCTGTCAATTGACAGCCTTTTGTTTTTTTTTATATTTTATAATCTATTCTCTTTACTCTATTCTCTTTACTCTATTTTCTTTATTCTATTTTCTATTCTCTAAAACATTCTTCATCAAAAGAAGTCCCAAAATCTACATATCATTAAAAACGATTTTAAAGCTTGTCCCTACTCCTACTTCACTTTCCACTTCCACAGTTCCTTTCATCGCTTCAATTTGATTTCTTGTAATATACAATCCAATTCCGCGGGCCTCTTCATGCTTATGAAAAGTTTTATACATTCCGAACAATAAATCGCCATAAACTTTCAAATCGATTCCTAGGCCATTATCTGTAATCTTAAGCGATTTAAAACCTTCAGGCTCTATTGCAAAATCAAAAGTAATTACCGGATCTCGATCTGGATGCGCATATTTAATCGCATTTGTTGTAAAATTCAACAAAACACTTTCCATATAGGCTGGATTAAAATTAATCGTTAAATACTTCGGAACGTTGTTTATAATCGTTACGTTGCGCTGTTTATCATACCCTTTAATTGTCGAAATTGTCTTTTCGACATACTCACAAAGTTTTAACGGCACTACCGCAATATTAATATTACTCTGCGTTTTTACAATTTGAGTAAGATTTGAAATCGTTTCATTCAAATCATTAGAAACCGTACGCAAATGTTCCAGCATTTCTGCTACGGTCTGTTTATTTACATCGGCATCAATAAAGTCTAAAATCGATTTTATATTCCCAGCTTGTGTATTTAAATTATGCGAAACAATATGCGAAAAGTTCAACAATCGGCTATTTTGATCGCTGTATAATTTCATCGTTTTTATAAGTTCCAGCTCTTTTTCTTTTTGAGCAGAAACATCGGTATGAGTTCCAATTACACGCAAAGGCTTTCCGTTTTCATCCCGTTTAATCACTTTTCCACGGTCTAAAATCCACTTATAATTACCGCTGGAAGTCATTACACGATGGTAATTTTCGTAAAACGGAATCTTGTTATCAAAATGCTCATGAATATCAGAGTAATATTTTGGAAGATCGTCTGGATGCACGATTTTATCCCAACGCTCTGGATCATCAAAAACGTCGGTAGATTCTAATTCTAAAATTTTAAGAGACAAGGAGGAATAAAAAACCCTGTTGGTAACCATGTCCCAATCCCAGATTCCTACCGTAGAAGCATCAAGAGCAAACTGAAATCGTTCTTCTGAAATTCTAAGCTTTTCTTCTTTATCTTTTAATTCGGTAATATCCGAAACATGACCGTAAAAAATTACATTTCCATTTGCTGAAGATTCTGTTTTGGAAGAAATCTTAAACCAGCGGATTCCTTTTTTAGGAAGCATGGCTCTGAACTCAATTTCCCACGGCTTTTTTTCTTTTCTAGCCGCAACTAACGATTGAAAAAAATGATCGCGATCTTGAGGTAAAATTCGATCGTAGATTATATACTTTATATCATTTTTAAAATCGGCTGCAGAAAGTTCAAATATTTCGTCTGCCGATTTACTGACAAGGGGAAAAGTGTAATTATTATCGGAATCAATAACAAATTGAAAAAGCAGGTCGGGCATTTCGGCCAACAATTTTTTGTAAAAATTATTTAGCTCTAAGCAATCGTCATTTCCATATAAATCAAAAACCATATACTACTTCTTTATGTAAATAAGATATTCAGAACTTACTCGGAAAAAGCAAACAAACCAACTCGTTTTAATGCTTTTTATTCCTATTAAATTAAAATTTTAACACAATATATAAATTTTCAAAACAAAAACACACAATACTGCAAAAAATCATTTCCTAGGATGAAAACTATGCATTACTTCTTTTAAAAAACTGCGATCTAAATGCACATAAATTTCTGTTGTCGTGATAGATTCGTGGCCAAGCATTAATTGAATAGATCTCAAATCTGCTCCATTTTCTAATAGATGAGTTGCAAAAGAATGGCGTAAGGTATGCGGACTTATACTTTTCTTCAGCCCCATTTTTTGCGCAAGATCTTTGATAATGGTAAAAACCATGGCGCGAGTTAGCTGATTTCCTCTTCTGTTTAAAAATAAAGTATCTTCTGCTCCTTTTTTAATCGTGAGATTACACCGCACCGCATTTCTATAAATATCAATATATTTTTGAGTTAATGGCCCAATCGGAACAAATCTTTCCTTGTTTCCTTTACCCGTAATTTTAATAAAACCTTCATCAAAAAAAAGATCTGAAATTTTTAGCGAAATCAATTCAGAAACACGCAATCCGCAGCCGTATAAAGTTTCTAGCATCGCTCTGTTTCTCTCGCCTTCATTGGTGCTTAAGTCGATTGTTTCTATTAAAGCATCGATTTCCTGAAGCGATAAAGTATCGGGTAATTTACGACCTGTTTTTGGAGCTTCTATTAATTCTAAAGGATTATCGTTTCTATAATCTTCGAAAACCAGATAATTGAAAAAACTTTTAAGTCCAGAAATAATCCTTGCCTGCGACCTTGGATTTACTTCTTTAGCAACAGTATAAATAAATTGCTGCAACGTTTCGTCGGAAATTTTTATAGGCGAAACATCAATCTTGTTGGTTTCTAAAAAAAGACACAAACGCTCAATATCAAAGCCGTAGTTTTCGATCGTATTTTTAGACAAACCCCTCTCAATCCTTAAGTACGACTGATAATCTTTAATATATCTGCTCCAATTCATATTTACAAAGTAAATGATTTTTTGGCATAAAAAAACCTTCCCGTTGAAGGAAGGTTTTATAAAATATTTTAAAATTTGAATTATTGAACACGCATAGGCTCAACAGTAATAGAATACAGACCAGAACTATACTCCCTAGTTGTAACTGTATTAGGCTGTCTACTGATAACAACATTATCTGCAAAGTTCACAATAACATCTCCAAGAAGGTCATTACCTTGAGTAAAAGTTCTTTGAACCGTACTTGTTGTATTAATTTTTTGACTTGTCCCGTATTTAAGTCCAATCTTAACGTATTCTTGATAACCCCCACTAACTTCTACTCCAAAATTAGAAGCAAATTCAACAGCTCTGGATTCTGTTAAGACAGTCGTTTCAGTTAAATCAATTTCTTCAATATCAATTTTAATTGTCGAAGCATACTGATCTAAGTCCCAACCAAAAATTGGAATATTTAAATCCATCGATTTCAAACCATTAATTCTTCTTTCAAACATCCAAAATGAAGTGTTTACATAAGTAAAATCAAATAAATCAGAAACTTTTGCATTAAAATACTTTATGATTTCTGATCCAACTCCATTCTTTCCATTCACTATTACTCTAATTTTAAATTCAAAATTTCCTCCAGTCCAAGATGCAATTTTTTCTGGCATTGCCCCTGGAGGAGAAAAAGCTCCAAGTGGTAATTGAGGATCATTCGTTTGATCACTAATTTTATTAAAAGCGGCTACTGGATCTCCTTGCAAAGAAAAAGTTTTTATTGACTCTTGAAAATTATACTTAAATGGTCCTTTAGGAGTGTTTGGCGTTATGCCATAATATATATAATCTCTTTGCCAGCCATCGACATTTAAAGCAGTATAAGTATTATAAGCTGTGATTAAAACTGGATCAAAATACATAATGGGAACAATACGAGCGGTCTTGCTCTCTATTTTTTTTGAACCATCAAAACAATCATCCAGGAACTTATAGTCCTTCCCATTTATATTAGCAATTGACAATGCCTTGGCATCCTTTCGATTGGAGGTATTATCTACCACTATTCGTTCATTGTCTTTTAAAACTACAACAGGAAAAGAAGGAATATACTGAGCCTTAATAATTTCCTCCGAACCATCTAAATTGATGATCGGAACATCATTACTTGTATTAACACTAATTGCAACCTTTGGTATTTGATTTTGTGTATCCCATAACTTAGCAGAAAAAGAATTTGCAGGTAATTCTGGCACAAAAATCGTCAAAGTAGGATTATTTAATTCAATTTGATTTAACAACTCCTCACTACCTAAATTTTGAAGAATACTTTGTCTCAAGGTTAAATTATTCTCTAATTTTTCATCCTTGATCATTTGATACAAAACTTCATAATCATTATCAAACATTTTTAGCGACTCATTTTTAATTAAATCCCTTAATGCTTTACTTTCTTTTAGTGATTTTACTAAAGCCTTGCCAAACTCTCTTTTCAGATTGGAATTTGAATCATATAATTTATCAACTTTTAATTTTGATTCGTAATTTACTTGAGTAAGTTCAGAATCATCCTTATTATCACAGTTTATAAAAAACAAACAAAATGTGGTACTTAAAAAAATTGTAAAATAATTTCTCATAAAAATATTAAATTTGTTAATAAAATACAATTATAATATATTTTTTACAAAATAAAAAATTTACATGTATATTTTCTTTCAAAATAAAATTTAGAAATTATATATATATATTTTTAAAGCCCATTTATTAAAATTTTAAAACAAAAAACCTCCCTAAGAAAGGAAGGTTTTTATAATATTTACAAATTCAGATTTAGAATTTATAACCTACAGTTATAGCAAAAACGCTGTTTTTCGGACTATCATAATACTCATCCCAAGTATCTGCATCGTTATCTGTGATATTAGATAAACCAACAGTATAACGAGCATTCACTGAAAAATTATCTGTAAAGTTATATCCAAGTCCAAAATTAAATCCTGTATCTACAGATTTAAAACCGTCTTTAACATCTTCTCCTTCGCTTTTTGCAGAAACTAAAAATCCTAATTGTGGTCCAGCCTCAGCAGTAAATTGTTTTGTTATGTAGAACTTTGCTAAAACAGGAACATTAATATAGTTTAATTTAGTATCGAAATCATTGTTCCCAGCTAATTCAATTTTAGCACCTTGAGTAGAAAACAAAAGTTCTGGCTGAATAGATAATCTCTCTATAACTTTAATCTCAGCAAAACCTCCAACTTGAAAACCTACTAAAGAGTTAGCATCCCAATAATCTCCACCTGCAAAAGTAGTGATATTTAAACCTCCTTTTATTCCAAATCTTGTTTCTTGAGCATTCGAAAATGCAAAAGCCATAATTGCAATGGCAGATAAAATTATTTTTTTCATTCTAATTTGTTTTGGGTTAAATTAATAGATCAAATATAAAAATATTCTTCATAAATGCATATTAGGAATTTAACAAATAAAATAGTATTTATAGCTATAATTGTTAATTTTTGATTAAGTCAGTTTTAAAATAGAATTTTCACAATAAAAAAACCTCTTCATTTTAGTAAAGAGGCTTATATAAATTGATTGCTTTAACTAAAACTTATATCCCACTGATAAAGAGAAAACATTATTATGCAATTTAAAATCTTCTCCTGCCACTTGTTTTGCGATATTAGACAATCCGATACCATATCTCACTCCAGCAGAAATATTTTCTGCAAAATTGTATCCGCAACCAAGATTTAATGTAAAATCAGTAGATTGGAATATCTCCTTAGCATTCTCTTTGAACTCTCCTTGGTAGCCATCTATCTTAACAACGCCTTTTGCAGACGTTAAAAACCCTATTTGCGGACCAGCCTCAATACTGAATTTCTCTGCAACGTAATATTTCAACATTACTGGGATATTTATATATGATAAATTAAAAGTTGTATGTGTATTAACAAAACTATCTTCAACTTCCATTCCTACATTTTCAATTTTTGCCCCTTGCAAAGAGTATAAAATCTCTGGCTGTACTGCAAATTTATCTGCCAATTTAATTTCTGCAAAACCACCAGCATTGAATCCTATTTTTGATTTCACATCTGCTCCATCAGTATCCCCACTTAAATTCGAAATAGCCAAACTTCCCTTAACTCCAAATTTAACTTCCTGAGCATTTGCCCAACCGAAAGTTAATACTGCAACAGCAGCTAAAACAATTTTTTTCATAATTTTCAATATTATTTTGATTTTATATAAACAAAAATAAGATTGCGCCTACAAAATACACTCCAGCTTAAGTTAAAAAAACAATAGAATAAGGCAGAAAAAACCTCCTTAAATAGTATCTGATTCTCAGGGAAATAATAGCAATTCGCGACTTTTTTCAAGCTGTATTTTAAATTTCAGTGGGAATTTTATTAATTATTTAATCCAAAATATAATGCAATAAAACCCTAAATATGTAGTTTTGATCTATAAATAACATTTAAAATACCAATTTTTAAAAACCTTTTTATGAAAAAAATACTTTTAGTAGCTGTTATGTTCCTTGCAACATCAGCAGCAGTAAACGCACAATTTGTACAAATCGGGGTTAAGGCAGGGGTTAACTTTGCTAACCAAACAGGAGGTTCTGACTTTGAAGGAATTTCTGTTGACAAAGAAGGTATTACAAGCTACCACGCAGGTCTTGTAGCTGAACTTAAATTATTAGAAAAATTCTCAATTCAGCCAGAGCTTTTGTATACTACTCAAGGAGCAACGTATAAAAATGCTATTTCAGAATTTAAAAACGAAATGGGTTATATTGCTATTCCGGTAATGGCAAAAATCTACATGACTAAATCTCTTAGCTTAGAACTTGGTCCACAAGCATCATTCCTTGTTAGCAATAAAAAAGAATTTGATGCAGCAGATCCAAATACATTTGACTTCTCTCTTAATGCTGGTCTAGGATTAAAAGTAGTTGGAGGTCTTTTTGTTCAAGCTCGTTACGGAATTGGTCTAACTGAAATTTCAGAAGAAGCTGACTTTAAAAACTCTGTATTCCAACTTTCTGCTGGATACATGTTCTAAAAGAATATCACATACTTTTACAAAAACCGCTCTATTTATTAGTGCGGTTTTTTTATTTTTACGCTTACTTATAAAATGCCTTCGCATCACTATTAAATTTTTTATTTTATGAAAATCTGCATCATCAACGGACCTAATTTGAATCTTTTAGGAAAAAGAGAACCTGAAGTTTACGGTAGCCAAACTTTTGAAGATTATTTTGAAACGTTGAAACAAAAATTTCCAAACATTGAACTTTCGTATTACCAAAGCAATATTGAAGGCGAATTGATTGGCAAAATTCAGGAATGCGGTTTTACTTTTGACGGAATTATTTTGAATGCCGGTGCGTACACGCATACTTCAATTGGTTTAGGAGATGCTATGAAAGCGGTCACAACTCCCGTAATAGAAGTTCATATTTCTAATACTTACGCTAGAGAAAGTTTTAGGCACCAGTCTTATTTATCAGGAAATGCAAAAGGAGTAATCTTAGGTTTCGGACTAAAAAGTTACGAGCTGGCAATCCAATCATTTTTATAGGCCTTCGACTTTGCTCAGTCTGACCAAGTATCTTTTGTAGTTTCTGGAATTTAACAAATTATTAATAAGCTCAGATTTAACTTGTTATATTTTTGTAAGATAAGCCACACTACATGAGAAACATTACTTTATTTGCCTTTCTATTTTTTTCAATTACAGCTTTTTCTCAAATTAAAGGAACAATTACAGATGACAAAGGAAATCCGCTTCCGTTTGTATCCGTTTTTGAAGAGAATACGTATGCTGGAACTACTTCAAATGAACAAGGAAAATATCAGCTGAATGTAAAAGAAATTGGAAAGAACAAAATTACTTTTCAATATTTAGGTTTTAAAACTCAAAAAATAAGCGTTGCATCAGGAACAAAAATGGTTACTTTGGATGTTAAGCTTCAGGAAGAAAGTTTTGCATTGAATGAAGTTGTAATCGATCCTAAAAACAATCCGGCCAATGCAATTATAAGAAGCGCTATCGCAAACAAAAAGGAGAACTCAGATAAAACCGAAAGATACACCGTCGATTTTTATTCGAAAGGAATGTTTAAGGTTAAAGATCTTCCTAAAAAATTTCTGGGCAAAAAAGTAGAATTGGGCGAAGATATGTCTTCCAATTTAGATTCTACAGGAACTGGGATTTTATATTTATCTGAAACCATTTCTAAAGTTAGTTATGAGAAACCAAACAACTTTAAAGAAAACATTATTGCCTCCAAAGTTTCTGGAAACAACCGTGGTTACAGCTACAACACAGCCGCATTATCCAATTATGACTTTTACGACAATGCTTTAGATTTTGACGTCAAGCTGATTTCACCAATCGCAGACAATGCTTTCAATTATTACAAATATAAATTGGAAAGCACTTTTTATGACGATAACAATCAACAGATTAACAAAATTAAAGTAATTCCGAAACGTGATAAAGAGCCTGTTTTTGAAGGTTATATTTATATTGTAGACGACAGTTTTGCTATTTATGCCATTGATCTCGAAATTAAAGGCTACAGAATGAAAAATGAGTTTACAGAAATAATGAAATTAAAACAGAGTTTCAGCTACAACACAAAGAACAAAATCTGGTCAAAAAACGCACAGACACTTTCTTTTAATGCGGGCATTTTTGGTGTAAAATTCTCTGGAAATTTCAATTATGTTTATTCCAATTATGAATTTCCAGCCTCCTTTGAAAAGAAAACTTTTGGAAATGAACTTGTAGCTTTTGAACTCAACGCGAACAAAAAAGATGATGTTTTTTGGAATGAAATCCGTCCAATTCCGTTAACCCTTGAAGAAAGTACTGATTACGCGAAAAAAGACAGTTTGCAAACCATTCGAAAATCTAAAAAATACACCGATTCTATTGATGCCAAAAACAATAAATTTAAGGTTTGGGATATTTTAATGGGGTACGATTATAAAAACACGTATAAAAAATATTCTTTTGATTATAAAGGTTTGCTGAACATCGCTTCTTTGAGTTTTAATACCGTTCAGGGTTTTAATCTGGATTCTGGTTTTTCTTTTAAAAAATGGAATGAAGAGGAAGGAAAAAGTACTTCGATAAGCACCACTTTTAATTACGGATTTTCAGATGAGCGTTTTCGTGCTATTGGACAATTCAGCCATAGATTTAATACGATCAATTATGCCACAATTTGGGGTTCTGGAGGTGTAAAAACGGCTCAATTTAATAGTGCTGAACCGATTTCTAAATTTGTCAATTCTATAAGTTCTCTGTTCTTTAAAGACAATTATATGAAACTGTATAATTTGGAATTTGCTGAAATAAATTACGGTCAGGATATTGCAAACGGAATTAATCTTACTGGAAAAATAGGCTACGAACAACGCAAACCGCTTTTCAACACGACTGATTACTCCTTCTTTAAAAAAGATGATATTTATTCTTCAAATAATCCGTTGGCTCCAAATGATTTTATTACTCCTGCTTTTGACCAACATCATTTGTTTAAGGCTTTGGTAACAACGAGAATAAATTTTGGAAACAAATATATTTCACGCCCAGACGGACGATTTAATTTTAAAGATGATAAATATCCGACGATTTATTTAGCATTCGAAAAGGCATTCGCGGCAAGCGAAAAAAAATACGAATATGAAAGAATTGGCGCTTCTGTTCAATATGATTTATCGCTTGGAAATAAAGGTGTTTTGGGAACTAATTTTAGAGCTGGAAAATTCTTTAATGCTAAAAATATATCATTTGTCGATTACAGACATTTTAACGGAAACCAAACTCATATCGGAACAAGTGAACGTTATTTGAATGTTTTCAACATGATGCCATACTATTCAAACAGCACAAACGACAGTTATTTTGAAATGCACACCGAATACAATGACACGGGATTTATTATGAATAAAATTCCGTTATTGAATATTTTAAAATCAACAATGAATCTTGGTTTTCATGCCTTGGCACTTCCTGACAGGAATCCGTATACTGAATTTACAGTTGGTTTAGATAATCTTGGTTTCGGAAAATTCAAATTATTCAGAATCGATTATGTGCATTCTTACCAAAGCGGCATTCAGCAAAATGGTGTTGTGTTTGGATTAAAGATTTTGAATGTTCTAGATTAAGTGACAAAGAGACAAAGTTACAAAGTTACAAAGTTGCAAAGTTACAAAGATTGAAGTTCTTTGAGACCTTTGTCAAAGTTTTAAACTTTGACAAAGGTTACTTAGAGACTAAAACCTTTGTAACTTTGCAACTTTGTAACTTTGTGACTTTGAACCTTTTCAGCAATGATAATCATCTGGCTCGATATGAATCAAAACATTTCCCAATTGAGGAATTTCTTCTTTTAAGGTATCTTGAAGTTTATGCGATAAATCGTGGCCTTCTTTTACAGAAATTTTAGCCGAGACAATGGCATGAAGATCCACATGATAACGCATTCCAGCTTTTCTTATATAACATTTTTCAGTTCCTAATATTCCCGTTACAGTTAAAGAAACTACCCGAATTTCTTCTACCAAATCATCATTAAGATTTTCATCCATGATTTCGCCTAGCGCGGGTCTGAAGATTTTATAACTATTGTAAAGAATAAAACAAGCTGCAAAAAGTGCTGCCCAATCATCTGCAGATTCATATCCTTTACCCATAATAAGCGCAAAAGAAATTCCGATAAATGCAGCTACAGAAGTTATTGCGTCACTGCGATGATGCCAAGCATCGGCCGCCAAAGACGAACTATTGGTCTGTTTGCTACGCTTCATTACCACGCGAAAAGAATACTCTTTCCAAATAATAATGGCACCTAAAACATACAAAGTCCAAGATTTAGGTAAATCGTGAGAAGTATTAATGTTTGCGATACTTTCGTAGCCAATGATAGTTGCCGAAGTAATTAAAAATCCAACAACCAAAAAAGTAATTAAAGGTTCTGCGCGACCATGTCCGTATGGATGGTTTTCGTCTGCAGGTTTATTAGAATACTTGATTCCGAACAAAACCAAACAAGACGAAAATATATCCGTCGTCGATTCGATCGCATCGGCAATCAAGGCATAAGAATTGCCAAAAAAACCCGCTAAACCTTTTGTCAAGGCTAAGCAGGTGTTTCCGGCTATACTAAAAATAGTTGCTTTTACAGCTTTTTGTTCGTTTGTCATTTACGACTATATTTTTTTTCGCCACGAATTTCACAAATTACACGAAGATTTACTTTGCGTTTTATTACACTAATTTTTAAATCAAATTCGTATAATTGAAATTCAAAATTAAAAATTAGTGCAATTCGTGTAATTCGTGGCTAACAATTTACGCTCTCACGATTTTTGCTCCAATTGCTCTTAAACGCTCGTCGATACGCTCGTATCCACGGTCGATTTGCTCAATATTTTGGATTGTACTTGTTCCTTTTGCAGAAAGCGCTGCAATCAACAATGAGATTCCCGCACGAATATCTGGAGAAGACATTGTAGTTGCTTTCAATTGAGATTCAAAATTGTGTCCCATAACCACAGCTCTATGCGGGTCACATAACATAATTTTTGCTCCCATATCGATTAATTTATCCACGAAGAATAAACGGCTTTCGAACATTTTTTGGTGAATCAACACATCTCCTTTTGCTTGTGTTGCCACAACTAAAACGATACTTAATAAGTCAGGCGTAAATCCTGGCCACGGTGCGTCTGCAATAGTTAAGATAGAACCGTCGATATCCGTTTTCACTTCATATCCGTCTTTGTGAGCCGGAATATAAATATCGTCGTTACGTTTTTCGATTGTAATACCTAATTTTCTGAAAGTATTCGGAATCAATCCTAAATTTTCCCAGCTAACATTTTTGATTGTGATTTCGCTTTTTGTCATAGCCGCAAGACCAATCCAAGAACCGATTTCGATCATATCTGGAAGAATTCTGTGCTCGCATCCGCCAAGGCTTTCAACTCCTTCAATAGTCAATAAGTTCGAACCAACTCCAGTGATTTTTGCTCCCATAGAGTTTAACATTTTACATAACTGCTGTAAGTAAGGCTCACAAGCAGCATTGTAAACTGTAGTTTTTCCTTTTGCTAAAACAGCAGCCATTACAATGTTTGCAGTTCCAGTTACAGAAGCCTCGTCAAGAAGCATATCTGTTCCTTGAAGTCCTTCTTCTGGAGATTCTACTCCGTAGAAATGATCTTCTCTGTTATATCTAAATTTTGCTCCAAGGTTAATAAAACCTTCAAAGTGCGTATCTAATCTACGACGTCCGATTTTGTCTCCTCCTGGTTTTGGAATATATCCTTTTCCGAAACGAGCCAAAAGCGGACCAACAATCATAATAGAACCACGAAGCGCTCCACCTTCTTTTTTGAAAGCTTCAGTTTCTAAATAGCCAACATTAACTTCGTCAGCTTGAAATGTAATAGAACCTGGTTCATTACGTTGAATTTTCACCCCTAAATTACCCAACAAAGTGATTAATTTATTGATGTCTATAATATCAGGAATGTTATTAATTTTTACTTTCTCTCCTGTTAGAAGCACGGCACATAAAATTTGTAACGCCTCATTTTTTGCTCCTTGCGGAGTGATTTCTCCTTTTAAAGGAGTTCCTCCTTCGATTTTAAAAATTCCCATAGATCTTGTTTAGGTTCTGAGTTACTGAGGTTCTAAGGTTCTAAGTTTTTTCTTTTTGCAAAAAAAGCTTAGCGTCTTAGTAGCTTAGACACTTAGCAGCTTTTTATTTCTGATTATTGTTTTTTTGAAATGTCTTTTTCTGACCTCCCTTATTGTTATTGTTTTTGTTATTCTGAATTTTTGGCTGTGCGCCAGAAGCTGTTTTGTTAGACATGCGTTTGTTTGTACGCATTAAATCTGTCGTATTTAAAAGTTCTTCTGTGCTGTGCAGTAAATTGATTTTGCCACCAGACAATTCATATAAATGCTCAAAAATCACATCGTCTTTTACGGTGTCTTTGTTCCAGCTTAAGAACGATTTTTTCATGTGATTGGCAATGACCATTATCAGCGCATTTTTCATCTCGCCTTCTTCCCATTTATTCGCAACATCAATCATATATTTGATGTTGTTGCCGTAAAATCTGTATTTCGGGAAATTCTGCGGATACTGCAAAACGTCTGGTTTTAACTCTAAAACCTCTTTAGACGGAATCGGATATGGCGATTCTACATTCAATTTGAAATCAGACATGATAAAAAGCTGATCCCAAAGTTTATGCTGAAAATCTGGAACATCTCGCAAATGCGGATTCAGACTTCCCATAACTTGAATGATATATTTTGCAGCTTTGTTACGCGTTTCATCATCTTCAATAGCAGTGGCCTGGTCAATCAGTTTTTGCAAATGACGACCGTATTCTGGAATAATTAAACGCTGTCTTTCAGAATTGTATTCTAAATTGTAGACAACATCGCTTGCGGCTTCTCTTTTATATTTTTCGATCATAAGTTTATAATGAAACTATACCTTCTATTGTAGAAACTTCTTTGTATTTACTGATTACATCATCTGAGCTGTGCATCGTAACATCTACAGAAACACTGGTAAATTTACCTGTTTTTGATTTTGTTGTTTTAATAACTGCTCCCATTCTGTCAAAAGCTTTTTCGACACGCTCCACATTGTCTGCTACAGAAGGCACAATAAATTTGTACAAGTATTCTGCTGGCCAAGTATTTGCGTTATCTAGCTCTAATTTTAATCTTTCGTAAAATTCGGCTGTATTTTTTTCTTTATCGTTCTCCATTCGTAATTAAAAATAAACGCAAATATACGGTTTTGATTTCAGATTTTTTAGATTTTTTATTTTGAAAAAAGGTGCAAAGTTACAAAGTGACAAAGGTGCATAGAAAAAAGCTTTGGAAGATTATTTCTTTGTAAATTTTCATATTATATTTGAAAAAACAATACTTCAAATATTTCTCGCAAAATCATCTAGAAGCAAATATTACATCGTACTGTTTGTCATTTCGACGAAGGAGAAATCTCCACAAGTAACTCCTCACTGAATTTAACCAATCTTTGTCGAGCTCCTCGCGAAGATTTCTCCTTCGTCGAAATGACAATATTGCGAAAAACTCTGCGCCTTCGCGACTTTGCGAGATTAAAACCATTTACAATGAAAAAACTTTTTTTACTTTTTATCGTTCTTGCAATAAATTCAATTCAGTCACAAGAAATTAAAACCCTTACTTACTTCCAAAACGATACTTTAAAACTAGATTTAGATTTATATCTGCCAAAAGTAAAAGCTGGCGAAAAAATTCCGTTGATTTTATTTGCTTTCGGTGGTGGTTTTTCTGGTGGAGAACGTACAAGCGAAAAAGATTTCGGAAAATTTATGGCGCAGAATGGCTATGCTGTTGCAAGCATTTCATACAGTTTATACATGAAAGGAAAAGATTTTGGCTGTAAAGGAACTTTAACCGAAAAAATAAAAGCGATCCAAATCGGCGTGAGCGATATGTGGCAAGCAACTGGATTTTTAGTTGAAAATGCTAATAAGTACAATTTGGATACTTCTAAAATATTCATTTCTGGAATTAGTGCTGGTGCCGAAATTGGTTTCCACGCTTCTTTCTGGGATTATAAACTGATGAATTTATACAAAAGCAATCTGCCAGAAAACTTCAAATACAAAGGTTTTATTGGAGGTTCGGGAGCGATTCAGGATATTAATTTGATTACGAAAGAAAAAGCGATTCCGATGTTGTTGGCGCACGGAAGCAATGACGACACGGTTCCGTACGCTGCGGGTTCGCATCGCTCCTGCCCGACTAACGCTTCTGGCTGGTTGATTCTTTTTGGCTCTTATGCCGTTTATAACCAAATGAATGATTTACATAAAGACATTGAACTGATTACTTTCTGTGGCGGCGGACATGAATTTTCGGGTTATCTTTTTCATGACGGAAAACAATATGTTTTAGATTTTGTAAATGATGTTTTGAAAGGAAAAAAGTTTCAGTCGCATTTGATTGTTCCTTCTAATAAAAAAGATCCTGCGAAATATTTGTTTTGTGAGTAATATTTCAAATAAAAATGATAAAAATTGATTATAAAAGTTTTGAAATTGAAGTTATTGACGATAAAAATTTCAAATTTGATTCATTGGGCAATTTATATCAATATCAAAAAGTCTATTTTGAAGAAAATGAATTTCGTCCAAGCAGTAAACACGCTATTATAATTAAAGAATACGGAATCGAAATTTCAAGCGTATTAATATGCGAAACTAATGGCGCAACAGGAATATCTGAAAACTCCTTTATTATAGAAAACGATAAAATATGGATTATTGTTTCCAATAAAATTTACTGTTTAGAAATCCCTTCATTGGATATAATTTGGCAGAAAGAATTTGATCAATTTACCAATTTTTGCATCTACAAACTAGAAGAAGATTTTGTAATTCATGGAGAATTAGAAATATTCCGAATAACAAAAGATGGAGAAATCCTTTGGAGTTTTGGAGGAAGAGATATTTGGTTAAATCCTGAAGGCAAAAACGAGTTTTCTATCCAAAACAATATTATCAAGCTATTTGATTTTGAATCTAACGAATATGTCATTGATTTTAATGGGAATTTATTGAAAGACAATCCGAGATTAATCACAAAAAGACTCAAAAAGAAATGGTGGCAAATTTTTCGTTAAAGCTGAAAATTTGGATTTCCTGCAAGGTTTTCAAAACCTTGTAGGTATAATTTTTAAACGTTTATTAATCTACAAAAACACCTACAAGGTTTTGAAAACCTTGCAGGAGCTGTACAGAGAAGCAAAAAAAATATTTCCAAAAACAAAACCATTTCTCCTCTTTAGCCCTGATGGGAGTGGAAATCCTTTTGCTTTTTCCTTTAAAAAGCAAAAGATTGTAGCGGACAGCAGGAACCCATGTCTCCAAAAAATGCGAAATCATTCGCTCAAAGCAAATATTATTTTTTAATTACAAATAAGTTTAGGTAAATTTGCGCTTTATTTTTAGAATAGTGCAAAAAGAAATTATTGTCTTGCTTGGCGGACCTGGTACTGGAAAATCGACTCTTATTAACGAATTGGTAGCTCGTGGCTTTTGCTGCTATCCTGAAATCTCTAGACAGGTTACCATGAAAGCGCAAGAACAAGGCATTGAGCAGCTGTTTCTGGAACAGCCTCTTTTGTTTAGCGAAATGTTGTTGGAAGGTCGTATTGAACAATACAAAAATGCTCTTGAAGAACCTGCTAATGTAGTTTTTATCGACCGTGGAATTCCTGATGTTGTAGCTTATATGGATTATATTGGCGATGAATATCCTGAGCATTTTACGAAAGCTTGCGAAGATTTCAAATATTCTAAAACCTTTATTTTACCGCCTTGGGAAGAAATTTACCAAAGTGATGCTGAGCGTTATGAAAATTTTGATCAGGCAGTAAAAATTCAGGAGCATCTTGTTGAGACTTATAAAAAATATGGTTACGAACTGATTGAGGTTCCAAAAGATACAGTTGAAAACAGAATTCTTTATATCTTAGACAAAATTTAGTAGCATGGTTTAAAGTTGCAAAACTAGAAACTGTTTTTCTAAATTTTTAACTTTAAAACAAACGCAATGCTCGGAGCGCAGGATATTCTTCTAAAATACTGGAAACACGACAGTTTTAGACCGTTGCAAAAAGAAATTATCGATTCTGTTCTGGATGGGCAGGATACTTTTGCCGTACTTCCTACGGGTGGCGGAAAATCGATTTGCTTTCAGGTCCCCGCGATGATGCAAGAAGGCATTTGTTTAGTCATTTCTCCTTTAATTGCTCTGATGAAAGATCAGGTGATGAATCTTCAGAAAAGAGATATCAAAGCCATTGCTCTTACTGGAGGAATTCATACCGAAGAAATTATCGATTTATTGGACAACTGCCAGTACGGAAATTACAAATTCTTATATCTCTCTCCAGAACGATTACAGTCTGACTGGATTTTAGAGCGTATCAAAAACTTACCCATCAATTTAATTGCTGTCGACGAAGCACACTGCGTTTCGCAATGGGGTCACGATTTTAGACCTGCGTATCTCAAAATTTCGGAACTGAAAAAGTTTTTTCCAAAAATTCCGTTTTTGGCTTTAACGGCAACGGCAACTCCGAGAGTTATTGAAGATATTAGAACGCAGTTGGAATTAAAAAATCCGAATCACTTTCAGCAGTCGTTTGAGCGAAAAAATATTGCTTACATGGTTTTTGAAGTGGAGGATAAACTGTATCGTGTGGAGCAAATCTTGAAAAAAAACCCACAGCCTTCTATACTATATGTACGAAATCGAAAAGCGTGTTTGAACATGTCTTCGCAATTACAATCGTTAGGTTTTACATCAACCTATTATCATGGCGGACTTTCGACCAAAGAAAAAGACAAAAATATGCAGCTCTGGATGTCCGAACAGACACAAGTTATTGTCGCTACGAATGCCTTCGGAATGGGAATTGACAAAGACAATGTAAAAACGGTTATTCATACACAGCTTCCAGAAAATTTAGAAAATTATTATCAGGAATCTGGACGAGCGGGACGAAATGGCGCCAAAGCGTTTTCGGTGTTACTTTATAATAATTCAGATGCAATTCAGACAGAACAGCAATTTTTGAATATTCTTCCCGATAAGAAGTTTCTAAAAACAATGTATGTTAAGCTGTGCAATTACTTTCAAATTGCTTATGGAGAAGGTATGGATGAAACTTTTTCATTTAAATTGAATCACTTTTGCAATAAATACGACTTTCCGACTTTGAAAACATACAATGCTTTGCAGTTTTTGAATCAGCAGGGAATCATTACCATGTCTCAGGAATTCTCAGAAAAAATCAGCGTTCAATTTTTGATAGAATCGAAAGAAGTGATTCGATACATGAGCCTGAATCCGAACGACGAAGAAATTTTGCTGGCTATTTTGAGAACTTATCCTGGTATTTATGATGTAAAAGCCAATCTTAATTTAGCTTTGCTTGCAAAAAAATCAAATCGTACAGAAGAACAAATTATTGCTCTTTTGGAAAAACTGAAAGAAAAAGAAATTATAGAATACAAGTCTAAAAATAACGACTCCACTATATTATTTAATGAAATTCGTGAAGATGATCTTACTATAAATAGGGTTTCGAAATATTTAGAAAAACAAAATGAAGTTAAAAAAGAACAGCTTTTATCTGTTTTACATTATATAAAAGACAACAAAACCTGCAAAAACAGATTGGTTTTGGATTATTTTGGAGAAGAGACAAAAGAAAACTGCGGCATTTGTTCGTACTGCATTACTCTAAAAGGAAAAATTACCGAAGCCGATTCGATTGCAGATAAGATTTTATCTTTACTCAAAACCGCTTCACTGACTTCGAGAGAAATTGAAAACCAGATAAAAATGGACACCAAAGATATTTTATCGGTTCTTCAGGAATTACTCGAAAACAATCATATCATTATACAAGCGAATAATAAATACACTTTAAAATCATAATGGAGAAATTGAGAATTATATTTATGGGAACGCCAGAATTTGCTGTTGGCATTTTGGACACCATTATTAAAAATAACTACGAAGTTGTCGGCGTAATTACAGCTGCAGACAAACCGGCTGGACGCGGACAAAAAATAAAATATTCGGCAGTAAAAGAATATGCTTTGGCAAACAATCTTACTTTATTACAGCCAACCAATTTAAAAGACGAAGGTTTTTTAGCTGAATTAAAAGCTTTAAATGCCAATTTACAAATTGTTGTTGCTTTTAGAATGTTGCCAAAAGTGGTTTGGGAAATGCCTTCATTAGGAACTTTTAATCTTCATGCTTCATTATTGCCAAATTACCGTGGCGCCGCTCCTATTAACTGGGCTATTATTAATGGAGAAACCAAAACAGGAGTTACTACTTTCTTTATTGATGATAAAATTGATACTGGAGCTATGATTTTAAATTCTGAAATCAATATCGAACCAGAAGAGACTGCAGGGCAACTGCACGATCGATTGATGCATTTAGGAAGCGAAACTGTAATTGAAACTTTGAAGGTTATTGAAAGCGGAAATGTTACTACGACAATTCAGGAAGATAACGACGATATTAAAACGGCTTACAAACTAAATAAAGAAAATTGTAAAATTGACTGGACAAAATCTGGCGCAGAAATCAATAATCTTATTCGAGGTTTAAGTCCGTATCCAGCTTCTTGGTGCTTTTTGAAAGACCAAAATGAAGAATTAAACATCAAAATTTATGAAGCAAAACTGATCTCAGAATCACACTCTTATGAGATTGGAAAGCTAATTAGCAATAAAAAAGAAATCAAGATTGCAATAAAAGACGGCTTTATTCAGTTATTAAGTCTACAATTTCCAGGAAAAAAGAGAATGCTTGCTTCTGAATTATTAAATGGAGTAAGTTTTTCTGACGTTGCAAAAGTGTATTAAGGTCAGTAAAACAAGGGTTTGTACCTGTTTTTTATCGATAAACAACACCGTTTATGAACAAAAAAAGCAAGTTATCAACAATTTTTGCTAAAAATAAAGAAAACACTTGCACGCAACGGATTTCCTACTAAATTTGTGTATTAACAATTTTTTTTAACCAACAATTAATAACTAATTATTATGAACAAATCAGAATTAATCGATGCTATCGCTGCTGATGCAGGAATTACAAAAGCTGCGGCAAAATTAGCTTTAGAGTCTTTTTTAGGTAATGTAGGAACTACTTTGAAAAAAGGTGGAAGAGTTTCATTAGTAGGTTTTGGATCATGGTCAGTTTCTTCTAGAGCTGCTAGAGACGGTAGAAACCCTCAAACAGGAAAAACAATCAAAATCGCAGCTAAAAACGTTGTAAAATTCAAAGCTGGAGCTGAATTAGAAGGTGCAGTGAACTAAGTAAGAAAGTTCTCTAAACTTATAATATAATTAAAACCTTCCTCATGGAAGGTTTTTTTATACGGTTTATCGATTTTTTTTGTGATTTTAATTTTTTTATGATTAAATTTAATAAAAATTGTAACCGTATGATTTCAGAAAAATTAAAAAAAGGACACCTGCTTATTGCCGAGCCTTCAATAATTGGAGATTTATCATTTAACAGATCGGTAATTTTATTAGCAGACCATAACAAAGAAGGATCAATAGGTTTTATTATCAATAAGCCATTAAAATATACTATTAATGACTTAATACCTGAGATTGATGCTAACTTTAAGATATATAACGGAGGCCCTGTAGAACAAGACAACCTTTATTTTATTCACAATATTCCTGAGTTAATCCCAAATAGTGTGGAGATTTCAAATGGAATTTATTGGGGAGGCGATTTTGAGTCCACCAAAGACCTAATAAACAACGGATCTATTAGTAAAAATAACATTCGTTTTTTCTTAGGATACACTGGTTGGGAAGAAAATCAGCTTGAGAATGAGATGCAAGGAAACTCTTGGATTATTGCCGATAATAATTATAAAAATAAAATTATCGGAAAATCTACTACCCATTTTTGGAAAGAGCAGATTATTGAGCTTGGTGGTGATTATCTTATTTGGTCTAATGCACCCGAAAATCCATATCTGAATTAATTTTCAGAAATGGATTCATTTAGTTTCTGCACTAATAAATGCGCCAAATTTGTTGTAAACTCCTTTTTTCGATATTTAGTTATCGGCTGTATTCCCATGATTACATTAGTCAGAAATAATTCGTCAGCTTTTTGAAGGTCAAAAGGCGATATTATTTCTTCTACTACTTCTATGCCTTCAACTTTTTTAGCCATCGCTAAAATTTGCTTACGCATAATTCCGTTTAAAGCACCTTCTGAAACTGGAGGTGTAATAAGCTTTTTGCCCATTACCATAAAAATATTTCCCTGAAGCGCTTCTACAACATTCTTACTGTCGTTTAGCAAAATACAGTTGGCTAGAACATTTTCGTGCGCATAAATACTTCCTGTAATATGAATCATCTTATTAGTCGTTTTAAGAGACGATAATAATTGTTTTGTAACGTAGAAGTCTTTATACAAATCCACTTCGTATTCGCTTAGATTTATGCTGTAAGAAGTGTTTTCAAGCGGAGTTGCTTTAATTAAAAATGAAATATCATTAGTTTGTGGAAGATATAAACCGCCATCATTTCTAAAAACGGTAATTCTTGCTCTTGCCGAAGATTCAATTCCTTGTTCTTTCACCAAATTAAGAATCTGCTCTTCAAAATATTCCATTGTAAAATTCATCGGAATCATCATTCGCACTACTCGCATAGATGCCATTAGTCTAAAATAATGATCCTCAAGAAACAAGATTTTTCCGTTACTAATTTTTACTGTTTCAAAAATACCATCTCCATATAAAAAAGCGCGATTTTGAGTTAAAATAATTTCTTCCTGCGCTATGTTTCCGTTAAAATTAATCATAAAAAAACCCTGAATTTTGTTCAGGGCAAATATACGGTATATTTAAAGACTTTTCTAAACAGATCCAATAAGATGTTTTAGGTCTGATATTTGATTCTCCCACAATTGTTTAGCCTCGCCTATTTCTTCCTTATCAGCAAAATCGACTACCATAAGCGAAACGTCTTTCGTCAGTTCGTCTACTAAAATATGAAGTTCAAAAAAGTACTCAGTATCTTTACTGCTTTCGTCAACCCATTTAAATTTTACTTTTTCGCCAGATTTTTTTGAAGCTAGACGTGCTTTTTCTTGTGAGTCATTCCAGATGAATGTAAAAAACTCACCTCTTGAATTAACATTGTCAGCAAACCATTCTTGTAAACCTGACGGCGTTGATATATATTGATACAATAATTGTGGCGAAGAATTGATCGGAAACTCGATTTCGTAACGTATTTTTGAATCCATGTGCTACTTTAATTTTTTTCGAAATATAAGAATATATGTCCAAAAACAAAGCATTTTTAAAAATATTTTTTTTTCTTCATTTTATGCTTGTATGCTTTAATATTATTTATATCTTTGCACCCGCAATCAGGAATTCATGATAGCAGTCCAGGCGAGGTAGCTCAGTTGGTTAGAGCGCAGGATTCATAACCCTGAGGTCACGGGTTCAACTCCCGTCCTCGCTACAAGGTAAAAACACCACTTTTTCTAAAGTGGTGTTTTTTTTTGCTTAAAATCTAATAAATATGGAAGAGTTTGTAGTATACATTTTATATTCTGAAAAATTCAACAAGAACTATACAGGATTCACCTCTAGTCTAATTGAACGCTTTAAATCTCATAATCAGCTTGCAAAAAAAGGATATACTATAAAATTTAGACCATGGACAGTCATTTATGTAGAGTTTTTCAACTCTAAGTCGGAAGCCATGAAAAAAGAAAAATATTTAAAAAGCGGAGTCGGAAGAGAATATATTAAAAACCTTATCTCCTCATTATAAGCAGGATTCTTATCCGCCACGGCGGACACGGGTTCCAACTCCCGTCCTCGCTACTAGAAAAGTAAAACCCTTAAACAGAAATGTTTAAGGTTTTTTTATTTGTATTAACTTTAAAATTCCGATCAAGAACATAAAAACGCAATCAAAATAAAATCTTTAGAAGCTCTTAAAAACACAACTTTACCTTCTTCTTTTTTTAAATTGATTTTCAAATATTAGAAAATCAATATATTTAATCTTTCTTACAAAGTAAAATTTTAAAACAAGAACTATAAAGCTTTAGCATAAATGAAAAAGGTAATCACAATTATAACATTACTCACGATGTTCATCAGTATAGGCTGCAAAGCACAGCAAATGGTTCAAATACCAGCTGATTCTTATAAATTAAAAACCAATGAGCAACAGTTTATCAATAAGCCTTTAAAAGATTTATTGAATGAAATAAAGCCTGAAATAAAATTGGTAATGGGAACAGTAGATTATCCTTCCTATTTTTCTTTCCGTTTCATAACTATAGATGAACTTATAAAAAAACCTTATGACGGAACAACAATTGGATTATTTGTATATGTAGAAGGACCTTTAGATTGGAATTTTGACGAAAGACCGAAAGGAAAGGAATATGAATGGTCTAAAGAAGATATTGAAAAATATGGGAATCTTACCGTGACCCGAATTAAAGTTATTGGCAAAGAGTAATATTTAATTCTCCAAAGAAGATAATATGACGGATATAGGCAAGCTAAGCCGTTTTTCAAGAATGAAATTAATTAGTCCTAACATAGTAAATTATTAAAAAGAATTGTTTTGTAACTTCTGATATACAAATGGAACAAAACACATAACAATTTAAAATAATTAAGGGTGTAGACAAACTACACCCTTAATTTTATCTCCCTTTTTATTGGCACAATCCATACTATATAGGGTACTAATTCAAAATAGTTAAAAATGCTAAAAGGAGAATATGAGATATTTTATACCAGTCAAATTCAGACCTTAATTGATATCCCAAAATAATTTAGTTTTTAATTTATCACCTCCTATTGAAGCTGCAGCTGCGTTGTAATTAGTAGCATTTAAAGTCTGCTCATTAATAGGATATGCCATTCTTGATGGGATTTCTCCTTCTGCCGCAGCATCAGCGTTTGAAGGCGGAGTTAGTGCAGGGAAATTTAATCTTCTAGTAGATGTCCATCCCTCGAATCCTCTATTAAATAAAGCGTACCAAGCCTGTTCTCCAATTTTTTGTTGCCAAGTTCCAGTTGCAGTAGAATAAGCAACCGCTGGCTGCGCTAAATAAGCTGCGATGTCTCCACTTGCAATTCCCCAATCTTCCATTGAAGCAGTTATTGCATTTGTGTAATGCTCACTAGGAGTTCCACCAATAGCAATTCCTCTTTCAGACGCTTCCGCTAATAAAAATTCCACTTCAGCATAATCCAATAAAGTTCCTTTAAAATCTGGCTCTTGGATTTTATCTCCTACGTGAGTAAATCTTCCAAAAGAATTTCTTACTCCAATTACACCTCCAATATATGGCGCTGGATTTCCATCTTCATCTTTTAGATTTTGAGCAAAATAAACTTTTGTTCTAGGATCATTTTTAGCAACCAAAGCATCAACAAATGGTGCTGCTGGTATAAAATCATGTCTTCCAGAAAATACTAAATCTACATAAATAGGATTTGTATTTGGAACGCTTTTTTCAAAAGATATCTTTGCATTATCTGCGTTTGAAGAAAATGCATTAGTTGATGCTGAAATGATAGCGGCATCGGCAATTGAATCTTCCAAACCCGATGCTTTAAGGTTAATCGCTAATTTTATTTTAATACTGTTAGCAAATTTCACCCATTGCTCTAGTTCTCCTTGATAGATAACATCGGCTACATCAAATCCTGGATAAGAGGTGTCAATATTTGCAATATTATTATCAATACGTACGATCAAATCTTTATAAATATCTACCGCTTTATCATATTTAGGCAAATAATTACCTGATCCTTGCAATGATTCAGAATAAGGAATGTCTCCAAAAGTATCTACAAGAATTTGATACGAATAAACAAGCAGAATATCAATCATCGCCAGTTTATTTTTTCTAATATTCGTCTTAGCAACAAACTCAGGATCTGAACTTGAAATTTCTTCTGCTTCAATGATTTTTTTTGCTTGTATTAAATCACTTAACGAACCGTCATTGGTTGTTGTTCCAGAATAAAAAGCATTCCAGTGGTTGTCTGAAATTTTTCTTGTTGTCCATTGATAAACAGATTCATCAATGTAAGTAGTTTCAGTCCATTGCTGATTCACTAATCTAAAAATGTTTTTATTCACATTAGAGTTTACCATTTGTGTTGCGATTCCTTTTTCTGCACTGGTAAACAAAGAAGCCGCAGGTACTATTATCGGATTTTTATCATCAACATTTAAGTCTGTTAAATCACTGCAAGAATTAAACACTGCTAACATACCTAAAAAATAAATTGCTCTTTTCATAATCTCTTTTTATTAAAATTTAAGTGTTAAATTGAATCCTATATCTCTTGTTGTAGGCAATGAACCAACAGAATAACCTCTTGATCTGTTTCCTGATCCTAATCCACTTTCAGGATCAGCATAAGGTAGATTTTTACTGATTATCCATAGATTAGATCCTAATAAACTTAAGGTAGCAGCATTAACAAATGTTCCTTTTAGCATACTTTTAGGAAAATTATACGATATAGAAACTTCTCTTAATTTTACATAAGAAGCATCATAAACGAAAGCTTTAGCAGGCTGTGCTAAATATCCGTAATTGTTAGAGTAAACACCTCCTACAGTTGGCGTTGTATTGGGCGTACCATCTGGAGCAACACCTGGATTTACGATACCATTTTCTCTGATATTTCCAGCCGCAGTTTCTTTATACAAACCAGTAGCAAGACCGTAATACATGTCTAATGAAAATATATCTCCACCTTTTTGGGTGTCAATTAAAAAACTAAAACTTAAATTTTTATACGCTAATTTATTTCTAACACCACCAATCCAATCTGGCGTAATGTTGCCAATAGTATTATCTGAAGTTCCTGATATTAAATATTTACCAGTTGCTGGATCTATAGTTGGCTGACCGTTTGTGTATACAAAATCAGTTCCTTTTATAGCTCCGTATGCTTCACCTGGGGTTGCATTAATACTTACCCCACCTTGAAAAGAAGCAATTTGCAAATTGTCTACTCCTTCTGGTAAAGCCACAACTTTACTTCTGTTGTTAGACCAGTTTACAGTTACATCCCAACTGAAGTTTTCTGTTTTAACAGGAGTTCCTGTAAGCTGAACTTCTAAACCTCTGTTTTCGATATTCCCACCGTTAACCCATGCATTTGTAAATCCTGATCCTGAAGACACTGCTGTAGATACAATTTGGTCTACCGTATTGGTTTTATAATAGGTAACATCTAAACCTAAACGTCTGTTTAGCATACTTGTTTCTAAACCAACTTCAAAAGATTTTGTTCTTTCTGGCTTAAGATTAGCATTTTTATTGGTATTCGGTAAGGTATAAATTGGTTCTCCGTTAAAGTTTGAGCTTCTTGTATATGTATTTACCAAACTTAAAGGGTCTGCATCATTTCCTACTTCAGCATAGTTAAGTCTAAACTTCCCTAAATTTAACCAGTCTGCTTTTGCTACATTAGAAAACAAAAACGATCCTGAAATTGCTGGATATGTATAAGCATTGTTACCGCTTGGCAATGTCGAAGAAACATCTCTTCTTACAGAAGCATCAACAAAATAAGTATCCAAATACCCAACAGAAGCTTGAGCATAAAGACCATCAACTCCCCAAGCTGCTTTATTTTCTACAGGAAATGGAAGTTCATATCTAGAATTTGATAAAGCGTATAATCCTGGAGTAACCAAACCTCCAATTGTAGATGCTAATACATTATCACGTTTATTTCTTCTTGAGTTTACCCCTGCAACTCCATTTAAACTGATATCTTCTCCAATTTTTTTATTGAAGTTTAACATGAAATCGTAATTGATTTCCTGAAAATTAATATCGTATCTCTGATAACCTGATGTTTCACTAACAGGAGACAGTCCAAATCCTGAAGCGATAGACCCCACCGCTCTTCTTTCTTCTTGAAGTTCTTTATAAGTATCTAAAGAGACTCTTCCTAAAGCATTTAACCAAGAAGTAATTTCGTAGTTAAGAGAAGCGTAGCTAAATAAACGTGTTCTGTTATCTGAAGAATAATTTTGATAACGGTTAAAATAAGGATTATCCCAATAAGCAGGCACTTGTCCGCTAGGCGTTGTTGGATTAGCCATATTCCATGAAATATTTTGTCCTCCCGAAGCAAAATAAACATTTTCTAATTCTTTTACGTCAACATTAGTCTGCCACCATTGTCTAAAAGCTCCCATTAAATTGTCGCCATATCCTGTAGAGTTTCTACCTACAGTATTTTGCAGTGTTACTGCAGCATACGCGTTTGCAGTTAATTTATCGGTAATTTTTTGATTAAATCTAGCACTAATCTGATTCTTTTTTAATTCACTATTAGGTAAAATCCCTGTTTGATTCAAATTAACGTAAGACATAGAAAGACTAGATCTCTCAGTCGATTTTTCAATAGATATACTATTTGTCTTTGTCAAAGCAGTATTGAAAAAAGTTATAGGTCCGTTTTTAGAAGCACTCCATGCAGTAGCTTGTCCGTAATTTTTTGAATATGGTGTAAACGAATCCCATTGGTAAACAGGCTGTCCTGTAAAGGCATCTCCATACGAAGCATCATTTGAAGTATCAACTGTTGGGATTGGACTAGTAGGATCTAGGAAAGAAGACCCAATTCCGTAACCTGCACCATATTTATTTTGATATTCTGGAAATGTAGATTTGTCAATTGTTCCAACTGTCAATCCGCTTGAGAAAGTGATACCTAATTTTTTATCATCTCCTTTTTTTCCTTTTTTAGTAGTAACCATTACAACTCCATTTGCAGCTCTCGAACCATATAAAGCTGTTGCAGCTGCACCTTTAAGAATATTAATGCTTTCTATATCTTCCTGATTAATATCTGAAGTATTATTACCATAATCATAACCACCTCTACCTGTTGACTGGCTTGTAGTATTGGTATTAGAGTTATCTACAGGAACTCCATCAATAACCCAAAGAGCTTGGTTATTACCTGTTAGAGATTTGTTACCACGAATAACAACATTTGTAGAACCTCCAAAGTTAGTATTTCTTGAAACCTCAACTCCCGCAGCTTTACCAGACAATAGATTAGCAACATTTTGATTTCCAGCTCCACCTTTAACTAAATCACTTCCTGAAAGTTGCTGAGAAGCATATCCTAAAGACTTTTTCTCTCTCTTAAGCCCCAAAGCTGTTGTTACTACAACACCTTCTAATTCAACTGAATCATCTTTTAAATTTACATTAAGTACCGAAGAGCTCGCAGGTACTTCCTGAGTTTTCATTCCGATATAGCTAAATACCAAAACCTGATCTGAAGATGCACTAATTTTGTATTTTCCATCAAAATCAGTTTGTGTTCCAGTTTGCGTTCCTCGAATCAGGACACTAACTCCGGGCAAAGGCATTCCGGCATTGTCTGAAACAACACCTGAAACTGCTCTTTTTTGCGCAAATGTAATTTGCGAGACAAGTACTAAAAATAGCACTAAGATTCCATTTAATTTTAGTCTCATTATTTGTAATGTTTAATTAATTATAATTATTTTACAATGATAGAATATGACTAAAAAACAGAACCTTGCAGAATTATATATAAATAGCATCTTAGGACATACTTTAACAATACATTAATAAAATCTCTAAATATGCTTTGAAATAATCAATTAATACACAGCTATAAAACTCCTAAATAAAAAAAAACTTTCAACTGGAATATAACCAGATGAAAGTTTTCTCATTCAAATTAAGCTGATTCCTTAAAAAATCATCTTTTGTCTTTCTCATTAATAATTTCTTGCTCTTCAACAATTTCTTCTCTGCGTATTTCTTCATCCTCATCTGGGGACAAATACCAAAACCCTAATTCTCTTTCATCTGCAATCATAATTTCTAAGTTTTTATTAGTTATTAAATTATTACTCCATTTTTACTTTCAATATTATTCTTCAAATATTCTCGGAAGATCTTCATCTTCATTTTCTAATCCATCAAATCCATCATCCTCTTCATCTGGAGATAGATACAAAAACTCTAATTCTTTTTCATCTGTAATCATAATTTCTAAGTTTTTATTTGTTATTAAATTTATTACTCTAATTCATTTTAAGCCATCGATTTATTAATTGCATTTATGATCACAAAGAGCTATATCGCTATTCATGGTAAACTAGAGGATCAAAAATCACTTTGTATTATTTGTGCAACTTTTCTTATTTCAATCTAAGGTAAACAAAAAAAAGCCCCGAATTTAAAAATGCTCACTTTTCAACACATAACATATTAAAAAACAAACACTTATGTGTTTAAATTAGATTTAAAAAGATGTTTCAATTTTAATTTAGAGCGCTAAGAAACACTACGATTACTGGAAACAAAATCTTTATGAGGAAGTACTTTAAATCGTTTTTTATAAGTAGCTGAGAAAAAATCTGAATTTGAATACCCAATTTCATGGGCAACTTCATATATCGTATTAAACTTTCCGCTTCTTAACAATTCTCTTGCCAGCAAAAATTTTTCCTGCAGAAAAAAAGCTTTTGGACTGCATTTAAATACTTTTCCAAATAATTTAATGTATTTTGATGCTGACATACCCGCAATGCGAACCAGTACATCTGTTCCAGGAAATTTTTCCAATAACTGTTCCATCAGATAGACTTGAGTATCTTTTATACGCTGTATATCGGCCTCTGATAATTCATTTCTTAAAAAATTATTTTCATCAAGCCTCTCCACAAGATTGCCAAAAGCTTGCAATGCAACAGCTTTTAAAGAAAGTTCAAAAGAAACATCATCATAATTACATTCTCTTAGCTTCAACAACAATACTCTTGTATGGCTGTCAATATGACTATAAAAATAAATCGTGCTTTTTTGCGCACAATTTTCTTCAATAATTAATTCAGGCATTTTAGAGCCCAAATGTTTTTTGAGCGTCTTTTTGCAAATCAGTAAACGAAAAGAATACATCCGTTCTGAAATTGGAGGAATATATACACTTTTTAATGAAGCGTCTACAACTCCAAGTCCTAATTTTGAGTGATAGCCAACTTTGTTTTTATTGTTATTAACTTCATGAATACTGATTTCATCGCTTATGTCGTAATAGACAATACAGAAATCATCAGCAGAAGGAATTTTGGTAAACTCTATTTCAACATTAAAAATAAAATCATTAAGTACCACCATTAATCCGGGCATTATTTCTGCCAAATAAGAAAATCCGCTCGCTATGCTTTCAGGAAACACCAGTAAATTTGGATAGACAAGTCTGGCTCCAAGACTATCTACAAAGTCTTGCCTCCACCCTGTATCCATTGTTACAGTATGAGAAAATTGGATTCTTTTTTCGTTAGATCTGAGCTGCATAATCTTTAGGCAAAACACCGAAGTAGTTTTTAAATAAACGGGTTAAATTGGAAGCTGTAGAGAATTTTAATTGATCTGCAATTTCTGCAATACTGCATTTTCCTGCTACCAGAAAATCTCGCGTGAGTTCTAATTTATTGTTTAAATAAAATTCGTAAGGCGTAAGCCCTGTAGTTTTTTTATACAAGGTTTTGAATTTTGTTTCCGACATACACGCATTTACCGCAAGAACTTTTATGCCCGGAAAAGAATCCTGAAGTTTGCTTAAAAGAAAATCCTGAGTCATACTGATAAAAGCAAGATCATTAGTATTTAATGTAAGATTAGCAGAATTTGATTTTTGAAGTTCATCAAAATGATCTGCTAACAAATTAAATACGGTAGCTCTGAGAAATAAATCGAAACATACAGAAGAAATCTCTTTTTTTCTAAATTCTTCAATAATTTGAAAACTGTTATAACTCATTAAGCGATAATTCACCGCCATATTTTCTTCATAATCAGAAATATTCTTTAATCGGTACGAACTCAAAAAAGAATTTTTATAGAATGCTTTTTTTATGAAAATACAAAAATTATAGGTTTTAGTTCCAGACTTAATCATGTATTCAAGATCAACATTCGAATCTACAATTGCCAAATTATATTTTTGTTGTCCCATATAATGTTCTACTTCATTATAAATATGAGCAGAATCTCCTTCAGAAAAATTAAAATATATGCCAATAAAATCATCTTTAGAATTTTGTAATTTAAAATGTACATCCTGATGATAGATTGCATCTGTAAACATTACTGTAATATCTGAATTAACAGACAATACATATCGAATTCCAGTATGTATTTTGGGACTTGCTATAATATGATTATTTTCTACAAAGCCACCCAAAGCTTTCGCCATAATTTCTACCCACTCTGTTTCTACTCCAAATCCATGAACCACCTCTTTCATCTGCCAAAAATTATCAGTTATACTATATTTTAATATTTCTTAGATTAACTATGGGCCAAATATCAAACATATCACCTATATATTACAGCATAATAATATCACTTTAAGACATATTTACTTTAAAAAAATACAGGAACTACCAATTTAAAATAGTTATTTTGCAGCGATAATTTTTTAACATGGATATAGTCAAATTTAAGATCACATCTAAAACGATAAAAGTCGAAGTGCGCAATTCTAACAATTATGTTTTCAATTTTAATACTGCTTTAGATATAAAAAAAGAAGACAAAGATGTTCTATTAAAACTATATCATGCACTCGATCTTCTTTTTAAGAAAGAGCAGAATATTGAAAACAAAAACTACATTTCGCCAAATCAAACCAATATTTTAGATCAGATTTCTGATGCTGATAATCTGGAATAGATTTATTGTAAAATATAAAAAACGAGTTAAAATTAATTAACTCGTTTTTGCTTTAAATTTATTCTGATTTTAAATTTTGCTTTCGTCTTCAACAGCATCTTGCCATTTGTCCCACATTTTGACACCTGCATCGTAACCGTCATAACCAAAGTTCTGACTTAATTGTCCTTTAATATTTGGCTCTATAGCAAGCCTAAATGGAATTGGCCAGTAATTATTACGTTTGTCCATCGTATAAAACTTCACTCCTGGTTTTAAAGAAATACCAGCCGGATATTTATTGTAAAGCGTATAATGCACAATACGCTGCCACCAATAACTTCCTCCAGTTGCATCTTTCCCAGATTGCTTATCCCAATTGTCTTTACTATACGTATTTCCCCATTCATCTGCTTTTCCGCTTAAAGCCAAACAGTGCGAGATGCGTTTTAATTCTACGTTTCTCCATTCTTCCATATAAAGCTCTCAGTTTCTGGACATGAAAACGATCGGTAACACTTACAGCGTTTGGGAAACATCCCTTAGCAATCAAATTCATGTTTCCTGCCATTTCCAAGGTAATTTCCTTAACTTGAACTCACTGTTTTAAAAGGTATTTTAACAATAACATCTATAACTGATTCTGCTTTGGTTCCTGAAAGAGGGGGTTTCGTCTATTGATAAACGTTTGCCAATAGTCTTAAGAAAAACAAACCACTTTTTGCATGTTTCTTTTGATCCCAAATTTTAAAATTACTTGAAAAATCTTTACTGAGCCTGCAGATTTTTACCTCCAACTCCAGAAAACAAAGCTATGACATTGCAATCATTTGAGCTAGAATCTATTGATTTCATTAAAAAAGACGTAAATTCCTGGGTTACATGGGTTCCGTCTGTTACCAAATCCCAATCTCAAAATTTTAATATTTTCCCAACAACATTTTAACTTGGTCCAACTTAAACAGAAGATAAAAATCAACGCTAAAATGCTGAAGATTTTTTTGATTTCTTTTAACACATCTACAGCATTGTCAATTTTATTTTCAATTATAAACTCTTATTTCTAATCTTGCATTATTCAATACATCATCTGAATATGTAAATCCTATATCGTATGATTCAATAAACAAAACATTACTATTTACACTATTAGATTGCAAAAATCCTTTTCCCGACCCCATTTGCACAATAGAGAAAGTTTTCCCTGAAACAAAAGCTCCAGCTAAGGTTGCGCTATATCTCCCCTTATCAGTTCTAGTCAACAAAATATCACCTATTGTATTTTCTAAAACTACAGCGGCAGGATCAGAAGTTCCTGATTGAGTTAATAATGCCACATAAACCTTGTAAGGTCTCGTCACCTCATCCAATTGTCCTTTATTAACAGCTTCAGTACTTAGCACAGCATTCGGCACTTTTACTGTTCCTGTAAAAAAACCTTTACCGTAAAAATAACAATCTTTACCCCCATTCAATTGAAAATGCAAATCATTATTTGCAGAAAAATCACTTTTATAACCCGCTATAATAGCCTGATTACTGCTATTAGTACCAAAAGCAATTCCATTAGATTGATTTTGCCCACCAAAATGAGACGAAAAAGTATTTATTGGACTATTAGAACTCATTCCGTTAAGAAATGCTGTATTCTCAGAAGATGTTTGATAATTATTTCTAACTACCGTATTCCCTGAATAAATATTATTTATAAATTTTATTGACACGTCTTTTAGCAACGTAAAATCATTAAAACCGCAATCAATAAAAATATTTCCTGTAATGGCTCTGCTTTTTTGATTTTTAGGAGCAATATTCTGAGGCGACAGAGAACTACATATCTGTGTGTAATTTTTAAAAATATTTCCTTCCAATAACACTTCATCAGTTAAATTATTAGGCTCCAAATTTGGATAGAAAAAATTATTGACACATGAACCATTATTTACTCCTTCAAAATAATTACTCGAAACAATTAACTTCCCTGGATTCCAAGAGTTTTCAATAACACAATAGCTATGATCTGTTTTCAACGGATCAATCTGATTAGTTCTAAATGCCGTATTTCCATGAATTAATGTCCCTTGAATATTTTCACCCAAATCAATTGGTGGCGAGGACAAATGCACAAAAGACCCATTTAAATCCTGCGCATAGTTATTTATTACTTTAATACCTGAACATACGATATTTTCATTAGAAACGTCTTTAAAACAGCAACCGGACACCTCACCTCCATATCCGTAGTTATGTATCATAGTATTAAAAGCCCAATAGTGAGATGAGGCATTATTTGCTTTATTCCCATCAAAAACAAAACCTATAACTTTATACGGCATTGCCAACGGATATTGCACACCAGATAAGATTTTAAAAATTTTTCTTACTCCTGCACCACTAGGATAAACGGCAGATCCTGTAGAATTATTTACAAATCCACCTATAACATCATTTAACGCAATTAAATTCCCAGTTATATCTGCAATAACAGCTTCATGCGAAGTCTGAGAAAATGAATCTCCCACAAATACATGAATCTTATCACCAATTTTCCAATCAGCAGGCACTGAAGAAACTTCTATAGCTGTTGAGGTATCTCTAGCATCAGAACTTAAAGACGTTTTACTTTCGTCATCCCTTCTAATGGTAGCGCCATTTCCAACAAATACTTGACCTTTTTTGGGTATTATTTCATTATTTATAGTATAAACGACATCATTTTTAAAAATAAAAGTTGCGCTCTCAGGTGCCAAATTAATTAATGCCTGTAACCAAATAGATTCATAAACTGACGAATCCCTGTAATCTTCCACATAATAAGTATATTTACCAGACTTACCCTCTAAAGCTACATGTAAATCAGTCTGATCTGATAAAACTCCCATTATATCGCCCCAATTTACACCAATAATTTCTGAGGGTAACACATCTGAAATTATCGAATCTGTAACAGTTACTGTTGCTATTAAAACACTATTAACAGGGACATGCGGAACAGAAGAAACTTCAAGAGCTTCAATTCCCGAAATCCTAACTATTTGATTTTCTTCATTACCAACAACAATATCTGTTCTTGAAAACCCAGTTGATGAATAAGGCACATTAACAACCGTATCCTCAAAAGTTTGACAATATTTTCCTTCCATAATCCAAACTACATCTGGAATTACAATATTGTTCCCTAAAACTGTTATAGAACCCGCCTGCGACACTAGACCATTTCGTGTAATTTCTTTTTCTCTCATTTTTTATTTATTAATTATTATTTCTTTTTCAGACAAAACAACTGCTTGGTTCTCAACAACACACAGCAATTATCATTCACAAGCGATTTGCTTAGTTTAAATTCCACTATTCAGGCATTCACAATAGCCTGAAAACTATTTATTTGCTATAATCAACCACCTCAACATTTCAACAAACTTTTTAGTACATTTGCATATTCTTATTTTACCAAACAAATATACATAACTTATTATGTATAAACAAAACTTTTTATGCAACAAAACTGTATAGTCATTAATTTATATCCATTCTAGTTAAAATGAAATTAAAAGAAATAATTGACACTATTAAGGAACACAACATAACAGCTTATGAAATAGCTAAAAACACACTTTTAACTGAAGTTGGTATCAATAAAATCTTAAATGGAACTTCTCAAAACCCTAGAAAATCTACTTTAAAAATTTTGGAAGATTACATAACTAGTTATCCTAATAAAACATATGACAATACAAAATCTTATAATTCAAACACAAGATCAAACACCGCATACTCTACCGTAATTTCGAATGTTATGTATGTTCCATTAGTCAATCAATATGCCTATGCAGGATATTTAAATGGATTTAATGACCCAGAATTTTTAGAAGAATTACCCAGAATTCCATTTATAGTCGAAAAAGAATACAAAGGGCAATACATGTGTTTTGAGGTTAAGGGAGATAGCATGGACGATGGCTCCCATGAAAGTTACTTGGAAAGAGATATCTTACTCTGTCGAAATGTTCGGAATGATTATTGGAAAAGCAAACTCCATATAAATAAGTGGGATTTCGTAATTGTAGATAAATATAACGGAATCTGCATAAAACGAATTATCAATCATGATGTAGATAAAGGAATTATAACCTGTCATTCTTTAAATGAATATTATGAAGACTTTGATATTGATCTTCGCGATGTTTCCAAAATATTTAATATCATAGACGTCCAAAGAAAGAGAAATCGAAGATAATCCAGATCTTTCAAAACAAATTAAATTAGTTTTTTCCTTATTCCATATTTAATAACTAGATTTTCGAATATAAAGAATTGAAACAGATAAAATTAAGTAAAAATTACAACTTAAGCATAAAAAAAATGCTATTTTAAACAGAGACCTGATTAAAATTAAATCTCTTAGGAAATAATTTTCATATATTATAGATTTAAGATCACATCTAAAACGATAAAAGTCGAAGTGCGCAATTCGAATAATTATGTTTTCAATTTTAATACTGCTTTAGATATAAAAAAAGAAGACAAAGATGTTTTATTAAAACTATATCATGCACTTGATCTTCTTTTTAAGAAAGAGCAGAATATTGAAAGCAAAAACTACATTTCGCCAAATCAAACCAATATTTTAGATCAGATTTCTGATGCTGATAATCTGGAATAGATTTATTGTAAAATATAAAAAACGAGTTAATATTAATTAACTCGTTTTTGCTTTAAATTTATTCTGGTTTTAAATTTTGCTTTCGTCTTCAACAGCATCTTGCCATTTGTCCCACATTTTGACACCTGCATCGTAACCGTCATAGCCAAAGTTCTGACTTAATTGTCCTTTAATATTTGGCTCTATAGCAAGCCTAAATGGAATTGGCCAGTAATTATTACGTTTGTCCATCGTATAAAACTTCACGCCTGGTTTTAAAGAAATACCCGCTGGATATTTGTTGTAAAGCGTATAATGCACAATACGCTGCCACCAATAACTTCCACCTGTGGCATCTTTCCCAGATTGCTTATCCCAATTGTCTTTACTATACGTATTTCCCCATTCATCTGCTTTTCCGCTTAAAGCCAAACAGTGCGAGATGCGTTTTAATTCTACGTTTCTCCATTCTTCCATATAAAGCTCTCTTCCTCTTTCTGCACAAATATCACCAATCGTTACGGTTGTATACATTTGTGATGCTTTTGCTCTAGTTCTTACTACATTCACATCTTGAGCAGCTCCAGAAACGTTTCCTTGATAAAAACGCGCTTCTGCACGCAATAGATAAGTCTCAGCCAAACGATAGATGTACATGTGTGCACTAGCTCCAGCAGTAGCTCCCTGAAAATCGTTTGCTGCTGGATTGCCTTCAGCCACAACATCATGATAATAGATTTTATAATGCGGAAAATCATACCAATCGCGAATAGAATCTTGCGCTAATAGTTTTCCAGTTGCATCCTTCATTCTAAAATTTTGCCCTGCCCATGTTGCGCTTCCGCCTGCTCCAGGAGCATATTTAAGATCTTCCATATTTACCCAGTTCCCAACAGTGCTATTGTGTCTAAGATCTACCTTATCCTCAATACCATTAACTTTCCACATAGGATGTTGTGAATAATAAGAACCGCTGATTGTACCAATTCCACGTCCTAATGCTCTTTGATAATCATATTTTGCATTATAATTCGTTTTATCTGTCAATGGAAAACGCGGTGCTGCTGTTTTACCGTCAGGCGTAATTAAATTGGCATCGTTCCAGTTTGGCCCAAAAATTCGCATCGAAGAAAAGGCTAAAAAGGATTGCGCTCCTCCATTTGGCGCGACCAAAATTGCTTCTGTATTATTAGCAATTACTTTATTTTCTGGTCGGTGCAAATCCCAGATTACATTTCTAGTTATTGGCCATGCTGTCGGATTTCCTCCTGGATCAAAAATTCCTAAATTTCCTTGTACTAAAGAATAGCCTGATTGGTTAATTAGAATGTTAGCTTGCGCTTCTGCATCAGCAAATCTTCCAGATGCCAAGTAACATTTTATCAAAAGCTGACGACACGCACCTTTACTAATCATACCCACATATCCAATTTTAGATTGTTCTGGCACCCACTCCACAGCTTTTTCCATATCTGCTGTAATCATTTCGATAATGGCTTCTTTTTTAGTAGAATAATAACTCTGCTTTGGAACCTCCAAAATTTTGGTAATCAATGGTATGTTTCCGAATTGATATACTAGATTCAGGTAACGGTACGATCTATGAAAATAGGCCTGACCGATATATTTATTTTTAACCTCTGGAGATAAACTTGTCACATTACCAATATAAGTTAATACCGTATTAGCATTCTTAATTCCCGTATAAGCTTCTGTCCACATAAACCCAAGATAAAGCGCTTCACCACCTGCATCTCTTCTAAAATCTCCAGTCGGAACGATATTAGCCGCATAATCTGCAATATTACTGCCGGTATCTGTTTTTCCATATTGTGCCATATCAGAAAATAAATATTCTGTACCAATTGGCACACTTACACCAGAATAACCAAAGTGGATATAATTATTTCGCAGCTGTTTATCGCACAATGCCAAAGTAGCCTGCAATCCAGCTTCAGTAGAAAAGGTTGTTTCTGGTTCGTAAAACGAAAGCGGGTCTGCTTCGAGAAAATCTTTTGAGCAAGAACTAGCCAGCGCAGCAAATGCTACGACAGGTGCCAGTCTTAAAATTTTATTTTTTATATATTTTTTCATTTTGAATAATTTTTAAAGTTGGAAATTAAAACCTAAATTAAACTGTCGTGTAGCCAATCCGCCTGTTTCTGGATCTCCGTAATATTTCCATTCTTTAGAAGCAGCCCACGTGGTTACGTTCTGAACCGAAGCATAAATTTTTATGGTTTTAATATTCAATCGGTCTAAAAGATCTTTAGGAAGCGTATAGGCCAATGAAATGTTGTCTAAACGAACAAAACTGCGGTCGTACAATCTTCCTGGTGCAACTGGAGTTCCAGCAGGGCCTTTTGCATCCAGACGCGCCCATTTATTGGTTGGGTTGTCCAATGTCCAATATGGATTTACATAAGGATTGAAGTTGAATTTGTATAAACTGGCATCGTTAAACGTATTCATGTAGTTGGAATTAAGTGATTTTCCTCCCACATTAGAATACATGCTAATTCCTAAATCCCAATTTCTAAATATTTTAAAATCATTACGCATCGACCACTGTACAGGAGAATTGCTGTTTCCTAAAAACTGTTTGTCTTTTTCATTATAAACCGCTTTTTTATATGAATTCCCGTCTGAGTCCACTGCATCTAAATCGTCTGCTGTGTAGCTATTGGCTACTTTTGGATCTCCAGGACGCTGCCCGTATTTTTGAGCCTCTTTCCATTCGTCTTTTTGCCAGATTCCAGTTATTTTATAATCCCAAATTTGAGTAATTGGTCTTCCTATAAACCATCCGTTAGCCGAATCATCTCCTTCTTTTTTTCCAATAACATTTCCGCTAGGATCTTTAATATCAACCATATTTCCATATAGCGAAATGATTTTATTTTCGTTATAAGAAATTCCTAATGAAGTACGCCATTCAAAATTTGGCTTTTTAAAATTAAGCGTATTGATACTCAATTCAACACCCTGATTTTGAATCTCTCCCAGATTGGTGGCAATGGCTGAAAAACCAGTAAAACCAGGCAGAGACTGACTCATAATCATATCATTAGTAGAGGCTCTATAAAGATCTAAAGTAGCCGTAATGCGATCGCGCAAGAAACCTAAATCAAGACCAATATTGGTTGAGGTAGTTTTTTCCCATACTAGATTTGGATTTGCCATTCGGTCTAGCGACAAATACTTTATTTCAAGCGCTTTTCCAGAAGGATCTAAATATCCCATAGTTCCCGTATTTACTAAGTTTGCCAAAGAAACGTACGGATCTTCAAGCGACCTGTTTCCGTTTTTACCCCAAGACAAACGCAATTTACCTGTAGACATGGCCTCCCAATTGAACCAGCTTTCGTTTTTAAAGCTCCACGCTACACCAAATGAAGGGAAAGTTGCATACGGATTTGAAGCTCCAAATGCTGAATATCCGTCACGACGAACAGTCGCTGTCAGCATATAACGATTATCAAACGAATAGAAAAGTCTCGCCATTAAGGCGTCTGCAGTTTCATGCGTGTCATTTGATCGAAGTGCGCTATTTGCCATTGTTGCCGTATTCACAAGATGAAATCCTAACGCATCTGAAGGCTGAATATTAAAGGCATCCATTTCATCTGACCAATATTGTCGTTCTTCAGCTTCTTGAACAAAAGTGGCAATAAAGTGATGTTTTTCAGCAATGGTATAATCCCATGTTATGGTATTATTCAAGTTATAATCAAATCTTTTCGAATTTTTTCTAGTTACTCCAGTGGTCGCAGCAGGCCAGTTCGGATTCTGTGTCGATCTAAAATAACGATCATTAAAAAACTGGTAGCGAGGCGCAATATTAAACGTATACGTAATACCCAAAGGCAAAGTAATTTTTGTATTGAAAATAGTATTCAATGTTGTATATCCTGTCTCTTTTTCAATAAACTGGCGCTCGTAGTAATAGTTGTAATTCTGCCCAGAAACATTTTTCCCCATCGGCTGTCTTTCATATTTGCCATTTGCATCAATGAAAGTTCCAAACGGACTGGTTCTCATCATATTATTATCTCCCGCATTGGTACCTAAAGAAGGCGTTACATCTCCATCTGAACGGTCTTGAAAATTAACATTGGCTCCAAAATCCAGCCAGTCGGTAATTTTTGCATCCACTTTCATATTAGAACGCGCCGCTTTATAATCATTACCCACAATAGCTCCTTCAGAAGTTAAATAGCCAAAAGACATATAATAATTTACTTTGTCGCTTGCACCAGAAATACTCAAGTTATTGTCATGATTAATTCCCGTTCTAAAAGAACTGTCACTCCAATCGTGCGTTTTATCTGCCAAGAAATTAGCCATTAGCGAAGGGTCAAAATTCAAACCTAAACGTGCTCCCCAAACTTCTTTAGAACTTTTTCCTACCGTTTGTGCAGCAGGCTGATACGCTAGCCATTGCGCTTCTGTAATTCCCCATTTGCCTAAATCATTTGGGTTTGAAAAATACCCTGGCTTATTAGGAGCAACTGTTCCTGATATAAATGCTTCGTATTGTCCCGTTGCTGTATTCACACCATAAGTTTGGGCAGTTTCCCAATCTTCACGATATTTTAAGTATCCTTCAGGAGAATACACACCGCGATAAGCGCTCTTATTGCTAATGGTCGTATTCGTAGTAAAACTAATCATCGGTTTGCCCGTTTTACCTTTTTTGGTCGAAATCAAAATAACTCCCGCTGCCGCTCTCGATCCGTAAACAGATGCTGCCGATGCATCTTTTAAAATATCAAGCTGTGCGATATCATCAGGATTGATTTCTGAAAGCTCACCGTAAAACTGCATTCCGTCTAAAATAATAAGCGGCGAATTATGTGGCCCTCCTGTTTTTTGATTTTTGTCTGAACTACCCGTATACACAGAAGTCTGCCCACGAATCTGTATGTTTCCGCCTCCTTTTGCAGAAGGATCATATCCTACACGCACACCCGGAGTTCCTCTTAAGATATCCTGAACCGTCTGCGGATTCTGGTTTACGAGCCTATCAGGCGTTACCTGAACAACTGCTCCCGTTAAATCCTTTTTCTTCATTTTACCATAACCTACAACCACAACTTCTTCTAATGAAGTGGTCGTTTTTTGCATTTTTATAGTAATCGAAGTTTGGCCTTTTACAGCAACTTCAGTAGTTACGTAGCCCAAATAAGACACGACTAATACTGCATTATCGTTGCCTAAGTTTAAAGTAAATTTTCCGTCAAAATCTGTTGTTGTTGCATTTTTACTTCCTTTTTCTAAAACTGAAACACCCGGCATCGGCATGCCGTTTTCATCATTTACCTGCCCTTTAATGCTTTTTTGGAGTTTCGCATTTTGTGACAGTGCTGTCGTGGAACTAATCGCGTAGCCATCAATTTGAGATAAAGAAAACAACGCGCAGAGCATTATCATTTTCTTCTTCAAATTAAATTTAGACACGCCATTAGGACTTTTTTTAATCCTAATAAAATTTGTCATTTGATTGGTAATTTGGTTAATTAAATAGTTAGTTTTGAAAAAATTACTCCAGATCGATTCACATCAAATCAGTTCGTAATCTGGGATGCAAATTTGATTAATAGTGACTTTAGGAAGGAAAAATAAAATCCGTTTTTGGGGATAAAATAGTCTAGAGAATATATTTTTATACTGATTTCTCATAAAAAAATAAATTATCTAAAAAAATTCCGATAAAAAAATTTTGGTTTCTTATTTTTCACCTTTAAAACTTTATAGATTCTAAGTGAAGAATATTTTAGAAAAAATCTTTAACAGAACATTCCATAACTTCTATTAAAATAGTTATTTTGCAGAAGAGATAATTTTACAACATGGATATAGTCAAATTTAAGATCACATCAAAAACGATAAAAGTCGAAGTGCGCAATTCGAATAATTATGTTTTTAATTTTAATTCTGCTTTAGAAATCGAAAAAGCAGATCGAGATGTTTTATTAAAACTATACAATGCGTTAGATCTTCTTTTTAAGAAAGAACAGATTAGCGAAAACAAAAACTACATTTCGCCAAATCAGACTAATATATTAGATCAGATTTCTGCAGCTACCGATAATTTGGAATCTGAAAAATAATTCCATTTTGTTTATTAGCCTTCTTAAATTTATTTTCTTAAAAAACAATTAAAATGTCTGGAGAAAAAAATCTCGATATCCTCTTAAAAAACCTAAATCCTGTTTTAAATGAAGGGCGATATGTTTATTGCTCTGTAACCAATATTGACAAAATTCCTTTCTCCAAAATTTTGTTCCTATTTAAAGAAAGTGAAGGAATTACCGTGATTCTAAAAAAAGAAGATGCAGACGAATTCAATCTTAATTATTCTTATGTTGCGGCTTGGATTACTTTTAAAGTTCATTCTTCACTAGAAGCCGTTGGAATGACCGCTGCATTTTCAAAAGTATTAGGCGACGCAAACATTAGCTGTAATGTTGTGGCCGCTTATTATCACGATCATGTTTTTATTGACGAAAAAGATACAGAATGTGCTATGAACGCGCTTCGTTCTATTTAATCTCTTTTTTCTAATTTCAATCTGTACCCTTAAAAAAACTATTTTCTGTATCTGTACCCAAATCTTGAATAGCTTTAATTTTGCTAAAAAAGAGTATGGAATCGCAGGTATCAAAAAAAGACAGCATAACATTTAGAGAAGTTTACATCTTTGACATGGAGATTTTGCAAAACATCTTCTGTCAAAATATATCTCTTAATGATGAAAATGAAACATCTTTTGGAATTCCGTTTTTGCTTGCAGAAAAGGCAGGAAAAATTATAGCTTTCGCGAGCTTGATTGTAGATCAAAACAATTTAATCGATTATCAGATCTATGATGATGGCAGTTTAACCGCAGAAAATAAAACTGCGTTTCAGGATTCTATCTCAAATTTTCTAAAGAAAAAAAAGAGTGATAACTTTAACAATCCTGAACAGTTAAAACAAAGTGCCGAACAAATTTTTCAATGTCTAAGTTTTTAGATACAGCAAATTAGCAAAATGAAGAATAACGAAACATTGTATCTAAAAATCGCCAAAATAATTGAAGATCAGATTCATAATGAAACCCTGATGCTTGGCGATAAACTGCCTTCTGTTCGCAGTGCTCAAAAATTGTATAATGTTAGTCTCAATACCGTTAAACAAGCTTATCTTGAACTGGAAAGCCGTTCTTTAATTGAATCCCGTCCAAAAACAGGATATTACGTTAGTAAAAGTTCGCAGCGCACAACAGCACTTCCTACGGTTGCCAATATAGACAATCACGAAACAGAAAATACTCCCGAAGATCTTATTGACAAAGTTTTCGGTACGCTCAATAAGCCAGATATTACTCAGTTTGCGCTTGGTTTGCCTGGAAAAAATTTTCTGCCTATTGCCAAACTTAATAAGGGAATTATCAATGCTGTTCGCAGCAGAAACGATGCTGGAACTCCGTACGAACCCGTTCAAGGTTCTGAGGAACTTCGCCGTGCCATTGCAAAATGGGCGCTGGTCATGGAAGGAAAAATCACCGAAGATGATCTTGTCATTACTTCTGGTGCCATGCATGCCATTTATAATGCGCTTATGGCGGTCACTTCTCCGGGAGATAGCGTTGCCGTAGAAAGTCCGGCTTATTTTGGAATATTGCAGGCGATTAAAGCTTTGGGTTTAAAGGCAGTCGAAATTCCGACGCATCCTTTATATGGTTTAGATTTAGATGCTTTCAAAAAAGTGCTTCCCGAAATTAAAGCCTGCTGTTTCATCACCAATTTTAATAATCCGATGGGGTTTCAAATGCCTGACGTAAATAAAAAGGAATTGGTGAGACTGATAACCGAATACAATGTTCCTTTAATTGAAGATGATCTTTATGGCAATCTTTATTTTGGCTCTGAACGGCCTAAACCTTGCAAATTTTACGATGAAGCTGGTTTAGTTTTATGGATTGGTTCTGTCTCGAAAACTCTTGCGCCAGGGTATCGCGTGGGATGGATTGCGCCTGGGAAATTTAAAGATCAAATTATAAGGCAAAAACTAATTCAGACGGTCTGCAATTCTCCTTTGTACTCAGATGTGATTACAGATTTTTTAGAACACGGCCGTTATGATCATCACCTGAGAACATTTAGAAATAAACTTTACACTAATTATTTGCAAATCAATCGTGCGGTAGAATCTTATTTTCCAGACAATACCAAAATTGCACAGCCAAAAGGAGGTTTTATGTTATGGCTGGAATTGGATGAAAGAATTTCGACAACCGAATTGTACAATACGGCTCTTGCCCAAAAAATCAATTTTGCTCCCGGAAGAATCTTTTCGCAATACAATCAATATAACAATTGCATGAGACTCACTTATGCTTTGGAATGGAATGAGCGTGTCGAATCTGATTTGGAAAAATTAGGCAGTATAATAAAAAACAGTATTTAATAATATCATGAAAAATAACGAACAAATAGAAATAGTTACCTATAAACCAGAATATAAAAAGAGTTTTAAGGATTTAAATATAGAATGGATTTCGAAGTATTTTGTAGTCGAACCAAATGATGTAAAAGCGCTTGACCACACCGAAGAATATATTATAAACAAAGGCGGCGAAATTTTTTCTGCTATTTTAAATGATGAAGTTTTAGGCGTTTGCGCTTTAATTAAAAGTGACGGAAAAGATTACGATTACGAATTGGCAAAAATGGCGGTAAGTCCGAAAGCACAAGGAAAAGGCGTTGGATTATTATTGGCAGAAACAGCTATAAAATGGGCTAAAGAAAAAGGTGCAACTCGACTTTATCTGGAAAGCAACACCAAACTGCAGCCCGCCATTAAATTGTATGAAAAATTAGGATTTAGAGAAATAACTGGAATTTCTTCGACCTATGACAGAGTAGATATTCAGATGATGCTCTTGCTGAATTCTTAAAGCTGGACTATTTTATTAAAAGAAAAAGTGGACTATTGGTATTGTTCTTTTTCAAAATAAATTTGCTTTAAATTCTAAAGAAGATGAACATACACTTTGTACAACACGAAACCTACGAAGCTCCGGGCGCATATCTAAATTGGGCAGAAAGCAGAAATCATAAAATATCTTTTTCTAAAGTTTATGAAAATGACGCATTGCCAAATTCTGTTGACTTAATAGATATGCTGATTGTAATGGGCGGACCTCAAAGTCCCAATACGACTCTAGAAGAATGTCCGCACTTTAATGCTGAAGCTGAAATATCCTTAATTCAGAAATGTATTGCTGCAGGAAAAGCAGTTGTTGGAGTTTGCTTGGGTTCGCAATTAATCGGCGAAGCTTTGGGATCAAAAGTCGGTCATAGTCCAGAAAAAGAAATTGGCGTTTTCCCAATCACTTTAACCGAAGACGGAATTAAAGATGAAAAAATAAATCATTTTGGTTCTGTTCTAAATGTCGGGCACTGGCACAACGATATGCCAGGTTTAACAAAAGAAAGTAAAGTGCTGGCTTTTAGCGAAGGCTGCCCTATCCAGATTGTTTCGTATTCTAATCTTGTGTACGGTTTTCAGTGCCACATGGAATTAACCGCTGAGGTTGTTTCTCTTTTAATTGAGAGCGAAACTGATTTATTGGCGAAAAGCAAAAAACACCAATTCGTTCAAAATCCAGAAGAAATTCTTTCGCATGATTTTAGTGAAATGAATGAAAAACTTTTTCAGTTTCTAGATAAACTTGCCGCTGATTATAAAGTTAAAATTTCAAATGAACAATAAAAACAAACCCTTAGACAAATGTTTAAGGGTTTTTATTTGAAATCTACTGTAACATTTCTCCAATAAAAGCGTCCAATCTTAAATTAAATTACGGTTCTTTGTAACTAATTACATTTTGAGATTACTCAATTTCCGAATACAATAATATTGACACCAATGAGTTTAGACTAGGAAGCTAGTCACGATATTTTCGTTATGGACAATAAAAAATTTATTTTAAGTTTAAAAAAAGGTAATGAAGCAGCTTTCAAAGAAGTATACTTCAGCTACTACGACAAACTTATCAATATTGCCAAACGATTTAATTCTTCTGTTTTTACTCCCGAAGACTTCGTTCAGGAAACTTTCATCAGACTTTACAACAAAAGAGAATTGCTTAACGAAGAAGTTTTGTTCGACAAACAAATATTTGTGATCTGCAAGAACGTTATAATCAATCACGTTAACAGAGAAAACAAAGTAATTCCTTTAAATCCTGTTCAAGTTGACCTTCCTGAAGAAGAACCAGAATCAGGAGTTTTTGAAGAAAGACAAGAAAAATTACAAAACTTCATCAATCAGCTGCCAGAACAGCAGCAAAAAATATTCACTTTACACAAACTGGAAAACCTTAGCTATAAGGAGATTGCAGAAATAACGGATCTTTCTGAGAAGACCATTGCCAATCATATTTATCTCGCCAGTAAATTTATTCGAAAAAAAATCGAAAACCATTAGGAACTTTTTAGTTCTCGTTTGTTATACTAAAAAACAAAGAACTAAAAATGCATATCGAAGCGTATAAAACTAATGTTAGAACCAAAAAAGATGCAACGCTACTCATTGCTCTTTTACAGTTCGTTATTTCCGACTGCATCATAAATTTTGATAAGCAGGGACGCGATAATATTCTCAAAATCGAAACCAACAGAGAAATTCACGAAATGGTTTACGGCGTTTTTACCAAACAAGGCTTTCATTGTCAACTTATTTAAAAATCTAAAAAATGGATAACGAAAAATTTGACAAGGATTTCGAAAAGCTTTGGAACGAAACCTCCCATTCTCATTCAAATGAAGAAAAAGAAACTTCGTGGGAAGAATTTCGTGCCAAAACTTTTACTGTGAAGAAACGCTCTTTCAGACCGTGGCACTACTGTTCTGCTGCCGCTGTTTTACTTTTTGTTTTAATTGGAACCGGAATTTATTTTAACGGAGAATCTTCTACCGAAAATGTAGTTCTAGCTGAAAATGTAATCGAAAATACAACTTCAGCAATAAAAAATATTGTATTGCCAGACGGCTCCAAAGTGGAACTGAGTCCGAATTCAAAAATTACGTACGGGCAAAATTTTGCTTCAAACAGAAAAATCGAAATTGACGGTCAAGCGTATTTTAAAGTTAAAAAAGACAAACAGCATCCGTTTCAGGTTTTCTGCGACGAAACTACCACAACAGTTTTAGGAACTTCTTTTACCGTTAAAGAATCTGAAAATGAAGAAATAACTGTTGAGCTTTTTGAAGGAAGCGTAGAAATGAGCGTAAAAGGCAAAGACCAGAAATGGATCTTGAAACCTGGCGATAAATTCACTTACGGAAACGAAATTGCTTCGGTAACAGAATTCAGCCGATTTGTAGATTTTGATGACGAAAAACTCTCTGTTATCAGTCAATATATTGAAGAAAATTACGGTTATAAAGTCAATATTCCGAAAGAAAATCTAAATCAGAAAATTACCATTCGAATCAATAAAAAAGAAGATTTAAAAACAATTGTCCAACTAATATCAGAAATGTATAACCTAAACTTTGAAATAAATGAAGATTTAAAGCAGATTAATTTTCAATAAAAACAAAAAGGATGTAAGCCGCGAAACTCCACATCCTCCTAATATTCAGGATAACACGAGGTTATTCCATTTAATAATATTCAAAAATACAAAATTTCATGAAGCATATAATTTCAGCATGCTTTTTTTTATTCAGCTTAGGTATGTCTGCTCAAGGCGTTACGGTAACTGTAGATCAAAATGTAACTTTAAAAGAATTCTTCAAACAGATTGAAAGCCAAACCGACTTTAAATTTGCTTTTACAGATCAGATCGATACCAATAAAAAGTATTTTACACAAAATAAAACTTTTAAAAATATCGAAATCAGCAAGCTTATTACCGAATTAAACCAGATTTCGTCTGTACAATTTTCTATAGTCGGCAACAATATTTTTGTGAAGCAGAAAGCTCAAACGCAAAAGCCTGCCAAAAAAAAAAGCAAGCTAAGCGGAACCGTTTATGATGATGAAAGACAGCCTGTAATTGGTGCTAATATTTACGTTAAAGAACTGGAAACTGGCGTTGTAACAGATGCAAACGGAAAATACAGTATTGAAGTTCCCAACGGAAACTATACCGTTCAGGTGAGTTATGTGGGTTTTAAGAATGAAGAAAAACGTGTTTCTGTTTCTGATGATAACAGAGTTAATTTCAACATAGATTCTGATAGCCAGCAACTGGGAGAAGTTATTGTGGTAGCTAATAAAGCGGTCGACATCAAAACAACACAAATGAGTGTGAACAGACTTTCGATGCAGGAAATCAAGAAAATTCCGGTGGCGATGGGCGAAGCCGATCCTTTAAAATCGATTTTGACTTTGCCAGGCGTTACCAATGCGGGAGAAGCTTCTTCGGGTTTTAATGTCCGCGGTGGTGCTGCAGATCAGAATTTGATTCTTTTGGATGGCGCTCCTGTTTATGCAGACTCGCACATGTTTGGTTTCTTTTCTATTTTCAATGCTGATGTAGTTAGCGGTTTAGATTTATACAAAGGTGGAATTCCGTCAAGATTTGGAGGACGTGTTTCTTCTGTTCTTGATGTTACGCAACAAACTGGAGATTTTGAAGAATATAAAGTAAATGGTGGAATCGGGATTATCTCGAGCCGACTTTTGGTTCAAGGTCCGCTGGAAAAAGAAAAAGGTTCTTTTATTCTTTCTGGACGTGCTTCTTATGCGCATTTATTTATGAAACTGGCCGACAATAATAACTCTGCCATGTTTTACGATTTGAATGCGAAATTAAATTATCGTTTTAATGCCAAAAATACATTGTCTTTTTCTGGTTATTTCGGAAATGATTTATTTGACATTAACGATCGTTTTGCGAGTACGTACGGAAGCACAATGGGAATTTTAAACTGGAAACATAAATTTTCTGATCGCTTAAACAGTAATTTATCTACTTTCTACAGTGATTACAGATTTAATCTAGAAATTCCGATTGAAAGTTTTCAATGGGACAGCAATATTCAGAGTTACGGTTTGAAATACAATTGGAATTTCCAGCAGTCGGAGAAATTTAAAATCAACTATGGTATAGATGGTTTGTATTATAATTTCAATCCTGGAGTTGTAAAGCCGACTTCTTCAGATTCGCAGTTTAATTATATGCAACTGGACAAAAAATACGCTTTAGAAGCTTCTGCTTTTGTTGATTTTGAAAATCAGATTACAGAGAAACTGAATTTCCGTTATGGACTTCGCTACAGCATGTTTTACCGTTTAGGAGATGAAGCAATCAGCACTTACGAAAATGGTCAGGCTGTAGTTTATAATCCTTTATACAATATTTACGAAGAAGGAACTCCAACAGGAAGCATCTCCTACGGAAAAGGAAAAACTATCAGCAAGTTTGACAATTTTGAGCCACGTGCCGCTTTGTCTTATGCTTTTAACGACGAAACTTCTGTAAAAGCAAGTTACAACAGAATGGCGCAGTACATTCATATTTTATCCAATACACAGTCTCCGTTGCCAATGAGTATCTGGACACCAAGCGGCCCTTTTACAAAACCTCAGCTTTTGGATCAGTATGCGATGGGTTATTTCAGAAATTTCAAAGACGGCGATTACTCTTTAGAAACCGAATTATTCTATAAAAATGTTCAAAATCGTATTGACTATATTGACGGCGCTGATGTTTTGGCTAACAACAACATTGAACAGGTTATTTTAACCGGAAAAGCCAGATCTTACGGAATGGAATTACTGTTCAGAAAAAATAGAGGCGTTTTTACCGGATGGGTTTCGTATACCTTATCTAGAGCAGAACAAAAAACACCGGGAAGAACTCCTGAAGAACCAGGAATTGCAAATGGCGACTGGTATTTATCGGGTTATGACAAAATGCATAATTTGAGCATTGTGGGAAGTTATGAACTGAATCCGAAATGGTCTTTTAATGGAAATTTCACTTTACAGTCGGGTCAGCCAGTAACGTATGCAAATGGCTATTATGAAATGGGCGGTATTCACGTTCCAAATTATTCTTTAAGAAACGAAAACAGACTGCCTCTTTTCCACCACTTGGATCTTGCGGCGACTTATACGCCAAAACCAGACAAAAAGAAAGGATGGCAAAGCTATTGGGTATTTAGTTTATACAATGTGTACAACAGAAAAAATGCGGCTTCTATGAGTTTTACAACCAATGAAGATACGGGAGCAAATGAAACCAGAAGACTTTCGATTTTCGGAATTGTTCCTGGAGTTTCTTATAATTTTAAATTTTAATGCTATGAATAAATTGAAAAAATATACGGTAATGAACAGAGCACTGGCATTAATAACTCTTCTTTTTGTTTTTTCTTTCGCTTCATGTGAAGATGTGGTAAATCTTGATTTGCCAACCGGCGAAACCAAACTGGTCATCGACGCTGAAATTATCTGGAAAAAAGGAACTGATGGGAAAGAACAAACGATAAAAATCAGTAAAACGGCTCCTTATTACAGCGGTTCTACACCAAAAGTTTCGGGTGCGCAAGTACGAATAGAAAATAGCAATGGTGATGTTTTTACTTTTAACGAAACGGAAGCCGGAGTTTACAAATGCACCAATTTTGTTCCTGTAATTGATGCCGATTATAAATTATTTGTAGATGCTGAAGGGCAAAGTTTCACGGCGACTGAAAAACTAACTTCTGTAAGTCCAATTAATAAAGTAGAACAGAAAATTGTTCCTGATTTTGATGGGAAAGATATCATCGAACTGACTTTTTATTATAACGATCCAGCAGATCAGACTAATTTTTATGTAACCGATTATCAAAGCTCATTTTTAATTTATCCAGAATACGAAATCACAAATGATGAGTTCTATAACGGAAACGAAATCAGCACGAGATTTTCTGATGAAGACAAAATGAAACCTGGAAACACCGTTACGATTACGCACAGAGGCGTTTCTAAAAATTTCTTTAATTATTGGAAATTAATTTTGGAAGCTTCAAATTCAAATCCGTTTTCTGTTCCTCCTGGAACCATTAGAGGAAACATTGTCAATAGTACTGATGCCAATAATTTTGCATTTGGTTATTTTAGACTTTGCGAAGCCGATCAGGTTGCTTATTTGGTACAATAAAAAACTGTTTTTTATAAAAAGAGAAAAGCCTTAAACATTGCGTTTAAGGCTTTTCTTTTATCCAATTTGCTTTGTCAATCTGATACACAAAATTCAATTTTGGTTTTTCTCCGAAGTAAGCTACTTCTTCTTCGGCAATTTTTTCGGCTCCCACTCTTGAGATTGCAATTTGAGATCGAATATTTTCTGAACCAATATGAAACCTAACTTTTGACACATATTCAAAAAGATAATTCAGCATCGTTTTTTTTACTCTTAGATTAAATCCCTTTCCCCAGCAGGAAACGGCATAAAAAGTATAACCAATAAAAACACAATTTTCTTCCTGATTAAAATCGTAAAATCTTGTACTCCCTATAACTTCTCCAGTTTCTTTACTTATAATTTTAAAAGCGCCATTGCTTTTGATAGCACCTTCAAAAAAATTCTCAAAAACCTCTTTCTTCCATCGGTCTTTATTTGGATGCTGTTCCCAAATTTTAGGATCAGAAGCCACTTTGTATAAAGCATCAAAATCCTTTTCTTCTAAAGGTGATAGAATACAAAGATCGTTTTCTAAAACGGGTTGTAGATTTAAGGTCATAGTCTTTTCTTTTTCGATTTTAAAATTAAGGAAAAAACATAAAAAAACCTCTAAAATCAAAAAACTGACTTTGGAGGTTTTCATTTTATAAAATCGAAAATTATTAGTGAATAAAAAAGAAAAATATGGTTATCCGTAAATTAAATTAAAATGTATAACTTAAATTTACACACAATATCATTTGGAGAAATACACTATTCAGAGTATATTCCTTAAATATAGTTACATTAAAATTTAAATTAATAGAATACCAAAATAAATTAATGAATCAATCAGTACACAACAAATTAGTTTCTTTTATATGGTCAATTGCAGACGATTGTTTGCGAGATGTATATGTACGCGGAAAATATCGTGATGTAATTTTACCAATGGTAGTTTTACGCCGTTTGGATGCACTTCTTGAACCAACAAAAGAAGCTGTTTTAGAAGAATTAACTTTCCAACGTGACGAAGCAGGTTTTACAGAGTGGGATGAGAACGGATTGCGTACCGCTTCTGGTTATGTTTTTTACAATACAAGCGAATGGACTTTGCAAAGATTGCACGGAACAGCAACAAATAGCCAACAATTATTACAAGCGAATTTTGAGGATTATTTAAATGGTTTCAGCAATAATGTTAAAGAGATTATTGAGAAATTCAAGCTAAAAAGTCAAATTCGACATATGGCAACAAAAGACGTGTTGCTTAATGTGTTAGAAAAATTTACTTCTCCAGATATTAATTTAACTCCTTTTGAGAAAAACGACAGTAATGGTCGTAAACTTCCTGCTTTATCAAATTTAGGAATGGGTTATGTTTTTGAAGAATTAATTCGAAAATTTAATGAAGAAAATAATGAAGAAGCTGGAGAACACTTTACTCCACGTGAGGTAATTGACTTAATGACACATATTATTTTTGACCCAATCAAGAATAATTTGCCTCCAGTTATGACCATTTATGATCCTGCTTGCGGAAGCGGTGGAATGCTGACTGAATCTCAAAACTTCATAAAAGATGAAGATGGAGAAATTCGTGCAAAGGGTGATGTCTATTTGTATGGAAAAGAAATCAACGACGAAACCTATGCTATCTGTAAATCCGATATGATGATTAAAGGGAATAATCCTGAAAACATTCGTGTTGGCTCTACATTGTCTACAGATGAGTTTGCAGGAACCACTTTCGATTTTATGTTATCCAATCCGCCTTACGGAAAATCATGGGCCAGTGAACAAAAATATATTAAGGACGGAAAAGATGTAATTGATTCCCGTTTTCAAATAAAACTAAAAAACTATTGGGGAATCGAAGAAGATGTTGACGCTATACCACGTTCATCAGATGGACAATTGTTATTTTTGATGGAGATGGTCAGCAAAATGAAACCACTTTCACATAGTAAAACAGGAACACGAATCGCTTCTATACATAACGGAAGTAGTTTATTTACCGGAGACGCAGGAGGTGGCGAGAGCAATATTCGTCGTTATATTGTTGAAAACGACTGGCTCGAAGCCATTGTACAATTGCCAAATAACCTATTTTACAATACAGGAATTACAACTTATATCTGGATTTTAAGCAACAACAAAACCGAAAAAAGAAAAGGTAAAGTACAGCTGATAGATACAGGACAATTGTATCGTAAACTTCGCAAGAACTTAGGAAATAAAAATTGTGAGTTTGCACCTGAACATATCACAGAAATAGTAAAAACGTACAATGATCTGGAAGCTATTGAACGTAAAAAAGATAATGGAATTGCTTCAAAAGTATTCGATAACCATGATTTTGGTTATCACAAAGTAACAATCGAAAGACCAAAACGTTTAAAAGCTCAATTTACTAAAGAGCGAATTGAAGAGTTACGCTATGACAAATCGCTAAAAGAAGCGATGGAATATGCGTATAAAACCTATGGCGAAGAAGTTTATACCGATATTGCAAAACACAAAAAAGAGATTCTACATTGGGCAGAAAAGCAAGAACTTAATTTAAACAATAAGCAAGAAATAGCCTTAACAAGCAAAGCTTTGTGGGAAAAACAAAAGTTTTTATTGGATAATGGTTTACAATTACTCCAAAAAATCGGAATAAAAGAATTTAATGATTTTAACGAATTTCGGGTACAAGTTGATGAGGTAATCAAATCTGAAAAACTAAAACTTTCTGCTTCTGAAAAAAATGCCATTCTTAATGCTGTTAGTTGGTATGATGAGCAAGCTGAAAAAGTAATAAAAGGAACCGTAAAACTGAGTGGCGAGAAGTTAGAAAAGGTTTTATATCATTTAGATTGCTCAGAAAATGAATTACCAAATTACGGCTATTTTGCAACAGCAAAAAAAGGAGAATATTTAACTTATGAAACCGAAAGCGACTTACGTGATTTTGAAAATGTACCACTCAAAGAAAATATTTACACCTATTTTTTACGTGAAGTAAAACCACATGTAGAAGAAGCATGGATAAATCTTGATAATACTAAAATAGGTTACGAAATAAGTTTTAATAAATATTTCTATCAACACAAACCTTTAAGATCACTAGATATTATACGTGCTGAAATTTTAGAATTAGAAAAGGAATCTGATGGCTTAATTCAAAGCATAATAGAAATTTAAATGAACTATGTTTTTTTAGATACATGTACGTGGATAAATTTTGCTACTGGAAAAGATGCAAACTCTATTTTTGATTACACAGATGCAAATTTTAGATTACTAGACGACTTATTTGAATTAAAAAAGTCAAAAAAAATAATATTTCTCAAAAATGAAATTATAGATATCGAATTCAAAAGTGCATCTGTTGATGCATTAATAGAGAATTACGATAAAAACATAATTTCACAGCTAAAAAATAATTTAAGCTTTAAAATAATACCGCATTGTGATGACAATAGAATTCGAAACATTTTAAATCAAGCATTTATGAGCTTGGAAGAAATATTGGAACCATTTAAAAATTTAAGTATAGAATTCAATAAAAATGTATGGTCTCTATATAATGATGCTATCCAAATTAATGTTTCAGAACAATTAAAACAAAAGGCACTTATGTATTCAATAAATAGAAATCATTTATTTTTTGAAAACAATAAAAATAATATAAATGATTTTTTGATTTTGTATTCTATCCAAGAATGGATTGAATCTAAAAAAGAATTAAAAAACCTTGATGAGACAAATCAAGATCATGGAATATATTTTGTCACACGAAATACAAAAGATTTTGGTATTGATACAAAGGGTAATTTTATAGGTGATGTTAATATTTCTCAATTAATAAAACCTATTCATAATCTTAATGAATTAATAACTAATATAAAAAACAAGCAAAATAATAAAGAGGATTTTCTTTTATATAATAGTTATCAAAACAAGATTGAATCTCCATTAGAATTAATTATTGAGAAGTTAAATTATTTGATAAAACTTAAGAAGGAGTTTTTTCTATCTTTTTTAAATAATGAATTTACCAGTATTGTTGCAACAAATAGAATAAAGAATATTGGTCAAGTTTTAACTTCGAAACATGAAATATTAAAGGAAGGAAACTTTCCAACGATTCGATCTCAAAATATTGTTAATGGTAAATTAGTACATGATGAGCTATTAATGATTGCAAAAAATCACAATAGCACAATTACTAAAAAAGGAGATATACTAATGTGTGCATATGGAAAAAAGGTTGGAGAGCATTGCATAAACACTTTAGAATATGAAGCATACGTACATAAAAGTATTATTGTAATTAGATTAGATAGCTATCAAATTGATGCAAAATATTTTGACTATTTTTTAAGACAATATAGTATCAATAAAATTATATTTTTAAATGAACCATCATATATGACTCGCATAAATATGGTCGACCTTAAAAACGTTCCCATTAACTTACCATCTTTAGAAAAACAAAGAAATTTAGTCAAATTATTTGAAGAAAAAGAACAGGAAATCGAAAGAGATATTTTAGCAATAAAACGTAAAATTAAACTTTTGATAATATAATATCAACGAATACTTATAAATGAAAAAATACGAAAAATACATAAATTCTAAAGTTGAATGGATAGGACAAATTCCTAGTCATTGGAAAACTATTAGAATAAAAAATTTGTTTAAGGAAGTAAATGAGCGAAGTTTTGATGGCTCTGAAGACTTATTATCAGTTTCGCAATATGCTGGTGTCACTAATAAAAGTGAAAAACTTGAAGAGGGTGGAATGCTTACAAATGCATCGACACTTGAAGGATATAAAAAAGTTAGAAAAAATGATTTAGTTAGTAATATTATGTTAGCTTGGAATGGAAGTTTAGGATTCTCTCCTTTCAACGGAATTACAAGTCCAGCATATTCAATTTACAGATTAAAAACCAATGATATTAATAGATATTTTCATTACCTACTAAGAACCGAATTATATAAATCAGAATTCAAAAGAAACTCGTCGGGTGTAATTGAAAGCCGTTTACGATTGTACACTGATGATTTTTTTAGAATTGAATCCATTCTTCCGCCTGTCGAAGAACAAATTGCAATAGCCAATTTCCTTGACGACAAAACTGCCAAAATAGAACAAGCTATTAATCTTAAACAAAAACAGATAGAGCTGCTTAAGGAACGTAGACAAATACTTATTCATAAAGCTGTTACCAGAGGTTTGAATGATGCTGTAAAGTTGAAAGATAGTGGTGTGGAATGGATTGGGGAGATTCCTGAGCATTGGGAGGTAAAGAAATTAAAATTTGTAGTTGAAATTTTAAAAAGAATTATTGGTTTTGAAGGTCCTGATGTCTTATCCATTACGCAACAGGGGATTAAAATTAAGAACATATCAAATGGTGAAGGTCAACTTGCTATGAATTATTCTAAATATCAGATAATTAACAAAGGGGAATTTGCTATGAATCATATGGATTTACTCACAGGTTATGTTGATATATCAAAATTTGATGGGGTAATAAGTCCTGATTATAGAGTGTTTAAATCTAAATACTCAAAAATGATTGACCTTTTCTTACTGATTATTTTTCAGGTTGGATATAAAAGTAAAATATTCTACAGATTTGGTCAAGGAGTTTCTCAATTAGGCAGATGGAGATTTCCTGCTGAAAATTTTAATAATTTTTCAATACCTATTCCTCCCAAAGAAGAACAGGTTGAAATTGCAAATTATATAAAAAATGCTACAATTAAAATTGAAACCGCAATTTCCTTAAAAGAGAAAGAAATAAAGAAGCTGAAGGAGTATAAAATGAGTTTGATAGATGGAGTTGTAACTGGGAAGGTAAAGGTTTGTTAAAAAGAAAATATATAAATGGCTGAAAAGAAACTACTATATAGCGTAAAAGAGATTTTTGATTCAAATGAATTTCTTTCACATCATCAGATTGAATATTTTAATATTCCACATTATCAGAGGGGATACAAATGGGAACCAAATAATGTTGAAAAGTTATTGAACGACATCTATACAAGTAGATTAAAAGACGATGTTTTTTACTGTATTCAAAACATTACAATCACTAAAAGAGATAATATTTACAATGTTATAGATGGTCAACAAAGGTTAACGACTTTAACTATCATATTATCTTATTTAGGAGAAAAAGAATTGGTTTATAACAAAGTTAGATTTCCTGAAAATAGCATAAGAGAATTTACAAATAAAGCCCTAAATAATTGGATTACAAATCACGATTTCGATTTTTATTCAGAGTTTAAAAGCTGGAATGATATTGTTGCAACATATCCTGATTATGACTTGCAGGATATCTATCATATCGTGCAAGTTGCTTTAACAGTAAAAAAGTGGTTTGAAAAATTAAGAGAAAAAGAAGGTGAAAGTTATGTTGAACGTTTTAAAGAGAAGCTTTTACATAATGTAAAACTTATTGTTAATGAGGTTGAAGGAAGCCAATCTGAAGAGAAAATATTTGGGAATCTTAACTCAAAAAGAATTCCGTTAGATGGGTCGGACCTTATTCGTGCCATACTTATAACTAGGGTAGCTAAAGAAGAAGCAAAAGATGAAGGGGATTTAAAAAATATCATTTTTGTTAATGAGAGAAGAATAAAATTAGGATGGGAATTAGACCAAATCAATGCGTGGTGGAGTAAAAATGAAGTGAAGACTTATTTTAAAAGATTGGTAAACATTAAATCTGAAAATATTGGAAAGAACAAATTGTTCAATGATGATTTTTACCCCATTAATTATTTGTATTTGCTATTCGCAGAGTCGAATAATAAAGATGTACTTTCTTTAGAATTAATTGAAGAAAGTTCAAGTGAAGCTACAGCATTATATAAAGATATAATTAATTTACATCATACGCTATATGATTGGTTCCATGATAGAGAAATTTACCATTTATTAGGATATATTTTCGCAAATCAACCCACTCGTAAAGGCATTGATTTTTATAAAGTTTGGAAACTTTGGAAAAAATATTCAACAAGACAAGTTTTTGTGAAAGTGTTAAAAGATCAGATAAAATCTTACTTTACAGAAGGGGATAAAATTGTAGATTTTACAAATCTTCACGTTAATTGGTATGAAGACAATACAGAGTTATTAATTAGAACTTTATTATTAATGGATATAATTGAATGTTTAAAAGATAATAAATCATTCCTTCCTCCAGTATACTTTAAAAAGAACCTTGAAGACATTGAACATATTTTTCCTAAAAACCCTAAAGATAAATCGAATACTGAAATCGTAAAGTATGTAAAACTACTAATTAAAATAGGAGAGCTTGAAGAAAAGGATGTAGATTTTCTCAAATTAGAATCTAACTTAAACGACGAGGAATATAAAGTTGAGTTTTTAGTTTTTTTAGCAGACAAAACTTCAGAAATAAAGGAAAATTCTATTGGTAATTTAGTGTTATTACATCGTACACTTAATAGAGGTCTAGGGAATAAAGTTTATGAGCAGAAACGAAGTAAGATTATTTCTTTTCATAACGAAGGGAATTTTATACAACCACATACTTTCAAGGTATTTGTTAGAGATTTTCTAAACGATACACAAAAAGATAGCTACACAGATAATGAGTTTTGGTTACAAAATGATATAGTGAATAATGCTAGTTACGTAAATCAACAAATCAATCATTTTTTTACTTATAAGTCATGAGCGAAAATGCATTACAAGAAGTTTCAGTAGAAGAAATACTTCATCATTATAATCTAATAGTACCCGAAATACAACGTGAGTATGTTTGGGGATACAATACACATAATATTATAGATATTTTTTTAAACGATCTTATAGAAGGAAGGTCTACAAAAGATAGTACAATACAATCAGAAAGGCAGAATTTACAAAAATTGATAGATTCTCCTACCTTACCTGAAGAAGCAAAAGCTACTTTGAGAGCTGCTTTACAGCAAATGAATGATGCTTCTATAGTAATGAATATTGGATTTCTATATTCTTACCGTCCAGGTTATAATTCTGCATCAAAGGATAGAGATTTGTATTTAATTGATGGTCAACAACGTTTTACTACTATATTTTTATTACTTTTTTACTTTGCCATAAAAGAAAGTAGAGAAAGTGATTTTATGAATCTATTTAAAATTAATATTTCTAATGGTTCATTGGGCTTCGATTACAGAGTTAGGAATTTGACACATCATTTTTTTGTTGAATTATTTACAAATACAAAATCAATTGAAGATTTATTAGATGTTCAAAGTAAAACATGGTTTCTAAATAACTTTTCGCTGGATGTAACTATTCGATCAATTGTCGGTGATGAAGATAGAGATAGTATTTTCCAGAAATTTGATGAAAAATTTAAAAGTTCGACGGATAAATACTTTGATTATATTAAGTCGAAAATTAAATTTTGGCACTTTAAAACGGAGGAAACCTCACAGGGTGAAGAACTATATATTACAATGAATTCTAGGGGACAACAATTAGCCGATAATGAGTCGATTAGAGCTAAACTGTTTGATTCTGATATAGTGAGGAATAATCCATTAGTATGGAGTGAAAAATGGGAAAAATGGCAAGATTTCTTTTGGAAAAACCGATTGAAATTAAGAGGTTTCAGCGCAGATGAAGGGTTCAATGAATTTTTACGTTGGTCGCAATTATTAAAGATGATTGAATTTCAATCGTTAAATAATAATGATGATGCCTTCGAAAAGAAAATTCATTTTTTACAAAGTGATAAAAAAGACATTGATACAACCTATTTAGAGCTTAATGAACTTAGTGGTTATTTTGAATCATTGACTTATATAAATAACTTTTTCACTGAAAATCATTTAATAGATTTATTAAAACCATTTAAAAAATTTAAAATTGAATTTAATTTCTCTGAATTTGTTAATGGAAGTTTTCTAAATCAAAATCAGCTTTTTATTTTATTGCCATTGTTAGCTTATTGTAAAAAACATATTGAATCTAACACTCCAATTGACGATTTTGGTTTTTTAAGAGTTTTTCAGTTTGTTTCTAATTTGTCCAATGATAGCAATGTTAAAAAATCCGTTCGCGATCTAATATCTAATATCGTTCAACATATTAATATGCTTGAAATAGGAGAAGATGTTACGGCTCTATTAGTAAAGAAGGATATATCTAAAACAATTTTAAACGAGGAACAGAGAACTAAATTAATTATTTATAATAATTATACTGATAACAGATTAAGAATTGAAGACGCATTTTGGTCTTGTGCAATGCTTAAGTATAATGATGGTGAAATTTTACATTTAATAAAATTATCCCTAGAAATTGAACCTGATTTTAACATTGAGGTTTTCGAAAATATAGTTGAAGCTTATTCTTTATATTTAAAATATGAGCATATTTTAAAGGGAGAATTAATACCTACTAATGCATATTTTCGAGATAATGAAAAAGTTATTCGCAAAAGCGATTTTTATAAACAATCAGGTTTCTTAGAATTAATTAAAAAATTATATCTGTTTTCTAATCCTGATATAGATTCATTTATTCAAACTAATCAAAAAAGCTGGTTTATCTATAAGTATGAAAATGAAAGTGCTCTACTTGATGAATTGAGTCCCCAAAATCAACTGTATATAATTTACATATTGAAATATAACCAATTATTAAGACTGTCTAAACGCTTTTGGGAGGATGGAAGATTTAATTTCGGAGTTTGGAGTTCGTACAGCAATCGTAAAACTATTTTTAACAATAAAGTTATTTATCAATTGATCAAATCTAAATTTGTCGAAAATAGTGAATATATATTTGACTTTCATTCAAAAAAAACAAATTTAAAAGACGTATTTGCAGCTTTAGAAAACTGGTCTAAAAATTAGAAAATATGCCAAGCCAAACTAACGAACAAGCTTTAGAAGCTACTATCGAAAAACAACTTACAGGTTCTTGTTTAGAAGATATAAAACAAGAAGGAAATATTCAAGAACAAAAAGAATTGTATCGTTCAGGCAACGGCTATTATATTGGTTATGCTTCAGATTTCAATACAAAATATTCTATTGATGAAGTTCGTTTTTGGGATTTTCTGGAAACTACACAACCTGATGAACTTGCTAAATTGCAAAAACAAAATGACTGGAAACTCAAAATCCTGGAACGGTTTGATCGTTTGGTAAAAAAATATGGAATTTTACGGTTGCTTCGTAAAGGCCTGGAAGTAGATGATGCACATTTTACCTTATTATATGTTTTGCCATTAGCAAGTAGCAGTAATGCTGCAAAAGCTAATTTCGAAAATAATCAGTTTAGTGTAACCCGTCAAATTCGATATTCTTTGTTGAATCAGAGAGAAGAAATAGACATGGTGGTTTTTGTAAATGGTATTCCTCTTGCTACAATGGAACTCAAAAACCATTGGACAGGACAAAATGCAAAAGTCCACGGACAAAACCAATACAAAACTAAAAGAGATATTACACAGCCTTTATTAAATTTTGGTCGTTGTATTGTGCATTTTGCGGTAGATACAGACGAAGTTTATATGACTACAAAACTGGATGGTGCAAACACTTTCTTTCTACCTTTCAATTTAGGGCATAATTACGGAAAAGGAAATCCTCCTAATCCATTTGGACATAAAACATCTTATCTCTGGGACGAAGTTTTAACACGCGAAAGTTTAGCTAATATCATACAGCATTTTGTACGTTTTGATGGAAAAGAAACAGATGCTTTAAATAAAAGGAGTTTATTTTTTCCTCGTTATCACCAAATGAATGTAGTGCGCAAACTAATAGCCGACGCGAGTAAAAATGGTGTAGGACAAACATACTTAATTCAACATTCAGCTGGTTCCGGAAAATCAAATTCCATTACATGGGCTGCATATCAATTAATAGAAACCTATCCCGAAAGTGAAACTACTACGGGAAGTAGAGGAATAACGAATCCGCTTTTTGATTCTGTAATTGTAGTTACAGACAGACGATTATTGGATAAACAACTGCGTGAAAATATTAAAGAATTCTCTGAAGTAAAAAATATTGTCGCTCCAGCCTATTCATCCAAAGAGTTAAAAGAAAATTTGGAAAGTGGTAAGAGAATCATTATAACTACTATTCAGAAATTTCCATTTATTGTTGATGGAATTTCAGATTTAAGCGATAAACGTTTTGCTGTAATTATTGATGAAGCTCATAGTAGTCAAAGTGGTTCTGCAGCTGACAATATGAATCGTGCTATGGGAAGCAATAATAGCGAGGAAGAAGGTGAAGATCCACAAGACAAGATTTTAGAAATTATGAATTCTCGCAAAATGAGTAAAAACGCTTCGTATCTTGCCTTTACCGCTACACCAAAATCGAACACACTTGAAAAATTTGGAGAAAAACAAGAAGATGGAAAATTTAAACCATTTCATTTGTACTCAATGAAGCAAGCAATTGAAGAAGGTTTTATTTTAGACGTTTTAGCAAATTATACCACTTATAAAAGCTATTATGAAATTGAAAAGTCAATAGAGGATAATCCTTTATTTGACACTAAAAAAGCGCAAAAAAAATTGAGAGCTTTTGTAGAACAAGATAAACAAACAATTGCCATAAAAGCTGATATTATTCTGGATCATTTTATTAGTAAGATTGTCAATACTAAAAAGTTAAAAGGGAAAGCAAAAGCGATGGTTGCTACACAAAGTATTGAATCAGCGATAAAATACTTTTTTGCCCTTAAAAAAATATTAAAGGAAAAGGGAGAGCCATTTAAAGCTGTTATTGCTTTCTCAGGTAAAAAAACTATAGATGGAATAGAATATACTGAAGACAGTATTAATGGTTTTGCAGAAAAAGATACACGAGATAAATTTGATACTGACGAATACAAAATTTTAGTAGTAGCAAATAAATACCTTACAGGATTTGATCAACCAAAACTAACTGCTATGTATGTTGACAAAAAGCTTCAAGGAGTCCTAGCAGTTCAGGCATTATCTAGACTTAACAGATCTGCAAATAAATTAGGAAAGAAAACTGAAGATTTGTTTGTTTTAGATTTTTTCAATTCTACTGAAGAAATAAAAAAAGCATTTGATCCTTTTTACACCGCAACATCGTTAAACAAAGCTACAGATGTAAATGTTTTACATGAAATCAAAGCTGTTCTAGATAACATCGGTGTCTATGAATGGTCAGAAGTTGAAGATTTTATAGATAAATATTTCAAAAAAGTTGATGCTCAATTTTTAAGTCCTATTATTGATGTCTGTGCTAATCGATTTAATAACGATCTGGAATTAGAAGAAAGTGAAAAAGCTGATTTTAAAATTAAAGCAAAACAATTTGTAAAGATTTATGGTCAGATGGCTTCTATATTACCTTATGAGGTTGTCAATTGGGAAAAGTTGTTTTGGTTTTTGAAATTTTTAATTCCTAAATTAATTATTGTTGATAGTTCGATAGATGCCTTAGATGAATTATTAAATTCAGTCGATTTGTCAACTTATGGTTTAGAAAGAGTAAAATTAAATTCTGCTATTGGTTTAGATGATTCTGAAAGTGAGTTGGACCCGCAAAATCCTAATCCTCGTGGAGCTCATGGAACAGATAAAGATGAAGATCCTTTAGATTTAATCATAAATAGTTTTAATGAACGCTGGTATCAAGGGTGGGATGCCACTCCAGAAGATCAAAGAGTAAAATTTGTAAGTCTTGCTAAAAGTATGCAGGCTCATCCTGATTTTGCAGAAAAATATTCCGAAAATACAGATACTCAAAATAGAGAAATAGCATTCAAAAAAATATTTGATGATATTATGTCAAAAGAACGGAAAAAGGAACTTGATTTGTATAAAAAACTTACACAAGATGATGCTTTTAGGATTGCGATGCAGGATACTTTGAAAAGAATTCTTAGCGTTTAATTTGACTATTTTAGTTTAAGTAGAGAAAAGAATCTCTACTTAAACTAAAGTATATTATACACAAAATTTACTCATACGCTTTCTACCCCAACCCTAAACAACTCATCCAACAACTCCATTTCATCATTAGGCAAAAGTTGCAAAGCCATTTCAACCAAAACCATAGCATCAGAGAAAGGTTTTGTAGAATCTTCGCTTTGGAGCATAGTAACACTTGCCTTTAATAAAGATGAAATCATAATTTGTAATTCACTATAACCAGAAATTTTAAGCGTTGCAGAAAACGAATCTTTACGAGGCTCTAAGGTTTTAAAATAATTTACCCTTTTCATTATTTCTAATAATTCCGTTACGGCTTTTTGTTGTGTTTCCATAATTCTAATTGACGTTTTTTTGATAAGTCAAATTTGAATTATTATTTTAGAATAAAGGTTATCACACATGATAACCGCTCAAAAAAGTGAAAACAAATTCAATAAAAACAAAAAACCTCCAAAAACAAAAACTTGACTCTGAAGGTTTTTCACATTATCTAAAACTCTTATTTATATTCTTCTTCTTTCTGCTTATACCAATCCTTCATGACATAAAAAGCTTTCTTTTTAATTCCCTGATCGGAGATTAAACCTTTACGGTTAAAGAAATCCTGAATATCTGGAAGCTGTCTTCTTGGTGATCTAAAATCGACTAAAATCCACGGAGAAACTCCGGCTAAACCTTCAATTCTATTGAACATTTGTGTGTTTTGAATGTATAATTCTTCCTGATATTCTTCGTTCCAGCGTTCTTTTTTATCGCCGTGACGACCTTGTAAAGCCTCGCCTCCAAACTCACTGATGATAACCGGTTTGTTGTACGGAATCACCCATTGCATGTCTTTACACGATTCGTTAGTTCCTCTGTACCAGCCCAAATATTGGTTGAAACTTACAATATCTACAAATTCGTTCATATTATCATGAAGTGTATTCACATTGTTCGGACTTTTGGTTACTTCCATCGCCATACTAATCAAACGGGTATTGTCCTGTGTACGCGCATATTTTGCCAGTTTGCTTAAGAAAATATCTCTTTCATCACTATGAGGCGTTTCGTTGGCAATTGACCAGATTACAATTCCGCAACGGTTTTTATCTCTGTAAATCATATCGTGCAATTGGCGTTCTGCGTTGGCATACGTATCTGGATTGGTCCAAGAAATCGTCCAATAAACTGGAACTTCAGACCAGATCATGATTCCCATTTTTTCAGCTTCTTTTACCATGTTTTCGTTGTGTGGATAATGCGCCAGACGAACATAATTGCAGCCTAATTCTTTCGCCCAGTTCAATAAGGTTTTAGCATCATCTTCAGACCATGCTCTTCCCGATCTGAAAGGCGCTTCTTCGTGAATACTGATCCCGCGTAAAAAGACTTTTTTCCCGTTTAGCAGAATTTCTTTGCCTTTGGTTTCGATAGTTCTAAAACCAATTTGATCGGCAATATTTTCATCTTCTTTGCTGATTGTTACGTCGTATAATTTTGGTTTTTCAGGCGTCCATAAAACGGGATTGGCTTTGATTTCGAAATACGCCATTCCTTTAGCATCGGTCGTAACGTTCTTTTTTATTTTCAATTCTGGAATCGAAACCGAAACGGATTGATTGGCGGTTTCGCTGTTCAGTTTTATAAAACCTGTAATTTTTCCTTTTTCTTTTTTATCCAATTGAACCAGATAATCTTCGATATACGTATTGGGTACCGAAGCCAGCGTTACGTCTCTTGTGATGCCACCGTAATTCCACCAATCCATATTTACCGTTGGCACATTGTCTTTGTGGCGTTTGTTATCGACTTTTACTACAACGAAATTATTTCCGTCAACCAATAAATCGGTTACATCAAAATTAAAAGGGGTATAACCGCCAACGTGTGTTCCTGCCATTTTTCCGTTCACATAAACTTTCGCGTCGTAATTGACTGCTCCAAAATGCAGAATCCCTTTGGTTTTAGAATCTTTTTTATAATTAAAGTCTTTCTGAAACCAAACTGTTCCTTCGTAAAAAAACAATCTTTCGTCCTTCGAATTCCAGTCAGACGGAATGTCCATTGTGGCAGAAGTCGCGAAATTATATTCGGTTAAATCGGTGGTATTCCATTTTTTATTTTCGAAAAATCCGTTGTTTTTGAAAGGCATTAAACGATAATCATAATAGCCGTTTTCAAGCGGATCTACGATATAACTCCATTTTCCGTTTAAGGTAATATTGTTCCTCGATGAAATGTTGGAAACTAACGGAATTTCCTGTGCCATTGCTTTTCCCATCATTAGAAAAGTACAGCACAGCATTACAATTTTTTTCATAGTTTTTATTTTTAATTATACGGCATAATTCGTTTTAACACATAGAATCATAGGATTAGCTTTGTGTATAAAGGCGTTTCACTTGCATCAATGCACATAGCTGAATTTTATCTCATTTTTTAACCTCTTTAATCTCCAAAATCTGCGAGAAAAAATTATTCGCCCGCAGATTTGGCAGATTGTGCAGATTTTTTTTAACACATAGAATCATAGGATTAGCTTTGTGTATAAAGGTGTTTCACTTGCATCAATGCACATAGCTGCATTTTATCTCATTTTTTAATCTCCTTAATCTGCAAAATCTGCGAGAAAAAATTATTCGCCCGCAGATTTGGCAGATTGTGCAGATTTTTTTTAACACATAGAATCATAGGATTACCTTTGTGTATAAAGGTGTTTCACTTGCATCAATGCACATAGCTGAATTTTATCTCATTTTTTAATCTCTTTAATCTCCAAAATCTGCGAGAAAAATTATTCGCCCGCAGATTTGGCAAATTTTTAATTTTTAATTTTTAATTTTTAATTCGTTTTATCAAAATAACGCGCCAGCTCGTAGGCATTGTCGTTGATGATCTTCATTTCTTTTAATAGAGGCTGATATGGTTCGAAATTGCTGTTTACAATTCCTTTATTAGAATCCCTGTTCGAATAATCGGTGCTTAAATCTGCTGGATCGTTGTCCATATATTTGAACCAGTGCCAGCCGACTGAGTTTTTATTTTTTAATAATTCCAAAGTGAAATTCTGATAAAAAAGTCCGCGTTCTTTCTGCGTTCGCACCAGCCAGCCAGCGCCTGTATTATTTGGCAGTCCTGAATCTTCACCTTTGGTGTACCATTCTGTAATCAAAAACGGTTTTCCCGACCATTCTCCCCAGCTGTTCATCAGTTCCTGACTTGGCTCCCATTTTCTGTAATGGTTTATCGAAATAATATCCATATACTTTCCAGCCACTTTAAAAATCTCCGGATTCGTCAATTCCTGCTCTTTATCCTGATTGAAACGGCACCCTAAATACATGTGGTTCGGGTCTGCTTTTCTCAATGCTTCGGTAACTTTTTTCATGTACGTTTCAAAATAAAAAGCGGTAAATGCCATTCGGTCTTCTTGAGTAATGTCTGTTATGGAAGCATTAAACCCCTTTCTCTTGTCTAACCATTCTTTTGCCGCCAAATATCCTTGCTCGTCTTTGGCCAATAAAGTTAAATGTTTATCTAATGCGTCGTTATACCACGGAAGCTCATTATCAGTAAAATAACCCATCAAATACTTATCATTTTTGTATTGAGAAACTTCTTTCATGGCTTTTTCAATGTAAGAATCAAATTCTTTATCAAAAACCATCACCAGATCAAAACGGTAATTCTGCCAGCTTGCTTCTTTGTATTTTCCGCCGTATTTTTTAATATGATCCGAATGATACATTCCCATTGGCGAAATAATCACGGTATAAACCAACGGATTTTCGGCATTTCGAACCAAATCAACATTCGACCACGCGCCTACGCCATTGAATCCGTTATCGCGAAGTAATTTGGATTCTTGTTTTACCCAATTTTCTTTGCTTCCGTATTTGGCATCAAATGCTTTTTGCTGATTGACAGAACGTCCTGGATTAAAAACGGCAACACCTTTAAAAATATACGGATAACCTTCGGGATCAATAATCCACCATCTGTTGTCTACTTTTTGTGTTCTAAAAAAACCGGTTGCTTCTTTCTGCCACATTTTGGAAGCGCCGTAAATCGAACCCGGCGATTCCTTTTTTTGGATTTTAAATCCCGGCAGTTTATCAATTGTTTTAGCATCATACGCCACCCATTTCGGGTCTAAGGCATTTTGTCTGGCTTCGACTTTTTGATAGGCAATTTTAGTTTGGGCTTGTATTGAAGTCAGGCTTATAATGGAGAGCAAGACATAAATAGAATGTTTCATTTAATTCATTTTAATTATTTTTTGAGAAAATTTGGGGCGTTTTTTTTTTAAAACACATAGAGACATAGTTTTTGTTTGCACTTAGAAGGCGTTTCACTTGCATGAATTCACATAGTAACTTGTGTGATTCTTTGTGTAAGCTTTGTCAAAGTTTGAAACTTTGACAAAGCTGTGAACGTTTAGCTATGTGTTAGAAACTAGTTTCTTTTGTAATCTTTCAAAGAAAAAATCTATGTATCTATGTGTTAAAATCATTATTAGTCAGAAAAAATTATTTCGACAAATAGATATGATCAATATCAAAAATGTAATTGTTTAAAGCTCTTACGTCTTCTGGATCAACGCTTCTTAAAACCAAAATATCTTTGATTTTTGTTAAGTCTAATGCCGCATTTTGTTTCTTATAGTCAGCAATTGGGATTTTTACCATATTCCAGCTTCCGTCTCTTTTTAAACCGTACAGATTGCTTGTGGCGTCGAATTCTACATAACCTGTGTTAGAAGGATCTTTCATTCTAAATCTGATTTTTCCTGTGCTTGTTGTTCGCACTGCCATATTGATATGAGTGTAAGACGAAATATCTGTGAAATTTACAAATGACAGAATTGCCATTGCCCATTTAGCTTCGGCAGCTGGCGGAGTTGCCGGAAGAGAGAAGTTTCTGTAAGCGCCTTCGTATCCGTCTGTTGCTACTTCTTTAATCACAAACTGATTGCTAGAAACCCAGTTTAGAACCGGAGCTGTTTTTGTAAAATCAGGATTTTCAGAATAGATTTTCAACGCATCGGCAGGAATAACGATTGGCGGAATTGCTGGTGCTTCTACCTCAACGGCAAAGGTTTTCTTTTGAACTGTATTATCTACAAAAGTGATTTCTAAGGTAGTCGTAAAACTTCCTCCTTTAGTATATTTCACTTCAACATTTGGCTCGATCGAAGCGCCTGGCGAACCTCCTTGGAAAGTCCATTTTATGGCTCTTACTTTTGTTGAGGAATCGGTATAGGTAACCGTTTCTCCAGCTTTAACAGCTGTGTTGGTTGAGGTCGCGCTCAATTCTCCTTTTTTATATAAATATACTTCTCGTATATCTTCTTCGCAGGAAAATAAACCTGCTGCAAGAATTAAAAAGAAATATTTTAATCGAAATATATGGTTTAGTTTTTTGGTCATGATTTTGATGTTTTTAGTTTTTTTTAATCCTTAGTTTTTAGTCCCTAGTCCCTAGCACTTAGTAGTTAGCTTTTAGTTTCTTAAAACTTGAGACTAAGGACTAAGGACTAACTCTCTATTTCAATCCGTCTAAAAATCCTTGATACGCTGGCTTTTTATTATAATCTGCATCTAGAAGCAACGGATACTCTTTGGAATGCCAGAAAGCAGTCAGCCAAGTGTATTTGTCGGTTACGCCCCAGGTTGAAATGGCAAACTTTTGGGTTTGAGGCAATTCTTCATACATGGAAACTATATATTTATAAGTCTCTGCTTGTTTCTGATTTTCTGTATCGTTAAATACATACGAATCCGATTTTGATGTATTTACTTTGATATCCAATTCTGAAATATGCATTAACAATCCCGTTGAAGCCATATCGGTAAATCCAGTTTTCATGGTTTGCCTGTTGGTATCGGTTGCATAATGAAACTGATCACCCAAACCATCAATCGGCACTCCGTTGGCTTTAAATCTGGCTACCATTTTTTTGATCGCTGCTCTTTTTCCGCCATCCAACACTACGCTGTAATCATTGTAGAATAATTTTGCATCTGGATCTGCTGCTTTTGCATACCTGAAACATCTTCCATAAAAACCAATCGGATCTTTAAAGAGTGAATTAATTACGGTTTCGTTTCTCATAGCGCCGCCATCTGCAAAAACTTCATTCACTACATCCCAGCTTTTTACTTTCCCTTTGTAGCGTCCTACAACATCAGTTATATAGACTTTCACTTTTGCTTCAAAAGCAATCGAATCGTATTGGGCTTTTTTAAACCATTCTGGAAAAGAATCGTACCAAACCAACGTATGTCCGTGAACTTCCATGTTATTTGTTTTGGCAAAATCTACCAGATAGTCCGCCGCCGTGTAATTGTACGCTGTTGAAGAAGTCCAGATGCTGGCCATTTTCATCTCAAATTCGGCTGTAATCTGACTGTAATGTTTTATTACTGCATTTTTATAATTGGCTTCTCCCTGTAAATCTTTCATTTTTACAGCGGCTCCAATTTTAAATTTGGCTTTTTCTTTTAGAGTCTGCGTAATCGGATTCGGATTTGTTCCTCCGTCTTCGTCTGCATTTATAAAAACTACTTTTTCGTCGTCACTGCAGGAAGCAAACAACAAAGCGGTTAATACACCTAGAATATATTTTTTGTTTATCATTTTGTCTTTTGATTTAATCTGAGAATCAAATGTTACTTTGATTCCCAGATTGGTTAATTACTAACTTTTAACCTTAACTTTTTTTGTTTTTTAAACACATAGTCCCGAAGCTTCGGGATTCTTTGCGTTTATAAGGCGTTTCACTTGCATGAATGCACATAGTAAATGCGCCATTCTCTGTGTAAACTTTGTCAAAGCTGCAAACGTTCAGCTATAATTTTTTTTAAACACATAGATACATAGATTTACTTTGCGTATATAAGGCGTTTCACTTGCATGAATGCACATAGTAAAATGCGTGATTCTTTGTGTAAGCTTTGTCAAAGTTTGAAACTTTGACAAAGCCGTGAACGTTCAGCTATGTGAAAGAAATATGTTTCTCTTTAAAACTCTTTTTTTAATCAAATAAAAATCTATGTTTCTATGTGTTAAAAAAAGAAATCAATTAATATCCCACATTAAACCCTTCTGGTTTTCCCATCAAATCGATCTGGCTCTGCGGAATTGGCATATTGACCATTGCAGGAGTCATTTTTAAAGGCACTTCGCCAGCTAGTGTTCCAGACGGACTTGAACGGAAATATAAATTCTGTCTTTCTACCAAAAGTCCAAGTCTTTTCAACAAGAACCATCTGTTGTTTTCGAAAGCTAATTCTCTAGCCGATTCGTCTAAGTAATTATTTAAAGTCCACGCTGTTAAATCGTAAGTTGTAACGGTGCTTTCAGGATTTCCGGTGTAACCTCTTCTTCTTACTTTGTTTAAATACTGCAATGCTTTACCATCATTTCCTAAATTATGATACGCTTCAGATGCCAATAAATAAGTTTCTGCGAGCCTGTAATACATATAATCTTTGTAACTGTTAGAAGTCATTGGCAATTTTTCGGTATCATGATATTTTTTCAAACTCCAGTGCCACGCTCTGTAATTTCCGTTCGGCGCTGCAATTGCCGGATTGGTAATCGGTTGTCCGAATTTTGGATTTCCAGGAACATTGATTTTATAATCCTGATAATTATCGGAATAATAATAGGTTTTGAAACGCAAATCGTTAGTCTGGTCGTAAAGTGATTTCAGGTAATTGTTTGGATAAAACCATCCTAAAGATTGTCCGCCGTACGCCACATCTTGAACCAATTCGCTAGTATTCAACTCGTATGTTCTATGCGTAAAAACACTTCCCAGCCAGAAGCCTCCACCGCCTGCTAAGTTGTCGTCTGGTCCTAACAGATAATCTTTTTGATAGGTAAAAAGCGATTCTTTGTGATTGGCATTTTGTCCCCAAACATCAATAAGCGCCACTAAACCGTGTGTTCCATCGTTGATAATGGCATCGAATTGTGCTGCAGCTCCTGCCCAGTCCTGCTGCCATAAAGCGCTTTTTCCGCGAATGTGTCTTGCCACGCCCTGACCGTAACGCCCTGCATCTACTTTAAAAGGAAGATTAGCAATAGCATAATCTAAATCTCCGTCGATCAATTTGTAGACATCTGCATCGCTGGCGACTTTATATTCTACAGGATCGTTGATGTTTTGTGGTGTTGTCGGAATCGTGTCAATCAAAATTCCGCCATACATTTGTTTTAAGTCCAAATACAGTTCACCTCTTATAACTCTGGCTTGTGCAACCAGTTTTTTCTTAGCTGCTTCATCCATTTTTATATCTCTCGCAGCAGTAATAATTGCCGAACATCTGTCGATAATTTTGTAACCCTGAATCCATTTTGAACCTGTAAACGACTGCGGATTATGACCTGTTCCATAAGGTGTATTCCAAGTTCTGTGCAAACCTAAATCGGTTGCTACCATAAAAAACACATTGGCCCACAAATCGCTGTTGTCTCCAGATGGCGCATTGTAGTAACGCATTTGGTTGTAAAGTGCATTGACACCGACTTCAAGTCCCGCCGGTGAATTGTAGATATAATCTACCGATACCTGATCTTTTACGGTTTCTTCCAGAAAATCTTCGCACGAAGTAAGTCCAAGAGAAAGTCCGAATAGTAAAAGAAATAGAAAATTTATATTTTTCATAATCTTGTTATTTTTTTGTTTTATTGAATGTCTTAAACTTCGTTATTAGAAACCTACTTGCAAGCCAATAACACAAGTTACAGGTTCAGGATAATCGCTTATCTCTTTTTCTGGGCTGTAAGACTGATAATCTGTAATCGTAACCAGATTACTTCCCGTTACATACAATCTCATATTGCTTAATCCTAAAGATTTCAATGTATTTTCAGGGAATTTAAATCCGACAGAAACGTTTTGCAAACGAATGTAAGAAGCATCCTGAAGTCCCAAAGTGTTGATGTACGGCGGATCGTTTCCATCTCTTGGTCTCGGCCAGTTTCCACCCGGATTTTCTGGTGTCCAGTAATCTTGTTTAATTCCGTTTTTAACTCCTCTCAAAGAACCTCCGCGTACATAATCGTACAAAAACAAATTATCTCTCGTAACACCTTGAACCGTATAGATATCGGCAGAAAAATCAAATTGTTTGTATTCTAAAGCCACTGAGAAAGTCCCAAACCAATCCGGCATTTTGGAAGTGATCACTCTGTCTTGATCCGGATTTGGATTGGCACCATTTGACGGATCTGCATCCCACAATTTTATATCTCCTGGATATAAAGTTGTTCCTGTAACTAATGGAATATTTTCGCCTTCCTGATAAATTCCAACAGCTTTGTAACGGTAATAGACATCGATTGGCTGTCCGATAAACCAAAGATTTCCAACAGAATTATCTTCTTTTCCGTCGCCATCTGCGTCTTTCCCGTAAATGCTCACAATGCTGTTTTTGTTTTTAGTGAAAGTCGCACCCAGATTCAGTCTGAAATCTTTCTTTTTGATTACATCTCCATTCAGCGTCACCTCAATACCTTTATTGTTTACTTTACCAATGTTTGAAAGTTTGGTGGTGTAACCGGTATTCGCGTTAAGCGTTTCGTAAATCAATAAGTCTGAAGTATCTGTGTTGTAAACCTCAACGGTTCCGTTTAATCTGTTTTTAAACAAACCAAAATCTGCTGCAAGGTTTAATTGTGTTGAGGTTTCCCATCTTAAATCCGGATTTGATAATTGAGATCCTGGAACATATCCTGAAACTTTTACACCGTTAATAATATAATCACGCTGTGTAGCGGTTGCCATACTTTGATATGGATTTTGAGGTTGATTCCCTACTTTACCGTAACTCGCTCTTAATTTCAGATTACTCAAAACAGGAACGTGTTCTTTCATAAATTCTTCATTCGAAACATTCCACGCTGCGTTTACCGCTGGGAAGAATCCCCATTTATTATTAGCTCCAAAAACTGAAGATCCGTCGGCTCTACCTGAAACGGTAAAATAATATTTACTGTCAAAATCGTATTCTAATTTTCCTGCGAAAGAAATTAGCGATCTTTCGTTTCCGCCAATTAAAGGCGTATTTAAGAAAGCACTTTCTAAACCATAAATTCCTAAAATATCACTCGGAATTCGACTTGCTGAATTTCTAAAATCATTATATTCTGATGAAGTTAATTCGTAAACTCCTGTCGCATTGAAATGATTTTTTTCGGCTAAATTGAAGTTGTAATGCAAAATATTACTCAACTGATATTCTACATTATCTTTATACTCGATGTAACCGCTTCCCTGTCCTGAATTGGCAATTCCCGAAAGAGATTTTGAACTGTTAAAAGACATTGCTTTGTAATTCCACGACCTGCGGCTAGCATTTAATTTATACGTAAAACCTTTTGCCAGATTAATATCTAAAAATACATTCATGATATCGTTGCGGTTCAGCTCATTGGTTCTGGTTTCGTAAACATCAATCAGCGGATTTGGCGTTTCTTGAATTCCGCCCGGCAGATAACGGAACGAACCATCATCATTATAAATTTGTCCCAGCGGAGAAGTATTAATCGCATTATTTAAAATATTACCAATATTTGGTCTGTTGGTTTCTGAGAATTGAAGCGAAACATTCATTCCCACTTTCAGCCAATCAGTAACTCTTTGATCGACATTAACTCTCATCGCCACTTTTTCATAATCCGAATTCGGAACTACACCTGAAGTATTAATGTAGTTGATGCTCGAAAAAACACTCATTTTATCTGTTCCAGACGAAATGCTGATGCTGTGGTTATTGGTTACGCCCGTTCTTAAAACTTCTTTTTCCCAATCAATATATTTTCCAGATTGAACAGATTCTAATTCCAACGGAGTAAAAACCTGCTCGTCTGGTCTGTAAACGCCTCCGTTACTAGTTCTGTAGGCTTCTCTTTTTAGTTGCGCAAATTCTTCTCCACTGTACACGTCAAAGTTTCTATTAATAGTCTGTACTCCTGAGAAACCATTGTAAGACACTTTTGCTTTTCCTGTTTTTCCTCTTTTTGTAGTAATCAAAATAACACCGTTTGCAGCTCGCGCTCCATAAATAGATTGTGCTGCAGCATCTTTTAAGATTTCAAGCGAAGCAATATCGTTGGCATTAATATCATTGATGTTTCCGATAACAATTCCGTCTGCAATTACGATTGGCTCGTTACTACCGTTAATCGATTTTTTTCCTCTAATCTGAATGGAAGAAGAACTTCCTGGACCGCCGTCGGCTAAACTTACCTGAACTCCAGCTGCTTTTCCTCGAAGCATTTCCCCAACATCTGAAGTTGCTACTTTTGTCAAATCGCCCGGTTTTACAGAAGCCACCGAACTGATAACATCGCTTTTCTTTTTGGTTCCGTAACCTACCACGATAATTTCGTCCAAAGCCTGAGAACTGGCTTTCATAGTTACTTTTAAGGTTTTCTTGTTTTCTGTATCAACAGCAATTTCGTCCATTCCGATAAAAGAAAAAACGAGTGTGCTTTTTGGTGCTGTACTAATGGTGAAGTTACCGTCGAAATCGGTTTGAGTTCCTTTTGTAGATCCTTTGACATGTACATTTACTCCTGGTAATGGGAGACCTGCATTGTCGACTACTTTTCCTGAAATTGGAGTTTCCTGTGCCTGCAAGTTTAAACTTGTAATACACATCAAAAACAATAAAACTAGTTTGAGATAGTTTCCTTCAAGAAAAAACATCTTTGCATGTTTGTTTTTTTTCATAAGTAATTTATTGGTTAGTTAGATAGAAATCAGTCATGATTTATGTTGCAAATGTGACTAATAAATGATGTTTTAAGGGGAGGAAAATATTCCCTTTTAGGGGTGTGAATATGTTTTTTATGGGTTTTTAAGTCTTATTCTGTAGTATTCGTAATAAAAAACTTAAAAATTAGAGGGCTCGTAAAAAAATAGTTTTATTTGGTGATAATGCAGAAATTTAACCGCAAGGCACGCAAGGAAAAAAGCGCAAAGTCCGCAAAGCTTATTTGCCACAGATTAAAAGAATTAAAAAGATTTATTATCAATCAGCATGAAATATGTTTTTTCTCCCGCAGATTTTGCAGATTAAACAGATTTAGTTTCTACTTTATTAATAAAAAAATCCACTAGATCTGCAAAATCTGCGGGAGTAAATGATGATCAGAATTAAAAATCCGTGCTAACCTGTATAATTTGTTGCTAAAATTTAACCGCAAGGCATACAAAGGAAAAAAGCGCAAAGTCCGCAAAGCTTATTTTTAAAACTTTGTGTAACTTGTCATAATTTTTTACTAGAATAAAATGAAAGATTTTCAAGAAGAACTTAAAGAATTAAAAAAAGAAATTGGAGGCAAGAGAGCTCATATAGATACCTCAGGAATACTGCTTTTCAAAGATTTTCTATCAAAAATGGAAGAGTGGAATAACGAAGTCGGTTTTCCAAAGAGCTGGATAAACTTAATATGTTATCAGCACGATTTATTAAATATTGTAGCAATACTAGCTCCTGATCTTTTAAAAAATGTAATCTCTTTAGAAGATTTTAGAAAAAAAGATCCTAAAATTGGAGATACATTTAATTTATCAGGTGCCAGAAGTCTTGATGCAGGTTTAATTTATGCCTTATTCTGCTGGGACTTATTTAAAGATGATCCTGTATTTGACAAATTTAAAAATTTACCTAACCCCTACGAGCCTATAAAGGCATTGTATCTAAGGGGTCATAATGTCGATAGATCAGAACCACGTACAATTACCATTGACTCAAAACTTTCAATAAAAAAACAAACAGATTTTAGATTGCCATCTTTAGAACCTAAGTTTTTAAATTATCTAGATAAAAATTGTAAAAGAAGTGGTAGCGACGGAATTCCTAATCAAGAAAAAACAAATGAATTGTGGGAGATTTTCAAAAGTAATAATTCGATAATTTAACCGCAAGGCACGCAAGGAAAAAAGCGTAAAGTCCGCAAAGCTTTAAATTAAACTTTGCGGACTTTGCGTAAATCTTAGCGCCCCTTGCGGTTAAATACGTCCCTGAGAACTTTTATATTCAGTCGGAGAAAGATTGTAGCACTTTTTAAATTCTTTACTAAAATGTTTTCTGTCATTAAAACCTACCATATACGTAACCTCCGCAACCGAATAACTGGTATTGGCCAATAAACTGGCAGCTTTCTTTAATCGCATATTCTTGATAAAACTTGCTACCGATTGATCTGTTAAGGACTGCACTTTTTTATATAGCACCGTTCGGCTCATTCCGATTTCGTTTACCAGATCGTTTACATCAAAGTCGGTATTGTCCAGATTGTTTTCTATAATTTGTGTTAGTTTCTTTAAAAACAAACCTTCGGGAGTATTTAGATTTTCTTCCTGGACATCTGAGATAAAACCTTCGCCAAATTTCTGACGCATGATTTCTTTTGCCGATAATAGATTCGCAATTGTCAATTTTAATTCTTCAATGCTAAAAGGTTTCGAAATATATGCATCGGCTCCGGTTGAAAGTCCTTCGATTTTGTTTAAAGTCGAAGATTTTGCCGTAAGCATAATTACCGGAATATGATTGGTGTTGAGGTTTGTTTTTAAAATCGTACACAGTTCAAAACCATCCATTTCGGGCATCATAACATCAGTTACAATGAGGTCCGGAATTTCTTTTTCCATAAATTCCAACGCACTTGATCCGCTTGTAAATTTCAGCACTCTGTAATCTGTATACAAAACATCATAAACAAACGAAAGCACTTCTTCATTGTCATCAATAACTAAAACTGTTTTTTTACTGCTGTCCAATTCTTCCGTAAAATCTCTTTCAAAAACTTCAATTTCAGTTTTCACATCAGAAATCGGATTGGCATTTTCTTCTATTTTAACTGAATTTTCAACGATTTGAGATTTTTTAAAATGTTCTTTTCCTTTTTTCAGCTTAATCGAGAAAATGGTAGTAAAGTTAGGGTCTTCTTCTGTCTGAACCTTAATTTCTCCGTGATGCAGTTCGACAATACTTTTGCTTAATGCCAAGCCAATTCCGCTTCCGAGATTTGCACTTCCGCGATCGTCCAATTGGAAAAAGTTTTTGAAGATTTTCTTTTTTCTGTTATCTGGAATTCCAATACCGTTGTCTTTTACTTTGATTTCGATAAAATCAGAATTGTCTTTTTGTTCCACCGCCAAAGTGATTTTTCCGCCTTTGCTTGTGAATTTAAACGCATTCGAAAGCAAGTTGTAAATCACCTTTTCCATTTGGTTTTTATCAAAATAAATCAGCGCTGTATTGATGTTGAGAACGAATTTATAATCGATTTTTTTCTCGACGGCAATACCCCGAAACGATTCATAAATATCAAAACAAAACGAAACAATATCCTGCTGTTCGCAATAGATTTTCATACTCCCTTTTTCGGCTTTTCTGAAATCCATTAATTCGTTGACCAGTTTCAACAATCGATCTGAATTGTTTTTAATGGTTTTGAGTTTATGTTCGAGATTTGAACCTTTTTCTGCACCGCTTAAAAGTTCTTCAACAGGTCCGCTTATTAAAGTTAAAGGCGTTCTGATTTCATGCGAAACATTCGTAAAGAAATCCAGTTTCATTTTATACAATTCTTCTTGTCTTTCCTTTTCGACTTGATCCAAATAATAGGCTTGTTTTAACAATTCTCGATTTCTCAAAAAACGGAATAATAAAACAGAACCTGCAATTAATAATCCCAAATAGAAAATGTAAGCCCACCAAGTTCTCCACCACGGCGGCAGCATGGTAATTTTTAAAGTTTTAATATTCGGATTCCATTCTCCCCCTCCATTTGAGGTTTTAATTTGCAGCGTATAAGCTCCCGAATTTAAATTGGTCAAATTGATATAATGCTGCGAACCAATAATATGCCATTCGTCTTTATTGAACGAACTTTCCAATTTATAGGCATATTCATTTTTTTCTGGAGAAATAAAATTCATAGCACTAAATTCCAATCCGATATAACCTTGATCGTGTTTCAACGTGATTTCGGAAGTTTCACTAATGCGTTTTTCCATCGAAACCTCTTTATTTCCGGGTCTGATTTCTTCGTTGTTTACAATAAGTTTGGTGAGAACGATGGGCAATTTGTCTTCGGTCTTAATTAATTTATGAGGTTTAAAAACAATTAATCCGTTTGAAGAGCCAAAAACCAATTGTTTCGTATTGAGTTTTGTACTGCAATTATTAGAGAACTGTTTTACTTTCAAACCATCTTTAGAAGAAAAAGAAGTGATTTCGAAATCTCTAATATTTAAAACTGGTTTTACATTTTTGGTTCTAATTTTATACAACAGATTGTTGTCGCTGATCCAGATATTTCCTTCTGAATCTTCCGAAATACTTTTGATAGTTTCGTCTGTAAACCCCATCGAACGGTTGATTTCGAAAAATCTCCCTTTCTTTTCGTCAAAAATAGTAACGCCTCCGCTTTCTGCGCCAACCCAGAATCGGCCTTTAGAATCGGTAAACATTACAGTGAGACTATTATTCGAAAGTCCGCTTTTTGAACCTGTTTTGAAAACTCTTGTGACCTGTTTTAATTTTTTATCGAAATAATTCAAACCGTACTGTGTAGCAATCCAAAGTCCATCTTTTCTATTTTCGATGTAAGTAATGAAGTTATCGCTAAGCGAATTTGAGCTGCCATCGGCCATGTAAATTTCGACTGTTCCGTCGGGCATAACTTTTTTCAGTCCGTTTCCGTTGGTGCCAACCCATAAATCGCCATTGTCCATCAAAAGTGACGTTATCGGGCGTTCTCTCTCTTTGGAATCCTTTCGCGAAAGCGAGATAAACTGAAAAGATTTACTGTTTTTATTGAATTTGAAGAGTCCGTTGAAAGTTCCGCAATACAAATTTTGCGCGTCCTGATTCGCCAAAGCCGTAATCATATTGACACTTTTGTCAAAATCATAACCTTCAATCTGATAGGAAGCATTTGTATTGTTTTTAAAATCAAGATAATTCAGACCTCCACCGTTCGTTCCCACCCAAACCGAACCGTCATTTTCTCTAGCAACAGCATTTACAAAAGCGGTATTTAAACCAAAATTGGGTTTTACAACTTCTCGTATATTGGTAAAATTGGTATTGGTTTTCTGAAAAAAGTTGACTCCGCCTCCATTTGTCCCGATCCAAATATCGTTGTGACGGTCTTTTAAAAAACACTTTACGTCATCGTCTGAAAGACTGTAACTCTGCAGCGGATTGTGACCGTATTTGGTAAATTCGTTTCGGTCTTTTTTATAAACACACAAACCGTTTTTGGTCGCAAACCAAATCGTGTTGTTGTCAACTGCTGTAATATCATTTACCCAATTGGAACATAAACTGGTTTTCCCAGGCGAATTAACCAAGTAATTTTTTACGGTATTTTTATCTACATCAAATTTAAAAACGCCGTTGGCTTCTGTAGCAAACCATAAATCGCCGTTTTTTTCTTTTATGATTTTCCAGACTTTCGATTTTAGTAAATCTTGGTTTTCAGCCAAAGCATTTGGAAGCGCTTTTTTCGAACCATTTTTAGGATCAAAACATTCCAACCCTTTTGCAGTTCCGACAAAAACACCATAATTTTTATCATAAAACAAAGACAAAACCCTGCTTTTTCTAAATGGCGAATTATGATCGTTTGAGATTTCTTCAAGTAAATATTTCTGTTTGTTTAATTTTTTGATTCCGCCAAAAGTTCCAATCCAGATTCGGTTTTCGTCGTCGTGAATTAGTGACGAAATATAATTTCTTCCGCCTTTTATTTTCTGAACATCGACACGCAGAAAACTTCTTTCGTTTTTGTTAAACAGATTCAGTCCGTTGTTGGTTCCAATCCAAAGCCGTCTTTCGTTGTCTTCCAAAATCACATTGACATGATTGTTGCTAATACTGTTGAGAATGTCTTTGTTGTAAACGTATCTTAGAAAATCATAACCATCGTAACTGATCAATCCGTTTGCCGTACCAATCCATATAAATCCTTTTTGGGTCTGATGGATACTGGAAATCATACTTTGCGAAAAACTCACATCGTAATCGATATGGTCAAAATACAAATCGGATCGCTGCGCCTTTGCCTCGAAAGAAATGGAAAGAAATACAATTAAACTTAAAAAGTAGATTCTGAGATGCTGCATAAACGAAATTTAATAAAATCCGAAAGATTTACCGTCAATAAACCTATGAAAAAAAATCAATGGAATTGATTGCAAAATAATGTTTATGCGAAAATTAAGGGTGGGAGTTTTTTCTTTTTAAGGGGTGTAGATGTACTTTATTGGTTGATTTTATTGAGAAGTTTTCAAAATCCGGAGGATTTACATATTTATAGAACTAAGAAATACAAAACGCAATGCGACCCCGAAGGGGTCGTACCAACAATGGTGAAATTATATGCTATAAATATTTGAACCTTTCAGGTTCATATTATACCGACAAAAACAATTGAATTTAAATATTAAATCAGCTAAATCTACCGAATCATACTGTTTTTGCTTCTTCTTCAATCAATCCTAAAATTTTACCGTAAGTAATTGCGGCTTTATGAACTTGGACCGTCCAATCTTCGGCAGCATTATCATCGGCTCCGTCTGAAATGTATTTTAAGCATAAAAATGGAATATTTTCTTTCATGGCAATCATGGCCAAAGCATAGGCTTCCATATCTACAACATTATACGCATCAGAACAATGTCCCATTTCGAAATTGTCACCGGTTCCGCAGATTCCTTCTGTTAAGTTATCCATCAATAAACCATATTCTAAAACGGGCGGTAAACCAGAAAGTGGCGTTTCATATAATTCAAAACCTAAGCCTCGAACGTCCATATCTCTTTGTACAAATTTGGTACAGCAGATTACTTCGCCTTTTTGAAAACAGCTACTTCCCGCCGATCCTAAATTGATAATAACGGCAGGTTTTTTCTTTTGAATCTGTTTTGTCAATTCGTAAGCGGCATTTACTTTTCCGATTCCGGTAAATAAAACATTTTGCCCTTTAAAAACTTCTGCTGCTTCAGATGGAAGTGCAAAGCAGAATACTATATCTTCAACAGCAAATGATGCTGTTTGGTTAATTTGTATCATGAATAATTTAATTTTCGGTTTACAAAAATACGTTTAAAATTTTATGAGGCTGAAGCAATTATATAAAATCCAAAAAAGACGTTAAAGTCTGTTCTAGATGCGGGATTTTGTTTTAGAAAAAATACTTTTGTTAGAATCACTATAAAAATAATTTCAATCTTTAAATAACAGAAAGAGAGACTGAATGGATAATGAAAAATTTATTTTCTGCCTTGAAGGCGTCAAAGATATAGACGATCACACACCAACTCATGTGGTAAAATGTCTGGAAGAATTGGCAATTGACCAAGGTATTTCTAGTATTCATAAAACCTGCGACACGATCGAGGGGCTTGAAGAAAGTTTGAATATTCTTCTTTATGAAGATCATAATTTTAAGGATTATGAAATCATTTATCTTGCCATGCCTGGACAGCAAAACAATATCTGCCTTCACGATTATTATTACAGTATTGAAGAAATTGCCGAATTGTTTGAAGGAAAAATGAAAGGTAAAATTATTCATTTTGCCAATCTGAAAGTCTTAGATTTAAACGAAGAAGAAGCGCAGTATTTCTTAGATATTACTGGCGCTAGAGCAATTTCTGGCTATGGTTCGACGTACAATAAAATTGCCAGTTGCAGTACTATTGACAAGGCTTTTTTTAGTTTATATCAGGAAAATGACAATCTGATTGAGGTTGTTGAAGATCTTTATGCCAAACATTACAATTTGTGCAAACTGCTTGATTTTAGATTATATTATTAAAAATGGAAAAGAAGCAGGCAGAGAAAATAAAGACCTACAGTCCAAAGGGATTTCGAGAGAAGTTTTTAGGAGAAGACAATCCTATTCATCTGCTTTTCAAATCGAATTCTGATCATTTTTTCTGTCTGGAAATCGAAGAAATCATGCACATGCAGCATCCGGTACCGCCTTCTAAACATTCCTGTCATACGGTTATTTTTATTTCTTCAGGCCAGCATACTATGAAGTTGGGTTATCAGGAATATATAACGACTGATAACGAAATGATAATTGTTCCGGCTGGTCAGATTTTTTCGCTAGATAATGTCAATAATATTCATAAAGGCTACATCTGCCAGTTTCATCCCGATATTTTAATTCGAAAATACGGAAGCCGCGAACTGCTGAATGATTTTGATTTTCTAAAAATTTCAGGAAATCCTAAAATCAAACTTGCAGCAGAAGATATCGCTCCAATTACCAATATTTTGGAACGATTGAAAAAGGAATATTCTGAAACTACTGTTACCGATTTCAATATTGTGCAATCGTATCTGATTACTTTGTTTTATGAAATGAATAAAAATGCGGTAAAAACTTCTAAAAGCATTTCGGCAGCGGAAGCTATTACAGCAAAATTCAAAGAATTAATTCATGACCATATCAAAACCCAGCATCAGGTTAATTATTATTCTTCTTTACTAAATGTCACTCCAAACCATTTGAATAAATGCATAAAAACTGTAACAGGTAAATCTGCTGTCAAATGGATTGACGAAAACATATTATTGGAAGCAAAATATTTATTGTTCCAAACGACTCTATCTGTAGGTGAAATCGCAACGCAAGTCGGGTTTGAAGATCAATCTTACTTTAGTCGATTTTTTAAAAAAGCAGAAGGAATCTCTCCTATCCGATATCGAAAAATGATTGATAAGTCCTAATTATTGATTATAGAATCCTAACAAATATGTCTTTGTTTTTCAGAAATTTGCTTCCTCAAAAATGCAAACTATGATTTATGTTTTTAAAACTTCCGTTGATAATCAGAGCAAATTCGAATCGGCTTCTGCATTGCTAAATCAATTATTACCGCAGTCTCAGTGGAATTTCGACCTTGAAGACTGTGATAATATCTTAAGAGTTGACAGCGAATTAAATGTCGCAGACCTGCTTCAAAACAATACGGTTTTTGAATGCATCGAATTGGAATAAAATACACACGCCTTCTTATCATTATATGGAATCAAAATTATACCAAAACCGAACTTTCGAAACCATCGATTATTCGGAACAAAGTCTAGCAAATACCGAATTTGTAAACTGCGAGTTCCTTAACTGTAATTTTTCTAAAAGCGATTTAAGCCATAACGACTTTCTAGATTGCACTTTCAAAAACTGCAATATTTCTTTAGCCACATTACGAAATACTGGATTAAAAAACATCAAATTTATTGGCTGTAAATTAATGGGATTGGACTTTAGCGCCTGCAACAGTTTTTTATTTTCAATGAATTTTGATGATTGCATTTTGGAATATTCCACTTTCATTTATAAAAAACTAAAGAAAACCAATTTTATAGATTGCTCTCTAAAAGAAACCGATTTCTCGAATACTGATTTATCTTTAGCGGTTTTTAAAAATTGTGATCTTTCTGGTGCCACTTTCGCAGATAGCATTCTAGAAAAAACCGATTTTAGAACTTCCAGAAATTATGCTTTTGATCCGTCAGAAAATAAAATTAAAGGCACAAAGGTTTCTCATACAGCACTTGCGGGTTTGCTCCAAAAATTTGATTTTTCTATCGAATAATTGTTCGTTTACCTAAGGAAACTGAAACCGATATTAAAAATAAAAAAGCGGGATCACAAAATAAATTGTATCCCGCTTTTTCTATTTAATCAACCACGATTTTTTATTATTTGATCCAACGAGGGTCTCCTACTTTTCTATCAATTAATGTTTGATTTTTAACTGTGAAATCACCGTTAGGGGCATTAGGAAATTGAGGGTCTAGTACAGTTGCAGAAGCATCTGGTCTATTATTACTTCCTGTTGCCTGCAGATTAGGCGAATTGAAATTATTGTTATTTGAGAACCCAGGAGCAGCGGTTGCAGCATTATTTGTATAAGATGCTGATCCAACAGTTAATATTGTATTACGCACTATTGAAGCATTTGCAGCAAAACGCACATACAAGATTCTACTTGCTGCAGGAAGTGTAGGCGCATAAATTGTACATGCATCAATTAAGATATTGCTAGTTAAACCTGTTCCTGTTAAAGTTGCAGCAGCATCTAAACGTATGAAATCACGAGAAGAACAGTTATCAAATGTACTTTTTGTTAAAGAAACGCTTGCTACATAAGCTGTTCTGAAATCGATAAAATCAGCTGATCCTGCAGTATTTACATTTTCAATAATACTATTATCAACAGAGAACGATTTTAGTCTTGCTAATGCATTTCCATACATTAATTGTGATGGGAAATCATGAACATAAGAACCGCTAATTAAAACGTCACCTAAATTTGTCGCAGCTGGCGAACTAATTGCGATTGCACCTCCAGTTGTGCCAGCTCCACTTAAATCAATATCGATTAAAGAGAAATTAACCACTTCACTTGAATTAGCAGGATTATTAGCTAACGTGAAATTAAATTTAAGTTTTGGTTTATCACCTGGTCTAAGACCTCTTAGAGTCAATGTTTTATTTACTGCTATTGTTCCAGTTTGAGCTGTGTAATCACCTGGCATAAAAACTAATATAGAACCAGAAGGCGCATCAGCAATTTTTTGAAGCACATCATCTCCTACCTTAACTAATATTCCCGTTCCAATATCAATTCCAGTTGTGAATGTTGCATCACCTCTTTTCTTAGTACCGTTGTATAAAATTGCCGTATAAGCAGTTTCAGGAGTTAAGCCTGTAAGAGTAGCTACACCGGCAGTCTTTTCAGCTGCTGTAATAGTATGAGTAATATTTCCAGGCATAGCTGTAATTTGTGTTACCGCGCTATTTGGAGTCCATCTTAATGTAACTTGAGTTGCTTGAATATCTGAATCTTGAACTGGGAACATTATTTGCTCTGACAATGTTGTAGCGGTTATAACTGACCATTTAGAATCTTCTAAACCTGAAGTGACAGATTTTACTCTAATAGAATAAACCGTTTCTCCTTCTAGAGGTACTAGTATAGGAAGTTCACTTGGCGCTACATTAATAGTTTTGTAAATTGTGCTGAAGCTTGGATCATCGGCACTAAATTCTACTACGTAATGATCTGCTTTTTCATCTGCTTTAGTCGTCCAATTTAATTCAACTGCAGTTTTATTTCTAATTGTAGCTTTAAGTCCAATAGGCGAGAATTCCCTTGAATTCCCTATACCGTCTAATAGCGCTTCATTATAACTTTCGCAGCTTGAAACAGCAATTGAAAGAAGTAATATGGCTATTAATCCTTTAAATATATTTATTGTTTTCATCATAATAACTTATAAGTTTTTTGAAAGATTTTAATAACCGAAATCATTTTTTAGTTGACCATTACTTGCATCAAGAAACACTTGCCATATTGGCCAATATTGTCTGTTATCAGGATTAACTCCTACTTTATACAATGAAGCTATTTTAGCATCAGCAGTTGTTCCTGTCCATGTCCACGGAGTAGATGAATATAATACACCTGGATTAGTAGTTTCTCCACGGTTAAGCCCATAGATATCTAAACTTACATTATCCGATTGGTATTTGTAGTATAAAGTTGCTGGAACGTCAGCATATTGTCCAGTACGAGTAGATAATTCTGCCATTTTTTGTTTCGCTTTGTCTAAGTTAACTTTAAGCAAATTCCAACGAATAAGAGCCTGCTTACGCTCCATTTCGCCTGTGAATTCATACTTATTTTCTTCAACAAGAGCATTAAGCATTGCTTCTTTACTAGTTAAAGCATTTACGTAATTTTCAACTTTCACTGCTTGGTCTGCTGAAGAAAATGATCTTCTGCGAACTTCTTTTAAGTATGGCATTGCTGCACCTGGGCCTTCTAATTCGTTTGCTGTTTCAGCAGCAATTAAAAGTACCTCAGCATAACGCATATACATTTTATTAACTCCATCATCATTTGTAGAAGTTACATAACGCTTCATCCATTCGTAACGGTATTTACCAAAATACCAAGTATCTAAAGTCCCTAGCTCTTGCTTAGCAATACCATTTGTCGCTGTGCCATATTTATAAGGTACACAAGTAACATTTCTACGTGCATCTGCTTGATCATAATCGTAAAAAACAAAAGGTAATGGTCCTGCTACACCTCCACGGTTAGCTCCATTTGCTTGAAACTGATCCGCTGCTGCGGTATGTTTTACTGCAAAAGTGAATAACATTCTTCCACGTCCATCAGAAAAAGGAAGCTCCCAAAGAGACTCTCCTCCTGCTGCAGTATTCTCCTCATTGTATTTTCTCCATAATCCTTCAAAAGTAGATTCTAAGCGCGCAGTGCCACTTTGAATCACTTCGCGAGATTCTTTTAATGCTAATGCATACATGTTTGCTACTGAAAGTTCTGGATCAGTACTTCTTCTTACTCCGTCAGGATATTGCTGATAACCACTTGCTGCTAAAGCCAAACGTGCTCTAAATCCTTTTACAAAAGCTTTATTTACATGTTCTACTGTACTCGTGTAAGAAGTTTGGTTAGGCCAAGCAACCAATGTAGAAGCTTCTCCTAAATCTGCGATTAATTGTTTATAAATAATATCTCTGTCTGCTTTAGGCAAATATAAAGTAGCAGTAGTAATAGGCTCAAAACGAGCTGGAACATCTCCCCATGATTTAAGCAAATCGGCATAGTAAATAGCTCTTAATGTTAAAGCCTCTCCTAATAGCTGTCCCATTTCTGATCCTGGTACAGGATTTCCATATTGACGCATACCTGTAATGCAAACATTAGCACGTTCAATACCTGAATACATCATCGCATAAGCGTTATTGGTTGTATTCATTTCGGTATTAGTTGGCTTAGCATCATAAACACATAAATCTGCTTTATCACCAGCTGTTTGCGAAGTATTGTACCATTCTGTATCTGTATTTAATCCGTAATATGGTAAAAATCTTCCTCTATAAGAGTTAGTCTCTGCAAATGGTACTTTTATTCCATCAACAGCTCCTTTGGCAAGTGCCACTTCAGAAAAGATCAACGCTGGATCTAATGTTGATTTTGCATCTGTATCTAAATAATCGTCTTCAAATTGCTGGCAAGAACTAAATAGACTACAAATTATCAATCCCGCTATTATTATTTTATGTTTCATTTTGTTGTCTTTTAAATTAGAAATTAAGATTCATACCAAAAATCATTTGTCTGCTTCTTGGATAAGGGCTTGAATCAACACCTGGTGTAAGTGGATTTTTCCTTTTTGTTGAAACTTCTGGATCAGAACCACTGAAGTTAGTCCAAACAAAAACATTGCTAGCCGTTAAATAAAATCTCAACTTTGAAATTCCAAGTTTTGATGTAAACATTTGAGGTGTTGTATACCCTAATGTTAAAGTATTTAATCTTAAGAAAGAGGCGTCTTCAACAGCCCAATCAGTAAAAATAGCGCTTCTCATATATGGAGACCACATCGTTGTATTAGTATTAAGAGCTGCTAAAGCTTCAGGGTTATCTATTACTAATTGTCCCGTTGCTGGATCTAAGTTTGTCCATCTCTTACCGTCTGCCATCGTAGAGTTTAAGTTTTTATATCTTCCTGAAGCTGTAGCAGTAGAAAATTCAATTTTATCAGCATTATATACTTCATTACCAATACTCCAGTTGAAAGCCGCCATTAAGTCAAATCCATAAGCATTACCGTTGATTACAAAACCACCAGTGCTTTTAGGATTAACATTACCAATAACTGTTTTATCTTTTATATCTACTATACCATCTCCATTAACATCTTTCAATTTCATATCTCCAGGCATAAGGGTACTTCCGCTTCCTACTAGAGAAGTAGAGGTATTCACTACACCACTTTTTAGAACATATTTTCCTCCAACATAATCAAAGTCTGAAACTTCATATCTACCATCATTTCTATAGCCATACATACTACCTAACGAAGATCCTACTGCTACTAGATAATCATCTCCGATTTGAGAAGAAGCCCATCCTGTTGCTTGTCCAAAATCGCTCATAACCCCAAGTGAGTTAATACGGTTTTTGTTTACTCCCATGTTGAATGAAAAATTAAGTCCGTAATTCTCTTTTTCAATCGCAACAACATTTACAGTAGCCTCAAAACCTGTGTTTTGTGTTTCTCCCATGTTACGGTATTGATAATCATATCCAACTCCAGAAACTGGAAAATTGATTAACAAGTCGCTGGTAACATTTTTATAGACATCAAAATTACCACTTAAGCGATTTTTGAAAAATGCAAAATCCAAACCAAAATTCTGAGTTACTGTCGTTTCCCATTTCAAATCAGGATTAGGCATTGTTTTAGAAGGTGCCCAAACACTAGTAACACCATTAATCCATGTAGTCGCTGTAGATTGGAAAATTTGAACTTGCTGACCAACAGGTATATTATTATTTCCTGCCTCACCATAACTAGCTCTCAACTTTAAAAGGCTTAACCAACTTTTATTTTTTAACCAATTCTCTTCAGAAATTTTCCATCCTGCTGCAAATGCTGGAAAATAGCCCCAACGGTTTTGCTCTTGAAATTTACTAGAACCATCTGCACGAAACGTAGCTGATAAAATGTAACGATTTTTGTAATCATAATTTGCACGTCCAAAGAATGATAATAATCTATCATCTGGACTGTAATAATTATCTACAGATTGTGGAGTTCCTTGTGTTGTTAATGTTTTTGCTTTTTCAAAATCAAAAAAAGTAGGATATCCATGGATTGTATTTGTTAGCGTATTTGTTGTATATGTAATACTTTCTTCTCCAACAAGAGCTGTTAAATGATGATCCTCTCCCATTAATTTTTTGAAATCGTAGTTTAATGTGTTTGCATTTCTAAAACGCTTCTCTTTATTGTCTGACATAATCATTGCAGGCATATTCTGTAAAGTCGCAATTGGAGAATTAGCTACATAATAAGTAGTTAGACCGTAAAAACGATAATCTTGATTATTAAAATTATCCAAACCTAAATCTACTTTCAACTTTAAATTGTCTACAATCTCCCATCCAAAACTTCCTAACATATTAAAGTTTTTACGGAACTGCTGACGCTGATTATCAGAAATAGAAGTAAAAGGATTTATTAGCATATCTGTCCCATCGCCATTAACATCTTCAGAAGTTAATCCCGATACAGGAAGTGGTGCATATCCTACAATAGTACGCATACGTGAATCTGATGAAGATTTCTCATTTTGCTCATTTACACCACCACCATCAACTTCTGTATCTGAATAACGCACTGTAAAACCAACATCAATCTTATCACTTAATTTGCTATTCAAAGCCAATGAAAGGTTATTTCTTTTATAATTTGAACCGATCATAATTGCCTTTTCATCATAATGAGCATAATTAAAATTATAATTAATCTTATCTGTTCCTCCTCTAATTCCCAAATCACGGCTTTGCACTTCACCTCTACGTCCAAAAACTTGCTTTTGCCAATTATCACCTTTTAAACCGTTATACAGATCGTGATCTTCCCAGTTTCCAAAATACTTTGTGTAACTATCGGGATTAGAAGCTACTTTTGTTCCACTTTGAGAAAGCAATGCATATTCGTACTGCCATTTAGTATAATCTTCTGGCGACAAAACATCAATTTCTTTAGCCATAGTTTTCATGCCATAGAACATATTGAAGTTTACTGCCATTTTTCCATCTTTGCCTCTTCTTGTTGTAATAAGGATAACCCCATTTGCACCACGAGATCCGTAGATTGCAGTTGAAGCCGCATCTTTTAAAACCGTCATTGTCTCGATATCAGATGAAGAAATATCATTCATATTATTGATCGGAAAACCGTCCACAATAATTAAAGGCGAAGAATCTTGAGTAAGAGACCCTCCTCCACGAACTCTAATTTTAATATCTGCATCTGGAGAACCCTCTGCTGCCGTTACTTGTACACCAGCAATACGACCTGTTAATGCTTCAGCAACATTGGCTACTGGTACTTTTTTAAGGTCGGTACCTGATATTGTAGAAACCGCTCCAGTCAAATCAGATTTTTTAGCTGTTCCATATCCAATTACAACAACTTCATTTAAGCTATTAGAATCTTCAGACATCGTTGCATTTACTTTTGTTTTTCCGTCAGCTGAAATGTCAATGGTTTTAAATCCTATAAAAGAAAAACTTAAGACCGCTTTCGGGTTGGTAAGCTTTATTTTATAATGTCCGTCAAAATCGGTAGAAGTTCCGTTCTTAGTTCCTTTTTCTAAGACGTTTACCCCAGGAAGAGAAAGTCCCGCGGCATCCTTCACGGTTCCCTCTATCGTTGTGCCCTGTGCGTGTACTTGACTACCGATCAATAAGCACAGTAAGAAAACAAGTTTAAAGCAAAAATTTGCTCCTTTGTTTAATAGTTCTTTAAAGTTCATGGTTGATTGTTTAAGTTATTAATGTTTTTTCTTTTTGGTTTAAGTGGTTTTTTGTGGTTACTTTCAATTCATTTTTTAGTTAATTTTTGTGGTTTTATTTTAACAATACTTTATTTATATCTGTATTAAAGCTTTACGTTTAGTACATTTTCAGCCTTTTTTACTTAATCGATTTCGAAACAAGGAAAAAAAGTTGTAATCGATTACACAAACATAGATATTTTTTCGAAATGAAAAATAAAAATTCCTAAAAATTTCATAAAAAAAATTACAAATTAAAAATTATATCCGCTTTTTATGTGACATATATAATTTATGCTAATATAAAATATTAAATATATTATTATTAATCGTTCATTTGATTCGATTTTTGCAAAAAAAACAATCGATTACATGAATATTAATTACGAAATTTTTAGGTGTTGATTTCACACTTAAAAAGTTAAAATAGTACTAAAAAAAATTTTAAGAACTGGAAATATCAGCAAAATTTTATAGTGATTTTACCTATAAAAAAGATTTAATCGCGAGGGAAAAAGTAATTTTGACTATAAGTTTCGTTATTTTCAAAACAAAAAAAAAGCCCTTAAACAAACGTTAAGGGCTAAAAAGAATGTAATTTTTAGAATTAGATAGGCTGTACTCGAACCTGTTTTTGATGTAACCTCATCAAGATGAAAGTAATAATCATGCCGATCACAGACATTACAACTCCTATAAGATTTGGAGAAGAATAACTAAACCCAGCCGCCAATGGTAAACCGCCTAAAAACGCTCCTAATGCATTACCTATATTGAAGCTTCCTTGCAATGAAGCCGAAGCGATCATCTCTGCTCCTTTTGCTGTGCGTATCATTAGCATCTGAATTGGCGCAATAACCGAGAATGAAATAGCTCCAGTTAAGAAAGTTAGGAATAAAGACATATATTGATTGAACGAGAAGAAATAAACCAAAACCAAATCGGTCGACATAACAAGTAAGAGCGCCAGAGTTGTCGGAGCCGGTGAAAAACGATCGGCCAATTTTCCTCCAACAAAATTACCGACAACCATTCCTAATCCTGCCAAAATCAGAATTGAAGAAACATCTTCTGGCGAAAATTTAGAAACATTAATTAATAAAGGAGCAATATAACTGATCCAAGCAAACAAACCTCCAAAACCAATAGCAGTGATTCCGATGATTAGCCAAGCTTCTGTTTTCTTAAAGAACTGAAGTTGCGTTTTCATATTCACACTTTCTCCCTTTTCAAGATTTGGCATCCATAAATAAATAGCTAAAAAGGTCAATAAGCCAACAATAGCAATTAACACAAAAGTATAACGCCAAATAAAATGGTGTCCTATATAAGTTCCGATTGGCACACCTATTAAATTAGCGATAGTCAAACCCGCAAACATTATAGAAATTGCCTGCGCTTCTTTTCCTTTATCTGCCAAACGGCTTGCGACTACCGCACCCACTCCAAAGAATGCTCCGTGTGGCAATCCAGATAAAAATCGAGAAGCAAATAATACATTATAATCAGGAGCAATAATGGACAAAGCATTAAAAACGGCCAGCATTAAAGCTAATATTAAAAGCATTTTTTTAGGCGCATAATTTCTTCCTGCGATTACTAATAAAGGCGCTCCAATAACAACTCCAAGCGCGTAAGCTGAAATTAAATATCCAGCAACGGGAATAGAGACTTTCATATCTGAAGCAATATCTGGGAGTAATCCCATCATTACAAATTCTGTAATTCCAATAGTTAACCCTCCTAAAGAGAGTGCAATAAGACTTTTTTTCATTTTGATTTACTGTAGAAAGGAATAGATTTCTACGATGCAAATTTAACGCCGTTAACCTGAAAATAAATTGTAAATTTGTGATATAAAATTGTACATTTAAGTTATGCCAAAATTAAATCAGTTTAAAACTCTTGTCCTTGATGAATTTGAAGAAGAGAAATTTCATCTTCCTCCGCATACTCATACGTATTACGAAATTATCTATATTAAAAAAGGAAGTGGCATTCATCATTTGAATAACAACTTATTACCCTACAAAGCAGGAGATCTATTTGTAATTTCGCCAGACGATGAACATTATTTTGATATAAAGAAAAGCACACTATTTATATTCATAGAATTCACCGACAATTATTTCAACTCCAAACAGAATCTAACCTGCGATGAGTTTTTGGTGAATACTCCTGAAAGCTTCATGAGAGATAAAATCTTAAAAGAAACAGTTTTAAAATTTGATGAACCCTGCAAAACAATTTTAAGAAACACAGTCGAAAACATCGTAACTTATAATCATTATATTGACGTTACATCTTCGCCAATTGTTTTCTATCAGATTCTTTCCATTTTTGGTTTAATTAAAGAAACGATTCGAGGCATGAATCTGCAGATGAAATCGACACATTTAGATAATGAGCAAATTGCCAATTACATTCATCAGAATATTTATCAGCCAAAATTGATTCAGGTAAAAGTTATTGCAGAACATTTTAATATTGCTCAAACTTATTTTAGTGCTTATTTCAAAAGAACTTTCAGCATTAGTTATCGCGAATATATTCAAAATTTGAGAATGGCTTTAATCGAAAAAAGATTTCACAACAATCAATTGCCAATCAAACAAATTGCGTACGAATTTGGTTTTACAGACGAAAGTCATTTGACGAATTATTTCAAGAAACGCAAAAACATGAAACCAACCGATTTTAAGAAACTCTAGTTAGCGAAATCTTAAAAAAAGTTTCTTCGAATATTTTTTAACTAAATTTGTACTTCTAAAAATAATTTCTTTGACCAAAAGAATCCACATAGTAATGCTTTTTCTAACGCTGAGTTTCTTTTGGAACCCCGGTTACAGCCATGCATGCAATAGCGGACATCAAAAAGAAATTAGCACAAAAGAAGAAAACAGCTGTTCTAAAAAATGCTGTGAAAAGAAAACTTCCAAGCAAGAAAAACACAATTGTGACGGAAAATGCCGTCATTCGGGCTGTACTGCCTCTGCCTTGCAATTTGTCATTTTAACTTCAAATGATTTTGATTTACAAAAAGATGTTTTCAACTTTTTTTTAAAAAACACTATTTCATCCTACAGTAATTCAACTATTTCTTCTGGATTTACTTCTATTTGGCTAAAGCCGAAAATATAATTATTGCATTTGTGACAGCCCATATTGGGTCTTTTTTGAAACCAAATTTTTTAATTAATTTTAAAGGAAAATTAAATCCTTTACCTAATATTATATACAATGAAAAAATCAATCATAGCTTTAGCAACAGTCTTAACAGTATTATTTAGCGCCAATACTATTCAAGCAAACACCACAAAATCAGAATCTGGAATAACAGAAATCGTTGATGCAAGTCAGCTACAGTCTGTTTATGATTCTTATTTTGCCGTAAAAGATGCACTTATAAAAAGTGACAGCAAATTGACTTCGGCGAAAGCTGCAACTTTATTGACTGCCATTAACGCTGTAAAAATGGATAAATTAAAAAGCAACGAACATACCGTTTGGATGAAAGTGGTTAAAAAATTAACTGCTGATGCTAAAAGTATTTCAGCAACTACAGATCTTAAAAAACAGAGAGAGACATTTAAATCGCTTTCTAAAAATACTTACGATTTAATAAAAGTTTCAAATCCAGACCAGCCAATCTACAAACAATACTGCCCAATGGCCGATGCTGATTGGTTAAGTAAAGAAAAAGCAGTTAAAAATCCGTACTATGGATCTTCTATGCTTACTTGCGGAAATGTGGTAGAAACGATTAAATAATATGAAGCTTTACATCAAAAATATGGTGTGCAGCCGATGCATAATGGTAGTGAAGTCTGAGTTAGAACAACTCGGACTTCATCCTATTTCTGTTCATTTGGGAGAAGCTGAAATTGAGGAAGAAATCAATGAAAATCAGAAAGATATTTTATTGAAGAATCTTCAATCTATTGGTTTTGATTTAATCGATGATAAAAAAACAAAAACAATCGAGAAAATAAAAAACCTGATTGTCGATTTGGTTCACCGAAAAAACAATGATCTAAAAATTAATCTTTCAGATTACTTGGCAGAAAACCTCAACCAAGATTATAATTCGTTAAGCAATTTATTTTCTGAAGTTGAAAACACTACGATCGAAAAATATTTCATCAGCCAGAAAATTGAAAAAGTAAAAGAATTATTGATTTATGATGAACATTCGCTTAGCGAAATTGCCGATATTCTTAATTACAGCAACGTCGCACATTTGAGTAATCAATTCAAAAAAATTACTGGCCATACTCCTACTGGTTTTAAGCAATTAAAAGATAAAAACCGTATTCAGTTGGAGAATTTATAAAAGTTTTTTAACCGTTAAGAACGCAGAGAGTTACGCAATCCCGATAGCTATCGGGAGCAAAGTTTTTTAAGCTTTGCGAACCTTTTTATTTTTATATTTTTCAACGCAAAGATTATAACTATAGCTCACGGTTTCAACCGTGGGTACATACAGAGTAGAAATTCGTTACGTACCCAAGGTTGAAACCTTGGGCTATATTCATAAACGAAATTCTCAAAAAATAAATAAAAAAACGTGCTAATAATTAGCACGTTTTTCTATTTATCATTATAATGTCCCATTGCAGAAATTACTACAACAGTTACAATTTCTTCCTCAACACTATAAATTAGTCTATCTTTTTTATTTATTTCTCTAGACCAAAATCCTGAAAATTGATATTTAAGAGCCTCCGGCTTTCCAATTCCTTCAAAAGGATGCTCCGCCAATTCTTCTAATATTTTTGCAATTTTCTTAATGCTCGCTTGATTACCCGACTTAAGATGTTTTGCAATTTCTAATTGTGCCTCGGGAATTATTTCAATCCTAAACTTCCCCATATATCATTTGGATCAATTACTGTAGCTTTAGATTTTCCGCTTTTATAATCGGCATATCTTTTCTGAATTTCAGCAACAAATTCAGGATTGTATGGACTTTCTTCTTCCTCAATTTTTACACCTTTATTTGTCACAGCTAACAACTTTGCAAGTTCAAGCAATGTCTTTCCTGCTTTTGTACGCTCGTTTATAGTTATTGTTTTCATAATCTTTTATTTATGAAACAAAGATACAAAAATCGTGCTGTTTTTATTACAATAAATTTTAATCGCAAAGGTTTACGCAAGGTTCGCAAAGATTTTTTTAAGCTTTTGCTAACCTTTTATTTTACATTTTTAATTAAACACAAAAATTATAACCATACCCCAAGGTTTCAACCTTGGGTACATGCAGGTAGGACATTCGTTATGACGAAATCGTTGCGTACCCAAGGTTAAAATCTTGGGCTATGGCCTTCTCGCAAAGCCGCAAAAGCGCAAAGTTTTTTGGCTGAAGATTAAAGATTTATTTCACGCAGATTTCGCAAATTACAGCAGATTTAATTTGATCTTTTATTTTTAAAATCTATTCTTATTTGCTTAAATCATTTTAAATCTGCGTGAAACAAAAACTTTGCGACTTCGCGGCTTTGCGCGATTAAATAAGTCCAGTAAAAACTTTGCGAGCTTTTTAAAATCTCAAATAAATAAAATCTTAGCGCCCTTTGCGTAACTCTCTGCGTGCTTTGCGATTAAAAAATAAACGCATTAAAAAAAAACCGTATCTTAGTAAATCTTACAAATCATCCCCAAAATTATACAAACCGAACCCGCTTATAGTTCGGAAATTTGCATTGTATACCAAAAAGAACAAAGCAATGAAACATCAATATATAATTTCAGGAATGTCGTGCAACGGATGCCGAACCAAAGTAGAAAAGACTTTAAATGAAGTCGAAGGTGTTCAGGCAGAAGTAACATTAAATCCGCCAACCGCTACTATCACAATGGAAAAACATGTTCCAACAGAAAAATTTCAGAAAGTTTTAGCTGCGGCAGGGAATTATACAATTGAAATGGATTCTCCCAAAAATCACGGCGAAGCAGTTAAATCTTGCTGTTCAGGTCATAAAAAAGAAGAGCATTCACATCATAAAACAGAAACAAAAAAAGTACATCAGCACAGTGCAAACGGTGTTTATTACTGTCCGATGCATTGCGAAGGAGATAAAACCTATAACAAACCCGGAGATTGTCCAGTCTGCGGAATGGATTTAGTGCCGCAGGTTACTGTTTCAGCGGCGCAATATACTTGTCCAATGCATCCTGAAATTGTTTCAGATGAACCTGGTGATTGTCCAATTTGCGGAATGGATTTGGTTCCGATGCAGGCTTCAGACGAAGAAAATAAAACGTATACCGATTTATTGAAAAAAATGAAAATTGCGATCTTGTTTACACTTCCAATTTTTATTATTTCAATGTCAGAAATGATTCCGAATAATCCTTTATATAATATAATGTCGATTGAAAAATGGAATTGGGTTCAGTTTCTGTTTTCGCTTCCCGTGTTATTTTATGCAGGGTGGATGTTTTTTGTTCGCGCTTACAAATCGATTGTAACGTGGAATTTAAACATGTTTACGCTAATCGGAATTGGAACGAGCGTGGCTTTTATTTTTAGTTTGGTCGGAATGTTTTTTCCAGATATTTTTCCGCCTGAATTCAAATCACATCACGGAACGATTCATTTGTATTTTGAAGCGGCAACCGTCATTATCACTTTAGTTTTATTAGGACAATTGTTAGAAGCTAAAGCGCACGGGCAAACCAACGGAGCGATAAAAGAACTTTTAAAACTGGCTCCCACCGAAGCTACTTTAGTAGAAAACGGAATTGATAAAACAATCTCCATTCATAATATCAAAAAAGGCGACTTGCTTCGTGTAAAACCCGGAGAAAAAATTCCAGTTGACGGAAAAATAACTTCAGGAGAAAGCAGTATTGACGAATCTATGATTACCGGAGAACCAATTCCTGCAGATAAAAAAACGGGCGATGCTGTAATTTCAGGAACTATAAACGGAACCAAATCATTTGTTATGGTTGCCGAGAAAGTAGGTTCAGAAACCATGCTATCACAAATTATCCAAATGGTAAATGATGCGAGCCGTTCGCGTGCTCCAATTCAGAAATTAGCCGATCGCGTTTCTAAATATTTCGTTCCGACTGTTGTAATTATTTCGGTTTTAACCTTTTTCCTTTGGGCAAAATTTGGTCCAGAACCAGCTTATGTTTATGGATTAATTAATGCGATTGCGGTTTTAATTATTGCTTGTCCTTGCGCTTTAGGACTAGCAACTCCGATGTCGGTTATGGTTGGTGTTGGAAAAGGCGCGCAACAGGGAATTTTAATCAAAAATGCTGAAGCATTGGAAAACATGAATAAAATCGATGTTTTAATTACCGATAAAACTGGAACTATTACGGAAGGAAAACCTTCCGTAGAAAAAATATTCGCTTTAAATAATGACGAAAATTTACTGCTTCAAAACATTGCTTCTTTAAACCAGCATAGCGAACACCCATTGGCGCAGGCGGTTGTTAATTTCGCTAAAGCTAGAAATATTTCTACAAAAGAAGTTCAAGATTTTGAAACCATTGCAGGAAAAGGTGTTTTGGGAACTATCGAAAACAAAAAAATAGCTTTAGGAAATAAAAAGCTAATGGATGAAATTGGCGCTTCAATTTCTGAAGATTTGGAAACTAAAGTCGTTGCCGAACAAAATCTCGGAAAAACGGTTTCTTATATTTCTATTGAAAAAACGGTTTTAGGTTATGTAACCATTACCGACGCTATAAAAGAAAATAGTGCCAAAGCAATCAAAGAATTAATCGCTCAAGGTGTTGAAGTTATTATGCTGACGGGAGATAATAAAAACACAGCAAAAGCCGTTGCCGATCAGTTGCATTTGAGTTCGTTTAAAGCCGATTGTCTTCCAGAAGATAAATTAAAAGAAATAGAACGTCTTCAAGCTGAAGGAAAAATTGTGGCAATGGCGGGCGACGGAATTAATGATGCTCCGGCTTTGGCGCAATCCAATATCGGAATTGCGATGGGGACGGGAACTGACGTAGCGATCGAAAGTGCCAAAATAACTTTGGTAAAAGGCGATTTGCACGGAATTGTAAAAGCTAAAAACTTGAGTCACGCTGTAATGTCAAATATCAAACAAAATTTATTCTTTGCCTTTATTTACAACACTTTGGGCGTTCCAATTGCGGCAGGAATTTTATATCCCATTTTCGGAATTCTGCTTTCGCCAATGTTGGCAGCGGTTGCTATGAGTTTAAGTTCTGTTTCAGTAATTGTGAATGCTTTACGTTTACGAAATCTAAAATTGTAACCGTTGGGGCGTAATTATTTTTTAACACATAGAAACATAGTTCTGCTTTGTGTTTAAAGGCGCTTCACTTGCTTCAATGCACATAGTATATCTATGTGTGGAAACGAGTTTCTTTCACTCACTTTTTTTAGATACAGAAATCTATGTTTCTATGTGTTAAAAAACAAATTATAATATAGTATGAAAATCAAATATATTCTTCTTTTATTTCTAATCGCTTTTCAGTTAAAGGCACAAAAAGTCGTGCGTTACGATTTGCACGTTCGAGATACAATTGTCAATTTTTCGGGTAAAGAAAAACGTGCCATTGCTGTAAACGGACAAATTCCGATGCCGACTTTGACTTTTACCGAAGGCGATATTGCAGAAATTTACGTGCACAACGATCTAGAAAACGAAGACACCGCAATGCACTGGCACGGATTATTTCTTCCGAATAAAGAAGACGGCGTTCCGTATTTGACGCAAATGCCAATTAAGCCAGGAACAACTCATAAATATACTTTTCCAATTATCCAGAACGGAACGTATTGGTATCACAGTCATTCGGGACTTCAGGAACAAATTGGTTTGTACGGGCTTTTCATCATCAATAAAAAGAAAGACGATTCAACAATTCGAAAAGGAATTGACGATTTGCCAACGATTCCGGTTATTTTGAGCGAATGGTCGGATTTGAAACCTGAGAATATTCAGCGAATGCTGCACAATGCCAACGATTGGTTTGCCATAAAAAAAGGAACAACGCAAAGCTATGCAGAAGCCATCAAACAAGGACATTTTTCAACCAAAGTGACTAACGAATGGAAGCGAATGAACGCTATGGATGTGAGCGATGTTTATTATGAAAAGTTCCTGATAAATGGCAAAAATGAGTTGCAGTTTTCTGATTTAAAACCAGGCTCAAAAGTCCGTTTGAGAATTGCCAACGGAGGCGCATCAAGTTATTTCTGGCTGACGTATGGCGGAGGAAAAATCACCGTTGTAGCCAGCGACGGAAATGATGTTGAACCCGTAGAAGTTGATCGTTTGATTATTGCCGTTTCTGAAACGTATGATGTTGTAGTCACGATTCCAGAAGATAATAAAGCTTTTGCTTTTTTGGCTACAGCCGAAGACAGAACGGGATCTGCTTCTTTGTTTTTAGGAAATGGAGAAAAACAACCTGTTCATCATCTTTCGAAATTAAAATATTTTGAAGGCATGAAAATGATGAACGATATGATGAAAATGAATGGCGAAATGAACGATATGGGCATGAATATGTCTTTGAATAAAATGGACATGAACGCTGTAATGTATCCTGAAATTTCAGGTGAAGATGAAAATGCAAAACCTGCAATGGATCATTCGAATCATAATATGGAAGGAATGAAAATGGAAAGTGACAGTACGGAAACTGCGGAAATTGTGACTTTAAATTATGAAATGCTGAAATCGCCTTTCAAAACCAATCTTCCAAAAGACGCGCCGGTAAAAGAATTGCGTTTTGAGTTATCTGGAAATATGAATCGTTATGTTTGGAGTCTGGATAATAAAGTAGTTTCTGAAACGGATAAAATCTTAATTAAAAAAGGAGAAATTGTTCGCATTACCTTATATAATGGTTCGATGATGCGCCATCCAATGCATTTGCACGGACATGATTTTAGGGTTTTAAACGAACATGGAGATTATTCTCCTCTAAAAAATGTTCTGGATATTATGCCAATGGAAACCGACACCATTGAATTTGAAGCCAATGCAGATGGCGACTGGTTTTTTCATTGCCATATCCTGTATCACATGATGGCAGGAATGGGAAGGATTTTTAGTTACGAAAATTCAGCTCCAAATCCGTTGATTCATCATCCCGAAATGGCTTTTAAAATGCTGAAAATGGACGATCGAATGTTTCATTTTATGGCCGAGAATGATTTTGCCACGAATGGAAACGACGGTGAAGCGATGTACAGCAACACACGCTGGAGCATCGGCACGGAATGGCGTTTGGGTTACAACGACAAACATGGTTATGAAACGGAAACGCATATTGGAAGATATATTGGTAAAAATCAATGGCTGATGCCTTTCATCGGTTTTGACTGGCGCTATCGAAAAATGGGAATGGATGAACAGGAACAGAATATTTTCGGACAGAAAAACACTAAAGATAATCGCTCCGTTTTTAGCGCAGGTTTAGAATATACTCTACCGATGCTGATAAAAGCACAAGTCGAAGTCTATACGGATGGAAATGTACGTTTGCAATTTGAACGAAAAGATATTCCGCTTTCGAGACGTTTGCGAATGAATTTAATGTGGAATACAGATAAAGAATATATGGCGGGATTGAAATATGTAGTTGGCAGAAACTTCGGAATCACAACGCATTATGACAGCGACATGGGAATAGGATTTGGGGTGAACTTGAATTATTGATTTTGTTTTTGAACCATATAAGTTATTTAAGTTCATCTTAAAGTTTACAAAAACATTAACAATTTGTAAGAATCAGCTATAAGAATTCCTGCTATATTTGATTCATCAAAAATAAAATCTAAACCATCAAAAAACGAACAATGACAAAAGTAATTACAGCTTTAACTGTGGCTCTATTTTCAATTGGAGTAACAGCGCAAGAAACGAAACCTACAACAAAAGAAAAAGCAAAAAAAGAATCTTGCTGCAAAAAGACAACGGAGAAAAAAGATAAAAAATCTTGTTGTACTAAGAAATAAACGAAATTCAATTTCAACAGAAAGACCTCGCTAAAAACGAGGTCTTTTTTATTAGCCACGAATTACACTAATTTTCGCTAATTTCTAATTTGAATCTAATAAAAAAAACTTTGACAAAAATTTAAATTGTCAAAGTTCATATGTTTTACATATTAATTCGTGAGAATTAGTGCAATTCGTGGCAAAAGAAAATAAAAATTATTTCACGCGAATACTCCATTCAAAATCCATTTCAGAAACTTGAACTCCTTCTTCATTTGTTCCTATAGATTTCATCCAGAACGTCTGCCCTTCTCCAGTTTCTATGGTTTTCTTGATGGCATCGGCAATTAAATGTCCGTCTTTGCAGACAAACGTAATTCTTCCTGTTGCTTTTTTAGTAAAGTTTCCTTTGTTGTTGGCTACTAACATAGAGATTTTTTTACCGCTTTGCTGAATCTGCGAAATCACTAAAGCTCCAGTTGTCAGCTCTGCCGCCATTGCCTGAACTGCAAAATACATTGAGTTAAACGGATTCTGATTGATCCATCTGTGCTTTACTGTTACTGTACAGCTGCTATCGTTTATATCTTTTACACGAACTCCGCAAAAGTATGCTGAAGGCAATTTGAATAAGACGAATTTATTAAGTTTTGATACCGAAAGTGCCATAGAATATATTTTTTATGTAAAAATACAAAAAAACTATGCACGCACAATAAATTCTTTTAACAGGAATATAAAGCCTTTAACCACGGCACTTTCGGATGATTTTCAGCAATTTAAAGGATAATTCACAATCTTATATTTGTTAAATTTTTGTTAATAATTAGTACTATGCAAAACAAGATACTGTTTTTTAGACATATATTTGCATAAGAAATTACTATATACTTTTAATCATGGAACAATCAACACCACTCATCATGGAAAAAACATCAGAAAAGAATACAGCAGCATTTACTCATTTGAGTACTTTAAGCCAATATATAATTCCGTTTGGTAACTATATTTTTCCGCTAATCATTTGGACGAACTATAAAGACAAATCTGAATTTGCAGATCATCACGGAAAACAGGCTTTGAATTTTCAGTTAAGCATTTTGCTTTACTCTTTGATTTTAGCACTTATTGCTATTCCGATTTTCGTAACTGTTTTTTTACAGAATCTTCCAATAGAAGCTGTTTTTAATGACGACGATTATGTAATTAGAAACTTTAACTTTCAGGCAAACATTGGAATGTTAAGTGTAGGAATTACAGCTGTTATCCTTTTCGGATTATTAAAATTTGTTGAATTCTTTTTAGTGATTTATGCTTCTATAAAAGCTTCAAACGGAGAATTATACAAATATCCGCTTACGATTCCTTTTATAAAGTAATTAGACGTTAAAGATTAAAAGTTCTTATACATACGGGAGTTTTAGCCCTGATAGAAGTGGAAATCCTTTTGTGTCTCGTTTCTTTAACGAGACACAAAAGATTGAAACGGATAGCAGGAAATAGCTCCAAAAAATCAATCATCAATCATATCATCATCAATCAAAAAACGAATTGTTCAATCAAAAAAAAACAAAATGAAATTATGAACATTGAAAACACAAAAGCACAGATGCGCAAAGGTGTTCTTGAGTTTTGCATCTTATCAGTTCTAAAAGAAAAAGATGCTTATACCTCTGAAATATTAGACACTTTAAAAAACGCAAAATTACTAGTTGTAGAAGGAACCGTTTACCCGTTGTTAACGAGACTGAAAAATGACGGTTTGCTAAATTACCGCTGGGAAGAATCGACCTCTGGGCCACCTCGAAAATATTATGGATTAACCGAGATAGGACAAACATTTTTAAACGAACTTAGCGGCACTTGGACAGAATTATCCGACGCCGTAAATCTAATCACCAATCAAAATCAATAAGTCATGAACAAAACAGTAAATATTAACTTAGGCGGGATGTTTTTTCACATCGATGAAGATGCATACTTAAAATTGACACGCTACTTTGACGCTATAAAACGATCACTTAACAACTCATCTGGTCAGGATGAAATTATTAAAGACATCGAAATGCGTGTTTCTGAATTGTTGACAGAAAAACAAAAAAGCGAAAAACATGTTGTTGGACTGAAAGATGTTGACGAAGTGATTGCGGTAATGGGACAGCCAGAAGATTACCGAATTGAAGATGAGGAAACGGCTCAATCTTTTAATAATTATGCAAGAAAACACAAAAAATTATACCGCGATAAAGAAAAAGGTATGATTGGAGGTGTGGCGACAGGTTTAGGACATTATTTTGGAATTGACGCTGTTTGGATCAAAATTGTATTCTTAATATTCGTTTTTGCAGGTTTTGGAACTGGTATTCTAGCTTACTTCGTTCTTTGGATCGTAACCCCTGAAGCGGTTACGACTTCAGAAAAATTAGAAATGACTGGAGAGCCTGTAACGATTTCAAACATCGAAAAAAAAGTTCGCGAAGAAATTGACTCATTATCTGATAAATTTAAAAATGCAGATTATGACAAAATGGGAAACCAGGTAAAGTCGGGAGCTGGGAGAATAAGTAGTTCATTTGGAGACTTTGTGATGACGGTTTTTAAAATCTTTGCTAAATTTTTAGGAGTGATTCTAATTATATCTGGGATTTCAACTTTAATCATGTTGCTGATTGGCGTTTTTACTTTGGGAACTAACATTTTTATTGATTTCCCTTGGCAAAATTTTATTGAAGCTGGAAACTTTACAGAATATCCGCTTTGGTCATTTGGATTGCTAATGTTCTTTGCTGTTGGAATTCCGTTTTTCTTCCTGACACTTTTAGGATTTAAATTGTTATCTCCAAACTTAAAATCAATCGGAAATATTACAAAATATACGCTTTTGGCTCTTTGGATTATTTCTATCGCGATTCTTACAAGTATCGGAATTAAACAGGCAACTGAAATTTCATACGACAATAAAATAGTAGAGAAAAAAGTTTTTGCCATCAAACCGGCTGATACTTTGTACATCAAATTTAAGTACAATGATTATTACACAAAAAGTTTGAACCATTACAGAGAATTTGAATTTGTACAGGACTCTGCAAACAACGAATTGATTTATTCTAATGACGTGCGTTTACACGTATTGCGCACAGATGAATCGGCTCCGTTTATTCAGATCGAAAAAAGTGCAAGAGGCAACTCTTTTACAAATGCAAAGAAAAGAGCAGAAAAAATTAATTATAAGTTTCAAATTAACGGAAATCATTTAATTTTGGATAACTATTTTCTGACAGATGTAAAAAATAAATTCAGAGGACAAGAAGTTGATGTTTATCTTTATGTACCAGAAGGGCAACTGATTAAACCAGATTCTTCTGTTAGAGATTACTACAATTCAGACGATAATTTCTTTGAATTAAATTACAATGGAGATTACAATTATAAAGTTATCGGGTCTAAAGTAAGATGTTTGAACTGCCCTGCTGATGAGGACAATGACAACAATTACGAGAATAACTATGAAAATGATTACGAGAATATTAATGAAGACGTTAATGAAGCTGCCGTTGAAGCTGCAGACACGATAAAAGAAGTTTCGGTTAAAATTAACGGAAAAGAAGTTATAAACGGAAAAAAAACTAAAGGAAGACTAACCACAGATAAAAACGGAGTGATAATCAAAACTAACTAAACCATGATAAAAATAATCATCCATATTACGAAATTTATAATTATAACTATTACTGCTTTACTGTTTGCTTCATGTAATTTTAACATGAATTCTATTGAAGGAAGCGGAAATGTTACAACAGAAAAAAGAACCGTTGACGGGGAGTTTAAAAATATCTCTGTAAGCAATGCCATCGATTTGGTTATTGAGCAGTCTGACGCAACAGAAATTACTGTCGAGGCCGATGATAATCTTCAAAAAGAAATCGTTACAAGAGTAGAAAATGGAACGCTAATTATTGAATGCAAATACAGCTCTTTCCGCAACATTACATCAAAAACGGTGACGGTAAAAATGCCTGCTGTTCATAAAATAGAAGCTTCGAGTGCGTCAACTGTTGAAACTAATGGCACTATTCAAAGTGAAGATATTACTTTGGACGTCTCAAGCGCAGCATCGATGGATGTTACTATCGAATCGGACAGAATTGCAATTGATGCCGGAAGCGGAAGTTCTGTAGATATTATAGGTAAAGCGCTAAGTCTTACTACTTCAGCGTCAAGCGGAGGAAGTATAGATGCCGAAAAACTTATGGCAAATGAAGTTCATGCTGATGCTTCTAGCGGAGGAACTGTTTCTGTACGTCCAATCTTAAGCTTAAAAGCAGATGCTTCTAGCGGAGGAAATATCAACTACAGCGGTAATCCAAAAACGGTTGAAAAATCGGCAACTTCTGGAGGAAGCGTAAGCAAAAGCTAAAAGTGGAACTGTTAAATATAAAAGAAATCATTCACCGAAAGTGGATGATTTTTTTATATTTGTCAAAATCAAATCTAGAATTAATGAAAAAAAGTACAGCGCTGCTCTTATTATTATTTGTTACAACTTTCACTTTTGCACAAAAAAGAGAAAAAATTAAAGGTTCTAAAATTGTAACGACCTCGATAAAAGAAGTTGGAAGTTTTGACGCTCTTGAAGTCGATGATAATTTGGAAGTTTATTTGGAGCAAGGAGAAAAAAACGAAATTAAAATTGAAGCCGATGATAATCTTCATGATATTATCGGAATGGATTTAAGAGAAAAAACGCTTCGATTATACACTAATAAAGAATCTACTATTTTCAAGAAGTTAGCTGTAAAAGTAACGTATACTAAATCTTTAAATAAGGTCATTACAAAAAATGAAGCTATAGTTTATGCCATTCAAGAATTGCAATTGGATGATATCACAATGAATTGTCTTGATTTTTCTAAATTATTTTTAAACGTAAATTCAAAGAGATTCTCCCTAATTGCTGATGATAAAACTAAAACAGAGTTAAACTTAAAAGCTGAAGATGGAAATTTGCAATTGAGCAAAAATGCTTCAGTTAAAACATTAGTTTCTGCTATAAAATTCAAATGCGATTTATATCAGAGATCAACTGCTGCAATTGAAGGTATTGCTGAAAAAGCTACAATTAGGCTAGACAATAATTCTATTTTCACTGGAGTAAAATTTACTTTGAAAGATGCGAATATTACTGCCGAAGGTTCTTCTGTTGCGAGCATTTTAGCAGAAAACACTATCACAATTGCAGCTGGAGACAAGTCTGAAATTTCACTATCTGGTGATCCAAAAATAGAACTTACACGTTTTAGCGAAGAGGCAAAACTGATAAAAAAACCAGGCGCACCAAAACCAAAAACATCGACATTGTAAACTTATAAATTATTTTAGAGTTTAAAAATATAATGAAAAAGTCCCTTCCGAAAGAAAGGGACTTTTATATTTATAGCAAGTTCAGATTAACTTGAAACAAAAAATTTATTCCTTTGAAGCCAAATATCTTTCAGCATCTAGCGCAGCCATACATCCTGTACCTGCAGCAGTAATTGCTTGACGGTAAACATGATCTGCAGCATCACCAGCAACAAAAACACCTTCTACATTCGTTTTAGATGTCCCTGGAGTGTTTACGATATAACCTGTTTCGTCTAGTGTAATATAATCTTTAAAGATATCTGTGTTTGGTTTGTGTCCAATTGCTACGAAGAAACCAGTTGCAGGAATTTCGATAACTTCTCCAGTAGTTTTGTTTAATGCTTTAATAGCATGAACTACATTATTATCTCCAAGAACTTCCACAGTATCGTGATTCATTAAGATTTCGATATTTTCTGTTTTACGAACACGCTCTTCCATAATTTTAGAAGCTCTAAATTTCTCGCTTCTAACCAACATGGTTACTTTTTTGCAAAGTTTAGATAAATAATGCGCTTCTTCGCAAGCAGAATCTCCCGCACCAACAATTACAACATCTTGATTTCTGTAGAAGAATCCGTCGCAAACCGCACAAGCAGAAACTCCACCACCCATATTTAGGTAATGTTGTTCTGATGGCAATCCTAAATATTTAGCCGAAGCACCTGTAGAAATAATTACAGTTTCGCAGTGCAATTCGATAGAATCGTTAATCCAAACTTTATGAACACCTCCAGAAAAATCAACTTTTGTTGCCCATCCGTCACGAATATCTGCACCAAAACGTTTTGCTTGTTCTTGTAACTGAATCATCATTTCAGGTCCTGTTACTCCATCAACATAACCTGGAAAATTTTCAACTTCATTAGTAGTCGTCAATTGACCGCCAGGCTGCATTCCTTGATATAATACTGGATTCATATTAGCTCTGGCTGCATAAATAGCCGCAGTATATCCGGCAGGACCAGAACCTATAATAAGGCATTTAATTTTTTCGATTGTATTTGACATAGTTATGTTTTCATTAATAATTGATGGTGCAAAAGTAAGTTTTTATTGTTGGAAAAAAGAACTCGGCTAATCAGTTTTTGTTATTCTCAAATAACAAATAATGAATATGTCAAGCTTATGTCTGCGCATTATTGCTTTCGCAAATTAAAAATTTAAACAATTGTAATCGTTATTCGCCAGAAACATGGAATACATGATAAAAATCATTTCTTAAAAATAGGTTTTATCCTACATTGTTCCAATAAAAAAAACTTAACTAAAATAGAAATGAAAAAAGTAATTTTACTGCTTGCAGGTTTGTCATTGACTTCGTGCAAGAAAGAATCGGGTGAATTCGATGTCGTAAAAACTCCAGAAACTCCTAAATCAGAATTGTTAGCGAAAGCTTCTACTTTCTTTAAATCTGTTTCAGCATTGCCTGAAGAAAACATATCGCAGGAAAAATTTGATTTGGGAAAAAAACTTTATTACGATAAAGCATTGTCAAAAAATGGAACAATCAGCTGTAATTCCTGTCACAATCTTGCCACTTATGGAGTTGACAACAAATCTTTGTCTGAAGGAGACACAAAACAATTGGGAGACCGTAACTCGCCTACCGTAATTTATGCTTCGCTGCATTCTATGCAATTTTGGGATGGCCGTGCCAAAAATGTAGAAGAACAAGCCAAAGGACCTTTACTAAATCCTGTAGAACACAGTATTCCAGACGCTGCATTTTTAGAGAAAAAACTAAGAGCAATGCCAGAATATCAAGCTCTGTTTAAAAAGGTATATCCAAAAGATAAAGAGCCAATTACTTTTGATAATCTCGCCAATGCAATTGGTGCTTTTGAACGCAAACTTAATCCGAAAAGTAAATTTGACGATTATTTGGATGGAAATGAATCGGCGCTAAATGATCAGGAAAAAAAGGGTTTAAGTTCTTTTATCGAGAATGGTTGCATTACCTGCCATAGCGGTCCTGCATTAGGAGGCCAAATGTTTCAGAAATTTGGCGTTTATGGTGATTATGCAAAACTTACCGGCAGCAAAAAAGTCGACAAAGGACTTTACAATCTAACAAAAAAAGATGGAGATTTATATATGTTCAAAGTCCCAGGTTTACGTAATGTAGAAAAAACGGCACCTTATTTTCATGATGGTTCCGTTTCATCATTGAATGAAGCCATAAAAATGATGGGAAAATTACAGCTTAATAAAGATATTTCTGATGAGGATGCTAAAAACATGGCTGCTTTCTTGAAAACATTGACTGCAGATGTTGATGCAAAATATAAAAATTAAATAGCTGATTATTTTAAGCGCAAAGATTGTATGTAGAGACGCACTGCAGTGCGTCTAACGTTTGTCAGGTCGTTTGAATCTCGCAAAGTCGCAGAGACGCAAAATTTTTGAGCTCATTTTTAATTTTGGCAAAGGAGATATTTATAAAATAATCCTAAAAAGAAAAAAGCCGAACATTTCTGTTCGGCTTTTTGTCGGGGTGGCAGGATTCGAACCTGCGGCCTCCTGCTCCCAAAGCAGGCGCGATAACCGGGCTACGCTACACCCCGAAGATGTATATTTGTTGTAGTGCCCGAAAGCGGATGCAAAGATATAAATAAATTTGATTTGAAAAAGAAAAAAATAAGAAAATAAATTTTCATGTTTTCTTAGAAACGCTTTTCCTTAAAAACGAGGCATCTTCAATTGATTTTAATAACCGAAATAACTTTTTGACTGCTACAGAATTATGTGCTGATTTTTAAAAATAAAAAACTCTGAAGATTAGCAATCCTCAGAGTTTCATTTTTTATATAATCTGTATAATTATTCTATACTTTTAATGTAAGAAGGATAAGATTCCTTACTTGGAAACACAAATTCTTCATCAAAAGGCTGTATGCCATCTCCATTATTATACAATGCTACACGTTTGGCGCCCGTTGCTGTACTGCCACCTGTACCATTGATAACATTTTGAATATTACCAGGACCTGCAAAACGAGTAATGCACATTTTCTCCAACTTCACATTTGGACTATTTGGCACTTCAAAACCGTTTTTCTTATTTACATTTCCATCAGTTCCTGTAAAAACAGCATAAGATCCCATTCCTATTGTATGATGTTCTTTTACCGAATTGGCCACTTTAAATGCCGCGTAACCATCAACTCTTCCGCCCTGACTGCTCCAGCTTGCCTGATTCGGAGCATCGTATGGCGGTTCGTTTTGAAAGAAAAAAGTTCTGCCACGCTCTCCAAGCCATACTACTTCATATTCCTGAAAATGTTCTACAAACAAAGCATAAAGCGTAACATCATTTCCTGTAACGATAAGTCCGTTTTTGCATCTGTCTCTCACCCAGCGCGCATCTCCGCCTTTTTGCGAACCATGATCGGCACGCCACAGCCAGAAATGATCTCCTACCACATTATTACTATTGATCTGCATCGAAGCCTGAATCTGAATATTTTTTGACTGCACTCCGCCTACTCGACACGTAATATCACTTAGTAAAATAGGATCTTTAGCATGATCGGCATTCGCATCTTCGTTACCAATTCTAATCTGATACGTTGTACTATTAAAAGAATCCATCAAAAGTCCAGCAATGATAATACCGTCTTTATCATCAGCATAAATACATCCCCACGTATTTTTCTCCGTCGGTTCTAACGTTACCGAAGCAATACCAGCTCCTAAAAGAATTGCATCTTTTCTGTTTACCTGAATCGGAGCATTTAAGGCATAATGTCCTGGAGTGAAAAATATATTTTTACCCGCTTTCAACGCGGCGTTTATTTCCACATCGGTATCTCCTTCTTTAGCAACATACCAACTCGTAATCAAATCTTGAATTTTTCCTTGCCCCATATCATTTGCAGACCAAGAAACTCCAACTCTATCTTTTTGCCATGCTGGAACAAATACTTTATATTCTCCATCCTTATCAATAAAAAGAAAAGGCTTTTCTCTAATAATAGGTGTAGTAGAAATTGGAGAATTACTATCATCTGCTTGCGGCGGATTTACACAACCCTGCCAAACCATATTATACGAGCCTCCCATCGCTCCAGAGCCTGAAGGAAAAACGGTATTTCTGGTATACCATTGCTGCTGTCCGCCCCAATTTGGCCTTGATGTAGTGTAGTGCGAATCGGCAATAAAACCACCACTACCCCAAAAATTCGTGTTTCCTATATCCGAAATATATTTCGAAGTGCTTTCAATAAGCAATCTTCTCGCACTTGTTGACTGAGAAACCGTCCACGAAAAATCGCGCATTATTTCTACATTTTCTACCGAACGCCAAAAAGTACAAGTTGCATTTGCTCCACCAGAAAGGTGAGGTCTAGTAAATATCGCTCCCAATTTAACATCAGACGGCACTTTCCCTAAACCTCCTATATGAGAATAAAATCCTAATTCTATCGCATTTGCTTCAGCTGACGACGCAGAACCAGAGCCGCCAACATCATACGTTTCGCCATTAACATTTGGTTTGAAATAATACGCCTGACGTTTTGTTGTCCATTCACCATTTGCACCGCCTAAACCAATACTGCTAAATTGCGAATTAATTTCATTTCTTGCTGTTTCTGCCTTTTCATGTTTTCTGTCATAGAAATACATATTGTCTCCAAAAATCTGATTTTCGAGCGAAATGACTATAGTTATGTCGTTACGAGTAATTTTATAATAGTTCTCGTATTTATCTGTATTGGGCTTATTGTCTATAAATGTCAATTTAGAAGTTGACCCAACTGATACAAAATTTGATGCCAAGCGACTTCCTCCTCTAGTAATCATATAATTTCCAGAAGAGCCAAAAGCCGACCATGATAATGTTATAGAATGTTTCTTTTTGCTGTAAACAATTTTACGTTCTATTTTTTTATTTCCTTCTATTTTTTCATCTGTAGAATAAGGCGAAATAAAACTGCATAAAAACAGCATAGACGCGAATAGTGTAAATAATGAGATTGTTTTTTTACTCATAAGAATGTTGCTTTTTGTGGTTTGATAGTTTGTAATTATTGTAGTTTTTAGGGATCACAAAATAGCAATAATCTGTAAGCTGAAAGTCCGTTTTTGCTCTCAATTTTCTTATCAAAAACACTACAAAATCTAGAAATTTTGCCTTTTTATACCATAAATAAACCTTATTGCACCTATCTGTTTTTCGTTAATCACTTTTTTTTGTCCATAAATAGAAAGAGAAAATGAAATGAAAAAAATTACACTATTTATAATCTTGGCGTTTTCTGTCCTTGCTATCGCACAGCAAAAAAATATCATTTTTATTAACTCCATTGCCAGAGAAATTGTGCTGCATAAGAAAAATGTCCACGCATCTTATTATCATGATAAATTTAACGGAAGGAAAACAGCGAGCGGCAGAAAATTTAACAACAACGATCTTACCGCAGCGCATAAGAAATTTCCTTTTGGCACCTTATTAAGAGTAACAAACGAAGCTAACAAGAAATCTGCAATTGTAGAAGTTACAGACCGAGGTCCATTTATTAAAGGAAGGGAAATTGATCTCACCAAGAGAGCCTTTATGAAAATTGCTTCCAATAAAAAATGCGGTTTGGTTTATGTGACTATTGAGATTTTGAAATAATTTCTTTTTCTGGCTAAATTTTGATTCCTGCCTTTTTAAGTAAGAACAACGACTAAATTATCTTCAAATTTTATTGACAATTCTATTCATATCTAAAATAATTTTCTGCCAAACACCCATGAAACCCCGATTAATCAAACTTTCACAAATGTTAACAAAATAGATTTTCAGAAACCATAAATAATTGTATTTTTACGGTTCAAAATTCAGAAAATAAATGGGCAAAATCATTGCTATTGCTAATCAAAAAGGAGGCGTTGGAAAGACTACTACATCTGTAAATCTTGCTGCCTCATTAGGTGTTTTAGAAAAAAAAGTATTGTTGATCGACGCTGATCCACAGGCCAATGCTACATCTGGTCTTGGAATTGATGTAGAAACAGTTGAAACTGGAACCTACCAAATACTTGAGCATACTGTAACACCAAAAGAAGCCGTTTTAAAATGTACAGCTCCAAACGTAGATGTGATCCCAGCTCACATTGACCTTGTTGCTATCGAAATTGAATTGGTTGACAAAGAAAACCGTGAGTATATGCTTAAAAAAGCATTGGAAGAGGCAAAAGAAGAATATGACTATATCATTATCGACTGCGCACCTTCTTTAGGTTTGTTAACCTTGAACGCTTTAACAGCAGCAGATTCTGTAGTTATTCCTATTCAATGCGAGTATTTTGCACTTGAAGGATTAGGAAAATTATTGAACACTATTAAAAGTATTCAAAAAATACACAACCCAGATCTTGACATTGAAGGTTTATTATTAACAATGTACGATTCAAGATTACGTTTATCAAATCAGGTTGTAGAAGAGGTTCAAAAACACTTTAACGATATGGTTTTTGATACTGTAATTCAGCGAAATGTAAAATTAAGTGAGGCTCCGAGTTTTGGAGAAAGTATCATTAATTATGATGCAACAAGCAAAGGTGCCGTAAACTATATTCATTTAGCACAAGAAATTATAAAGAAAAACAGTAAATAGTTTTTATGACAAAAGTAATTAAAAAACAAGCCTTAGGAAGAGGATTATCTGCCTTATTAAAAGATCCTGAAAACGACATTAAATCAGTAGAAGATAAAAATGCTGACAAGGTTGTTGGAAACATCATTGAGCTTGAAATAAGTGCGATTGAAATAAATCCGTTTCAGCCTAGAAGCAATTTTAATGAAGAATCATTACGCGAATTAGCCACTTCTATTAAAGAACTTGGTGTAATTCAACCTATTACTGTTCGTAAATTAGATTTTAACAAATATCAGTTAATCTCTGGAGAGCGTCGTCTTCGCGCGTCTAAATTAGTAGGCCTTACTCATGTTCCTGCTTATATTCGTATTGCAAACGACAACGAATCTTTAGTTATGGCTTTGGTTGAAAACATTCAGCGTCATGACTTAGATCCAATTGAGATTGCTTTATCATACCAGCGTTTAATTGACGAAATTCAATTAACTCAAGAACAAATGAGCGAGAGAGTGGGTAAAAAACGTTCGACAATTGCCAACTATTTACGTCTTTTAAAATTAGATCCGATTATCCAAACTGGCATTCGTGATGGTTTTATTAGCATGGGACACGGTAGAGCAATTATCAACATTGAAGATTTAGACGTTCAGACTGATATTTACCAAAAAATCGTAAGCCAAAATTTATCTGTTCGCGAAACAGAAGCTTTGGTTAAAAATTATCACGAAGGTTTACAACCAAAAGCAGACGGAAAACCGAAAGCAGAGTCTGCGTTTGTGGTAAGAGAAACACAGAAAAATACTTTCAACGATTATTTTGGTTCGAAAGTTGATATAAAAGTCGCTGGTAACGGAAAAGGAAAAATTACAATTCCATTTAATTCTGAAGCCGACTTTAACAGAATTATAAAATTAATAAACGGATAGTGAATAAGATTGTCCCCATTGGTCTGTTGTTCTTTCTAACAGGAACCGTTTCTCTTTTTGCCCAGGTAAAAAAAGACACGGTTTTGGTCGTAAAAGACACTACTGCATTACAAGAAATAGACCCGCTTACACCAGCAAAAGCCGCTTTTTATTCGGCTATTTTACCTGGTTTAGGTCAAGCATACAACAAAAAGTACTGGAAAATTCCATTGGTCTACGGAGCAATCGGAACCAGTTTATATTTCTACATAGACAATAACAAAAAATACCACGATTATCGTGACGCCTACAAACGAAGATTGGAAGGCTACAACGATGACAACTACCAATTTTTGGACGACGACCGACTTATTGCGGGACAGAAATTCTACCAGAGAAACAGAGATTTATCTGCTTTATTTGTTGTCGGATTTTATGTCTTGAATATAATCGATGCCAATGTTGACGCCGCTTTGATACAGTTTAACGTAAACGAAAGGCTTTCAATGCGTCCAGAAATTTATCCAGCCGATGTAACATTTAAACCAAATGTCGGACTAACTTTTAACTATAAGTTTTAATAGATTAATTTCTATTTAAAAAATCAAAAACAAATCATAATGAAAATTGCGCTTTTAGGATACGGAAAAATGGGTAAAGTAATCGAAAGAATTGCTTTAGAAAGAGGTCACGAAATAGTTTTAAAGAAAGATGAATTTAACACCTATGACGGACTTGCAACAGCCGATGTTGCGATCGATTTCAGCGTTCCATCAGCAGCCGTTAGCAATATTTCTGCATCTTTTAATGCTAATGTACCTGTAGTATCAGGAACAACTGGATGGCTAGAACATTATGACGAGATGATTGCGCTTTGCAATGAGAAAAAAGGAGGATTCATTTCTAGTTCAAATTTCAGCTTAGGAGTAAATATTTTCTTCGGACTAAATGAATATTTAGCTAAAATCATGAAGCAATTCGATTCTTATAAAGTTTCGATGGAAGAAATTCACCACATTCACAAATTAGACGCTCCAAGCGGAACAGCAATTTCTTTGGCTCAGGGTGTAATTGAAAACAGCAATTACAAAAACTGGACTTTAGATGACGCTAAAGCAAACGAGATTCGTATTGAAGCAAAAAGAATTGGAGAAGTGCCTGGAACTCACACTGTAAATTACGATTCTGCAATTGACAGCATCGAAATCAAACATACTGCTCATAACCGCGAAGGCTTTGCTCTGGGTGCCGTTATTGCAGCAGAATGGCTGGCAGGAAAGCAGGGAATTTTCTCTATGAAAGACGTTTTAAACTTACAATAAATCGACTAAAATTCTGGAAGTCTAAATCCTGAATTTGAAACTTAAAATACAATATTATGTCACTATACTCTTGGTTCGTATTTTTCTTAGCAGTACAAGTTATCCATTTCTTAGGAACTTGGAAATTATATCAAGCAGCTGGAAGAAAAAGCTGGGAAGCCGCTGTTCCGGTTTACAATTCTATCGTATTAATGAAAATTATTGGCCGTCCGACGTGGTGGACCATTTTGCTTTTTATTCCGATTATCAACTTGATCATGTTTCCTGTTGTTTGGGTAGAAACCTTAAGAACATTTGGCAAAAGATCTACTTTAGACACTATTCTTGGTCTTTTTACTTTAGGATTTTACATTTACTATGTAAACTATACCCAAAAATTAGAGTATCGTAAAGATCGCAGCTTAACTCCTGAAAATAAAACAGCCGACACTATCAGCTCTTTATTGTTTGCGATTATAGTAGCTACATTAGTGCATACTTATGTTGTACAGCCGTATACCATTCCAACATCATCTTTAGAAAAATCTTTACTAATTGGTGATTTCTTATTTGTGAGTAAATTAAACTACGGTCCTAGAGTTCCAATGACAACAGTTGCATTGCCAATGGTTCATGACTCTATTCCATTAACAAAAAGCAAATCGTATTTAAGCTGGCCACAATTGCCTTATTTGAGACTCCCAGCTATCCAGAAAATAAAACGCTGCGATATTGTCGTCTTTAACTGGCCTGTCGATACGGTTCATTATTTCTTCGAACCTAAAGGAAGACCGGGCGTTATTAAACCAATAGACAAAAAATCAAATTACGTAAAAAGATGTGTGGGTATTCCTGGAGACAGTTTAGCCATTAAAGATGGCTTTGTTTTCATTAACGGAAAAAAATTAGTTTTACCAGAAAGAGCTAAACCACAATATTCTTACGCTGTAGCATTAGACGGAAAAACACCGATTGACTTTGAAACTATTTTCAAAGAATTAGATATTACAGATCCTGCAGGTTTCAGAACCGAAAAAAGAGATACACTTTACTTAGGCGCTTTAACAGAAGCTGGAGCTGAAAGATTTAAAAACACTCCTGGAGTTACTGCAGTAATACGTAAAATTGATACACAGGATGACGATAGAATATTCCCGCATATCAATAAATGGAGCCAAGACAATATGGGGCCTATTTACATTCCAGAAGCTGGAAAAACAGTTGCATTAACAAACGAATCGCTTCCTTTTTATAAAGAGATCATCACAAATTATGAAGGAAATACGTTAGAGTTGCAAGGTTCAAAATTCTTGATTAACGGAAAACCAACCACTACGTACACTTTCAAACAAAACTATTACTGGATGATGGGAGATAACCGTCATAACTCAGAAGATAGCCGTTACTGGGGTTATGTTCCAGAAAATCATATCGTAGGGAAACCAGTATTCATTTGGATGAGCTGGGACACTAACGGAAAAGGCATCAATAAAATTCGCTGGAACCGAGTATTTACAACCGTAGATGGCGAAGGTCAGCCTCACTCATACTTTAAGTATTTCTTAATACTTCTTGCTATTTATTTCGTAGGAGATTTTATCTGGAAAAAAAGAAGAGAGAATAAAGCATAAAAAAATAATGTTATTTTTGTTTCAGGTTTCACGTTTCAAGTTCGCATAGAACCTGAAATCTGAAACCTGAAACTTTTTAAACACAAATACTCATGAATTCCTTAATACTGCCAACTTATTTCCCATCTATCAGTCATTTTGCTGTAATAGCGCAATCTGAAAGCATTACTTTTGAAATGGAAGATAATTTTCAGAAACAGACCAATAGAAACAGAACGTATATTTATAGTCCAAACGGAATTCAATTATTAAATATTCCTGTTAAGCATTCTAAAGAAGCGCATCAAAAAACAAAAGACATTTTGATCGAGAATGAATTTGATTGGCAGAAACAGCATTTTAAATCGCTTGAGGCAGCTTATAGAAGTTCTCCGTTCTTTGAGTACTTTGAAGATGATATTGCTCCTATTTTCGAAAAAAAACACCAATTTTTAATGGATTTAAATTTCGAAGTTTTGGATGTTGTTACTAAATGCCTCCGAATGAAATTTGATTTTGGAAAAACGACTGAATATTTTCACGAAGTGGCTGATTTTACCGATTTCAGATATTTAGCAAATGGTAAAAAAGACGCCAATTCTTTTGAGAAATACACTCAAGTCTTTGATGACAAACATGGCTTTATCAACAATTTAAGTGTTTTAGATTTACTTTTTAACGAAGGTAAATTTGCAATGGATTATTTAAAAACGCAAAAAATAATTTCCATTAACGCCTGACATCATTATTGTTAATATCTTGAGACTCTATCCTATCACTAAATTTTTTACCAAAATTATAAGTCAGAGTTAAAAGCAAATTTCGCGAATTATTCTTTGTTTCAATTTTTTGATAAAAATTATTATATTCACTAATGTCTGTAAATCCACTAGAAACTCTTCCAAGAAGGTTTCGTCCATAAAGACTCAAATTTAATTTACCCTTAAAAATATTTGTTGAAATTGTAAAATCTAAGTAAGGATTGGTAATCCTTTTTGACAATAATGAATAATTAGGGCCATCTTGCCTTCCAGAAATAGAAATTGACAACCTATCTTTAAAAAATATTCCATTTAGATTAAAATTCCCCCTAAATGTGTAGCCACTATTTTTTCCAATTATAGCATCTTGACTATTATCTTCAAAAACATTATAATCAAAGCCTGAATTTATATTTGCAGTGATTTTCTTAAGCACCTTTGTTTTAAAACCAATATTCATTCCAGTAGAATTATATCTAGCTGCATTTTCAAGAGTCTGAATTAATAAATTTCCGTCATTTCTGTACACAGGTGTGATAGCATTATTTATAGATTCATTATAAATTTTGAGAGAAAAACTATCTGATGTATAAAACTTAGTCAACATTGCAAAATAGTAATTTCTTAGCTGCGGATCAAGTTCTGAATTCCCTTGTTTCGCAACACCAGGATATAAAATAAGCACATCATCATTTAAATCGCTTGCACTTGGTCTTAGTACTTTACGCGAATAACCTACTTTTAAATCCAATTTATTCTCAAAATGATATAAGCTATTAATTGTCGGCAATACTAAGTTATAACTTTGCCTCAATAATTGATTTGAATTATTTGTAAATTCATATGTTAAACTTACTTCAGATGAAAATTTATTTGACCATTCAGAGTCTAATTCTACTGAACCATCAAACACATTCTGATAAACGTAAAAATTATCATGAGAAAAACGATACTTTCTATTTATGTATTTAATATCAGTATAAAAATCCATTTTTTTTCCAAAAACACGCATTTCTTCAAATTCATAATCGGCTTGTAACGAAAGTTCATTATTTTTTGATTGAACATCGTAATAGTCTATTTCAGAAGTATTATCAAACTGAAATTGACTTTTATTTATGTTATTAAAAATTGAATATGAGCTTTTAAAAAAAAACGCCTTATTTTCAGCAATTTTATAATTAAAAACTGATGCAATATTCCAGTTAACCATACTTTCTTTACCAATTTTAGAAAAAAGATTAACTTCTTCTTCATTTAAAACAGTAAAGCCATTTGCTTTCCCAGAAAAACTATATTCGTTGATATTATTTGAAATAGTAAAATTACTCTTATCATTTAATTTTATGGCTACTCTTGTATTAGAATTTAATTGTTTGCCATTAGAATGATTAATGTTAGATTGATAGAAAAGACCATTTTCATCAATCCGTCTAGATGTAAAATCAATTACTTGATCATTATTTAAATATTGAAAACTCGTTCTTAAAAGAAAAAAATCTTTTTTAAAGGAGAAATTAGGACTAATTGACCAATAATTATTTACAGCCCCAACTGTACCATCTAAACTACCTTTAAAAAAACCCTCTGCTCTAGTTTTTGTTATAACATTAATAATTGCACCTAAAAATTCCGATTTAAAATAAGCTACCGAAGGATTATTAATTATTTCAACACTTTTTATATCTTCCACTTTAAGTCCTTTAAGCTCGCTGGCATCCGCTTCCAATCCATCAATAAAGATTTTACCTGTTAACACTCCATCAACTAATGTTTTACCATCGAATTCATTAAAATAAACATTAGGTACTGACTGAAGCACATCACTTGCTTTTGCATTTTTTAAATAATCTTTATGATTTATCTGGTAAATTGCTTTTTTTGCACTTGTGATTATTTTTTCACCCGATTTAATAACTACTTCATTTAACAATTCTGGTTCTAACTTAACAAGCTCTATATTAAATAAAGTATTTTTACCTTTAATTTCTACAAAAGAATCAAATTCTTTATAACCATAACTTTTCACTTTAATAAAAACAGTATCACGAGTATTATAATCAAATTTATACTCTCCATTCTTATTAGTTATAGAGAATTTCGAAGTTTGCCCCATTTTTAACTCGACTAATACATCTTGTAAAGCGACATTATCATTTAACACTTTACCGGAAATAGCATGTTTTTCTTGAGAAAAAAGACTAACAGTACATAAAAAAAAGAAAGAAATAATTATAAATCGCATAAATAATATTAGTAAAAATCTTAAAAAAAACTTTCCTAACTAATAAGTTAGGAAAGCCAAACAATAATTTTCTGATTTTTTACGTGTTATAGACACCTACAATCACTTGACCACTATCTGTTTTACCACATTCTCCTCGTGCACCAGAGCAGCCACCATCATCTTTTTTATCTTTCTGAGCCGTACTAATTGACGAACTTAAAGAAGCAACTGTTATTCCCATAATTGCAATGATAAATCTTAATTTTGTTCTCATAATTTTTTATTTATAATAATTAATAATATTTAGTTACACCCACATTTCCCAGTGATACGATTACCATCTGCAGTTATGCCACACTCTCCATTCCCTGGTGAACAATCGGTTGGATCTTGTTTATCTTTTTGAGCATTTATCACTCCCGACGAATACAAAGAAATTGTAATACCAAAAACAGCAACAACAAATTTTAAATAACTGTTCATACTTTTACTCATTATAAGTTCCACTGATTATATTACCATCACCTGTTCTTCCACAGATTTGGCTATTTAACGTACATGTACCTGAAGGATCTTTCTTGTCTTTTTGAGCACTTACAACGCCAGATGCACACAAAGAAATTACAACTCCAAAAACAGCAACAACAAATTTTAAATAATTTTTCATTTTTTTAGTGTATTTAAATTAATTAATAGAATACTTTGAAACAATTCAATTTATAAATTGAACATTAACATTGAAAATTATGGACACAAGAAATCTTTTTATTTCTTCCTAGTACAACTTATAACAAATTAAAGACCGCATAATCTGTACTAAATCCCATTACTATTTTATTATCTTTAAGCATAACAATTTCAATACTTTTCGAATCAAAATTTTTATAAAAAAATTTGATGCTTTTCTCATACTTAAATGAATCAGAAGAATAAATATCAACTAATATTTCACTTTCAAGGGGAGATCTTGCTGAAAAAACAAATACATTTCCGTTTTTCAAAAAAAAACCCATATTTGTATTTCTAGTTGTTCCTCTCGCATAAAAACTATCTCCTTTGTTATTTTTTAATATTTTAGGTAAAGGAACATCCTCTTTTGTTGTTAAAACTTTTTTATAAGACCCTGTTTGAGAGGAGAAAAAATAAATTTTGGAATATTTATTACAGAAGTATGCTAAAAGACCATTATCACTATTATAAGAGAAACTTCCTGAATACTGTAATGATGCACTTATTACATTGCTTTCCTTAGATTCGCTCAAGGTTTTCAATAAATCAACCGTTGAAAATTTTGTATCTATAATAAAAAAACCCGTGTAATAAACTTCATTTTTTAATAATTCACCAAAAGAAATAAATTTGTTATTTGAATCCTTCAAAGGTAAAAGTGAAACAATTTTAAAATTTTCTAAATTTATTTCTTTTCTATTTTTAGAAATTAAATTATAATTATATAGTTTAAATTTTTGAATATAAAACAAACTATTATTAGTACATAACTTCATATCTGCGTTTGAAGGTAAATCTACATCTTTACTGTTTTTTTTCTCAAAATTTAAATCCGACAAATACAATTTATAAAAAACAGTAGAATTTACATTCTCTAAAAGTTCTTTCTCAACTAATAAACTATCTGAATTGACGTTCATTAAAAAATCACTTTTATCATTGAGTTTAGAAATGGTTTTGGAAAATTTCAAAAAATCATTCTTAACAAAAGCTCTTTCAAAATAATAATTCTTTTTTGAACTTGAATTTGCTAGATTCAAAATTGTTATACAAACTATAATCGCTACAAAAACTGTAATCAGTCCCGTAAAATACTTATTTTTCATTATTAAGGGAATGGAATGTTAAAAAAGAAAATATAGAAGCAATAATTAATGTAATATTAATTACTAAATGATAAGAATATTGTAAGCCATTTAAAACTCCACCACAACCACATACTTCATATAATCCCTTGAAATTCAAAACTGATATGTATAATGTAAATGCTAAAAAAGTTATACAACTGAGCAACAACCCATTTTTTCTGTAAAAAATTAAAAGCAAGATTAAAGCTATTTCTAAAATGATTACACAAATGGAAAATACATCTGCAAAATCTGGAGTAAAAAGTGTGGTTTTAATCAAATTCGTCCTAAAAGATTGTAATTTAATCAATTTATTCGATGCTGTGTAGCATAGAAAAAACACTAAAAAGTAATAAAATAATTCAGCTATCTTAATTTGAGTTTTAACAGTTTCTTTAATCATCTAACAATATTATTTGTAAATATTTTTCTATTTTTCGCAACAAACATATGTAAGCAAAAGATAAAAAACAAGAAAAAACTTTAAGAAATTTCAACGAAAAACAAAAAAAACTTACAAATATATGATTTTGAACATATTAAGAAAAACCTTATTTTTTGATAAATTGATTTTTTAAATGTTAACTAATATAAAAAATCATTCCATCGAAAGCCTTGTCATAATCGGATAGTGATCTGAATTTTCGAAATCAGAAAAGCTTTCAAATTGTTTTACTTTCATTTTACTGTCTGTAAAAATGAAGTCAATTCTTGCTGGATAATATTTGAATTTATAAGTAGCTCCAAAACCTTCTCCCGCTTCTTCAAAAGCATCTTTTTGCTTTCCTTTAATACTTCGGTATACATACGAAAACGGACTGTTGTTCATATCGCCGCATATAATAAACGGAGTTTTACACTGCTTAATATTTTCTTTAAAAATTTCAGCCTGTTCTTGCTGCTGCTTGAATCCTTTACTTATTCTAGCATAGATACGTTGCGATTTCTTTTGGTTTACATTATCAATATCATCAGAAATCTCACTCACATCGGGAGATATTTTAATAGACTGCAAGTGCATATTATAAACGCGAATAACATCTTTTCCACGCTTTATATCAGCATATACTACATTATTATCCGACTTTGGAAAAATAATTTTACCCTCATTTATTATAGGAAATTTTGAAAAAATAGCCTGCCCTGTTTTAATCTTTTTACCGTCAATAAAAATATAGCGGTGCGGATACACTTTTAAATCTAAATGTGCAGAATTAGAATATTCTTGAATACACAAAATATCAGGATCTTTTTCGTCAATAAATCCTTTAATATTTTCTGGAATATCATCACGGTCCAGCCACTTAAAAACATTAAAAAGTCGGACATTATAACTCATTACAGAAAAGTCTTTTTCGTCTTTAATATACTCTTTGGCAGAAAATTTATAGAATTTACTAATGAATGTAATTCCGGTCAGCAAAACCAAACCAGACAAAATAAGGCGTTTTTTAAACTGAATTCCCCAATAGACAAAAAACAATATGTTTGCCACAAAAAATGCTGGCATAAACAGCGTAAGCACCGATAAAAGCGGAAAGCTTTTGGGTGCTAAAAAAGGTAAAACATAGACACTAAATGTAAGCACAGTCAGCACTATGTTCAAAAAGAACATTATTTTATTAAACCAAGAAAGGTTTTTCATATTTATTTCCTACAAGTTTATTTTCCAGCTTTAAATAAAAACTCTTTTTCTTCTTTTGTCAGACAATCGTATCCCGACTGGCTTATTTTGTCTAAAATTTCATCAATCTGCTGTTGCGTTTTATCTTTCGTAACAATTCTTGATGTCGTTTTTTCTGTAGGTTTTTTGTAATTTTTATGAACTTTTGTGAATGGGGTCTTAGGAGATTTTCTAAAAAGATTTACAAAGAAATCTAGGGTTTTAGAAACAATGATACTTAAATCAGTACCGTTTTGAAGCAGTTTTATATAGGCAAATCCGAAAAATGCTCCCGCTAAATGCGAAATATGTCCGCCCATATTTCCGAGACGGAACTGCATTAAATCTAAAATTATAATAACCGCTGTGATATGCCAAAGCTTTACATTTCCGAACAGAAACAAACGAACGTTCATCAAAGGAGAATAGGTCGTTGCTGCCACCAAAATAGCCATTATAGCAGCAGATGCGCCAACAATTGAACCGCTTATATTAGAAAAATAAAAACTCAGCGCAAAAGCTACTCCAGCAAAAAGAGCGCTTAAAAGATATAAACCTAAATATTGTTTTTGGGTGAAATAGGTTAAAAACAAAGTGCTGGCAAAATTAAGCACCATCATATTGAACAACAGATGAAAAAATCCGTCGTGAAAAAAAGCGTACGTTAAAAAAGTCCAAGGCTTAAACATAAAAACCTGAGGATCTGATGACAATGCCAGCCAACTTGGAAAAGCAAACTGACCATTTGAATAATTATAGAAGAAAATAAGCGAGACAATAAAACAGGCAATATTCCAGTACATCACTCGCATGGCAATACCGCCCAATCTATACTGCAATTTTAAATCATCAAGAATATTCATAGAAACTCTTTTGTTTTAGAATTTGTACTTTAAAGTTAAAAATTAATTCCAACGGTTGTTATTAAACTGATTTTTTTTCCAGTATAACATCATTAAAAAACCTGCAATTGCACCACCAACGTGTGCGAAATGCGCAATTCCGGTTCCTCCGCTTCCAAATAAAGAACTTCCTTTAAAACCTAAAAATAAGTCAATTGCTAAAATTCCAGGAACAAAATATTTTGCTTTAATTGGAACAGGAATAAATAATAATGCCAATCCTGCGTTTGGAAACATAAATGCAAAAGCGGTTAGCAATCCATATATTGCTCCAGAAGCCCCTAAAACAGGAGATTGCATAATGGAACTCGCCTGTGCTAATGAATTGAATTGCTCTTGCGTGCAATGTGCTTTGTTTAAAATAGTAGCTATTTCGCCTTGAATCATTTTTCCGTTTGCATCAAATAACGCTGAATAGTCTGCATTCAAGATCATATGCATTTCAGCTTTTGACAAATTCAAATCAGAAACAGAACTTAATAGCGATTGAATCTGAAAATAATTTACTCCTGTATGAAGCAATGCCGCACCAAGTCCGCAAGAAATATAGAAAAACAAGAATTTTTTTCCGCCCCAGAAATGTTCCAATGCCGAACCAAAACTGTACAAAGCAAACATATTAAATAAAATATGTGCAAAGTTTGGCAGTGGCGCGTGCATAAACATATGCGTAATAATCTGCCAGATTCTGAAATGATCACTTTCAGGATAATACAGCATCAAATAGTCATATGAAATTGGAACTATCTGAGATCCAATAAAGAATATTATATTTATAATTAGCAGTTGTTTAACTACTGGAGTCATATTCATCATAAAGCAAACTTTTTATCTATATCTTCAACACGCATAGTGATAAAGGTAGGTTTTTGAAAAGGTGAAATATTTGGATCTTTACAAGCAAACAAACCGTTTACTAAGTTATCTTGTTCTTTTTCGGTTAAATAAGATCCTGTTTTAACCGCTAAACTTTTGGCCATCGACTTGGCAATTGTATCGTTTTGGCTGTAACTGTTTGCCGGAATTCCGTCCTGCAAATCGCTCAGCAATTGTTCTATAACTTGAGAAACTTCACTTTCTGTAATATTTACTGGAATCCCAGAAATGACAACATGATCCGTTTTACTTTCATCAAAAACAAATCCGGTTGTTGCTAACGAAGGTTTTAGTTCTTCAATCAATTTCATTTCGCTTGACGAATAAAACAAATCTAATGGAAACAGCAATTGCTGGCTAGAAGCTTGATTTACGGTCATATTCAGCAAAAATTGTTCGTACAAAATACGCTGATGTGCACGCTGCTGATCGACAATTATCATTCCTGATTTTATTGGCGAAACAATATATTTTTTATGAATCTGATACGTCTTCTGCGTCGCTTGTTCTACTTCTTCATCATCAAATAAAGAAGAGGTTACTTCCTCGTTTTCGAATGTAAATGGCGAACTTTCTAAGCTTTCTGGATTTTCGACATCTAGGCCAACATATAAACTTTCCCAGCTTGCAGTTGGTTCTACTCTTTTAGAATAACCCGAATACGATGATCCAGAAGATGAAGATCCTGATGAAGACGAAAATGATGAACCCGAACTATATCCCGATGATCCCGAAGAACCTTTGCTATAATGCTGATTCGTTTTATCATCTGTAAAAGGATTAAAAGTTCCGTCTACCTGAATAGTTGGCACTTCTGCTTCTACATCTTTATAATGATAAGGCGTATCTAAATTGGCATCTCTATCAAAATCTAAAACTGGAGCAACATTAAACTGCCCTAAACTATGTTTGATAGACGCTCTTAAAATAGCATACAAAGCCTGTTCGTCATCAAATTTAATTTCTGTTTTGGTTGGATGGATATTGATATCAATTGTATTTGGCGGAACTTGCAGATACAAGAAATAACTTGGCTGAGAACCATCCTTCAGCAATCCGTCGTAAGCAGACATTACTGCATGATGCAGAAAACTACTTTTTATAAATCGATCGTTTACAAAAAAGAACTGCTCTCCTCTATTTTTCTTAGCAAATTCAGGCTTGCAAACAAAACCTTGAACATTTATAATTTCTGTGTCTTCGTTTACCGGAACTAATTTTTCATTTGTTTTTCCAGACATAATACCAACAATTCTCTGGCGGTATCCTGCTGACGGAAGATTATACATCTCGCTGCCGTTATGGTAAAAACTAAAATGAATATTAGGATGCGCCAACGCTACACGCTGAAACTCATCCATAACATGTCGAAATTCAACCGTATCAGACTTTAAGAAATTACGGCGAGCGGGAATATTAAAAAATAAGTTTTTAACCGCAAATGAAGTTCCTTTTGGCAAAACGGCCACTTCTTGCGAAACAAATTTACTTCCTTCAATTATAATATGTGTGCCCAGTTCGTCCTGATCTTGTTTGGTTTTCATTTCCATGTGAGCAATCGCCGCAATTGAAGCCAAAGCCTCTCCACGGAAACCTTTTGTTCCCAACGAAAACAAATCTTCTGCCTGACGGATTTTGGAAGTAGCATGACGGGCAAAACACAAACGCGCATCGGTAACGGTCATTCCGACACCATTATCGATAACCTGAACTAGCGATTTACCAGCATCTTTTATAATTAATTTAATATCAGTTGCTTTGGCATCAACAGCATTTTCTAACAATTCTTTTACGACTGAAGCTGGTCTTTGAACCACCTCTCCAGCAGCAATTTGGTTAGCAACGTGATCAGGAAGCAATTGAATAATACTCGACATTAAGCAAAAATAATTTTAAAGTTTAGATTCGGTTTTTATAAACCAAGAAGTACAAATTTAGTGAATTTTGATTGGCTTTTAGAATAAGAATAATCATAAAAAAAACAAAAAAACCTATACCGTTATTACACAGTATAGGTTTTAATCTTATTAAAACAAATGTGTCTTATTCGTTTTCTATTTTTCTTGGAGAATCTTCAATTTGAAGCGCTCCTGAAGACAATAATGGCTGATTAAAAACATGTGCTATTGAAGCCTGCTGGCGAATGTAAGCCATTTTGATTGCTGCAATTGCCGCTTCTGTTCCTTTGTTTCCATGAACTCCTCCGCTTCTGTCAATTGACTGCTGCATATTATTATCTGTTAAAACACAGAAAATAACTGGGATATCAGTTTGAACATTTAGATCTTTAATTCCTTGTGTCACACCTTCACAAACAAAGTCGAAGTGTTTTGTTTCTCCTTGAATTACGCATCCAATTACGATAACGGCATCAACATTTTGTGTCTGAAGCATTTTTTTAGCTCCGTAAATCAGCTCAAAACTTCCCGGAACATTCCAACGGATAATTTGCTGAGCAGGAACATCACAATCAACTAAAGCGTCAAAAGCGCCATTATAAAGTCCTTCTGTTATAGTATCATTCCATTCAGAAACAACAATCCCAAACCGAAAGTCTTTCGCGTTTGGGATTGTGTTTTTATCGTATTCTGATAGATTTTTATTTTCAGTAGCCATCTGTATATTTTAGATTTTAGATATTAAATTTCAGATTGCTAAAATACGAATCTAAAATCTAAAATCTTAACTCTACAATAATATTATTGCGCTAATCCGATCAAAGCATCAACTTGTGCTGCTTCTGGAGTACTGTCGTAATTATCTTTAATGTCATTGAAATATTTCAATGCATCTTCTTTTTGTCCTAAAGCTAAAGCCGTTTTTCCAGCTTTTAGCAAGAAACGAGGCGTTGTAAAATCGTTTTTGTTAGACTCAGCAGCTTTTACATAAAAATCTAAAGCTTCTTTTTGCTGATTTTTTTGAGAGTAAGCATCTCCTGTAGCACCTTTTGCTAAAGCAGTTAAGACTACATCTTCCGATTTGAATTCACCTAAATATTTAATTGCCTCATCAAATTTACCAGTATTTAAGTAAGCAATACCAGCATAGTAATTTGCTAAGTTTCCAGCATCTGTTCCAGAATATTCGTCAGCGATTTTAATAAATCCGAATTTACCTTCAGAACCATTCAATGATAATTTGAATAATGAATCGCTAGAAACACCATTTACTGCTTTTTCGAAGTTTTGCTGAGCAACAAACATTTCACTTGCAGCTTCTTCTTGTTTTGGAGTAGCAATAAATTTTTGGTAAGCCAAATATCCAATTGTAGCAACTGCAATACCAGCAACTAAACCAATAATGATTTTTTGATTTTTAGCCACCCAATCCTCAGTTTTTGAAGCAGTTTCGTCTAATTTTGAGAAAACTCCAGCCGTTGTGCTATCTTTTTCATCAATAACTACTTGTTGCTCTTCAGTAACTTCTTTAACTTCCTTTTCTTTTGGTGTCTTATATCCTCTTTTATTGTAAGTTGCCATTTAAAATTTATTTAGTGAACGGCAAAAATAAAATTTTTATTGAAATTGACGTAAAAAATTTCAATTTTATCACTATTTTAAAAGAAATATTTTGCAATTGCTTTTTTGCTTCCGCGAAAGCGTAAAAAACAAATCAACTCAAAACCACGGCATACCCATTTACAATAGCACTTTTGGGATAATTGTAGCACTAAATTACAATCCTCTTTTTGTATGTAAGAAACGGAAGATTTTGAATTGAATTTCTAAAACTATTAAACTTCTTTAAGAATCTTCCTTTTTGTACCTTTGTACTTTCTTTCAAAAATGCATTTAAACAAAATCTCTTTATTTAATTACAAAAACTTTTCCGAAGCAAATTTTGATTTCGACATCAAAATCAACTGTTTTGTGGGTAAAAATGGCATTGGAAAAACCAATGTGCTTGATGCCATTTACCATTTGGCTTATGGAAAAAGTTATTTTAATCCGCTTGCTGTTCAAAACATCAAACACGGCGAAGAGTTTTTTGTGATTGATGCCGAACTAGAAAAAAATGATAGAACCGAGCAGATTGTCTGCAGTTTAAAAAAAGGACAGAAAAAGGTTTTAAAGCGAAACGGAAAACCTTACGATAAATTCTCAGATCATATCGGATTTATTCCGCTGGTTATTATTTCGCCGGCAGATCGCGATTTGATTATTGAAGGAAGCGAAACACGCCGTAAATTTATGGACAGTGTGATTTCGCAGTTAGACGCCACTTATCTGCACGAATTAATACAATACCAAAAGGTAATTACACAGCGAAATGCGCTTTTAAAATATTTTGCTCTGAATCATGTTTTTGATAACGATACCTTATCTATATATAATGAGCAGCTGCAAGGTTACGGAAAATCGATTTTTGAAAAACGAAAAGATTTTCTTGAGCAGTTTATACCTATATTTAACAAACATCATCACGAAATAACAGGTTCTGAAGAAAGTGTGCAGCTGGTTTACGAAAGTCATTTGTTCGAAAAAGATCTTCTGACGCTTTTACAGGAAAACATTAACAAAGATCGAGCGCTTCACTACACAACTGTTGGAACTCATAAAGACGATTTATCTTTTGAAATTGATTCGCATCCGATAAAAAAATTCGGGTCGCAAGGACAGCAAAAATCTTTTCTGATTGCTTTAAAATTGGCGCAATTTGAATTCTTGAAAAAACAAAGTGGTGTAAAACCCATTCTTTTGTTTGATGATATTTTTGACAAACTGGACGAAACGCGCGTTGCCAAAATCATAGAAATGGTAAACAGCGAAACGTTTGGACAGCTTTTTATTTCTGACACACATCCAGAAAGAACCGAAGCGATTGTAAAATCGACGCATCAGAGTTATAAGATATTTAATCTATAAAGTTTTTGTTTGCCACGAATTACACGAATTTACGCTAATTAATTTTACGCATTTTATTTTAGCCACAGATTGAGAGGTTTTACCACAAATTACACAAATTTTCACAAATTATTTTTTTGCTCAGAATAGAGAATTGTAATGATTAAAAATCTGTGCGCATCTATGAAATCTGTAGATACACTGGTTAGAAATTAATTTGCGCAAATTTGTGTAATTTGTGGTTGAAATCTTTGCGGCAACATTTTCGCCTCAGATTAAAGGGATAAAATTTGTGTTAATTTGTGAAATTCGTGGCAAAAAACAATTCGTGGCAAACTTTCTTTTAAGAAATCAGTAAATTAGCAAAAACATTAACTGCAATAAATAATATATAAAGGTATATGCTAACGAAAGAATCATTGCAATTTTTAGACGATTTAAAAAAGAACAACAATCGAGAATGGTTTCAGGAAAATAAAAAACGATACGAAGTTTTCAAGAAAGATTACCATCAATTGGTAGGTGATTTTTTGGATGCCATGAAACCACTTGATCCTTCATTAGAATTACTTGAAGTTAAAAACTGTACTTTCAGAATTAATCGCGACATTCGTTTTTCTAAAGACAAATCGCCATACAAAGCACATTTGGGCGTTTGGATGTCAGCGGGTGCAAAAGGCGCAAATCGTTCTGGTTATTACGTTCACATCGAAAAAGGCGCGAGTTTTATTGCTGGCGGATTCTATTCGCCTGAAGCAGAAGATTTAAAGAAAGTCCGTAAAGAAATTGCTTTTTTCTATGACGATTTACAAGAAATTCTAAATGATAAAAATTTCAAAAAGGAATTCGGAAGTTTAGACGTAAACGAAAACAATTCGCTTAAAAGCATGCCACGCGGTTACGAAAAAGACCATCCGGCAATTGAGTTTTTGAAATTAAAAAGCTTTACAGCAACTCAAAAATATGATATTTCTGAAGTTACACAGAAAGACTTCGTTAAGAAAATGAGCCAAAAACTTATTGCTCTAAAACCACTTAACGAATTTATCAACCGCGCTTTGGAAACTGACGAATTTTAGTTTTATTTGCCACGGATTTCACAGATTCTCACAGATTATTTTTTAGCAACTGCAAAAAATCTTTTTAATCATTTTAATCTGTGGCGAAAAAAAACAATCGAATGAAAAGGAAAATACTTTTTCTTGGAGAATCTTATCGCGCCGATGCTATAACTTGGATGAAAGGTTTGAAGGAATTTGGCGATTTTGAAATTATAACTTGGGAACTTCAAACTTCTAACAATTATAGATTCAAACGTATTTTAGAATATCTTTTTTCTCCGCTTTCCATTCGAAAAATCATTAAAAAAGAAAAACCAGATATGGTAATTGCAGAAAGAACGACCAGTTACGGTTTTCTTGCAGCAATATCCGGATCTAAAACCATTGCCATCGCACAGCAAGGCCGAACCGATTTATGGCCTGAAGGCTCTGTTTTATATCCGTTTAAAAAGTTCATTCAAAAATATGCCTTCAAAAAAGCACATTTAATTCACGCTTGGGGGCCAGTAATGGCAATTCATATGAAGGCAACGGGTGTAGATATGAATAAAGTTTTGGTTCTCCCTAAAGGAATTAATCTATCACTTTTTAGTCCTTCGACTAATAATTCAAATAAAATTGAAGCAATTGTAACGCGTTCGCTTCAACCAGAATACCGACACGATTCTATTTTAAAATCTTTCGGAATTTTAAATCAGAAAGGAATTGACTTCTCACTGACAATTGTCGGCGATGGAAATAGATTGCAGTTTTTGAAAAATTTAGCAACAGAACTTCAAATCGAAAATAAAGTGATTTTTACGGGAAGGATTCCGAATACTGAACTTCCAAAATTATTGCAGCAATCGAACATTTATATCAGTATGCCAATTACAGAAGGCGTTTCTGCTTCTTTGTTCGAGGCTATGGCTTGCAATTGTTTTCCCATAGTTTCTGATATTCCAGGAAATCAAAGCTGGATTACACATCGTGAAAACGGACAGTTGATTGAAATTGATAATATCGAAATGTTAGCTGAAGAATTGATCTGGTCTTTTGAAAATCCTGAATTACGAAACGAAGCGATTATTCGAAATAGAAAATTTGTTGAAGAGAATGCTAATTATGATACTAATATGAAGATTATTTCAGAGAAATATCATGAGTTATTAAACTCACAAACAAGTAAATAGTTTTAGCTTTTATTTTTTTGATCGGCCAAAGAAACTTTTTTATCATCCTCCAAAACTCCGTTACTCGGAATTAATCGAATTGTTCCCCCTTCTTCATGAATGTAAAAGACACCTAAATCTTTAATAATATCTTCTTTACTCAAGTTTTTCATTTTGCAAGTTAATCCAACAAAATGAGCCTCTTTTACAATTAAATGTATATGATTAGTATCAACTTGCACATATGTTCCAGAAGTAAAAACGAAACAATCATTAAGACATTTTACTGCCGCACCACAAAAAAATGTACCATCTGACTTAAATGTTAAACTACGACCGTAATTAGCTTCTTTCTCTTTTGTCAAAGAATATTCTGCAACATCTGTATACCCAATTATATCTTTTGTTTTCCATTCTCCTACTATATTACTTTGCGCAAAAGAAGATATTGACAAAAATATATTTAGAATAAGAAAAAATACTAGTCTGTTTCTACTAATTGATTTTGACATAATTACACTATTACATTTAATTCAAACTTACAAAAAATGGTTACTCAATTTATAAAAAAACAAGCAAAGTTTCTGTCCTAAAAAAAAGCTTTACAAACTTTACATCTTCGAGGTCAAACCAAAAATTATAATTCATACTTTTGAACTATATTAAAAAGCCTTTTATTTATGGAAATCCAATCCAATTTTTCTTTAAAAAAATATAATACTTTCGGCATTGAAGCCAATGCAAAACAATTCGTTGCCGTTCATTCTATTGCTGAACTAAAGACAGTTTTACAAGAAAACAAAAACGAGAAAAAATTTATTTTGGGTGGTGGAAGCAATATGCTTTTAACCAAAGACATTGAGGCGCTGGTTATTCATATCGATTTAAAAGGTAAAAAAATCATAAAAGAAGACGACGATTTTGTTTGGGTCGAAAGTCAGGCGGGAGAAACTTGGCATGATTTTGTTCTTTGGACCATTGAAAATAATTTTGGAGGCTTAGAAAACATGTCGCTTATTCCTGGAAATGTTGGCACAACTCCAGTTCAGAACATCGGCGCTTACGGAACTGAGATTAAAGACACCTTTGTTTCTTGCGAAGCGATGAATATTGCAACTCAAGAAATGAAAACTTTTGATAATGCCGAATGTAATTTTGGCTACCGCGAAAGTATTTTCAAACATGAAGTAAAAGACCAATATATTATTACTTCGGTTATATTTAAACTGACCAAACGCAATCATAAAATCAATACTTCTTACGGAGATATTTTGGCAGAATTGGCCAAAAACAATATTACAGAACCAACTTTAAAAGATGTCAGCAATGCTGTAATTGCCATTAGACAAAGTAAATTACCCGATCCGAAAGAATTAGGAAACAGCGGAAGTTTCTTTAAAAACCCAATTATATCAAAATCTGAATTTGAGAAAATCCATCAGAAATTCCCAGAAATGAAGTTTTATGAAGTTTCTGAAACTGAAGTAAAAGTTCCTGCGGGTTGGCTAATTGAACAAGCAGGTTTTAAAGGAAAACGTTTTGGCGACGCTGGAGTTCATAAAAATCAAGCGTTAGTTTTGGTGAATTACGGGAACGCAACGGGACAGGAAATTTTAGCTGTTTCGAAAGAAGTTCAGAAAACCGTTTTTGAAAAATTTGGAATCCAAATTGAAGCGGAAGTAAATGTAATTTAAAAAACACATTTCACTAATTTTCACGAATTAACCTTTTGTCAGGCTGAGCGGAGTCGAAGCCCTTATGAAAAACATTTCGACTTCGCTCAATGTGACAAATTGCATAAACAAGAATATGTACACTCCAGACTTATACAAAAACGAAAATCAGGAAGAAATTAGAGCTTTTTTAAAAGAAAATAGTTTTGGAATCCTGATAAATCAGACAAACGGGAAATTGACCGCTACACATATTCCGATAGAATTAGAATTGAATGCTGATGGAAAAGAAGTTTTGCAGGGGCATATTTCAAAACTGAATCCGCAGGCTGAAGGTTTTAAGGAAAATGATCAAGTTTTGGCTGTTTTTACGGGTCCGCACAGTTATATTTCTTCTTCTTGGTACGATCATGAAAATGTTCCTACTTGGAATTATATAGCCGTACATGTTTACGGAAAAATCAAGATCGTAGATTACAAAACTTCTGTAGAGCAACTGAAAAAGCTTGTAGATAAATATGAAGTAAATTCTGCAAACCCAGTTCGTGTTGAAGATTTATCTCAAAAAACAATGCGTGAAGCGCGCGGAATCTTTGGTTTTGAAATTGAAATTGAAGAAATTCAGGCAACCAAAAAACTTTCTCAAAACCGCGACGATCATAATTATACAAACATAATTTCGGAACTGGAAAAAACCGAAAACCCTCAGTCTATTGCTGTTGCAAAAGAAATGTCAAAATGCCGAAAGTAAATCGGTTTTGGCTATTGAATTTAGCGAATTGATAAGTACATTTGCAGTCGCAGAACGTGAAATTAATAGAACCTAATAAATCAGATGCTTATATACATATTTTACTTTTTTATTGCTATTGTTGTAGTTCAACTTTTTTATTATCTCGGAATTTTTGGAAAATTTGCATTTGCCAAACCACAGCATGTAAAACCTAAAAATCTTCCAGTTTCTGTAATTGTTTGCGCAAAAAACGAAGAAGAGAATGTTAAAAAATTCATTCCGCTTTTGGCACAGCAAGATTACCCTGATTTTGAAATTGTTTTAATTGACGACGCTTCCAGCGATGAAACTCTTGAAGTTTTTGAAGAATTTGAAAAAGAATTTTCTAATATCCGTTTGGTAAAAGTCGAGAATAATGAAGCTTTTTGGGGAAATAAAAAATACGCTTTAACGCTTGGAATAAAAGCTGCAAAAAAAGATTATTTATTATTTACAGATGCAGACTGTTTTCCAAATTCGAAAGACTGGATCACGTCGATGACTTCGCAATTTACTATGAACAAAACAATCGTTTTGGGCTATGGCGGTTACGAAAAAGTAGAGCGTTCATTTCTAAACAAAGTTATTCGCTTTGAAACCGTCCTTACTGCAATGCAATATTTTTCATGGGCAAAAATAGGACTTCCGTATATGGGAGTCGGCAGAAATCTTGCCTATAAAAAAGAAGAGTTTTTTAATGTAAACGGCTTTATTGATCACATTCAAATTCGCTCTGGCGATGACGATTTGTTTATTAATCAGGCTGCGAATAAAGAAAATACTACCATCTCTTATACACCAGAAAGTTTTACGTATTCAAAACCTAAAACAACTTACAAAGAATGGTTTACTCAGAAAAGAAGACACATTTCGACTGCAGAGCATTATAAGTTTTTTGACAAAATGCAGTTAGGATTATTCTTCCTGTCACAATTATTTTTCTTTTTATTAGTTATTATTTTATTAGCATTCCAATTTCAATGGATTGCGGTATTAGCCATTTTAGCAACACGCTATACTGTTGTATGGACAGTAATTGGATGTTCGGCAGGAAAATTAAAAGAAAAAGATATTAAAATTTGGTTTCCAGTTGTTGAGATAGCGCTTATATTAACGCAAATTAATATCTTTATAACTAATATCTTTTCAAAACCCGTATATTGGAAATAAATTCTAAAATAGAAAAAGCAAAAAAAGGCGATCAGATCGCCTTTACTTTTTTATTAGATCATTATTGGAATGAGGTGTATGCTTTTATGCTCAAACGTACCGAAAATGAAACCACTGCAGAAGATATTACCATTGAAACTTTCTCTAAAGCTTTTGACAAAATAGCCTCTTATAATCCAGAATTCCAGTTTAATACCTGGCTCATAGCGATTGCAAAAAATGTCTATATTGATTTACTTCGAAAAAAGAAAACCAATCTTTTTATAGAAATCACAGACAACGAAGACCAACAGGCATACAACATTGCCGACCCTACTCCATCTGCAGAAGATGCTTTAATTAAAGAACAGAATCTTTCTCGTCTGCTCTTATGCATCAAAGAACTTAAACCACACTACCAAGAAGTAATTCAGCTTCGTTATTTTCAAGAAATGTCTTATCAGGAAATTGCGGCTAAGATTGATGAGCCTTTAAGCAGCGTTAAAGTAAAGCTTTTACGTGCTAAAAAATTATTGGCAGAAATTATTGAACGTAACAGATAATTTATTATCTTTAAATAAAGAATAAATTATTATCACTTTTATTCTTAAAATAAATAGATTTCCACAACACTAAAACTACAACTTTTACGTTGTTAGCTCAAACCTAAACCTTTTCTGCGTATGATTTAAAGTTACTTAACCTTAAAACCCAAAAATTATGTCTAAATTAAGTATTTATGAAAACAAGTGGACCGATCTTGTTTTCGAGAACAAAAACAAAGAGTACGGCGCATACCAATTACGTCAAGAGAATTCTAAAAATTCTGTAACAGCTCTCTTTATGGGTTTATTGTTATTAACAGCTATAGGAAGTGCATCTGCACTCATTAGCAAATTTAATTCGTCAGTAATTGAACCTGAGCCAGAGCCAATGATTTACGAACCTCCAACGATTGTAAACATTGACCCTACTGTTGTGCCACCGCCACCAGCGCCACCTGCACCAGTAGTAGAACAAACTGCCGCAAGTCAAACAGATGCAGTTCAATTAACGAATCCTGTAGTAACTAGAACACAAGATGCGGTTCAAGAAATTGCACCAAATGTTGACAATGGTCCAGTTGTAGAAAACACTACTGGAACAGGAACGGCAACTAATACTTTGCCTACAACTGGAGGCGGAGGAGGAAATGGAGACGCTGCTTCGGTTGCACCACCAACTAACGATCCTGTTTCTGTTGCAGTTTTGGATAAACTTCCAGAATTTCCAGGCGGAATTGCTCAGTTTTACAAATATGTGGGAAACAATTTCCGCAGACCAGAGCTTGATGCAGAAAAAACATTAAGAGTGTATGTTTCGTTTGTAGTTGAAAAAGATGGATCGCTTACTGACATTATGGTTAAAAATGATCCTGGTTTCGGAATGGGAAAAGAAGCTGTTAGAGTTTTAAAATCATTAAAAACAAAATGGACTCCTGGAATCCTTAACGGACAAGCTGTAAGAACAGCATACAATCTTCCGATTACAATTAAAACAGAGGTTGAATAAAAAATAGATATTTTGAAAAGTGAAAAAGCAGAACTTTAGGTTCTGCTTTTTTGTTTATTTTTAATTCAAAAATCAACTACATTTACTGCTTCAAAAACGGATTTTATTTTAACGAATTAAAAACAAAATAATGGGAATATTTTCAGCTATTCTTGGCAATGCAGGTTCTGTAAGTCAGGAAGATTTAATTAAAAAATACGGACAGCTTTTAACGGCTAATGAAGAAATCGAAATGGGTTTTAAACTTATTCGCGATACTTTCATTTTTACAAACAAAAGATTAATCTTAGTTGATGTACAAGGAATTACTGGAAGCAAAACAGAATACAAATCTATTGCTTACAAAAACATTACAAGATTCAGTGTAGAAACTGCCGGAACTTTCGATCTGGATGCTGAATTAAAAATCTGGATTTCGAGCGAACAGCAACCAAGCATCGTAAAACAATTCAACAAATCGGTTAATGTTTATGAAGTGCAAAAGATTCTTGCCTTTCATGTTTTAGGATAAAAAAATAACCCCGTCAGATAAAAATTTGACGGGGTTTATAATTTTCAAGAAACAACTCTTATTTCTTTTTTGCTGTAGTTTTTTTCTTTGTAGTTGTTGTAGCTTTTTTAGTTGTCGTTGCAGGAACGGTGTTTACAATCTTCTGCTGTACATACGGTTTATACAAACCATCTTTTTCTGCTCTTTTTTTCGCGTCATCTGCTCTTTTCTTAGAATCAGGGTGAGAACTCATCATCTGGTCAATAAATGAAGCTTCAGATCCTTCGCTCATTTTAGCTAAAATTCTAAAAGCAGATTCTTCAGCATTCACATCATAGCCGTTTTTCTTCATGAAATTGTAAGCAAATAAATCGGCTTCCGATTCTTGTTTACGGCTATATTTACTGTCAATAATAGCGCTTCCTATTTTCCCAAGCTGGCTGTCTGTAACTGTTGCCACAGTCGCCGATTGAGAAGCTACTCCGTCCATTAAAGCTTCTTTCTGGTAAGCCGCACGAATAGCGTCTCTAGAATCGTTATTGGCTACGTGTCCAATCTCGTGACCGATTACAGCAATTAATTCGTTATCATCCATGATATCCATTAATCCAGAATATACTCGAACGCTTCCGTCTGCCGTTGCAAAAGCATTTACTTCTTTCAATTTATAAACTTTATAATTTAAAGTAAATCCGTCTCCAGATGCATGTTTTCCAAAAACACGGTTTAATCGTATCGCATAACCATCTGTTGGGCCAGCAATTTCGTGCTCTGCATCCAATTTATCTACCGCTTCTTTAGACAGTTTTGCTGCATCGGCATTACTAAAAGTAAAACCGCTAACACCCTTCTGAACTGCTCCAATTGCTTTATCTCCAAAATTAATTTGTGCATTTGTTTTGGTAGAACCAAAAATTGCCAATAAAACTCCTAATACAATAAATTTCTTTTTCATTTTTACTTTTATTAATTTAATAACAAATATACTACAAAAATATCTTCCTATTTCTATGAGAAATCTAGTTTTTTTAACATTTAAAGGTAGAAATTTTAAAGTACTAAAACACAACTCATTGCTATAATTATGCTCAAAATAAATATTCACAAAAAGAAAAACACTTATACAGCAACAAATAATGATTTTAACACAAACATTTAACTGTTTTATTACACATAATTAAAGCGTACATCTACTCATTTTTAGCATCTAATTGCTAAATTAAACCTTAAACAAATCTTCAAATAAACAACATTCCGTATCTTTGTACTTTGAACATTGATATATGGAAACAGTCGCTGAAAATATACCTGCCACAAAACCAAAGTGGTTAAAAGTAAAATTACCTATCGGACAAAAATATACTGAACTTAGAGGTTTAGTTGATAAATATAGTTTAAATACCATTTGTACCTCTGGAAGCTGCCCAAATATGGGAGAATGCTGGGGAGAAGGAACAGCGACTTTTATGATTTTAGGAAACGTTTGTACCCGTTCTTGCGGTTTCTGCGGTGTAAAAACCGGAAGACCAGAAACGGTAGATTGGGACGAACCTGAAAAAGTAGCTCGTTCTATTAAAATCATGAATATCAAACATGCTGTTATTACAAGTGTTGACAGAGACGATATTAAAGACGGTGGTTCTATTATTTGGATGGAAACCGTGAGAGCTATTAGAAGAATGAATCCTCAAACTACTCTAGAAACTTTGATCCCAGACTTTCAAGGAATTGAAAGAAATTTAGATCGTATTGTAGAAGCAAATCCTGAAGTGGTTTCTCACAATATGGAAACCGTACGACGTTTGACTCGTGAAGTTCGTATTCAAGCTAAATATGACAGAAGTTTAGAAGTGCTTCGTTATTTAAAGGAAAAGGGAATTAACAGAACAAAATCTGGAATTATGCTTGGTCTTGGAGAAACTGAAGAAGAAGTTTTCCAGACTATGACCGATTTAAGAAATGCAAATGTTGACGTGGTTACTATTGGGCAATATTTGCAGCCAAGTAAAAAACATCTTCCTGTAAAAGAATTTATCACGCCTGAACAGTTTGCCAGATATGAAAAATTTGGTCTTGAATTAGGTTTTAGACACGTAGAAAGCGGACCTCTTGTTCGTTCATCTTACAAAGCACAAAAACATATTTTATAAAAAGTTTAATTGTTTGATCGTTTAATTGCAAAACCGATTAAACGATTAAACAGTTCAACGAATAAAGAAAAAATTGAAAACAAGAATTGCTATTAATGGATTTGGAAGAATTGGAAGAAATTTATTCCGATTGCTTTTAAATCACCCTGAAATTGAAGTCGTTGCTATAAATGACATTGCAGATAACAAAACCATGTCTCATTTAATAAAATATGACAGTATTCACGGTGTTTTGCCTGCGCAAGTAAGTCATGACGAAAATAGTATTATTGTAGACGGAAAGCATTTTTTCTTTTTTCACGAAAAAAACATTTCAAATATAGACTGGAAATCGCATTCGATTGATATTGTAATCGAATCGACTGGAAAGTACAAAACGCATGAAGAATTAAATGCGCATTTGGAAGCTGGAGCAAAAAAAGTAATTCTTTCGGCTCCATCTGAAGTTGACACTATAAAAACAGTAGTTCTTGGTGTAAACGAACATATTTTGGAAGGTACCGAAGACATCGTTTCGAATGCAAGCTGTACGACAAACAACGCTGCTCCGATGATTAAAATAATCGAAGAATTGTGCGGAATTGAACAGGCATACATTACAACTATACATTCTTTCACGACAGACCAAAGTCTTCATGACCAGCCACATAAGGATTTACGCCGTGCGAGAGGTGCCAGCCAGTCAATTGTTCCAACAACTACTGGTGCAGCTAAGGCATTAACAAAAATTTTTCCTAAATTGCACAATAAAATGGGTGGCTGTGGCATAAGAGTCCCAGTTCCAGACGGTTCATTAACAGACATAACCTTCAATGTAAAACGTGCTGTAAGCATTGAAGAAATAAATAAAGCATTCGAACAAGCCTCAAAAACAAATTTAAAAGGAATATTAGATTATACCGAAGATCCGATTGTTTCGGTTGATGTAATTGGCAACACACATTCTTGTTTATTTGATGCACAGCTAACTTCAGTTATCGATAAAATGGTAAAAGTGGTAGGCTGGTACGATAACGAAATTGGCTATTCATCAAGATTGATCGATTTAATTTTACTAATAAGAGAAAAATAAGGTTCATTGTAAATGCATTGCCATACATGAAATACTATCTTTTTATTGTTGTTTGTTTTTTTAACTCGTTTTTGTATTCTCAAGCTAAAAAGAATACGGATAGCGTGAGCTATTATAACAAGCTTGCCAATTTAAACCTTAACAATAAAAAGTTCAATCAGGCGGTTTATTACACTGAAAAGTCGATTAATTTTTGCGAAGAAAATGGCAAAAAAGAAAATTTGGCCAATCAGACTTTTAAGCTTGGTAAAATTTATTACAATCAAGGAAAATTTGAAGATGCTTTAAAAAACTTCCACAAAACAGTTTCTTTATTCGACACCATAAAACCAAGCTGTACAAAGGCTTTGGCTTTGCATTATATTGGCGTAACGAATACTGCTAAAGGCGACTACAAAACAGCAACCGTTTACTACACCAAAGCGAAGGATTTATTAAAGGAACTGAATATCAATGATAATGGAGAAGTTTTAGATTACCAGAAAGCTTTGGCTTTTAAGTCTAATAAAGATCTCAAATTAGCAGCAAAAACCTTCAAAGCAATAACAAAAAAACCTGATAATGCTACAATCACAAAAACTAAAGTAGATGCTTATTACCAGCTTGGCTTGATCGAAGGACAGCTTAAAAGAAATGACTCTGCTATTATATATTTTGACAAAGCATTAGAATACAATTCTAAAATCAATGATCTTCCAAAGAAATCGAAAATCGTTTTAGCGATAAGCCAATACTACAAACAAAATAAAAATTATGATCTGGCGTATTCTTATTTAGACGAACACTATCAGCTAGAAAATTATCTTTTAAAATTAAAAAATGCTAAAGTTGATTTGGACGAATTCGAAAAATTCAAAAAAAATCAATCTTTAAATAATACTATTAAAAAAGAAAACGAAGAGAAATTTCAGCTTAAAACCTATCGGTATTCTAAGTTAGTGAGTATACTGGCAATTGCTTTAATTTCGATTTTATCGCTGTTGAGTTTGGCTTTATACAAAAACAATATTATTAGAAACCAGAATAATTTACTGCTTCGGGAAAAAAATAAAGAATTGATTTTGGCCAAAAATAAAGCAGAAAAAGCATCTAAAGCGCGATCTGAATTTTTGTCGACTGTAAGCCATGAACTCCGGACGCCGTTGAATGCGATTAACGGAATTACCCATATCCTTCTCGAAGATAAACCGAAGAAAAAGCAATTGAAATACTTAGAGTCTCTGAAATTCTCCGGTAACTATTTAACTACTTTTATTAATGAAATTTTAGAAATTAATAAAATAGATTCGACTAAAGTTGAAGTTGAAAATATCAGCTTTAATTTGAAAGAACTGCTTTTTAATATTCAAAGTTCATTAAAAGAATTGGCAACCGCCAACAAAAACTACTTCAACTTAGAAATAGACAAAGCGATTCCTGATAATTTAATTGGAGATCCTACCAAATTATCTCAGATCATACTGAACTTAATCAACAATGCTTTAAAATTTACCCAAAACGGACATGTAAATGTGATTGCAAAATTGTATTCACAAGAAGGTGAAGAAGCTACGGTATATTTTGAAATTGTTGATACTGGAATTGGAATACCAGAAGACAAACTGCAATCTGTTTTTGAAAGCTTTTCTCAAGGTTCTATCGAAGTAAATAGAAAATACGGTGGAACTGGCCTTGGTTTGACTATTGTAAAAAAATTGATCGAACTTTTAGGAGGCGAAATAAAATTAAAAAGTGAAGTAGGCAAAGGTTCTACCTTTACCTTCAAATTAAATTTTAAAATCAACAACGAACCATTGGAAGTAATCGAAGAAGTAAAACCATATAACGACAACCAATTGAAAAACAAATCTATTTTATTGATTGAGGACAACAAAATCAATCAGATGATTACTCGTAAAATGTTGGAAAACAAAAACATTACTTGCGAGATTGTTGATAATGGAGAAGACGCTGTCGAACTTTTGAAAATCAAGCGATTCGACATGATTCTGATGGACGTTCATCTTCCTGGAATTAACGGAACAACAGCCACTAAATTGATTCGCGAATTTGATAAAGCGACTCCTATTATTGCTTTGACCGCTATTTCGCTTGACGAAAACCGAGATATGCTTTTATCTTTCGGAATGGATGATGTGATTACAAAACCATTTGTTCCAGACGATTTTTACACTACTATTGCTAAGTTTTTCAACTAAGCTTCTAAGATACTAAGGCTCTAAGTTTTTCTTTACGTATTGTAAAATCGTTGCGTCAAAATCTTGCTGATGGTTGATAAAAGAGCTTTTTATGGGCAGATAATACAATTGATCTACTAATTCTGAATCTTTTAAGCGCACATAATCTTTTTCTGTAGTAATTATTTTTCTTCCGTTTGCTTTATTTCTAATGGCATCCAAATCTGCATCAGAAAAATGATGATGGTCTGGAAAAGTCAGACATTCATCGCTTTCATTTTTTAAATAATCAAAAAATGGCTTCGGTTTTGCAATTCCAGCTAAAAGGAGTTTTGATTCTGATTTGATTTCGCTCACTGCAATTTTTTCGTTTTTAGCGTAAACAACCAAATCATAATCTATAAAAGTAAAAAAAACTTGTTGTGAAGCCTTCAACTTCAATTTTGATTTAATTTGAGTTTGTTCTTCTTCGGTTAAAATTTTAGGGCACTTGGTAACAACCACAATATTGGCTCTTTCTGCTCCGCTCCTACTTTCACGTAAATTTCCCGTTGGCAACATAAAATCATCTGCATACAGATCACCATAAGAAGTCAATAAGATATAAAAACCCGCTTTTACTTTTCTGTGTTGATAAGCATCATCAAGCAAAATAATTTCAGGTTTTTCGTTTTGCGAAAGCAATTGCTGAATTCCGTTTGTACGATTGGCATCAACTGCCACCATTACATTTGGGAATTTTTGATAAAACTGAAAAGGTTCATCACCTAGAATTTCGGCATTCGAATTTTCATCAGCCAAAACAAAACCTTCCGATTTTCTTTTGTAACCTCGGCTTAAAGTGGCAATTTTATATTTATCAGATAATAATCGAATGAGATATTCAATTTGTGGTGTTTTTCCAGTTCCTCCAACGCTTAGATTTCCAACCGCAATAACTGGAAAATCAAATGAAGTTGATTTTAAAATTCCTTTATCAAAAAGAATATTACGAATTGTAGTAATGAATCCGTATAAAACGGCGAATGGGAAAAGTATGTAGCGGAGTAATTTCATAAAATTATTTATCTGAATAATGACCCATTGCAGAGATTACAAATACAGTTACAACTTCATCATCTACACGATAAATTAGTCGATCCTTTTGATTAATTCGTCTCGACCATAATCCTGAATATTCATGTTTTAAAGGCTCTGGATTCCCAAAACCTTCATACGGGTTTTCTGTAAGATCTATTAAAATTTTAGCAATATTTTTAATCGAGATTTTATTTCCTGATTTTTTATGCTTCTCGATGTCTTGGTTGGCCATTTTAGTTACTTCAACCCTAAACTTCCCCATATATCATCTGGATTAAGTGTTGTAGTTTCGCCATTTTTAATATTTTCTTCTGCTTTTCTTACTTTCTCAACAAATTCAGCGCTATATACGACTTCTTCCTCATTAACCTGATTATAATTGTCTTCGACAATTTCAATACCTTCAACTCCTTTAAAAAAAGCTTCAAACATAGCCATAAAAGCTTTGCCTGTTTTTGTACGCTCATTTATTTTTATTGTAGCCATGACTTTTAATTTAGAACTACAAATATACGAAAAGTAACACGAGTAACATTGTGTTACCAATGTTACTCGTGTTATTCTATAAAAACACCATCTAGGATTTTAAATTGACCTGATTATTCGTTATTTTGTTAAACTTATCAAGGTTTCTAAATTTTCTAATAAAGACTTGAAACGTTAAACCTTAAACTTGAAACAAAAAAAATGAAAATAAAAGAAATTATCTCGGTTCTTGAAGAAATGGCTCCTTTGGCTTATGCCGAAGATTTTGATAATGTCGGGCTCTTAGTAGGAAATTCTGAAACCGAAAGTACGGGCGTTTTAGTCTGCCACGACGCCTTAGAAAATGTAATTGATGAAGCTGTTTCTAAAAACTGTAATTTGGTGGTTTGCTTCCATCCTATTTTATTTTCGGGAATTAAAAAAATTACGGGTAAAAATTATGTGGAACGTGCTATTCTAAAAGCGATTAAAAATGATATTGCTATTTATGCCGTTCATACCGCGCTTGATAACCATTCGCAAGGTGTAAATAAAATTTTCTGCGATGCTTTAGGATTAATCAATACTAAAGTTTTAGTTCCTAAAAATAATTTCATTCAAAAGTTAGTCACTTTTACAGTTCCTGACAATGCCGATAAAGTTCGAAATGCAATGTTTGAAGCTGGAGCCGGAACTATTGGAAATTATGACAACTGTAGTTTTAATACACAGGGATTTTTTACTTTTCAGGGAAATGAAGATAGCAATCCGGTAATTGGCGAAAAAGGAAAACTTCATACAGGAGAAGAAATCAAGATCGAAGTGGTGTTTGAAAAACATCTTCAATCTCGAATTTTAAAAGCGCTTTTTGCCAATCATATTTACGAAGAAGTAGCTTATGAAATTTATGATTTGAAAAATGTGCATCAAAATATTGGTTTAGGAATGATTGGCGAATTTGAAAATGAAATGGATGAAAAAGAATTTCTTCATTTTGTGAAAGAAAAAATGATTTCTGACGGAATTCGTCATTCTGAATTTTTAGGCAAAAAAATCAAAAAAGTTGCCGTTTTGGGAGGTTCAGGAAGTTTTGCTATAAAAAATGCAATTCAGGCTGGAGCCGACGCTTTTTTGACTGCCGATTTGAAGTACCATCAGTTTTATGAAGCTGAAAATAAGCTACTTTTGGCCGATATTGGTCATTTTGAGAGCGAACGCTATACAAAAAATTATATTGTTGATTATCTTCGAAAAAAAATTCTTAATTTTGCAATCATTTTATCGGAAGAAAATACAAATCCAGTTAAGTACTTATAGAATATGACGAATACGAAAGAATTAAGTGTTGAGGACAAGTTAAGAGCAATATACGATTTACAGCTTATTGACTCTAGAATTGACGAAATCAGAAACGTTAGAGGAGAACTTCCTTTAGAGGTTGAAGATTTGGAAGATGAAGTTGCAGGTTTGAGCACTCGTTCAGAGAAACTGAAAGGTGAACTTGAAGTGATTGAAGAGCAAATCAAAGCAAAGAAAATTGCTATTGAGGAGCATAAAGAGGTTATCAAGAAGTACACAAAACAACAAGAATCTGTTCGTAACAACAGAGAATTTAATTCTTTGACAAAAGAAGTTGAATTTCAAGAATTAGAAATTCAATTGGCTGAAAAGCAAATCAAAGAAATGAAAGCTTCTATCGAGCACAAAAAAGAAGTTATTTCTAACTTAAAAGAAAAACTTGATGCTAAAAGCTCTCATTTAAAACATAAAAAATCTGAATTGGACGCTATTATGGCTGAAACTCAGAAAGAAGAAACTTTCTTAACAGAGAAATCTGCTGAGTATGCTGCACAAATCGAAGACAGATTATTGGCTGCTTACAACAGAATCAGAAGCAGTGTTCGTAACGGATTAGCTGTTGTTTCTATCGAAAGAGGAGCTTCTGCTGGATCTTTCTTTACAATTCCACCACAAACTCAGGTTGAAATTGCTTCAAGAAAGAAAATCATCACTGATGAGCACTCTGGAAGAATCTTAGTCGACACTCAGTTAGCCGAAGAAGAAAAAGAAAAAATGGAACAATTGTTCGCAAAATTCTAAATATCAAGTCCCGATTTAATCGGGACTTTTTTTTGCCACAAATTGCACAAATTTTCACTAATTATATTTTTTTCCGATTAGAATGCGAATAAAAAATTCGTGTTAATTTGTGCAATTCGTGGCAGACCTTTTTTTACCTTTAGAAAAAAAAATTACATTTTGGGAATTAAAAAAGGAATCCGTTTCATTACATTAAAATCTGTTGGAACTTATATTAACTTTCTGAGTTATGTGCGTCCGCAAAAAGCTGTTGAACTTTCGTATGCCCTTTTCAGCCAGCCTCGAATTGGCCGATTACAAAAAGAAAAGCTTCCTAAAGTTTTAAAAAATACCGAAACAGAAATTTTCCACCATAATGAACATCATTTTCAAACCTATATCTGGAAAGGAAATGAAACCAAAATTCTTTTAGTTCACGGCTGGGAAAGCAATTCTCACGCTGGAAAAAAACATTGCCACATCTTCAAAAATCAGGAAGCACAATCATAGCGCTAGACGCACCTGCACACGGACAAAGCAGCGGAAAAGAATTTAATGTGCCTCTTTATGCAGAATTCATCAATAAAGCAGTAGAAAAATATCAGCCAGAAATTATTATCGGACATTCAATTGGCGGTGCTGCCTGCGTTTATCATCAATATTTGTTTCCGAATACGAGTATCAACAAAATGGTGATTTTAGGCGCTCCATCTGAATTAAAAACTTTGATCGATAATTATGTTTCCATGTTGAGTCTGAATACCAAAATGTTTTCACTTTTAGAAAGCAAATTCATGGACCGATTCAATTTTAAACTGGAAGATTTTTCAGGACAGAAATTTGCTTCCCAATTTAATGTATCTGGATTTATCGCTCACGATACTTCTGATAAAATTGTGGCTTTCGCCGAAGGGCAAAAAATCGCCAGCAATTGGAAAAACAGCCAGTTTGTAGAAACAAGCGGTTTAGGTCACGGCATGCATGATGACGAATTGTATGGCAAAGTGATTGAGTTTCTTTTTTTTGAAGGGACAAAGTAACAGAGTGACAAAGACACAAAGTTTTTCTGCATTTAATTCAACTTATAACTCATAATTTATAATTCATAATTCCAAAAGATGATCGCCGTAATTTTTGAAGTCATTCCGAACGAAGGGAAAAAAGAAGAATATCTGGATATTGCAGCCAGTCTAAAACCGGAATTGAGTCATATTGACGGATTTATTTCCATAGAAAGATTCCAAAGTTTAGCTGATCCTGGCAAAATTTTATCTCTTTCTTTTTGGAGAGATGAAGAAAGCATTCAGAAATGGCGAAATCTTGAAATACATCGTCATGCGCAGGCAAAAGGCAGAAATGAAGTTTTTAAAGATTATCATTTACGAATTGCAACTGTGGTTCGCGATTATGGAATGTTTGAGCGCAAAGAAACTCCTGAAGACAGCAAGGAATATCATTCTTAAAACATGCAAAGGTTCAGAGGTTCAAAGGGACAAAGCTTTTGAGCAATCTAAAATCTAAAATCTCAAGTCTAAAATTTAAATTTTCCCTACTTTTGCAGTATGGAAGAAAATTTAAAACGTCTTAATAAATTTATTGGAGAAACGGGTTACTGCTCGCGTCGTGAAGCCGATAAATTGATTGAAGAAGGACGAGTGACAATAAATGGTGCTGTGGCCGAAATGGGAACCAAAGTTTCGCCAGATGATGAAGTACGTATAAACGGTAAATTGATCATTGAAAAAAATGAAAAAATGATTTATCTGGCTTTCAACAAACCAGTTGGAATAGAATGCACCACTAATCTCGAAGTTAAAAACAATATCGTTGATTATATCAATTATCCTAAACGTATTTTCCCAATTGGAAGGTTGGACAAAGCCAGTGAAGGATTGATTTTTATGACGAATGATGGAGATATTGTCAACAAAATTCTTCGCGCAAGAAACAATCACGAAAAAGAATATACCGTTACGGTAAACAAACCAATCACAGAGCGTTTTATTCAAAGAATGGGAAATGGAGTTCCGATTCTGGATACGGTTACTAAAAAGTGTAAAGTAGAGCAGATTAGTAAATTTACTTTTAAAATTATTCTAACGCAGGGATTAAACCGCCAAATTAGAAGAATGTCTGAATATTTGGGTTACGAAGTTACAGCGCTTAAACGTATCCGAATTATTAATATTTCTTTGGATGTCCCTGTTGGCCGTTACAGAGAATTAACGGACGATGAAATCAAAGAACTGAATCAGTTGATTGAGCCTTCTAGTAAAACGGAAGAAGCAAGTTTTCCTAAAGTTGAAGCTCCAACTTCTACTTCCACTCCTACCCGAAGAAAAGCATTTATTTCGAAACATGACCCTCGATTTAAAAAAAGAGGCGATAATAAATAAGAAGAAATCCCATTCGTTTGAATGGGATTCTTGTTTTAAGACTATTTCTTCTTATCCAAAAACTCATAATACAAAGCTTTAGATAAAAAGTTTTCATTCTGATAATTTGAAATTAATTTTTCTCTCATTTCTTCATTATATCCTCCACTCAAATTATTCTTTACAAAATATGCTCTTCGAGCTTCATCATTAAAATTCAAGTCGCTTAAAAAAGTTGGCTCCAGACCTTTGTTTACAGAAATATTATAATTAGTCACTAAATTTCCCCAATTTACATAACTGCACAAAAGAACTGTTCCGTAGAAATACCAAACCATTTGGTTGACTAAATACGCATTTGTTTTTTGTTTCTTTATTTTTAAAAAAGTATAAACCAATCCGATAAGCGAAAGAATTAGAAAAGCATAAACACCTAAACGTTTATAGGTTAAACCAAAAGAAGAAATATATTCTGAGTTTTTTACGAATGTACTTACTATTAAAATTCCGTTTAGAAAGATCCAGATTTTGGCCAGCGTTTTAAGAAGATTTGCTTTCGCATCGAAATTAAACCCTCCTTTGAAATAAAATAAGATTACGCCCACTGCCATCAAAATTGAAAAAATAACTGAATTTACTCTTTCGTGTGTTGCCGCGCTTAACTCTGACATTTTTGCGGCTGTGTCTTTAATTTCAAAAAACTGCTCATAATTATACGTTCCGATGAAAACTAAAAGCATAATATTTAAAAGAACCAAGGTGATCTCGCCACTTTTTCTTTCGAAGTCAAGATCTAAAAATGAAAAGGTATTTTGATTTTTGACTTCTGAAATATTAGTGAATTCATTATTCAATTTTGGGTTGTATTGATAACAGACATCTGGAACCCAATAATTCCAAAAACTGAACGAAATATAAAAGCCTAAAATGCACATTGCGATTAGCTGCGGCATATTGATATCCAATTCATAATCGGTAAACAAAGAAGAGAAATGATCACTTCCGAAAGAATAGACAATAAAGAACAATCCGAGAAAAATTACTGGAATAAGGACAAAGGCTACGAGTTTTTTAGCAAAATCATTATGGATTTTTCGCTCTGGAAGCCATTGGCTAAACATGAAAATTCTCCCTATAGAAGTAAATCCATTTAAGATTATTAAAGGAAATACCTGAATTGTTTTGAGTTCTCGATCTTGTGTTTTGAATTGCAAAAACAGTATTGATAACGCTAAAGCAAAAAATGAAGCTGCGTCTCCATACCACGCAAAGGCGAAACAAGACAATATAGATGTAACTACGAGAACAAGATGCGATCGGTCTACAAACTTTTCTTGGAAGAAATAACTAATTAAAAGCGTCAGTAAAACGCCAAAAATAGAAAGATTGATTCCAACAGATTCGTTGTAAAAAAGTAGGATAAAAACTGCTGTACAAGCAAAGATAATTTGATGTTTTTTCATGATTTTAGAATTTAAAAGTACTTTGTATTTCAAAGTTTTTAGATAAAAAATTTTAGTTTTTAAGATTTCATTAATTTTTCTAGATATGATAAATGCTCTTTAAAAGCAGCGCGCCCTAAATCGGTAACTTGATAAGATGTTTTTGGCTTTTTGCCTACAAATTCTTTTTTTACTTCTATATAACCTGCTTTTTCAAGCGCAGAGGAATGACTTGCTAAATTACCATCGGTGATATTCAAAAGCGCTTTCATCTCGGTAAAATCTACCCAGTCGTTAACCATCAGAACGGACATTATACCCAATCTGACACGGCTTTCAAAATCTTTATTTAGTTTATCAATAATTCCCATTGGGTTATTTGTATTTTTTGAACATCACTAATCCGTATACGATATGCAGGATTCCGAATCCTAAAATCCAGAAAATCAATCCATACCCTATATAAAAAAGTGCAATACATCCTAAAATCAGTTCCGAAAAACCAAGATATTTAATGTCTGAAAATGTATATTTTTCTGCGTTTAAAACGGCTAGTCCGTAAAATATTAAGGTTGATGGCGCGACTAAGCCAAAGTAGCCGTGGTGCATCATTGCCAAACAGAATATTCCGCCAGCAAAAAGCGGCACCGCTAGATTGAACAGCATTTTTTTTGTTGCCGATGTCCAGATTGGCAGATTATATTTTCGGCTTTTTCTAATGGTGAAAAAGATTCCAAATGCAAATGCAAATACTAAAATTGTGATTCCGATCCAGAATAATTCTGAAACTAAATTGGTTGTGTATAATCTATGTTCATCGTTTAGATAATCCATGCCGTTTGCTTTGAACAGCTGGTAAACATAGATTCCGCCAATTAAAGCCGAAAGACCAGCGAAAACTCCTGAAAGTCCGCTTAATGATATAAATCTTGAAGAGCGCTCCATCATGGAACGAATATGTGCTAAATCTTCTTGGTGCTTTTGATTCATAATTAAAGTACTTTGCGGTACAAAGTTATTATTTATTTTGAATTGGCAAATAAAATTTTGGATTTTTTTTAATTGGAAGTTGTTGGGATGGTTTTACCGCAGAGATTCGCAGAGAGATTTTCGCAGAGAAACGCAAAGGTTTTTGCTTTTAGTGTGTAAAGAGTTCACAAAGGTTTGATCGTAGAGACGCACCGCAGTGCGTCTAACTTTTTGTTGGAACGATTATTTTAAAAATAAGAACATGTATTTTCTATTGAAAACGACCGCGTGAGGGATAGGAGCTAGCTACCGAAGTAGCGCGGATAGCCCGACCCCGATGCGTTGAGAGGGCGTGTAAAGACAAAGTATGTTTGCCCTCTCGACGCATCGGGGTCACGCCCAAATAATAAAAACGAAAAAGTCCATTCATCAAGAACGGACTTTTAAATTATTTTTAGTTTGTATTCAAAACCATTTTCTGCGTTTGAACAGCATAACGCCACCAACAGAAAGAATAATGGAAACGAAAAGCAGAATCCAGATTCCGTATTTGCTTTCTTCCAGGCCGTTTGGGACGTTCATTCCGTATAAACTGGCGATTAGTGTTGGAATCATTAAAATGATGGAAATCGAGGTCATTTGCTTCATAATATTATTCATATTATTTGAGATTACAGAGGCGTACGCGTCCATCATTCCAGTCAAGATGTTGCTATAAATATTGGCGGTATCTTGTGCCTGATTAAGCTCGATTTCTACGTCTTCTAGCAATTCTGGATCATAACTGGCTTTGTGCGCTTTAAGATTCTTGATTCTTTGGAATAAAACGTCGTTGGCTTTTAAGGAAGTGATGAAGAATACAAAACATTTTTCGATTTGAAGCAAGGCTTGCAATTCTTCATTTTTGATTGATTTCTCTAAATTATCTTCGGCCAATTTGATTTTTTGGTTAATCTGCTTTAGGTATTTCAAATACCAAACGCTTGAAGACAAAAGCAGTCTTAGAACTAAATTGAAATTGTCTTCGATTTCGATGTTTTTGCGTCTTGAATACTGCACAAAATCGGCTATGATTTCTGTTTTGTAAAAACTGATGGTGACGCAGATATCGTCTTTAAAAATAACTCCGAGCGGTGCAGTTTGAAAAGGGAGTTTGACATCGCTACTTTTTATTGGGATGCGCATGATGATAAGCGTCCAGCCGTGTTCGATTTCGATACGTGGTCTTTCGTCAATATCTTCGATGTCGTTGTAAAAGGCTTCAGGAATCTGAAGTTCTTCTAGTAGATATTTTTTTTCTGATTCTGTAGGCGATTCGATGTGAATCCAGCAATTTGAAATCCATTTTTGAATTTCTACCAATCCGTTGTTGTTTGTGTAAAAGGCTTTCATTTCTAGTAACTACGTGTTTATTGCAGCACCTTGAAATTTCAATTGCTGCTTTTAATTAAATACTAACGAATAATAATCGTCCATTGTGGAGAAGTGTTTTTTAAAGTGTTGCAAAAGTATTCTTTATTTTTAGAAGGAAAAAGTTTAAAGTATTAATAATATATTAAAACAGGCGTTTATGTTTTTTAAACACATAGAATCATAGATATACTAGCCGCGTAAAGGCGTTTTACTAATTTAAATAAACATAGCCCAAGCTATGTGGTAGAAATGAGACGATGATACAATTTGCAACATAGCCCACGGTTTTAACCGTGGGGAACTTAATGTATATACGTTGCGACCCCACGGTTGAAACCGTGGGTTATGCTTGATGATTGGAATTTAATAATCAAAAAAAGATTTTATTTTTCCAAAATGGGTCAAAAATCTATGTTTCTATGTGTTGAAAAATTAGCGCACAAAAAAAGCCCGTTCGATTGAACAGGCTTCAAATATATTTTGAACCAATATTATTGATTTCTTGCGCTTCTCATTTTACGTGCTAAAAGAGTGTTTTTCAAAAGCATTGCAATGGTCATTGGCCCTACTCCACCTGGAACTGGCGTAATGAATGCTGCTTTTTTGCTTACACCGTCAAAATCAACGTCACCTTTGATAACGTATCCTTTTGCGTTTGATGCGTCATCTACACGAGTGATTCCAACGTCGATAACGGTTACTCCGTCTTTAACCATATCTGCTTTTAAAAATTCTGGAACTCCTAAAGCGGTGATAATGATATCGGCGTTTTTAGTAAATTCTGCTAAGTTTTTAGTACGACTATGAGTCAAAGTTACTGTTGAATCTCCAGGATTTCCTTTGCGGCTCATTAAGATACTCATCGGACGGCCTACAATATGGCTTCTTCCGATAACTACTGTGTGTTTTCCTGCAGTTTCTACTTTGTAACGCTCTAACAATTCCATAATTCCAAATGGTGTTGCCGGAATAAAGCTTTCCATTTCAAGAGCCATTCTACCAAAGTTGGTTGGGTGGAAACCATCAACGTCTTTATCTGGATCGATAGCTAATAAAATTTTCTGCTCGTCGATGTGTTTTGGCAAAGGCAGCTGAACGATGTATCCATCAAGATTATCATCTTCATTTAATTCTTTAATTTTTGCCAAAAGTTCCTCTTCTGTAATTGTTTCTGGTAAAGAAACCAAAGTTGAATCAAACCCTATTTCTTGGCATGATTTTACTTTACTTCCTACATAAGTTAAACTTGCTCCATTATTTCCAACTAAAACCGCTGCTAAATGAGGTACTTTTCCTCCTGCATCTTTTATAGATTGAACTTCTACTGCAATTTCGTTTTTAATGTCGTTAGATGTTTTTTTACCGTCTAGTAACTGCATGTGTTTTGTTTGTTGTTTGTTGTTTGCTGTCCTTTTTATTTTCAGGTTTTGTCTTAAAAACATTCCCTGTTTATTATTGAAAAAAGTTTCAAATTTCTGTTTCATAACTTGAAACCTGAAACTTGAAACTTTTATTATTTTTTATTTTGGCATTCCCGGCATTCCACCTGGCATTCCTTTCATTCCGCCCATCATTTTCATCAGATTTTTTCCGCCTGGCCCCTGCATCATCTTCATCATCTTGCTCATTTGGTCAAACTGCTTCATCAGTTGGTTTACCTGCTCGACTTTAGTTCCCGAACCTTTTGCGATTCTGGCTTTTCTTTTTACGTCGATTAAGGCTGGTTTACTTCTTTCTGCTGGCGTCATCGAGTAGATAATGGCTTCGATATGTTTGAAGGCGTCATCTTCGATCTCTACATCTTTCATGGCTTTTGAAGCTCCTGGGATCATTCCAACCAAGTCTTTCATATTACCCATTTTTTTCACTTGCTGAATCTGCGTTAAGAAATCATCAAAACCAAATTCGTTTTTAGCGATTTTCTTTTGAAGTTTTCTTGCTTCTTCTTCGTCAAACTGTTCTTGAGCTCTTTCAACAAGAGACACAACGTCTCCCATTCCTAAGATACGCTCTGCCATACGTTCTGGATAGAAAACATCAATTGCTTCCATTTTTTCTCCAGTACCAACAAATTTAATTGGCTTGTTTACAATCGTTTTGATAGAAAGAGCAGCTCCACCACGAGTATCACCATCTAATTTTGTTAAAATAACCCCATCAAAGTTTAAGATATCGTTGAAAGCTTTTGCTGTGTTTACAGCGTCTTGTCCTGTCATAGAGTCGACAACGAACAATGTTTCTTGCGGCTCAATTGCTTTGTGTACACGTGCAATTTCGTCCATCATTTCCTGATCTACTGCCAAACGTCCTGCTGTATCGACGATCACAACATTGAATCCGTTTGCTTTTGCGTGTTTAATTGCGTTTTGTGCAATTTCTACAGGATTTTTATTTTCTGGCTCTGAGTAAACCTCAACACCTATTTGGTCTCCAACAACATGCAACTGATTAATCGCCGCCGGACGGTAGATATCACACGCTACAAGTAGTGGTTTCTTATTTTTTTTTGTTTTTAAGAAGTTCGCTAGTTTTCCTGAGAAAGTCGTTTTACCAGAACCTTGAAGTCCAGACATCAAGATTACTGTTGGATTTCCTGAAAGGTTTACTCCAGCAACATCTCCACCCATTAATTCGGTAAGTTCGTCTTTTACTAACTTCACCAATAATTGTCCTGGCTGAAGTGTAGTTAATACATCCTGACCAATTGCTTTTTCTTTTACTTTGGCTGTAAAATCTTTAGCAATTTTAAAGTTAACGTCGGCATCTAATAAGGCACGACGAACTTCTTTTAAGGTATCGGCTACGTTTACTTCTGTAATTTTACCGTGTCCTTTTAATATATGGAACGCTTTATCTAACTTATCACTTAAATTATCAAACATATCATTTTCTTTATATGAAGTGCAAAGATAATCTAATTAGATATTTCAGGCAATTTATTTTTTAAGGTTCATAGTTGCAAAGGAACAAAGGGTCAAAGTTTTTTTCTTTCGCCACGAAGACGCTAAGGCGCGAAGTTTTTTTGCCACGAATTGCACTAATTTCTCGAATTATTTTCTCCCGCAGATTTAGCAGATTAAGCTGATTTATTTTTTAGTATAACAAATTTAAAATCTGCGATGATGATATTACTAGCCAAATCTGCATTATCTGCTAAATCTGCGTGAAACAAAAAAACTTCGCGTCTTAGCGCCTTCGTGGCATACCCCCCAAAAAAAAAGGCGCAAAAGAAAAAACCTTTGCGCCTTTGCAACTATGTCCCTTTGTAACTCTGACTAAAACTGGAAATAAATAAACGGTTGCGATCCTGCAACTGCAGTTGCGTAGACAATCCAGTAAACAAATCCTAAGATTATTGCTTTTACTAATAATGGAGTTTTGTCAAAAACAGATTTCATTCCGTTTGTAAATGTTTCTGGCAAGAAATGCCAAACGTAACCAAAAAGCATTAAGCCGAAAACATTTTTATATCCTAAAACAATTGTTTTCCAAAGTTCTGGTTCGAATGTTAACTGACCAATATTGTTGATTACTTGTAATGCTGTTTCGAAATCTCTTGCGCGGAAAAATATCCAACAGAAAACCACAAAATGGAATGTGATTAGGATAGAGAAAAATCGCCACAAGAAGTTGGGTCTTTTGTCTTTTTTTGACGGAAAAAATTCCATAAAAATTTTGTGAACCGCCAAAGCTAATCCGTGCAATGCTCCCCAAACTATAAACTGCGCTCCTGCTCCGTGCCACAAACCGCCCAAAAGCATTGTGGTAAACAGATTGAAGTTGGTCACTAATGTTTGTTTGATTTTGCTTGAAAGTAAAAATGACAAGCAGAAAATCAAAATACTGCTTCCTGCAATGATAAGCGGAATTATACTTTCATTGTAACAAGACATTCCCCAAAGCAATAATCCGAAGAAAAATAAACTTGGGAATAAATATCCTGCGAAAGAACCTGTTCTGTTTCCTCCTATCGAAATGTATAAGAAGTCTTTTAACCAAGTCGAAAGCGAGATATGCCATCTTCTCCAGAAATCGGTAATCGAAGTCGATTTGTATGGCGTTCTAAAGTTGGCTGGCAATTTAAATCCTAATAATAATGCAATACCAATCGCCATATCTGAATATCCAGAAAAATCACAGTAAATCTGAATCGCATATCCGTAAGAAGCCATTAAGTTTTCAAAAGAAGTATAACTCATCGGCGTGTCGAAAACACGATCTACAAAGTTTACTGATATGTAATTTGAGATTACTGTTTTCTTAATTAAACCTCCAATAATTAAAAACAAAGCATTATTTACATCTTGTTTTGTCAGGTTTAATTTTTGATAAATCTGCGGAAGGAAATCTTTGGCACGAACAATTGGCCCAGCAACTAACTGCGGGAAAAATGACACGAAGAATAAATACTCAATGTAATTTTTTGTTGGTTTAATTTCTTCTCTATAAATCTCAATAATATAACTCATCGATTGAAACGTATAGAACGAAATTCCAACAGGCAGGAAAACATTATGAAGTGCGAAATTTCCGCTGAACATATCATTGTACGTAACAATCAAAAAGTTCATGTATTTGAAATAGCCCAAAAGTGCCAAATTCAAAATCACACTAATTACCAAATACAATTTCTTAACGCCGTCTCTGCTTTCTTTATAAATAATCTGGCTCAAACCATAATCTACAACTGACGAAAGTAATAACAGTAAAAAGTAAATTCCGCTTGATTTATAATAAAAGAAAAGCGAGAAGAGAATAACATACGTTAATCTCAAATAAAATGTTTTGCGTAAAAAACCATACACAAAATAGAAAACCAGAAATAAACCTAAGAATAAACCGGTATTGAATAAAAGTTTTTCGTCGGGATCGTAAACAAACCAACTCTTAACTTGTTCTATTGTAATTGCACCAAAGTTTTGAATAAACCAATTATTAATGCTCTCTATTGTTGTCAATTTACTTCTTTAATTTAAAATTATCGTATGATCTTAAAAATGCCTGAGCAAACAAATTTCCTTGTTTCTCATATCCTTTTTTGGAATAATGAACCCAATCTGGGCCAATTAATCCCTGTACCTTTAATTGTTTGATTCCGCTCATTCCGCCAAACTCATTGTATAAATCCCAAACAGCAAGATCATCTTTTTGGGCTATATCAATAATTTGTCTTGCATAATTATCAACATAGGTATTTGGTTTTCTTCTTAGCAAAGATGGCGGTGGCGTCATTACAATTATCGGTGCCTCTATTTTCTGCGCTCTTATCTTACTAATAAATTCACGTAATTCACTAATATACTTTTCTGCATCTAAATGATCGTAGCTCTCATTTGTTCCTAACGAAAAAACCAGTAAATCTGGATGCAGGGATTTCAATTGTTCAAAAAAGAGCGGATATTTATTATAATCTGAATATTTCGCTCCGTTGACTCCAATTCCGCTGTAAATAACGCCTGGAGCATCTTTTTCTAAAACAATTCCGTTAAGCTCGTAATCTTTTGCTTCTTTATTCGGAATCAAGAAAATTCGGCTCAAAGCATTCTCCGAATTATAATAATGCGAATAGGAATCGGACTCTATCTCCAACGGAACAAATTCCGACATTGAAACAGTCTTTGCTCTTGTTTCGTTTGTTGCTATTTTTAACGTTCTTCCCGCTCGGATATTATTCGATTTTAAGCGGTTGTCTCTTTTAATTTCAGCAATCGAAACATTATATTTATCTGCTATTGTACCCAGAACTTCACCTTTTTTAATTTTGTGTGTTATAACCCTTCGTTCTGTAGTCTGAATAGAATTGATTTTTGACGAAACCGCCAAATCAAACATATTCTGATTCTGAGGCGTAATAATTTTTATGGTATTGAATTTATACGAAGGATCTTTTACATTCATCTCTACTATAAATCCGCCTGTATCTCTCCAAAGTCCAATTCCGCTTAACCCCACCGGACTATTTTTAACTGGGTAAATGTTTCTATAACTTTCCCAAGATCTGTTGGATTTAAAACGCTCGTTGTACGATCCGTTTGTTCTGGCCAATTGATACGGAAATACTAAACCGCGTCCTGCATTACCAAATTTCTGCTGAAGCTTCTTTCTGATTTCATTGGTCATTAAATCACCCTGAATATGCGAATCTCCAATATGTACAATATTGATTTTTTGATTTTTCTGGTCTTCGTTTTTTTCCAGTTTCTTAAAAAAATCACTTAACGCTTTTGCATTATAAATCTGTCCGTCAGAAGGCGCATCAATTACTGCAGAATCTGTTTTTTGAATCATACTTTTTTGTATTGGATGTACGGCTGTTTTTGGAGGTTTTTCATTTGTTGTAAAAAAGAGACAACAAAAGAAAAAAATAAGTTTATTTATCATACGCTATCTTTTGTTACCGAAACAGAATCGGGTCTGGCTTTTCTTACTGGTTTTGGCTTAGTCCCTTCAGCATCTCTTTTTTGTCTGAGTGCTTTATATTCTTCGTAACCTTTATTTAATTGTCCGTAAAGCAAATTACCAATTGCTTTTGCCCCGCGCTGGTTAAAGTGCGTATAATCTTTATTTGCTTTTGCTGGAGTTTCATCAACCCATTTAATCATAGAACCGTCACCTCCCATCAAAGTATATAAATTGACAAAACCTGCCTGCGTTTCAAGTGCGTAATGTTTTTGTGCTTTCATTAATGGTACAACAGCAGAATCGGTTTTCATTTCCAAATCATATTTTGTCGATTTATCAGCTGTAGAAACAATTAAAATTGAAACCCCAGGAAAAGATTCTTTGATTTTATTTACGGTCTTCGTCATTCCTTTTTCATACCAAGAATAATTTTTCGTTCCATAATTTAAAACGTTTGTTCCGTAGTGCAGAATTATCAGATCGTATTTTAAATTATTATTAAAAGCTCTCATGACATCGGCATTGAACATCGAAATTGGAAGTCCAGAATTTCCTCTCTGCGAGAAATTATCGACGTGAACACCTGCTCCGTTATCAAAATTAAATCCGTAAATCGGAATAGAATCTGCTTGTACGAAATTTGCTTTAAAGGCTTTTAAACTTCCAGATGAAACTTTCAGCGTGTTTACTAGATTATTTGGAGATAGACTTTTCTTGAGAGTATCTTTTCCTATAATGAAATTTACTTTTCCAACTTTAGACGAACGTCCATAAAATAAAGTGGCATTGTCTAAAGAAGTAGAATATTTGTTACGCCCAGCTTCATACTGCACCCAAGTTAAATTGGATTTGTCATTTGCAAAAAACACGTGTCCGTTAACTCCAAACGGGCTAGTTGGTCTTTTTACATTTAAATAAGATTGTGTTTTCCAGTTTTTAGAATAAGTCGATTTTACAGAACCTCTCGAAGCAGCAGATTCTGAAGTAATAGGAACGAAACCAACGCCATTTCCACCAAAACGTTCCTGATAATTCGTACGAACGTCTTGAACGATTAAATCTCCATCTGTCATAGAATCTCCGTAATAAGCAATTCTAACTTTACTTTGAGGATTTTTTTCTAACTGGTACAATTTCTCATAGAAAGAAATCAGGTATTGATATCCTTTATAATTTTCGAATGTTTCGGCAGGAAATTCAATTCCTTCCGTTTCGTCAAAAACAATTTTCTGCTGGTTGAGTTCTCGTTCACTTTCGGCAATACTATCTTTATCCAAAGAAAGAGAATCTTCGGCTACAGACTCCAAAAGCAAACTGTCTATTAATATATTTTTAGAATCTAACTTACTCTCAGAAAATATTTTGTCTGGAAGGATTTGTTTAAACCCAATAAAAGCAACCAGCGCTAAAGCAACGATCGCAAAAGACTGAAAAAAATAAGACTTTGTATTCACTTAATAATTATAAAAATATGAGGGACTGCATTCAAAAATTAAACCAATTAAATAATTGTTAACTTATTGCAGAAAATTTTGTGCAAAGATAGAATAACATTTTGTTTCTATTTCATTTTAACAGGAAAGTAGAACAAAAAAAAGAGGTTAGAAAATCTAACCTCTTGAATCAAAAAAAAATAAAAAAAACAAAGCTAATGATTAACTAAATTTTGATGCATTGCATTTATTTTAGAATGAAATAATCTTTATAATTTTTAGATTTTTCATTTTAGATTATTTTAAGATAGCGTATTGGAAAGTTGGGTAACCTCTTTCTCCAGCTGCATTTACACCAGCAGTAAATCTCACTTTATAAACATTTCCTGCAGGATCTTTAACCACAAAGAAGCGATCTGTTCTTGCATTAAAGCTAGAAATTGGATTACCATTTGCATCTGTTACTCCTGTTGCTACAGTTCCTCTCCAGTTAGAACCAATATTTCTTTGATCGTCTGTAAATTTAGTATTGTCTACATTTGCTAAAGTGAAAGCATCGTAAGTAAAAGCAGTTGTAAGAACTTGATAAGCTTTTGCTCCACCTTTAACATTATTTAAAATAAAGTCTGCAAAATTATAAGGAACTAAACCTCCTCCAAAATTAGTTGTATTAGTAAAACTTGTAAAACTGATATCCCATTGTGCTTTCTGAGGCTCAACATTTACTGTTTTCTTATCTAATAAACTTAAGAATGTAAAGTTATATGCTGTGTTTTTAGTAATAGTAATTTCACTATGAGTAGTAGCACCGATTTCAGCGTATTGTACTTTATAATCATTTCCGCTTCTTAAAATTCTAACTTTTCTCCATCCTCGAGAAGTCCCATTTGCAGTACCTTCATTTCCTGTGTCTGGTTTAGTCGTAGCGGGATTACTTCCCATATTTATCAAATAAACTTTATTTTCACTGTCTGTTGCCGAAATTGCGGCAATAGTAGTTTTAGTAATATCTCCAGCTGGATCATCTACTTGAGTTATACTACCAGATCCTTGATTGAAAATCATAGTAGCATCTTCTACCTGAACTTCATCAATATTTGTACTAGTGGTTTGTTTAGCAGACATTTTTACAGTATGGTTTATTATAACTCTAAAATCTGTTCCTGAATAGAATCCTAAATCCCAAGAAACTCTAGGAACAGCAGTCATTTTTCCGCTACTTAAGTCAACAAAAACTTGATTTGGCTGTGTTGGTCCTCCAACTTCTGGAGCCAAAGCATTTCCTAAAGAAGCAGTTTCGTTAAAGTTTACTTGGATTGATTTATTTTCAGCGATTACAGCATTAATACTTGCGCTACTGATAGTGAAAACTACATTTTTCACTTCACCTTCTATAGCTTCTTTTAATTTCTTAAAACTAAAAGTCACAGAAGAAACACCTTTTTCGAAAGGTACTATTACTTTACCTGCTACGATTGCTGGTGTAGTACTGTAATCTGTACCTGCCACAACTGCTGTTTCAGTATAAGTTAAAGTTAAAGATCCCGCTGAAGCAGTTGGAGAAGCAAATTTAATTTCGATCGGAGTTGTTTCCGCTGATAAGTTTAACGATGTAGATGCAAAAGCCACAACGTTTGCTTGAGCTACTTCATCATCGCTGCTACAAGCCGCAATAGCAAGCAGAACAAAAGATAGTATTAGAATAAAGTTCTTTTTCATGGTATTGATTTATTAATTAAAATTTAGATTATACGAGAGTTTTAAAAAGTATGATCGGCCGTAACCCAACATCATATCGGAGCTTGTACCTCCACCGTGAGCACCTCCAGAAGCATCGCCTCCGCCTCCATTTTGTACAGATTGCAGATTAGTAACATCAAAAATGTTTCTGGCTCCAACGGTAACTTCAAATTGATTTTTAAAGAATGATTTTCTAATTGAGGCATCCATCCAGCTGTAAGGTTCTAGCGTACTCAAAAAGAATCCTGCATTTCCATCAGTTCCAGTTCCTGCAACGTATTGCTGCTGCTGTCCATTGTATTTATAAAAAACTGCCAATAAAGTATTCCATTTAGGAATGTTATATGAGATACTCGAATTCAATCTTAGCGAATAGAAAAACTTATCATCAGATACTAGATTTTGCGCGGCCAAATCAAGCTTTCTAGAAATTCCAACTACTGCAGCACCTAACATTACATTCCAATTTTTATAGGTGTATTGCTCCACTGTCGAAATATTCCACATTTTGTATTTGTTAATATTAACATACTTATAATTCCAAGAAGGGACTACTTGAGTCACCACCATATCAATTCTATCATCAACATCTAAATAAGTAACCGCTAAGTTATTTGCAATCTGAGCTCCAGAATCAAAAGTGCAAGCTCTTTTAAAACTTACTTCATAAGAAGTACTGTTTTCAGGAATTAAATCTGGATTTCCTTGCATATTATGATTAGAATCAACAAAATAAGTATACAGTTCATCAAAATTTGGAGTACGGTAAGACTTCCCTAAAGAAGCTCTTGCTTCTAGTCCTTTATCAAAAAGATATCTTAAACCCAGTGAACTCGCATACTGATTTTCGAAAGCAGTCTGAAATGAAAATCGAAGTCCTGGACGAATAGAAAATTTATCACTTAAGCCTATTTCGGCAACTGAATAAATATCATAATTCTCTAATCTTTTTCTAATATCTTGCCCTACTTGATTGTCGTCTCTAAATGCTCCAACCGATGAATCATAAAATCCATTTTCATTGGTAATTTCGTATCCAAGCTGAAAATCGACTTTTTTATTATCGAAGAAATTACTAAGTGTTCCTGTAGAATAAAACACTTCTTTTGATTGGTAGGTCTTTCTATTGTTATCAACTTCCTGCTTAGTATCCAAATGATAAACGAAATTTTCTAAATCACGCTCCTGTTTTTGCTGAGAAACTGATACATTATATTTAAGTTTTGAGAAAAGATTTCCATTAGCATTTAAATGGTGATAGTAACGATTCGTAATGTATCTTTTATCTCTAGAATAATAAGTGTCTGCAAATGGATAATTATCTTGAATATTTATCAATGGATTGTAATAATGTACATCTTCTCCATAATAATCGAATTTGTAAAAAATTCTAAAAGCGTCCTTTTGATAACCAAGAATTGCATTTCCTACCAATTGCTCTTTCGGAAGCTGTGTATATCCTCTTAATCCATCATTAACAGCATAATCTTTTCCTTGTCTATTGTCATAGTAGCCAGACATTGCGTTACGATTTCCTCCTATGTTGACAAACCAGTTTTCGTTAAAATTATAGCCAATTTTAGCCGATTGTATATGGCGACCTTTATCAAAAAAAGCAAATTCTTTTCCAACTGTTTCTTCCTGCAAAGTTGCACCAATCTGCCATTTGTAACTACCTGCTTTTTTGGTAATAATATTTAAGACACCTGTTACTGCATTTGCTCCATGAGTTACTCCCATCGATCCTTCAATAATTTCGATTCTTTCCACATCATCCAGATTTACCTGCGTTAAATCAACATTGGTTCCCATTCCTGTATCACTTACTAAAGGTATATTATCAACCAAAATCTTAAAATACTGAGAATCTAATCCAAACATCGAGACTTTTGAACGTCCGTCATCACCGTTTGATGTAACAGTAATATTTAAATACTGATTTAAAACATCTGCTAAATTATTTGCTGCTAATTGCTTTATGTTTTCTTTTGAAATCACACGAACATTAAAAACTGATTTCTTAATCGATTGTGGCTCTAATTGCCCTGTTACAACGACTTCAGACAATTTTTCCTTTGATGCAATACTATCTTTCTGTTGAGCAATAGAATAGTTACAAAAAAGCAATATAGCAAAAAGGGTAATTTTAATTTTCATTATTTTTATTCAATCTTAATAATCGGTGCAAATATATGATTATTTTTAATTGTTCTAAATTAAATTTATATATTTGCGAAAAATTTAAAAACAAAACAATAAGTTATGATTTCAAAAAGCCTTTTTATGTCAGCCGCTGTGGCTTTAACATGCAGTCTTGGATTCAGTCAGGACAAGAAACAACAAGACATTAAGTCAATTAAATCGATGTGTGGTTGTTATGAGGTAAAGTTTAATTTCACAGAAACTTTCTCTTATCCAAAAGATACTCTTACTTACAAACCTTCTGAAACTAAACATGAATCTGCTTTAGAATGGGTAGAATTATTAGAAGATACTCCAAACAAAATTGTAATGCAGCACTTATTGATTGTAAGTGACGATATGATTATCAAACACTGGAGACAAGATTGGTTATATGAAAACACAGACTTATATTCTTTCGACAAAGGAACTTCTTGGAAATACAAAAAATTAGATAAAAAAGCTGTTAAAGGTCAGTGGACTCAAAAAGTTTACCAAGTAGATGATAGCCCACGTTACGAAGGTTCTTCGACTTGGGTACATGTTGACGGAAAAGATTATTGGGAAAATGTTGCAGATGCACCGCTTCCAAGAAGAGAGCAGACAAAACGTAACGATTACAATGTTTTGAAAAGAAGAAACATTCACGAAATCACTGCTACAGGATGGAACCACGAGCAAGACAACGACAAATTAGTTCGTGACGATGCTGGAAAAGATGTATTGTTAGCTCAAGAAAAAGGATTTGACGTTTACACTAAAGTTCCAGACATTAAATGTCAGGCTGCTCAAAAATGGTGGGTTGCAAACAATGCTTTATGGAAAAATGTTCGTGACAAATGGCAAACTTTATTTGACAGACATAAAGACTTAAACTTAGAGGCTAAAGTAGATAGAAAAGCACTTTACTCTTTATTATTTGATTTAAAACCAGATACTGCAAAAGCAGAAACAGATAAAATCATTGACAAATTTGTTAAGTAATTAGAATTAGTTGTTATAAAAAAGCCGGAAGTTTTGAGACTTCCGGCTTTTTTTTTGGCATTTTAGCAACGTTTATTTTATATGTGTTAGATTTAAACTTCTTATTCTTTTAGGCTAAAGTTTACAATTCATTTTGAATAACCAAAGGATTTGCATCAATTTCAACTTTTGGAATCAACCATTGCCATCTTTTATCTGAAGGCGCTACAGCAACCACTCCATTTGTAATTCCTAAATCATGATTTGAATTAGTTCTATCCAATGGGGAATTAGTTCTTTTTAAATCATAAAATCTAAAACCTTCTCCCCACAATTCAATTCTTCTTTGAAGTAAAATTTCATCAACTAGAGCCTGCCCTGAATTTGTAGATAAGATGTAAGAAGGGTTTCTTGTTTTTTCAAATTCAAAAAGCACAGTAGCTGCATCTGCATTTCCTAGTCTTGCTTTTGCTTCTGCTTCTATTAAATACATTTCAGCAACACGCATATATGGGACATCGCATCTGCTGTCTCCTGCACTTACGGCTAAAAATTTCTGGCTGGTATAAGGAAACTTAGCAAAATTTGAAGGTAATCCCAAAGCTGTATGCTTTCCTGTTTTGTCAAATATTGTAGAACGAACATCAGTAGAAGGAATCAAATCATACAATTTGCTATTGATTGCCTTTGGACAAGAGCGAATAACAGTTGAACTGAAATTTCTAGACATATAAGCACCAAAATTTGCAAAATATGCTGTTTGAACTTCATTAATATGACTTCCCCACATCCATTCTCTATTATTATAATCATTAAAACCTAGGCCATATTCTGCCACTGGCATTAAAGTCTTTCCTGTTCTAGCTTTATTGGCATAATCAGCCGCAATTGACCAATTTCCTTGAGTCAAAGCTACTCTAGCTTTTAAACCTTGTGCTACTGCCAAATCCAAATGCGAATTATTTGGTTTTGTATAACCCGCTAATAAAACATTTGCTTCGTCCAAATCTTTGTTAATTTGAGCATATACTTCTTCAACAGTTGAACGCGGAAATTTATCATTCCCTACAGTTAAGATAATTGGCACACCAAGTTGAGAATTTACACTACCACTTTCATATCTTTTACCAAACAACTGCACCAATTGATAATGGCAAAACGCTCTGTAAAGTAAAGCTTGTCCTTTTACAATCTTCTTATCAGCATTAGATCCAATTGCTGAATCAGTCGCATTTATTATTGTATTGGCATTTCTAATGATTCTATAATAGGTTCTATAAGCAAAACGAATTTCTGTAGAATTCTCATTGTTCATTGCGCTCCAATTATATATTGTCAAAAACCATCCATTTGTAATTGGGAAAACAACATCATCACCAGCAATATCAGTTTGTTCCATAAGACCTCCCAAGCCTCCCTGACTCTGATCTTCATAACTAATATATAAAGATCGATGAATCCCATTCAAAAGAGTCATTAAATCAGTAGTTGTATTTGTTGCTCCCTCATAGTCCACAAATTCGGTTGGCTTTTTATCTAAAAAATCGTCAGAACAAGAGCCTAAAAAAGTTAAGACTATAAATGCGAATAGTAATTTTATATAATTTGATTTCATAATATTAAAAATTTAAATTCAGTCCTAATGAAATTACTCTCGATGGTATATATCTATTTTGAGTCGTTCCATTGAAAGTTTGAGTTGGATCCATTCCTTGACGTTTTGTAAACAGCATTAAATTTTCACCGTTGATATATATTGAAGCATTATCAATTTCGAATTTTGATATAAACTCCGAAGGCATTTTATAAGATAAATTAACTTGTCTTAACGATAAATAATCAGAACCTATTAACCATCTGTCAGAAGCTGCGCTTGATGGAGTATTTCTATTAACATCCAATCGAGGAACATCAGTTATATCGCCAGGATTTTGCCATCTTCTAAAGATATCCGTACTTAAAGCAGATCCATAATTATTTCCCGTATGCATTAAAACTGAATAATTAGTATCGTACATTTTACCTCCTATTTGATACGCGCATACAACATCCAATTGAAGTCCTTTATATTTAAATGTATTTCCAAAACTTCCAAATAAATCTGGAATAGCCGAACCTGCATAATGGTACAGTGCTTTATTTTGATCTGTAGTAACATTTACACCATTTACAACTCTCATTGAAGCATCGCTTGTATTTACAAACTTTGGATCCGCTACAAATAGCGCATATCCGTCTGAAGGATCTACACCATACCAGTCTCTTAACCAATAATCATATATTGAATGACCTACTGACAGTTTTTTAGTCCCATCAATAATTTCTCCTTGAGGAAGTTTTGTAATTTTATTATTAATTGTTGACGCATTAATATTCAGGCTCCAAGAAAAATCATTTGTTTTAACGATGACACCATCTAATGAAATTTCAAATCCTTTATTGACCATAGAACCAATATTTTCCACTCTATTATCTAAACCAGAAGACAATGGATTAGGCACAGAAAAAATCAACCCGTCAGTATTTCTATTATAATACTCGACACTCCCTTTTAATCTGTTTTTGAATAAACCAAACTCTATTGCAAGATCCTTTTGAGTATTTACCTCCCATTTTAAATCGGTTGCAGCCGCAGCATAAGTTATAATACCGCCCTCACTGCCATTATCATTACCTAAACTATAGGTAGGCTGGCTGACATAATAATTTAAGCCATTAATTTTTGAACCAGCATCATTCGTATTGCCAATTATATGAGAGTCATTTCCAACTTGCCCAATTGAGGCTCTTAGTTTTAAATCACTAATCCAAGAATAATCTTTTAAAAAATTTTCTTTAGAAATTACCCACGCTCCACCTAAAGACCAGAAATTACCCCAACGATTATCTTTAGCAAATTTTGAAGATCCATCTCTTCTTAATGATGCTGAAAAAATATACTTACTCATATAATCATAACCTGCTCTTGAAAAGTATGATTCTGTTGCATAATTTCTTGTAAAAGAAGTTAAACCAGTAGTTGTTGCATAATTGACAAACTCTATGATATCTGGAGCCACTTGACCTGTTTTACTACTGCTGGTCCAGTTTGTTTCATAATCGAAACTTTCATGTCCCAATAATATATTGAATGAATGTTCTCCAATTTTCTTCGAATAATTCAATAATTGATTATATGTAATTCCTGTTAGGATTTTATCTTCTTTTGCCATCAAGCCAGTTGGTGCTCCGTCTCCAATTTCAGTATTATAAGAATAGGTTCTATTTCTGTATGTTTTGTCAATAGACGCGTTTGTTGTAAATTTTAAATCCTTAGTAAATGAAATTTCAAAAAAAGTTCTAGCCGAAAGAGCTAATCCTTTTACGACATCGGTATCATTTAAAGTTTCGTAAACAACATTACGTCCGTTTGAAGCTCCTGATCCACGAACAGTAGAATAAACGCGATTACCATTAACATCTAAAACATAATCGCCATTTGATGTATGATCGAAAACAGGATAAATTGGCCCCATTGTTCTTATTGTTCTAAATGGATTCTTAAATGAGCTTGTATTTTCGACTCCATCAGTTCCTAATTTTGAATTGGTTAAAGTTCCCGTTATGTTTACGCCTGTTTTAAACCATTCTTTTAAACTTGTATTTAGGTTTAATCTTCCCGTTGTTCGTTCGAAGCCAGATTTTTGTATGTATCCTTCTTCATCCAAATAGCCTAATGATGCAAAATAGTTGGATCTTTCAGATTTTCCTTGATAAGAAAAATCTACATTTTTACGAACTCCCGCTCTTTCCAATTGTTTAGCCCAATCAAGATCTTGAGGATACAACAACTTTGCATCGGGATTTAATTTTCCGTCTGTTCCAACTATACTCCCGCTTGGAACATTAAATGGGTTTGTAACTAAAACGACTGGAACTCTAGAAGATGCATAAGCATTTGCTGCATCAATTTCTGTTTGATTACCCATCGGACGACTATTTCTAATAGCTTCCCATTCTAATGGATAATAATCTAGGGCATTTACTCTTTTATAATCTTTAATAGATCGGGAGGTCATTCCTGTACTTAAATTAAGTGAGAATTTATCCTTTTGTGATTTCCCTGATTTTGTAGTAATAATAATTACTCCATTTGCTGCTTTTGAGCCATATAAAGATGTAGAAGAAGCATCTTTTAAAACGCTTAAACTTTCAATATCGCTTGAATTTAAATTACTGATGTCGCCAGCATAAGGAACACCATCTACAATGTATAAAGGAGTATTTGATCCATTAATCGAGCTAAAACCTCTAATTCTAATTTCGGGAGCAGCACCTGGTTGTCCCGCAGAACTTTGAATTTGAACTCCTGATGTTGAACCTTCCAAAACAGACAATGCATTTGTCAAAGGTCTATTTTCGAGTTGTTCGGATTTTATTTGAGTAGCTGATCCGACATAAGAAGTCTTTTTTGCCGTCCCATATGCGACAACCACAACCTCATCTAATTCTTTTCCGTCTTCTTGCATTTTAGCATTTAGAACAGACCCAGATCCAACAGTTAAACTAACATCTTTGAATCCCATGTAAGAAAAGGTTAAAACATCACCAGTTTTTGCTGTTATGATATATTTACCATCCAAATCCGATTGAACTCCATTTTTGGTGCCTTTAATCATTACGTTTACACCCGGAATTGGTCCGTTTGCATCTGAAACCACTCCCGTAACTTTTTTCTCCTGAGCAATGCTAGACTGCAAAATCAGAATAAAAAAAAGCATCATAAATCCTTTTAATTTTTGTTTCATTATTTTTTGTTTTTTAATTATGGGGCGAACTTAAAAAATTAAAATAATTTTAACAAGTATTAAATTACTTTTAACTAAATAAAATATACAATTAATATTACAAATAAAATTTAGAAGACTTAAAAGAGAAGGCACTGCGTTTAAAAATGAAACCAGTAAAGGTGAGGCTTAAGAATAAAAACCATCTATAATAGACGGTTTTTCTTTTATTCTGTATCATTTTTCAACTAAGAGATTACTAATTCAAAATAGTTAAAAATGAACAGTAGAACTGACTTAAAAATCTATCACCTATTATCGTAATTCTTACAAAAGCCGGTGCAAAATTACTTTCTAATTATAGTGCAAAAAGGGTCTTCGAGCCAAAAAAATAATAAAAAAAGCCAATAGTCATTAACTATTGGCTTTACTTTCTGTCGTCTTTTATTGTTACATTCTCTCAGGAACTTCAATTCCTAACAATTGCAATGCAGATTTAATTACTTCGGCAACTTTTTGAGAAAGCTGCACTCTGAATATTTTTTTAGTTAAATCAACTTCACCTAAAATGTGTACTGACTGATAAAAAGAGTTGTATTCTTTTACTAAATCATAAGTATAATTGGCAATTAATGCCGGACTATGATTTTGAGCTGCATTTTGAATTATTTCTGGGAAAAGCTCGGTTTGTTTTAGCAATTCTTTTTCTTTTTCGTGCAATTCATCAATTTCAATTTTAGTATCAAAATCAAAATCTGCTTTACGAATTATCGATCGAATTCTAGCGTATGTATACTGAATAAATGGTCCTGTATTTCCTGCAAAATCTACAGATTCTTCTGGATTGAACAAAATACGTTTTTTAGGATCAACTTTTAAAATGTAATATTTCAAAGCCCCTAAACCAATTGTTTTGTACAGTTTTGCTTTTTCTTCATCAGAATAGCTATCCAGTTTTCCTAAATCTTCAGAAATTTGTCTTGCTGTATCAGTCATATCCTGCATCAAATCGTCAGCATCTACAACAGTTCCTTCACGGCTTTTCATTTTTCCAGACGGAAGATCAACCATTCCGTAAGACAAATGATAAAGACTTGAAGCCCAGTCAAAACCTAATTTTTTCAAGATTAAGAATAATACTTTAAAGTGATAATCTTGTTCATTCCCAACCGTGTAAACCATTCCTCCAACATCTGGCATGTCTTTTACACGCTGAATTGCTGTTCCGATATCTTGTGTCATATAAACCGCAGTACCGTCAGAACGCAAAACAATTTTACGGTCAAGACCTTCGTCTGTCAAATCAATCCAAACAGAACCGTCTGGATCTTTTTCAAAAACACCTTTATCTAAACCTACTTGCACCACATCTTTACCTAATAGATAAGTGTTGCTTTCGTAGTAATATTTATCAAAATTAACTCCAAGATTAGTATACGTTGTAGCAAAACCTTCATAAACCCATTCGTTCATTTTTTTCCAAAGGGCAATTACTTTTTCGTCGCCAGCTTCCCATTTCTTAAGCATATCTTGTGCTTCGATAATGATTGGCGCTTGTTTTTTTGCTTCTTCTTCTGTTTTGCCAGTTTCGATTAAACCATTAATTTCACTCTTGTAAGCTTTATCAAACTCTACATAATATTTACCAACCAGTTTATCTCCTTTTAAACCAGAAGTTTCAGGAGTTTCTCCGTTGCCGAATTTCTCCCAAGCCAGCATCGATTTACAAATATGGATTCCTCTATCGTTGATAATTTGAGTTTTGTATACTTTTTTACCAGAAGCTTTTAAAATCTCTGCAACAGAATATCCTAACAAATTGTTACGAACGTGCCCTAAGTGCAAAGGTTTATTGGTGTTTGGAGAAGAATATTCTACCATTACCGCTTTTTCAGCAGGATTTGGCTCAACAAAACCGAATGGTATTTGGTCTTTTATTCCGTTAAAGAAATTCACATAGTAGCTATCTGAAATTACAATATTCAAGAAACCAGAAACTACATTAAAGCGAGCCACTTCAGAAACATTTTCAACGAGATAGTTTCCAATTTTATTTCCCAGTTCGGCCGGATTACTTTTAATCACTTTCAATAAAGGAAAAATTACCATTGTGATATCGCCTTCAAACTCTTTTCTGGTAGTTTGAAACTCGATTTTATCAACAGTAACATCAAATAATGCTTGTATTGCTTTTTGTATAGAAGGTGTAAGAATTTGTTGTAATGACATGTAAACTTATTTTAAAGTGAGCAAAGATACTGCTTATTCATCAATTAGAGAAAATCAAAAACATATTAAATTCAAGAAAAGAGTTTCAATTTGATAAAAAAGCACATTTTTAAATTGTTAAAATTATCAAAAAATCAAAAGCCTAATCTCTTACAAAACAGCCAATGAGAAAAAATTTATTCTTTTTTCTAGAATTTCTTGTAACATATCAAATACAATCGAGTCTTACTTAGTGACTTCAATTTTTATTGAGCTCAAGAAAAAACAAAAAAAAGAAAAACTAACAAAACAAAATCATCATCAATCAAATCAAAAATAATCAGTAAAAAAATCATGAAATTAAAATTCTTTCTGTTTGCGTTATTGGGGATAATCGCAACTGCACAGGCCCAGAATACGGGAAGTATTTCTGGAAAAATTACAGAAAAGTCAAACAATGCGCCGATTTCTTACGCTACGGTTTCGCTTAAAGAAAATGGAAAAGTAATTACCGGAGTAAATACAGACGATAATGGAGACTTTTCATTTAAAAATGTTGCTTTAAAAAGTTATACGATCGAAATTCAATATATTGGATTTAGAAAATATATTGGATCAGTTCTTTTAAGCGAAAATAAAAAAACTGCAACTGTAAATGTTTCTCTAGAAGAAGAAGCAACGCAGTTAAAAGGGGTAAACGTTATTGCAGAACGTTCGACAATTGAACAAAAAATTGATAGAAAGGTAGTGAACGTTGGAAAAGATTTAACAACTGCCGGAGCTTCAGCATCGGATATTATGAATAATATTCCTTCTGTGAATGTGGATCAGGACGGAAAACTTTCGCTTCGCGGAAATGACAATGTTCGTGTACTTATTGACGGTCGTCCTTCTAATATTGATCCTGCTCAATTGTTGAAACAGATTCCGTCAACTTCTATCAAAAAAATTGAGCTGATTACCAATCCAAGTGCGAAGTATAATCCAGAAGGAATGTCTGGAATTATCAACATCATTTTGCATAAAAATGCTAATACTGGTTTTAACGGAACGTATAGCGGCGGTATTACTTTTGGTAAAACAGCAAAATACAATCAGTCTTTAGATTTAAACTATAAAACTGGTAAAGTAAATTTCTTTGGAAACGTAGGACAGAATTTTGGAAAGTACCAAAATGATGGATTTATCCAAAGATTTGATCAAGATATTACTCAGAATATTGATGTTTTGAATGACAACGAATCGTATTTATACAAAATTGGTATGGATTATTTAATTGATGACCATAACACTTTATCTATTTATACGAACCAAAACAGATCTGATGGTGAAGGTTTTGTAGATACAGACATTGACTATAATAATGTAGCAAATTCTGATATTTCTAATATTTTCCAAAAATCAAAATATTGGGGACCAGATCGAGTTGGAACTTATAATTTGGCATACAAACACATTTTCAAAAAAGAAGGACATACTTTAGATTTTGAAGCCAATTATAGCGACAACAAAGAAACACAACATGCTTCTTTTGATACTCAAACGACGAATATTGAAAACACCTCTTCAGATGTTGCATACAATGATTTCTTAGAAGGAACTAGAAAATTAAGCACTATAAACGTAGATTATGTTAATCCGTTAAACGAAAAAACGACTCTTGAAGCTGGAGCAGAAGCCAGAATCACGAGAACAGGCAACGATTACACAACAGGAAACCCATTACTTCCTGTTGCAGACCACACTTCTCATTATACGTACGACACGGATATTTATTCTGCTTATGTAACTTTTGGACAAAAATTTAAAAAGTTCAGCTATCAATTAGGTGCGCGTTTTGAAAGTTATAAAGTTCAAGCCAACTTAAATTATGGTCAGACTAAATTTGATGACGATTATATTACCTTATATCCATCTGCTTACTTAACGTATAATCTGAATGAGAAAAATACTTTACAATTCAGTTACAGCCGTCGTGTAGACCGTCCGAGTTTAGAGCAGACAAAACCTATTCGTGAATTTGCTACTCCGTTGGTGACTTCTTTAGGAAATCCAGAATTAAGACCTCAGTTTACCAATTCTGTTGAAGTAAATTATACTAAAACTCTTGAAAAAGGAAGTTTTACAGCTGGTGTTTTTGTGAGAAGCATCAACGATCAAATCAGCAGAATTTTATATCCTGATCCTGCAGATCCGAACAAAGAAAAACAGATTATGACGTTTACCAACTACGATCATAATACTGCTTACGGATTTGAACTTTCATTCAATTATAAAATCACAAAATGGTGGGATATTCAGCCATCTATTGATTTCTCAAGCATTAATCAGCAAGGTATTGTGTTCTTATACGATCCTGCAACTAATACAAGTAATCCTGTTGATCGTAAAATTACGGTTGCCGCTTTCAACGGACGTATGAATTCTAATTTTAAAGTAAATAAGCGCTTAAGTTTCTTGGCTTTCGGATTCTATAGAGGCGCTACAGATGGACTTCAGAACAATAGCCACGAAATGTATAAAATGGATATTGGTACACGCTATACATTGCTAGACAATAAAATGAATTTAAGTGTTCGTTTTAATGATGTTTTCAATACTATGAAATATGCTTTTGACACGATGTATCCTTATCCGCAAGCGGGTCAGTTTAAGTGGGAAAGCCAAACTGTATATGTTGGTTTAACGTATAACTTTGGAGGTGCAAAAATCAAAAATTTACAGCGTAAACAAAGAGAAGATAACACTAATAAAGGTGGCGGCGGAATGTTTTAATACCGCTTTTATTAGCAGATTTTAATAGTTCTTGTAGAAAAGAAAAATCCTGAAGTATGCCAACTTCAGGATTTTTTATTTTTATGTAATTATAAAAAATTACGCAATTCTTTTATTTCTTCTGGATTTGCCGTTTCTGAATCGTCTGTAATTGCAGACGAATGATAGAAAGTCAAATCTAACTTTTCTTGCAGTAATTTGATATTCGAAGATCGCAGACCTCCTCCAGGCATAATTTCTATTCTGTCGCCAGCCAATTCCTGAATTCTTTCTAAAGCTAAAATTCCTTCTTCAACATTCACTCCTTGGCCAGAAGTTAAAATCGTTTTAAATCCACAGTCAATAATTGATTCGAGCGATTTTTCAGGATTTTTGACTACATCAAAAGCACGATGAAATGTACATGAAAGCGGATGCGCTAAATGCACTAATTCTTTATTTTGCTTTTTATTTATTTTTCCATTTTCCTTCAGAATTCCGAAAACAAAACCATCTACACCTAATTTTTTATATTGTTTGATATCCTGTTTCATTTCTGTAAGTTCTTCATCAGAATAAACAAAATCGCCACCGCGAGGTCTGATGATTACATGCATTTTTATATTAAGGCTTTCGCGAACTTTCACCACCAAAATTGAATTTGGCGTTGTTCCTCCCAATTTCATGTTTTCACAAAGTTCAATTCTGTCCGCGCCATTTGCTTGAGCAATTAATGCCGATTCATAATTAAAACAAGCTATTTCTAATTGATTTTTTTTCATTTAAATTTATTTAAAAAGATCTTTGACTTTCTAATCTTGAGAAAAATCGAAGGCTAAGTTACTACTAACATCCTTTTTATTAAAATTTTTATGATTTGTTTTATTCAAACATTCTGCTAATTTTTTCAAGTCTTCCCATTTGTCTTTAATTATAGCTTCTTTCTTTTTTCTGCTCCAGCCTTTAACTTGTTTTTCAAATAAAATGGCTTGATTTACATCATTAAATTCTGTGCAAAAAACTAATTCTAGAGGTCTTTTATTGTGAGTGTAACTTTCTGTGTTTAATCCATAATTATGTTCATTTAATCTTCTGTTTATATCATTTGTCATTCCGGTGTAATAACTTCCATCTGAACATTTCAAAATGTAGACATAATATAGTTTCATAATTTTTATTTTTCAATAAAAGTAAGAAAATTAACTCAGAAAAATAATTTCGTTTTTTATGTCACCCTGAGCGAAGTCGAAGGGCGCTCCTATCGGCACGTGGGCTTCGACTCCGCTCAGCCTGACAAATCACTAAACAGAATTATCGGACACTCAGACTGACCACAAAATAATACCCGCAATCTTTGTCACTCTGAGCGGAGTCGAAGGGCGCTCCTATTGAAACGTGGGGTTCTCCAGAAGCCTCGGGACGCTCAGCCTGACAAAGCATTAAACAGAAATCTCGGGACACTCAGACTGACCACAAAATAATATCCTCAATTTTGTCACCCTGAGCGGAGTCGAAGGGCGCTCCTATTGGCACGTGGGCTTCGACTCCGCTCAGCCTGACAAAGCACTAAACAGAAATCTTGGGACACTCAGCCTGACCACAAAATAATATCCGCAATCTTTGTCACCCTGAGCAGAGTCGAAGGGCGCTCCTATTGGCACGTGGGCTTCGACTCCGCTCAGCCTGACGAATGGAATTAACCACTAAAAAATCTAGAAACAAAAAACCTGCTCCAAATAAGAAGCAGGTTAAAAAAAATATATAATGTAAGATGATTATTTTACCATTTAATAATAGCACTTGCCCAAGTGAATCCGCTACCGAAAGCTGCTAAAACAACTGTATCTCCAGATTTGATTTTCCCTTGTTCCCAAGCTTCAGTTAAAGCAATCGGAATAGACGCTGCCGTTGTATTTCCGTATTTCTGAATATTATTATGAACTTGATCGTCTGTTAATTTGAATTTATTTTGAATGAATTGCGAAATTCTCAAATTCGCTTGATGCGGAATAAGCATATCAATATCAGAAACCTGAAGACCATTTGCTTCTAATCCTTCATTGATTACTTCAGCAAAACGAACTACTGCATTTTTAAATACAAATTGTCCGTTCATATATGGATAATAACTTTCGTCATTCGGATCATTATCTGCAATAATATCTGTTACCCAACGTGCTCCCATTCCTGGCGCTTGCAAAGCTAATTCTTCAGCATGCTGTCCTTCTGAATGCAAATGTGTAGATAAAATTCCTTTTGTCAAATCTTCTTCACGGCTTAAAACTGCAGCTCCTGCTCCATCTCCGAAAATTACCGAAACTCCACGTCCGCGAGTTGTCATGTCTAATCCTGTAGAATGAACCTCAGAACCAATAACCAAAATGTTTTTATACATTCCAGTTTTAATATATTGGTCTGCAACAGAAATTGCGTAAACAAAACCAGAACATTGGTTTCTAACGTCTAATGCTCCAACTGTTCTTAAACCTAAATCTCTTTGAACCAAAACACCTGGTCCTGGAAAATAATAATCTGGACTTAATGTAGCAAAAACTACAAAATCAATATCTTCTTTGGCAACGCCAGAACGCTCGATTGCAATTTTAGCTGCTTTTACTCCCATTGAAGTAGTAGTGTCTTCTCCACGGATAATGTGTCTTCTTTCCTGAATTCCAGTTCTTTCCTGAATCCATTCATCATTGGTATCCATTATCTTAGACAAATCATCGTTAGTCACCACATTTGAAGGAACATAATATCCTAAACCAGCTATTTTTGAATGATACATAATCTATTATTATTTATTAAAAAATTGGATTGCAAATTTACGCATACTTTAAAATATACGTACACAAAATACTATTTTTTTCGTTATTAGCAATTTAATATACTTTAATTCTACGGTGACTTATCATCATTTACTTCTCGAAAAGGCAATTTTAAGACGCAAACATTGAAAAAAATTAAAATTCAGGCTCAAGATGTAACAAGACAAAACTATCTTAGACAAACATTTTGAATACCAATTTTACAAACCCATAAAATTCAAACTATGAAATTAAAGGTTACACTGTTTTTATTTTTAAATATAAGCTTTTTCTCTTTTGCACAAGAGAATCTAACTTATCAAAAACCTTCAAAATCTATTTTAGATTTGGCAGATTACCAAAGAGCTCCCTCCGTATCTATGGATACAAAAAAAGAAAATATGCTCTTAATGTACCGCAATACTTATAAAACGCTCGACGATTTAAATCAAGACGAGATTCGTTTGGCAGGTTTAAGAATTAATCCCGTTACTAATATTTCGAGTACAGTAACTTATCTAACTAACCTTAAACTGCGAAAAATAAGCGGTAAGGAAGAAATCCAAGTCAAAGGTCTGCCTCATAATCCAAAAATAACAAACATTCTTTGGTCGCCAAATGACAAAAAAATATTATTCTCAAATACTACAAATTCTGGTGTTGAACTTTGGGTTTTAGATGTGGCAACAGCCAGCGCTACAAAACTTACAGAGGCTAGAGTAAATGCCAATCTTGGAAATCCGTTTAGCTGGTTCTTAGACAGTGAAACGATCTTAGTAAAAATGCTTCCTAAAGACAGACAGCCTCTTTTAGATTCTAAAAAAGATCTGCCAACTGGTCCAATTATTTCAAACACTTCGGGAGAAAAATCTCAAAACAGAACGTATCCTGATATGCTGAAAAACAAAAATGATGAAGTCAATTTTGAAAACTGCATCACTTCTGAATTATACAAAGTAAAATTAAACGGTGACGCTTCTTTGTATAAAGCCGCAGCCATGTATTTTGGAGAGAAAATCTCGCCAGACGGCAATTACATTATGCTGACTACAATTCAAAAACCGTTTTCTTATGTAGTGCCTTTATATAGATTTCCGTCTAAAACTATTGTTTACGATTTAAGCGGAAGAGAAATTAAAACGGTAAACGATGCTCCTTTAAACGAAATTATGCCAAAAGGTTTTATGGCTGTTCGAAAAGGAAAAAGAGAAATTGCTTGGAGAAATGACAAACCTGCAACATTGTCTTATGTTGTAGCTTTAGATGAAGGAGATCCTGCAAATAAGGTTGATTTTAGAGATGAGATTTTTCTTTGGGATGCACCTTTTGACAAAGAAGCGACATCTTTAGCAAAAACACCACAGCGTTTTAGTGATATTATTTGGGGGAATGACGATTTAGCTATTCTTTCAGAAGAATGGTACGACACTAGAAACACTAAAACATTTTTGATAAATCCTTCAAACCCGAGTCAGCAGCCGAAACTGATTACAGACAGAAATTCACAAGATGTGTATTCAGATCCTGGAGTTTTCGAAACTAAAAAAAATGCTTACAATAAATATGTTTTAGCAATCGAAAAAAACAATCTTTACAGAATTGGCGAAGGTTATACTAAAACTGGGCAATTCCCTTTTGTGGATGAATTCAATCTGGAAACTTTAAAATCTAAACGCATTTATACGTCTTCTTATAAAGACAAAAAAGAAGATATTTTAGAAATTGAAGATTTTAAAACTGGGAAAATTTTGGTTCAGATTCAATCTAAAACAGAATATCCGAATTACTATTTCAGAAATATCAAAAAACAAAACAGCTTAACACAAGTCACTGATTTCAAAAATCCGTTTGAGAGCATTAAAAATGTAAGCAAAGAAGTTATCAAGTACAAACGTAAAGACGGATTGGAACTTTCAGGAACTTTATACCTTCCTGCTGGTTATGATAAAACGAAAAAAGAAAAATTGCCACTATTGATCTGGGCTTATCCCGCAGAATACAAAGACAGAAACAGTGCTTCGCAATCGACTCAAAATTCTAACGAATTTACATTTCCTTATTATGGATCATTTGTATATTGGGTAACAAAAGGATATGTTGTCTTAGACGATGCCGCATTTCCAATTATTGGAGAGGGAACTACAGAACCAAACGACAACTTTGTTTCGCAATTAGTTGATAATGCCGCGGCGGCGATTGATGCTGTTGACGCTTTAGGCTACATTAATCGCAAAAAAGTGGCTGTTGGCGGACATTCGTATGGAGCATTTATGACGGCTAACTTATTAACGCATTCTAATCTTTTTGCATGCGGAATTGCAAGAAGCGGCGCTTACAACAGAACTCTAACTCCTTTCGGATTTCAATCTGAGCAAAGAAATTACTGGGAAGCTCCAGAAGTCTACAATACCATGTCTCCTTTTATGAATGCAGAAAAAATGAAAACTCCAATGTTATTAGTTCACGGAGAAGCAGATAACAATCCTGGAACTTTTACTTTGCAGACAGAACGTTATTTTCAAGCATTAAAAGGTTTAGGGGCACCGGCAAGAATGGTTATTCTGCCAAAAGAATCGCATAGTTATGTTGCCAAAGAAAACATTCTTCATTTGCTTTGGGAACAAGATCAATTTTTAGAAAAATATCTAAAAAATTAATTTCATTTTATTTTCAAAAGCAAACCCGACAAGTTTCAAAAACCTGTCGGGTTTATTATTTAATGCCAGCAATTATCTTAATTATCTAATTGGCACATTTTCTAATTATAGATAATTCAAAGCCAGAAACACTTCCTGCTCAAGCGGTAAATCTATTTCACTTTCAAAGAAAATTAATTGCCTTTTATAAACAGTTTCAATTAAATAATGGCTTCCTCTAAAATAAGTTCTTCTGATTTTAACCATTAATCGAGACTCTGAAACCATTTTAAACTGATGCGGATATACCAAAGTTTTATGAGTTTCGTCTTGATAATCTAATAATAAATGTGTCGGAATTTCATTTACTTCTCCAAACAATGAAGCCACATATTTTATTTTTGGATCCTCATATATTTTATTCGGATCATCTTTTACTAATACTTCCCCATTTCGCATCACGATTGCCTGATCTGCAAAAGACAAAGCATCTGTACTATCGTGCGTTGCAATAATACAAGTGATTCCTTTTTGTTTTAAATAACGGAACAAATTGCGTCGAAGTGCATTTTTTCTAAAAGCATCAATTTGGCTGAAAGGTTCATCTAATAAAATCACTTCTGGTTCTAAAGCCAAAACTCTTACCAAAGCCACTCTCTGCTGCTGTCCTCCACTCAAGAATTTAGTTTTAACATTAGAAAACTGATCCATTTCTACCATTTCTAATAATTCCTGAACACGCAGCTTTTTCATGTTTGCAAAACCATTTGACAGAAACTTACCTACATTCTCTGCAACGGTTTCATAAGGAGACAAATCAAAATCTTGCGCCAAATATTTCATATAAGGCATTCCGGGAATCAAATTAAACTTTGGTCCCAAAACTGGCTTGTTCTCATAAAAAATCTTTCCTTCGTCCAGATCGTAAAGTCCATATATAAGCTTCAGTAGCGTACTTTTTCCGCAGCCACTCTCACCAATAATCGCAATATTCTGGCCTTTTTCAATAGAAAAAGAGATGTTTTTTATAACTGGGGTTTCGGTGTACGTAAAAGATATATTTTGTATGTCGAGCATGTGTTGTAATATGAAACGTCAAATTTACGATGTTTAATTTCTAAAGTCAAAAAATAAAATTAATTTATCTAATCATATTGAATCAAAAAACTATATAGCATGAAATTTTATAACATCTAATTATTGCAACATTTTAAACACAAAAGAAAAAAAGATTTTTATTTTTTTTATAGTCTTTTTTTTACATATATTAGCTTTTTTTACAAAACTGATCAAAAGAATGAAAAACCTAAAATTTTATTTATTACTCATCCTAGTAATTTTTAATTCCTGCGTAACTAATAATGAGACTGACAATCAAGACAACATTAAAACCGGAACTTCGATTGCAAAAGCAAATATTGAAGAATTACTTTCTAAACTAAAAAACAGAGATAATGAATTAGCCGAATTCATTACTGATAATCCTTTCTCTAATTTCAAGACAAATGCAGGGAAGACAGATTATTATTTAGATCTTGAAAACATTTATGTTGTAAAAAATGATAAAAATGAGGCAGGCTATATTATACCTTTATACATAAAATCTGATATCAGCTCTCCATTTCTATATTCCCTATCTATAGAAATTACCGATACAAACATAGATGTTAAATTAGTTACAAAAGAACCGACAGATAATGACACCTTTAATTATTATGGTTCTTCTTTTAGCGCCCATAAAAAAAACTCACAAACAGCAAAAACTACACAGATTGATTGTTACTGCACCAAAGTTATCACCGACTGTACATGCCATAGTGTTCATGCTGCCTCTGGATGCGACCATCCGAGCGTTACAGTCAGCTGCAATTGTTCTGGAAGTTCTGGTTCTGGTCCTGGTCCTGAGAATGCCACTAAAACTTCATGGACCAGTAGTGGTGGAGCACCTACAACTTACACTGCAACCGGAGATGGGGTATATCTAGCCTTAAGAAAAATTTTTAGACCTGAATATGAATTATCTCCATTGCAAAAATATGCTATTGTAAATAATGTTCAATACAGTTCGATGCTAATAGATTTCTTAAACCAAGAAGGTAAAACTCCTGCAAATAAAGCTTTTGTCAGCCTGATGATTTATGCTATAGAAGATGCTCAATTTAGCACTATAAAACAACTTAGCAATTCACTACAAAATTTTATATACTCTCAAAAATCACCACTAGATGTAGATTTAAGCCACATTTTAAATAATTTAAATTTACCTGAGAATCAAAAATTTAACACTATATATAAAGCTTTAACAGATTCTCCTGAATTTAAAAAATTATTTTTGGACATATTTGTTGATAATAAGAAATTTAATGTCAGGTTTGAAATTAATGATCATGTATATGAAAATAATGATTCTTCAAAAAAAGAGGTTCATGCTACTACAACTCAGGATCCTATAACGAAAGTGATTACAATAAAAGTAAGTAAACAAATATTGATTGCGGGAACCGCAATGAGCCAAACAAATTTAGAAAATGCTAAAACCATTTTACACGAATGTATACATGCCTATCTTTTTGTAAAAGCAAATAATCCTAGTGCTGGCGCAGATTTTGTAAATATTCTAAACACAATGTATCCCACTGTTAATGAACAACATGATTTTATGTATAATAAAATGATTCCTACTATGCAAAAGGTATTATCTGAAATTAGAGATTTGATAACCACTGACGCTGGAAGAACAGGAGTATCTGATATAAAAATATATACAAAAAAAGATCTCTCTGCATTTGAAATTTGGAACTGGAATAACTATTATAGGTTTATTAGTGTAAACGGTTTAGAAGAATCCAATTGCTTTAAAGAAGATTTTCCACAAGATTCTAACGAATTATATTTTCTAAGTAACTATATTATTACAGGTAAAACGTGGCTCAAATAAAATTTAAAATTATGAAAAACCTATTATATATATTAGCAATATTTCTATCTCAAACAATCTATAGTCAAGATTATGATTATTTAAAGGAACTTGATACAATATATATAAAATTCAAAGAAGGTAAAAACGAGAAAAAATTCGATATTGAAACTCGAATTACACCAAATAATTTTGTTGAAAAAGCTTTTCAATTTTATATAAAAAATAATACTATAAACTTAAATTTTGAACATGCAAAATATAAAAACATTGAGAAAAAAAATTCAAATATTATTTCTGAACAAAAGAAAATAAATAAAACATTTTTTCGGGAAAAGAAAAAACAAATAATTTCAATCTCATCATTAAAGCATTATACATATGAACAAATTGCTTGTAATATTTTTTCTCAATTAAAAGTAATTTATATAGTTGATTATACTGAAAAAAAAATTTACGAAGTAAATTCAATGAACTATTGTCCAAATATAGAATGAAGTAAAAAGTCAAAACTTTTATAATTTAAATGACATTAATCCGGCTATTATTTCTCTAACCTCAACTCCTTAGAATTGGGATAAATATTACAAATATCTATCTTTAAATCGTTTAGAAGAAGCTAATTGCCTCAAAGTAGATTTTCCTGTAGGTTCAGATAAATGGAATTTATTAGCAAACTATGTAAAATATGGTCATGACGATTTACAACACTAAATTTGATTATTATGAGATATATAAAAATACTTTTCTTTATATTTTTAACAAATAATATATATTCACAGAACTATGAATATTTAAAAAAGCTAGATACTATATACATCTCTTTTAAAAAAGGAAAGCACAATACGAAAATTGAATATCCTCAAGAAAAAAACGGCTTCAATAATAAAGGATATTTTTTCAATGTTAAGAAAAAAAAACTTCAAACTTTCCGCTTTGAAATTGACAAGAATAGAACATCAGATAATACCGTTGTTAATGAATCATTTTTAAGAAAACATAAAAGAAAAACAATTAAAATAAATGCGCTAGATAAGTTTGATTATCAAGATGTTTCTTGTGAAATTTTTAATCCGCTAAAACAATCTATATAATTGATTATTCAGAAAAGAAAAATAAAAATGTAATGCTTTACAGAGTGATATCTATTAATTTATGTTATACTAAGGAATAGAAAAAAATATGAAGTAAATTCAATGAACTATTGTCCAAATATAGAATGAAGTAAAAGTCAAGACCTTTATAATTTAAATGACATTAATCTGACCATCATCTCGAATTAATAATTTGCCATGAAAAAAATTTCATCATTAATATTATTGTTTTTTATATCAAATACAATTGAAGCCGCTTGGTTTACTTCTATGGAAGAAGCACAAAAGGCAGCTTTAGCCACAAACAAACTGATACTATTAGATTTTACTGCAAAATGGTGTGGGCCTTGCAAGCAAATGGATTTGAATGCTTGGAATGATGTACAGATTCAAACCATTCTTGAGGATTTTGTGACCTTAAAGATCGACGTTGATTTACATTATGATGTTGCGGTTAAATATCAAATTAGTCGACTTCCTAGCATGTTTATTATTGACCCAAACGGAAAAATAATTCATCAATTTGCAGGTTATCAAACTGCTTCTGATTTAAAAGTAGAGTTAGCACAATATCGTTTAACTACTGAATATTTAGCTACTGAATTAATAGGTTATTATCAAGCTCAAAAATATAACACAGCGATTCGAATGGCCCAGAAATACTACAATTATTCTTTATTGGTAAATAACAACATTAAAGGAAGAATGATTCGTGTTGCTGGTGAATATTTAAAAGATGCTAAAAATGCACTAAAAAAGCAAGACGAAGACTATCTTCAACAAAAACAAAAATTAGAACTTTTAAATTTATATGAATTGGCTTATTATTTTGATTTTGAAAAACTACATAAAAAGATTTCAGAAATAAAACCAGAAAAAATAAATGAACCAAATGAATATCAATACTGGTTCCTGAAATATTTAGCGACAAAAGGAAACAACCAAGATTTTACTGAAATAGAATCATTCTTAAAAGATAAAGAACTCTCAAACGTTATTGATAACGGAAATCAACTTTATTCTTTCTACAAAAAATAATAATCTAAAGTCAAAAAAAAGCTGCTTCAATTATGAAACAGCTTTTTTTATATTTTATTTTATCTGAAATTATTTTCCAGCTTCTGCTTTTGCGTCATTTACCATTTTGTCGTTTGCAGTAATTGAGAATTCAACACGACGGTTTTGCGCTCTACCTTCTGGCGTATCATTTGTTGCAATTGGATCTGCAATTCCTAAACCTGAAGTTTTGAAACGGCTAGATTTTAATCCTTTTGAAACTAAATAAGCTTGCACAGAAGCAGCTCTTTGTCCTGAAAGTGTTAAGTTATATTCTGGTTTTCCAGTATTGTCTGTGTAACCAAAAATTTGAATATCTGTATCTCCATACTCATTAAATACAGGAACTAATTTATCTAAATTAGCTTTTGCTTGAGAAGTCAAAGTTGACTTATTAGTATCAAAACGCACTGCATTTTCATTTAATGTCAAGTGAATTCCTTCTCCAACTCTTTCTACAGACGCACCTGGTAAAGCTTGATCAATTTCACGAGCTTGTTTATCCATTTTGTTTCCGATCAAAGCTCCTGTACCACCACCAACTGCAGCTCCAATTGCAGCTCCTAAAGCAGCGTTTCCTCCTCGTCCGATATTGTTTCCTAAAACGGCACCAATAACACCACCTGCAACAGCACCAATTCCGGCTCCTTTTTGCGTATTATTTGCGTTTTTTACTGAATCACAACTAGTAAAAAAACTAGCTATAACCATTAAACTGCTTAAACCTAAAACCGTTATCTTTCTCATTTTTTTATCTCTTTAAAATATTAATTAGCTCTTTGAAATTGGTAAACCACATCTTTTACCTGACCTCCAACATTGATATTATCAATTAATTGAAATGAAGATTCTGTAACACTGCCTACTTTAAGCAAATAACCATCTCTTACTTTCTTAGCTTTTTCTCCAGCATCCAAAATTTTAAGTATAAACATCCCTTGATCGTTTATACTCCATACAATTGGAGAAGAGAAAGAGGTACAGCTTGGCGATGTCAAAGCCATTGTTCCTTTGTTATTGTTTGAAATAAAGCTCCAAGTACTACCAATAAAGCATTTTGAATCAGCTAAATCAAAAGAATTTACTTTGATATAATCAGAACCCGGGTAAGAAACATTAGTAAGAACCCAGTTTCCTTTAAAAGCTACTTGAGTTTTTCTATCAAGCTTATTTGATAGTGTCGTTGCTTCAGAAGACGAAGCTGCTGTTGACGAAGCTGATTTACACGCAAAAAACATAGCGGCAATCAAGCATATAAAAATACTCTTCTTCATTTTGTACAATTTTTTTAGATTAATACTTGCCTTTTTAACAATTATTGTACCACAAATATACGATTCGTCGGGATATTATCCGTTTTAGAATCTATTTATTTTCTTTCAAAATTAACATTTCCGCCATTTTGTCATCCAAAAAACAATTGGTATTCTATTTGAATAAGTGAAAATCATCAAACTAAATCAAAAATTAAAAAATATGGCAACAGGTAAAATTAATGTTTCAGTAGAAAACATTTTTCCCTTAATTAAAAAGTTCTTATACAGCGACCACGAAATTTTCTTGCGCGAGCTTGTTTCTAATGGTACTGATGCTACTTTAAAATTAAAACATCTTATCAGTATTGGCGAGGCTAAAGTAGAATACGGAAACCCAATTATTGAGGTGAAAGTGGACAAAGAAGGCAAAAAAATCCACATCATCGATCAAGGTTTGGGTATGACTGCTGATGAAGTTGAAAAATACATCAACCAAGTAGCATTTTCTGGTGCTGAGGAATTTTTGGACAAATACAAAGATTCTGCAAAAGATTCTGGTATTATCGGACATTTTGGTCTTGGTTTCTACTCTGCTTTTATGGTAGCTGAGAAAGTTGAAATCATCACAAAATCATACAAAGATGAGCCAGCTGCACATTGGACATGCGACGGAAGTCCAGAATTCACTTTGGAGCCTGCTGACAAAACTTCACGCGGAACTGAAATTATTCTTCACATTGCAGAAGATTCTCTTGAGTTCTTAGACGATTCTAAAATCAGCGGTTTATTGAATAAGTATAACAAGTTTATGCCTATTCCGATTAAATTTGGAACAAGAACAGAAACACTTCCAAAACCAGAAGACGCTCCAGAAGATTATGTTAATGAAACTGTTGAAACTGACAACATCATCAACAACCCTAATCCAGCTTGGACTAAACAGCCTTCTGAATTATCTGATGAAGATTACAAAAACTTCTACAGAGAATTGTATCCAATGCAATTTGAAGAGCCGTTATTCAACATTCATTTAAATGTAGATTATCCGTTTAACTTAACTGGTATTTTGTATTTCCCAAAATTGGGTTCAGACATGCAGATCCAGAAAGATAAAATTCAGTTGTACCAAAACCAAGTTTACGTTACTGATAACGTAGAAGGAATTGTACCTGAATTCTTGACAATGTTAAAAGGTGTAATCGATTCTCCAGATATTCCGTTAAACGTTTCTCGTTCTGGTTTACAGGCAGATGGAGCAGTTAAGAAAATCTCAAACTATATTACTCGTAAAGTAGCAGATAAATTAAAAGCTTTATTTAACGAAAACCGTGCTGATTTTGAAGCAAAATGGAACGATATTAAAATCGTTTTAGAGTACGGAATGCTTTCTGAAGATAAATTCTACGAAAAAGCGGGCGCATTTGTTTTATACCCAACTGTAGATGACAAATACTATACTTTAGAAGAATTAAAAGAAAACTTAAAAGAAAACCAAACTGACAAAGACGGTAAATTAGTTGTTCTTTATGCTGGAAACAAAGACGCACAGCACTCTTATATTGAATCAGCAAAAGAGAAAGGTTACGAAGTATTGCTTTTAGATTCTCCGATTATCTCGCATTTAATTCAGAAAATCGAAAATGATAACAGCGACCTAACTTTTGTACGTGTTGACTCTGATCATATTGACAACTTAATCAAAAAAGAAGAAAATGCTATTTCTAAATTATCTGAGGACGAAAAAGCAGCTTTAAAAACTTCTTTGGAAGCTTATATTCCAAAAGCATACTCTGTTCAATTGGAAGCTATGGATTCTCAGGCTGCTCCATTCATTATTACGCAACCAGAATTTATGCGTAGAATGAAAGAAATGAGCCAGACTGGCGGCGGCGGAATGTTCGGAATGGGCAATATGCCAGAAATGTACAACTTGGTTGTTAATACTAATTCTGATTTGGCTTCAAGCATTTTAAATACTGAAGACAAAACACATCAAGAGCATTTGGTAAAACAAGCTTTAGATTTAGCTAAATTATCTCAAAACCTTTTGAAAGGTGAAGCGCTTACCGCTTTCGTAAAAAGAAGTTTTGAAATGATTAAATAAGCATTCTAAAATAATTTTTTAAAATCCTGCAAATTAAGTTTTGCAGGATTTTTTTTGCCCTAAAATTACCCGTTAAAAAAGGGTCATTCTCCCCTTTTCTCAAAAAAATCATTTCTATAATTTTGATTACCAACAAATTAAATAAATCTAAATTCTAGAAATCATGGATAAAAGAAAGTTTACAGAAAATGGAGAAATTCTAGCAATTATAAAGGATTTGAAAACCCAGATTAAAAACAAAAAATTCTCTGATATCATAGACAACAATAATTACCAATATGTTGATCTTGTACAAGAAGGCGGCGGCGTTCTCGGAATTGCGCTTGTTGGCTATGTTTATGTTTTAGAAAAAATGGGAATTCGTTTTTTAAGCCTTGCCGGAACATCAGCAGGAAGTATTAACACCATGCTGATGGCGGCCGCGGGAACTTGCGATATCGAAAAATCGGAATGGATATTAGATTGCCTTTGCAATAAAAATTTATACGATTTTGTGGATGGCGATCACGATGCCCGCGAATTTATTGATGCCTTGCTGAGTGATGCTGGAAATCTGAAATTAATAATGAAAGGCTGTCAGGTAGTTGATAATTTCAAAGACGATTTAGGATTAAATCCTGGAAATAATTTCCATCAATGGATGACCAATCTGCTTTCGCAAAAAGGAATAAAAAATTATGCCGATTTGAAAGCTTTAAGAGAAAAAGGAATTTCAGATAAAAACAAATTATATCGAGTAAATCGCTTAAATCAAGGTGATAAAGAAGAATATACACGAGTAGATCATTGGAGCCAAATGGCCATAATTACCGCAGATATCACTACTGAAAGCAAAATTATTTTCCCACAAATGATTGATTTGTTTTACTCCAATCCAGATGTTCAGAATCCAGCCGATTTTGTTCGCGCTTCGATGTCAATTCCGTTGTTTTTTACACCTTTTAAAATTAAAAATATTCCAACCGGAGTCGATTGTTGGAACAAATGGAATGACGCTACCTGCCTTAGAACATCTGTTCCGTCAGAAGTGATGTTTATGGACGGCGGCATTATCTCCAATTTTCCGATAGACATTTTTCACGAAAACATGAATGTTCCCGCTTCTCCAACTTTCGGAATTAAACTAGGCTACGATAAAAACGAAATCAATAAAAATGAAAAATTTTCCAATTTAATAAGTTCGTTATTTGACACTGCGCGTTATGGCTACGATTCTGAATTTCTCCAAAAAAATCCAGATTTTAAAAATTTAATCGGATACATCGACACTGGAAGCCACAATTGGCTGAACTTTAATCTGACAGACGATGCAAAAATTGATCTCTTTATAAGAGGCGCCCAAAATGCAGCCGATTTCTTAAACAGGTTTAATTGGGAAGAATATAAAAAAATCAGAAAAGCAAAAAGCAATTACTACAAATCAGTTTAAAGTCATTTCTTAACAGTTTTGCACATAATTTTTACTTCAAAAATTCGTTATAATATCCTGTAAATACCACTACAGGATTTTTTAATTGTAATTCGTTTTTTTATTACATTTGACTGCCTTATTAATCTAATCCAAAACAAATACCACTATGAAAAAAACAGCCATTTTACTAACAACTATTTGTGCTTCAGCACTTTTATACGTTTCGTGTTCGAGCGACAACAACGAACCGACAGTTACAACAGACCTAACAACTATTGGAGCTTCAGTTGCGGTTGACACTTCTAACGAAATGGATCTTAACACCAGTCTTTTAATTAGTACAGCTACCTCAACTACTGGAAAAACTACAGAAACAGCACCACTACCTGGGATTTGCGCTACAATTACAATCTCTACTCCAAATGGAAGCGAATATCCGAAAGTATTTTTAGCAGATTTCGGAACAGCGGGATGCAAAGACGCAAACAACCTTACAAGAAAAGGACAATTGAAAGTAACGCTTTCTGGAGCAATTACTGCAACAGGAAGCAAAATGACAATTGAAAGAATTGATTATTCTATCAACGGAATCAAACTAGAAGGAACTATCGAATACACCAATACGACAACTATACCTACTGTACCGCAATGGACTAGAAAAGTGACCAACGGTAAATTAACCGATTTACAAGGAGGCGTTTATACTAATTCTGGAACGTATACTACTAAACAAACTGCAGGTGTAGATACTCCTTTTATTTTATCTGATAATGTTTATGAAATAACAGAAGGCACGCATACGGTAACAGCAACAGCTGGCGGAACACTTACTTTGACAGTAAAAGAGCCGTTAATTAAAAAATATTCTTGCCTATTTATTTCTAAAGGACAATTAAAAGTTCAAGGCGGTATTTTAAACGGCGTAATAGATTATGGAAATAATGACTGCGATGCACTTTACACTTATACGCACGAAAATGGCACTTCATTCAATTTGACAATGTAAGACCTTTTCCTGCAATGCTTTCAAATCCCAATTTAGAAATAGATTGGGATTTATTTTTTTTATAAAAATAAAAACATCCACCTCTTTACATTTAAACTATTTTCTTTATTTTGCACCAAAATCTCAAAAACCAATGAAAAAAACATTAATTGCTTTTGTTACTCTTGCATTCTTAGCATCTTGCAGCAAAAAAGAAACTGCTGCTGATAATTTACACATTACAGGAAACATTAAAGGTTTAAAAACCGGAACATTATATATCCAACGTTTTGTTGACACTTCTCTTGTTGCAATCGACAGTATTAAAATTGACGGAAATGCAGCTTTTGAAAGAGACATCAAATTAGAATCTCCAGAAATGCTTTACTTATTTCTAGACCGAGGCGTAAGTAATTCTTTAGACAATAACATTTTGTTTTTTGCTGAACCAGGAAACATCAATATCGAAACCAACTTAGACAACTTCATTTCAAGCGCAAAAATTACAGGCTCAAAAAATCAGGAATTATACGAGCAGTATCAAAAAGTAAATTCTCGCTTTATTGACGAAAACCTGTCAATGGTTGAAGCAAGATTTAAAGCTTTAAAAAGACAAGACCAAAAAGCGATTGACAGCATTGAAGCCAAACAGCAATCAAACATCAAAAGAAAATATTTATACGCTACAAACTTTGCTATAAACAATAAAGATCATGAAGTAGCACCTTATATTGCTTTAGCGGAGATTTACGATATCAATATCAAATTTCTAGATACAATTCAAAAATCGATGACTCCAAAAGTAGCAAAATCACTTTACGGAAAGAAACTAACAAAATATGTTGCAGAAATTAAGAAAGAAGAACAAAAGGCTCCTGTAGCTAAAACTGAAACTGAAGCCGCAACAACTGAAACAGAAAAATAATTTACTTTATTACAGCAAAAAATGCCCTGAATGTTTTCAGGGCATTTTTTTATCGAAGAAACTAACAAAATATACTACCTAAATTAGCAAAGAAAAGCGACAAAATAAACATAAAACAATAAAAATCAACAAGTTAAATTTTAAAATTTACACTTTTTGACCTTTTGATCAATCCTGTTTTTTAAAAGAACAGGATTTTTTTTATGTCTTTTTTTCAGCATTGTTTTTAATTATCATAAATAACTGACAATTAAATAATTAACTGTTAAATTGTCAGAATTTACATAAATACAATTTCAATTTGTAATACCTTAGCTTCAAATTTCAAAAACTATATTTATGGAAAATTTAACCAGCAACATCAGTCGACCTAAGTATGATTACATAGATTCGTCAGTTTTTCACAAATTAGAATCTTATAATCCAAAACATTCTCAAGCAGAAAAAATTCCCGACCAAGATCCCTACACTCAAAGTGGACAAAAATTACGTCTGAATTTTATTCGCAGCCAACTAAATTTAGACCTCGATTTTCTCTCTGGAGAAAAAGTTTTTACTAATAACGAAAGCTTAAAAGGCAATATCGAAAATTACATCGGCATGAGCCAGATTCCTACTGGAATTATTGGCCCACTTGTAATAAACGGAAGCGTTGCCCAAGGCCCTTTTTACGTTCCTCTAGCCACAACCGAAGGTGCATTGCTTGCATCTTATAACAGGGGCGCAAAAGCCTGCAGGGAATCTGGAGCAATAACAGTTGTTACGCTTCAAGAAGGCGTGCAAAGAACTCCTACTTTCAAATTTAAAACTGTAATTGAATTGGGCAAATTTGTTTCTTGGGTATTAGACCACACCGAAACATTTTCAGCATTAACCAGAGAAACTAGCAATTATGCCATTTTAAATGACGTAGGCATCAATATCGAAGGAAATATTCTGATTTTAAAATTTGAGTTTACTTCTGGTGATGCTTCTGGCCAAAATATGGTAACGATCTGCTCAGATAGAATATGCAAGTATATTCTCGAACACTGTCCAATAAAACCTGTATTCTGGACTATTGAAGGCAATTTTTCTGGAGATAAAAAAATCAGTCCGTTAAACACTCGAGTTCGCGGAAGAAAAGTTACTGCCGAAATAGTAATAAAAAATGAGGTCGTTAAATCGGTTTTAAAGACCACTCCGGCCTTATTATACGAACAATGGAAAATATGCGTTTCTGGAGCCAAAAAAGCGGGCGTAGTCGGTGGCGGCATGCATCCTTCTAACGGACTTGCAGCTTTATTTATTGCCTGCGGTCAAGATGTTGCTTGTACAGGTGAAGCTTCTGTTGCAGTTACCAAAATGGAAATCACCGAAAACAATGATATTTATTTTGCTATTACGATGTCTAATATGATTGTTGGAACAGTTGGCGGCGGAACATCGTTTCCTACTCAAAGAGAGTGCCTCGAACTTTTAGGGTGTTACGGCGCTGGAAAAAGCGGCAAACTCGCCGAAATTGCAATTGCATTATGTTTAACTGGTGAACTTTCTATTTTTGCCGCAATGTCTTCGGGACAATTTACTGCAGCACATCAGAAATTGGGGAGATAAATATTTAAAATTCCAATTTTTAAATTGCTTCGCCTGTTCGCTGTCGCTCGAGTCCAAATTCCAATCTTAAATACACAAATTTAAAATCCCAAATTCCAAATTCAAATCTTAAATACATTAAATTCCAAAGCTCAAAAATTCCAAATTCCAATTTACGACATGAATTGGGGTTTGGAATTTTTATTTTTTTATCCCACTTGACCTTCCCAAAAGTTTATGGCTTTGACAAAGATTGGAATTTGGGATTTCCCATAAATAAAAAAACCATTCAGAAACTGAATGGTTTTTTTGAGCCGATAGAGGGACTCGAACCCACGACCTGCTGATTACAAATCAGCTGCTCTAGCCAGCTGAGCTACATCGGCCTATTTTGCGAGTGCAAAGATAGAAATGTTTTTTAATATTCCAAAAAAAAATTCGCACCACTCTCTATTTAAACAAAAAAACCATTCGCCGATGCGAATGGTTTCCGTTTGAGCCGATAGAGGGACTCGAACCCACGACCTGCTGATTACAAATCAGCTGCTCTAGCCAGCTGAGCTACATCGGCCTCATTACGGGTGCAAATATAAAGCGGATTTTCAATTCTCCAAAATAAAATTGCACTTTTTTACACTTTTTTTCGCTTATAGTGCGTTGATTTTTTCAATCAATTGATTAGCAGTTTGTTCTAATTCAACATTGATTTGTTTGAAGTGTGCTTTTTTATTTTCAACGTTTTTAGCGTTCACTTTTGTAATCAAAGTATCGAATGCAGCAATAGCTTCATCGACTAAAGCATTCGTTTCTGGAGTTGGATTTCCTGTTGTTGACATCTCAAACAAATAAACTGCTTCAATAATATCTCCTAATACGAAGTTGATGTCTTTCTTTAAATTCTTAACGTTTGCCATTTTTCTTATTATTTTAATTTGCGTCTGCAAAAGTACATATTATCTTTAAATTTAATGCTAAGAAATGTAAATTTCTAAAATTGAAGCGTTTCCGATCAAATTAAATGCATTTATTGCAGCTGGAACCAAAATGGTATCTCCTTTTTTGTAAGCTTGCTTGAATCCGTCGTATTCAATTTCGAAATTGCCTTCAATACACATATATACTGTAAACGTTTCTCCTGTTTTAGCCACTTCTAATTTATTTTCTAACGGAAGGAAATTAGTTGTAAAATAAGGACAGTCTACAACTGTATTTGAAGTATTAGTCTTAGTCTCGTATTTTTTCTGCGTATCTACTTTATTGTAGTTAATCGCATCCAATGCAAGATCTACGTGCAATTCTCTTTTATTTCCTTGCGCGTCTACACGGTCAAAATCGTATAATCTATACGTAATATCAGAAGTCTGCTGAATTTCGGCAACCACCAAACCTGCACCAATAGCATGAACTGTTCCTGTTTCTAAAAAGAAAACATCTCCCGGTTTTGCTTTTACATCGTCTAAAATTGAAACTAAAGTATTGTCATGTAAATGCTTTAAATATTCTTCTTTATTTGAATCTTCTTTAAAACCCACAATAATTCTAGCGTCTGCATCGGCTTGGGTTACGTACCACATTTCGGTTTTTCCGAATGAATTATGACGTTCTTTTGCTAATTTATCATTTGGATGAACTTGAATAGAAAGATCTTCTCTTGCATCCAAATATTTAAAAAGAAGCGGAAACTGTTTTCCAAATCTTTCATAAACCTTAGTTCCTAAAATAGCGTCTGGTGTTTCCTCAATCAAATCCATTAAAGATTTTCCTTTAAGAACTCCATTTGCCACCACACTTACATCTCCTTGTACAGTAGATAATTCCCAGCTTTCGCCAGTAATATTAGAAACGATTGGTTTGTTCAAAATTGTTTTTAGTTTTTCTCCTCCCCAGATTCTTTCTTTCAAAATCGGTTCAAATTGCAAAGGGTATAAATTTTGGCTCATGTTTTTAGGCTAATATATTTGTTTAATTAATTCTTTTCTAATACTATTTTGGTACTCTATGATACTAATTCTTGAACAATTTCTAAGGCTCTCGGAATATGTTTTGCCGCGTTTGCACTGTCAAAAATCGAAATCACCAAACCATTTTTATCAATTATATAAGTAACGCGTCCAGGCAAAAGTCCTAAAAGGCTATTGCGGACACCAAAAAGTTTTCTCAATCTTTTATCTTGATCAGAAAGCAAAATAAAAGGTAATTTATGCTTAGCAGCAAATTTATGATGTGACTTTACACTATCGCTGCTAATACCAATTACCTCAGCTCCCAAATCTTTAAAATCTTCGTATTGGTCCCGAAAACTGCATGCTTCAGTAGTACAGCCAGGCGTATTATCTTTTGGATAAAAATAAATCACCAAGGGCTTTCTTCCTAAAACGCTTTGGCTTTCAAAAAGTTCTCCGTTGTTGTCTTTCGCAGTAAAATTCGGAACTATATCTCCTATTTTTAATGACATTTTTTATTCTCCTTTATAAGTTACAAAATTTCTGTCCGTTTCGTTCAGCACAACTTCCAGATCAAAGTCAGTGTGAATGCGTTGTCTAATTTTATTCCATATCACAACGGCAATATTTTCTGCAGTTGGATTTAAATCTATAAATTCTGGAACATCCAGATTCAGATTTTTGTGATCAAACGGAATTTCTACTTCTTCACGTATAATATCCGCTAATACTTTCACATCTAAAACAAAACCAGTTTCGGGGTCAATCTTTCCTGTAACACTTACTGTTAAACCATAATTATGACCATGAAAGTTAGGATTGTTGCATTTTCCAAAAACGGCATCGTTTTTCTCAAATGACCAATCCTTTCGATGTAGTCGATGTGCAGCATTAAAATGTGCTTTTCTTGATATGGTTACTCTCATTTATGCTTCTGGTTAGTTGGCTATAATTTATGGTCTTCGAGATAATGATCAAATTCATCAAAAATTATCTTAAACCAAACGGTATAAATTTCGGGCTGTTTTTCAATATCTGCTTTAACATCTTCAATACTCATCCATTTCCAGTCTTCTACTTCGTCTGGATTTATGTTTGGCTCGTCATTATAATAACCAATCATCACATGATCCAATTCATGCTCTGTTAAGCCGTTATCAAAAGGCGCTTTATAAATAAAATGAAACAGCTCTTTCAATTCTGCTTTAAAACCCATTTCTTCAAACAAACGTCGGCTTCCAGCTTCAATATTGGTTTCACCTTCACGCTGATGACTGCAGCAAGTGTTTGTCCAAAGCAGCGGAGAATGGTATTTATGATGAGCACGCTGCTGCAGCATAATTTCGTTTTTACTATTTAAAATAAAAACCGAAAAGGCACGGTGCAAAAGCGCTTTTTCATGTGCTTCTAATTTTGGCATCAAGCCAATCTGTTCATCGTTTTGATTAACTAGTATTACGTTTTCTTCTGTCATAAGGCTTCTTAAGCAAACAAAAATACGAAAAAAGAAATGGCTTAAAAACGCTAATTACGATTGTCAAAAGCCAAGCTCAAGACCCAATTTCTATTTTACTGATTTACAACATTCTAATTTTATGCTAAAAATTAAAAGCTGTTAAAATTAAGACATAAAAACTACATTGTACTCTTTTACGTAACTAATAAAAAGTTAAAACACACTTAAAAAAATCTCAATAATAACTCAGACTGTAATTTGAAGGTAAATCTCGACGTATCTTTGAAATTCAGACTAATAGCACCAAAAAATTTATGAAATCTAAAAATCTAATTTTCAGCCTTTGTTTTTTGATTCCGCTTTTTATTTTTCAAGCTTGCGGACAAAATACCAAAAAGCAATCTGCAAAAACTGTCGTTATGGAAAACAAAATAAGCAAACCCGGAAATCCTTATTACTCTAATACCGATACCACAAAATTGAATGTCAGCAATGCTGAATGGAAAAAGGTTTTACCCGCAGACGTTTATGCCGTAATGCGTGAGGCCGACACAGAAAGACCTTTTACAGGAAAATTTTGGAATACCGACGAAAAAGGAACGTATTACTGCGCTTCATGCGGAAACTTACTTTTTAGATCGACAGCTAAATTTTCGAGCAGCTGCGGATGGCCGAGTTTTTTTGAACAGGAAAACAAAAAAAGCATTGTTTTTAAGGAAGACAATTCTATTGGAATGGAACGAATTGAAACCCTTTGCGGTCGTTGCGGCGGACATCTAGGACATATTTTTGACGATGGCCCAGAACCAACGGGAAAACGTTACTGCATGAACTCAATTGCTCTAGATTTTATTCCTGATTCTAAATAAAAATACTTACCGCTAAACTTTGTCAAAGTTTAAAATTTTAAACACATAGAAACATAGAATTATAAAATTTCTAAGGAGATCAAAAGAAACTCGTTTCTCACACATAGTAATCTATGTGAATTTAGTCAAGTGAAACGCCTTTATCAAGATTCCAAAAAGCTATGTCTCTATGTGTTTAAACAAAATTCTCATTATGAAAAATATACTTTTAATATTCTTTTTTGCGCTTTCGTTGAATGGATTTTCGCAAAGCAAAAAATCAAATCTTGAAACGATTACGCTTGGCGGAGGCTGCTACTGGTGCGTTGAAGCTGTTTACGAACAACTAGACGGAGTAAAATCTGTAGTTTCGGGATTTTCTGGAGGTAAAGTTGCTAATCCGACTTACGAAGAGGTTTGCACCGGCACAACAGGTCATGCCGAAGTAGTTCAGATTACTTATGACAAAAACGTAACAGATATTAACGAAATCTTCAAAGTCTTTTTTACCGTTCACGATCCGACAACTTTAAATCGTCAGGGTGCAGATGTTGGAACACAATATCGTTCGGTAATTTTCTACAAAAACGAAGAACAGAAAAAAGCCGCACAAAGCATTATTGCCGAACTCAATAAGGCCAAAGTTTACAACAGTCCAATTGTGACAAAAGTGGAACCTTTTAAAGTTTTTTATAAAGCCGAAGATTATCATCAGAATTATTATTCGAACAATAAAAATCAGCCTTATTGTAAAATGGTGATTCAGCCGAAACTCGAAAAATTCGAAAAGGTTTTTAAAGACAAGCTGAAAAAGAAATAACAAATACTAAAGCATTATTGTAAACCGTCCACAAAAAATGGACGGTTTTTTTTATTTGCTAAAGGCTTATAAACATTGAGATTTTAAAAATATTTTATTTTTTTTTCAGATTTTTTGTCCAATACTGAAAGTTCGATTGTTATTAGGGTATAAACAATTAAAAATTATACATCATGGAAGCTAGATTAAATTTATTCGAACAAGGTCAAAAAGCAGTTAGTACATTATTTGGAATCTCTGGTTATTTGAAAAAAGCAACAATCGAAAAATCTTTAATGGAATTAGTAGATTTTAGAATCTCACAAATTAACAACTGTGCATACTGCCTAGACATGCATTCAAAAGAAGCTTTAGCAGCTGGAGAAACTACACAACGTTTATTAGGGTTAAGCGCTTGGAGAGAAACGCCTTATTTTACGCAAAGAGAAAGAGTGGCTCTTGCGTACACAGAAGCGGTTAATGCTTGTGACGTTCCAGACGAAATCTACAATATCGCAAAAGCTGAATTTACAGAACAAGAATTAATAGATCTTACTCTTGCAGTTGCGGCAATCAATGCTTGGAATCGTCTTAATATTGCTTTTGCTAACACTCCAGGAACTTACAGAGTGGGTCAGTTTGGATAATGATAATTGGTTTTTATTTTCTAAAAACAATTAACTTTATACAACTTAAAAAGAAAATTAATCCTTTATAAAAACATATCGAAATGAATGAATTTTTATTGATTTTCAGAAGAGATTTTATAACAAAAGAAGAACAGCCCTCTCCAGAAGAATTGCAACAGCATTTGCAGCAATGGCAAAACTGGTTCGGAAGTCTCGCGGCTCAGGATAAATTGGCAAGACCTTTACAACGCTGGGACGGACAGGGAAAACTGGTAAATTCTAAAGGAGTTACAAACGGACCTTTTGTTGAAATTAAAGAATCTATCGGAGGCTTAATCATTATTAAAGCAAAAGATTATGACGAAGCTGCCGAAATTGCGCAAGGATGTCCAGTTCTGAATTTTGGCGGAAATGTCGAAATCAGAATGGCCGTTTAACTTTGAAGAATTAAATATCAAAAATGCCTTTGTATCTTTACTTAGGCATTTTGCTTTATAATATGGAGAACAAAGAACTTATCCCTAATTTATTTAGAACAGAATATCAAAAAATAGTTTCGGTACTCTGCAGCTTATTTGGCATTCAGTATATCGAAATTGCCGAAGATATTGTTAGCGATACTTTTCTTTCCGCTGCTGAAACTTGGTCGATAAAAGGAACTCCCGAAAATCCGACCGCTTGGTTGTATACAGTTGCCAAAAACAAAACTAAAAATTACCTAAAAAGAAATACGGTTTTTGAAACCAAAATAGCTGGCGAAATCAAGCATAATACTCCACTTCAAAATCCAGAAGTTGACATCGATTTATCAGATCAAAATATTGCCGACAGTCAGCTCGCGATGATTTTTACGGTTTGTAATCCAAGTAATTCTGAAGAAGCTCAAATTGCATTGGCTCTAAATTTATTGTGCGGTTTTGGAATAAGCGAAATCGCCGATGCTTTTTTATCAAATAAAGAAGTAATCTACAAAAGAATCAATCGCGCCAAAGAAAAACTGAAAGAAGAAAATATCAAGATTCAAAACCCGAATCTTTCTGAAATACAAGATCGAATGCCTGCGGTTTTAAAAACGATTTATCTGCTGTTTTCTGAAGGCTATTATTCTATTTCTCAAAATACAACTTTACGAAAAGATTTCTGTACGGAAGCCATGCGTCTTACCTATTTGCTGATTCAAAATCAAAATACAAATCTCCCGCAAACCAATGCTTTAATGGCCTTAATGTGTTTTCATTCTTCAAGATTTGAGGCGAGAATCGGCTTAAACGGAGAAATTATTTTGTACGAAGACCAAAACGAATCCCTTTGGAATCAGGAATTGATAGACAAAGGAACTTATTTTTTAAGCAAATCATCAACTGGAAATACGCTTTCAAAATATCATTTGGAAGCTGGAATTGCTTACTGGCACACGAACAAAAATGATACTGCTGAAAAATGGCAAAATATTCTCGAATTGTACAATAATCTTATCATTTTGGAATATTCTCCAATTGTGGCTTTAAACAGAACCTATGCTTTATCTAAAGTAGAAGGCAATGAAGAAGCCATTCGCGAAGCCGAAAAATTAAACCTTACCGATAATCATTTTTACTATTCTTTACTCGGAAATCTTTATTTTTCAATTGACTCCAAAAAAGCATTAAAACATTTTGAAAGCGCTTTGAGTCTTGCCAAAACCGTTTCTGATAAAAATATCATTAGCAAAAATATTCAAAAATTAAATAATCTTACCGCATAAAAAAAGCAGATGATTGATTTCATCTGCCTTTATTTTTATAGTGATTTTAGAAAACTATTGTTTAGCTACTTTTTTAAATCTCATCATTGGCACATCGCCTTGAATCAAATTAAGTTTTCCGTCTTTATCAATAGAATAACTTGTAATTTTTGCCATTTGTTTTACAAACTGCTGTTCTCCTCCACCTTCACAAAACATCATTGTAGTTGGACCTGGTTCTCCAAAAGTTAGAGATTTACCGCTCAAAGTGTATGGCGCACTGTAACCGTTGCATCCGTTATTGCCATAAACTTTTGTTTCTTTCTGATCAAAAGTAATCTGTGGTTTTTTATTTGGGTATAATCCTTCAAAAGCGATTCTCGGTCCAGAAATGTATTCTAACTCCCAAGTTGTGTCAAATAAATTGCCTGCATTTCCAGCAGTTTTTGACGATTTACATGAAGCAAAAAATATTGCTAAAATTGAAAGAACTGCAAGTGTGTACTTTTTCATAAAAATATATTTTTAAAGATTTATAATTTGTTTTTTGAAGATTAAAATAATTTTATAAAAATTCTTTACTCAATATTCATGCCTAGTTAGAGATTTTTAACAATTTAAATTCTACATAAAACCGTTATTTCTGTCTCTAAATTACTATATTTTATTTAAACTTTTATAAATCAAAGATTTAATTTCAATTAGATGATTTCTTTTTTTTTGTAATTTGCATCAATCAAAAAACCAAAATCATCAATAAAAAACCCAAAAAATGAAACAATTCCTATTTTTGCTTTTATTTGCATTGACCGCGCCGTTTGTTCATTCGCAAGAAAACCTTCCAACAGATTATCTCACAAAAGAATTTCATCAAGGACGCCGTGAAGCATTTAGAGCTTTAATGCCTGCTAATTCTGTTGCCGTTGTTTTTTCGTATCCAGAAAGAGTGTTTTCTAGAGACATGGATTACATTTATCACGCAAATCCAGATATGTATTATTTATCAGGATACAAAGAACCAGATGCGGTATTAGTGATTTTTAAAGAGGCACAGGGAATTGAAAAATACAATGAAGTTCTTTTTGTAAGAGAAAGAAATGCTAACCGCGAAATGTGGACAGGAAGACGTTTGGGAATTGAAGGCGCAAAAGCTAAACTTGGCTTTACAACGGTTTACAACGGAAAAGATTTTAATGCGTTTGGCATTGACTTCTCAAAATTCAATACAATTATTTATGACGGAATTCCAACAGACGTTGCGGAAAATAATAGTCCAGACAATTTATTTGCACTGCTAAAATCATTTAAATCTAAAGCTGGAATTACTCAAGCAAACGAAGCTTCAACAGATTTATTTGACAAAATAACCAGTTCGCTTCGTGAAATAAAAACTCCCGAAGAACTTGTTTTGATGCGCAAAACGGTAAAGCTTTCTTGCGTGGCTCACAACGAAGTGATGAAAGCGGTTGGCCCAGACATGAGTGAAAATGAAGCTGACGGAATTCACACTTACATTCACAAACATTATGGAGCAGAAGCCGAAGGTTACGCTCCAATTGTAGGCGTTGGTGCAAATGGATGCATTTTGCACTATTGGGAAAACAACGCCACAAAAATGGACAATCAATTATTATTAATGGATGTTGGATCTGAGTATCACGGCTATTCTGCAGACGTGACGAGAACTATTCCGGCAAACGGAAAATTTACCGAGGAGCAAAAAGCGATTTATCAAATTGTTTACGATGCACAGGAAGCTGTTTTTAAAATCTGTAAAGCAGGAACTCCTCTTGTCGCTCTAAATGAAGCCGCTAAAGATGTTATAGCAAAAGGTCTGATTAAGTTAGGAATTATCACAGATCCAAAAGATGTAAAATTATATTATCCGCACAGCTGCTCCCATTTTCTTGGACTGGATGTTCATGACAAAGGAATTTACAATGGTCCCAACACTCTTATTAAAGAAAACATGATTCTTACAGTGGAGCCAGGAATTTACATTCCGGCAAACAGTAAATGCGATAAAAAATGGTGGAATATCGGGGTTCGTATTGAAGATGACATTTTAATGCTTAAAGATTCTTATGAAAATCTATCTATAGATTCTCCAAGAAAATGGCAGGATATTGAAGCTTTAGCCAAACAAAAAAGCACTTTTAATGATATGAAGTTTCCTAAAATATAAAGGGAGATTTATGACTAAAAAAACAAAGCTATTTATAATCTTATTTATAATATCTAAAGCAGGCATTTTTGCGAGTCCTCAAATGCCTGACTTTATTATTTACGGGAAAGATACCATCCCGACTTACAATCTCATTCTTGAAAATTATTTGCAAAAGCAAGATACTGCAAAGACCAACAGTTTATTTGGATTAAACTTCCGTAATAATGCTTCACCAAACTGCTGGCGAGGTTATCAGGCAATTTATAAAATTGTAAACGATAGTTTATTTCTCGTTCATATAATTGATTGCGGACAATTGAGAAATAGAAAAATTGATACAATTCAATCACAGAATAAAATCAAAAACATATTCAATGAAAATTTTAAAGATGGCAAAGTTTATATTGACTGGTTTGACGGGACTATAAACTTTCCACTAACCAATAAAACATTAAGATGGGATGGTGTTTTTTATAAAATATTTGAAAAAGAAAAAGTAATTACCGTGACTAATGGTTTAATTACCAAAACAGAAGATGTTGACAACTATTTTGATGATCCAAAAAGAATAGACCGAAGGGATAAAAAATTGATTTCTAATATATTGTTCAAAAAGCTAAAAAACAGCTTGAAAAACACAAAAGGTTTTGATTGTGGCACAGAATATTTGATAACTATAGACGAGAATGGGAACGTATCTAAAATTAAAATGCTTTATACTGAAAAAGAAATTGAAAAATATTTTGACAAAGGCGAATATTCATTCTGTATCGATAAAATGTATAAAAGCCTAAAACCTCTAAGATTTGACATTCTCAAAAACAAAGGAATACCAATATCAGAAGAAATTTATCTGTCCATTTTTATAGATGTTGATGGTAAAATTGAAAATAGAACAAATTAAAAGCTATATATTCTCCTAACTTCCGTAAATATGATTCGCTCCTCTCTATTTTTCACTTACTTTGTATTCTTAAATTAATACAAAATGAAAGCACTTACTTTTTCCACTTTTGGAAATTCTGATGTTTTAGAATATATAGAAATACCAAATCCCGTTTTAAAAAGCGACGAAATTTTAGTCGAGATGAAAGCCATCGGACTGAATTTTGCTGATGTCTACAGACGAAAAGGGAATTATCATTTAAAAGGAAATCCGCCTTTTATTGCGGGTTACGAAGGCGCCGGAATTATCGTTGACGCCAATAATCATTCTGAGTTTAAAGTTGGTGATCGTATCGCTTTCGCGGATGCTCCTTTTGCCAATGCAGAATTGGTTGCTGTAAATGTAAATCATGTTTTGCCTTTGCCAGACGAAATTTCTTTTGAAACTGCTGCTTCTGTTTTACTTCAGGGTTTAACAGCACATTATTTAGCAACCGACAGTCATAAAACACAAATAGGAGAAACCGTTTTAATTCACGCAGTTGCCGGCGGTGTTGGGCAGTTTTTGACTCAGATTAGTAAAATGCTGGGGGCAAAAGTGATTGGATTAACTTCTTCTGCAGAAAAAGCCAAGGTGGCTATTGAACAAGGCGCCGACCATGTTTTGTTGTATAATGAAGATTGGAAATCTCAAATTTTTAAAATAAATTCAAAAGGTGTTGATGTTGTTTACGACAGCATAGGAAGCACTTTAGGAGAAAGTTTTAAGGTTACTAAAGAATGCGGACAAGTGGTTTTCTTTGGAATGGCGGGCGGTGATCCTGAACCTGTAGATCCAAGAATGTTAATGGACGGTTCTAAAACCTTAACAGGCGGAGATTTGTGGAGTTATTTGAATTCTAAAGAAGAAAGAATTAAAAGAGCAACGCAATTATTCAGTTGGATTACCGAAGGAAAAATCAAACTTTCAGAACCGACTTCTTTCAAATTATCAGAAGGAAAACTGGCGCATGACTTTTTAGAAAGCAGAAAAAGCACGGGAAAGATTATATTCATTCCGTAAAATATTTTCGCCACGAATTGCACGAATTCTCACGAATTATATTTTATAATTAAAAAAAAATTAGTGCAATTCGTGTAATTCGTGGCTAACTCTCACAATTGATTAATTTCAATTTTCGTCAATTCTGATAATTCTAAAATTCTTTCTACTTCATCTTTGTTGGCGACAAAAAACAAATAATTATCGCCGTACGTGTCGTATGTCATTAATTCAAGATCGTGTTTTTCTAATGCCGATTGAATGTACGGAAACAAATCATGACTATACGTCTCTTCGGGATAATCGAAAGTGAAATCTTCGCCAATTAATTCAGAAATAAAGTATGCTGCATCTTCAGGATCAAATTTCCAATCACTGTTCCAGGCATCAATACTTTCGAAAAAAGCAAAATGACCTTCAACAATATTGTGATACTCTTTGGCTTCTTTCTGGTAGTTTTTAAAAAGCTTTTTAGCTTCTTTTTTCAGTTCTTTATCTTCAACATTTCCTCTTGAAACCAGTTTTATAAATTCCTGAAAAGTTTCTTCTGTCGCTTCTTCGTTCCCTAATAAATCTTCATTTGAAGGAAGTTCGACTGTTTTTGGAATTTCAATATTTAAATACTGGCAAATTCCCTGCAAAACCAATTTGAAATCTCGAATTCCGATTGCTTCGCTTTCATTCATCGGATTATTTATATCTATAACTTCGCTCTCCAGCAATCCTTTCGTATAATCGAAGAAATGTCTACCAGAATACAGCATTTTAAAATCGTTTATTTCTAAACTATTCGTACAGCAAAAAAAGATTACAAAGTTTTTTATAGAACGTTTAAAGAACTTTTTTTCTTCTGGAGTTGGCTCAGAATAAAACTGAATATGTATAAAATCATATTCCAAACCTTCTTGAATCATTTCATCAGAAAGAGTCGCAATATTCATTTTCTTATAAAGTTCATTTAAAATTTCATAAGCATTATTAAAACCTACTTTTTTAATTTCTGCATTTCCTTCTTCATGATCCAACGAACCAGGAAAGTAATATAAATTCACCATGACATCTTCTTGAATTCCTTTCATTTTAAATTCAAGACTCGACTGCTCATTATATAAATAAGAGTAAATAGGATCAATAACATCAAAAGAAATGATCGATTTCGGATCGTTGTTTCTATTAAATAAATTGGAGAAAAAGCTCATGAGAAATATTTTATATTAAAACTAATCAATAGAATATTTAAAACTTTGATTCATTTTATCAAAGGGAATTACCTCATTGACGATTGATTCCAATTCATGATCTGTAAGCAAACCTCTAGCCGATTCTACTATTTTTGGAGAAACGTTGATTTCATAATCCATAATATCTCGTTTTAAAATAGCCGATAAAATTTCGTTTTGCCGATCAGTAAGATATTTTTTGTGTGATTTAAATACCGATTCGATATCACTTCTAAACTCTTCATCTGTCAGTTGATTGTACACGTCTTGTTTAGACATATCGATCAACAAAACTTTGAAGATAAAATCCTGAAGATTTTTAGCCAGATAATTAACTTCATTCATATCGTGCCAAACAAACACAATCGGCACGTCACCATTATTTTCTTCGTTTAAGAAAAAACAATAATGATCGCCACCACCGCTTTTAGCAAACGGAATAAATTTAAATTCTGGATTAATATTTCGATAATCTTCGGGATCTTGAAGTTCTTCGATTTCTTCTGCAACAGATTTTAAATTCAGCGATTCAAAATCATACGAATGCAAAAGCAAAGGCGGATTGTCTTTTAAAGTAGGATAGACATCTGTATACCAATTTGGGCCATATTCTCCAACATCTAGCATGCCATCGGCATCTAATTGCTTGTATAGAAAAGGGTATTCAAATTTGTATTTTTTTTCGATTTCTTGTATGGTCATCTTTGGGGGAATATTCTATTAAAATCAGAATACTAAGATAACAATCTTTACCAGACCAAAAAAACCGAAGCCAATTATTTCAAGGATTCCGCGATCATTAAGGCACATTTTTCACCATCGATTGCAGCAGAAATAATTCCGCCCGCATAACCTGCACCTTCTCCGCAAGGATATAAACCTTTGATTTGCAAATGCTCTAAAGTCATCGGATCTCTCGGAATTCTTACTGGCGATGAAGTCCTGCTTTCTGGCGCATGCAGAATCGCTTCATTTGTTAAATAACCACGCATAGATTTTCCAAAATCCTGAAATCCCTGACGCATAATCTGAGTTAAAAACCCTGGAAAAACCTGTCCTAATTCAACTGAAGTTGTTCCAGGAACATAAGAAGTTTTTGGAATATCTGCTGAAACTTTGCTTTTTGTAAAATCGATCATTCGCTGAGCTGGAACTTTTTGAGTCTCGCCCGCCAAATGCCACGCTTTTTGTTCGATGCTTTTTTGAAATTCCATTCCAGCCAAAGCGCCGAATTTAGCAAAAGGTTTAAAATCTTCCAGTTTCAATTCGACCACAATTCCAGAATTTGCTGTTGACTGATCTCGCTTTGAAGGCGACCAACCATTAGTAACCACTTCGCCCGGACTTGTAGCACAAGGCGCAATTACACCTCCCGGACACATGCAGAATGAGTACATTCCGCGGCCGTTGACTTGTTTCACAATTGAATAAGGCGCCGGAGGCAAATGCTCTCCACGGAAATCACAGCTATATTGAATGCTGTCAATTAATTCCTGAGCATGTTCCGCACGAACTCCCAAAGCAAAAGGTTTTGCTTCTATTAAAATTTTCTTTTTATCTAATAATTCAAAAATATCACGCGCCGAATGTCCCGTTGCCAAAATCAATTTATTGGCGTGAATTTTATCTCCATTTTGAGTTACGATTCCCTCAACTTCGTTATTCTTAACTAGAATATCGCTTACTCGAGTTTCGAATAAAACTTGACCGCCAAACTCTCTAATCTTATTTCTGATGTCTTCAATAATTTTAGGAAGTTTGTTTGTCCCGATATGCGGATGCGCTTCTACCAAAATATCTTCGGAAGCTCCAAAAGCCACTAAAAGCTCTAAAATTCTCGTAACATCTCCACGTTTTTTAGAACGCGTATATAATTTACCATCAGAATACGTTCCTGCTCCTCCTTCGCCAAAACAATAATTTGAATCTTCGTTCACGATATGCTCGCGATTGATAGCTTTTAAATCACGACGACGTCCGCGAACGTCTTTTCCTCGTTCAAGTACAATTGGTTTTAAGCCTAATTCAATTAATTGCAAAGCGGCAAAAAGTCCGGCTGGACCTGCTCCAACTACAATTACTTCTTGTGCATTGGAAACATCCTTATATATAGGTAGATCAATTTTAGTTTCTTGGAAAGGTTCGCCCTTTAAATAAATCAGAACTTTCAAATTGATTTTAATCGCTTTCTGACGTGCGTCGATAGAGCGTTTTAAAATCGAAACATGCTGAATTTCTTGTACAGAAACTTTGATTTGCTTAGACAAATGGTCTTTTAGCAATAATTCGTTTGCAGCAATTTCTGGTGTAACTTGAAGTAAAAGTTCTTTAGGCATTTTCGTGTTTTTATTCTATTAGCTTTTCTTTCTATGAAAAGAACATGCAAAAGTACTATTTTGAAATGAGATTTTATATTTAGTGTAAAATTTGCACGTTGATTCTATCATTTTAAAATCTTTGCTGTTTATTTTTTAGCCACAGATTATTTGGATTAAAAAGATTTCTTTTACACAAAGCATATCGTAGAGATGCACTGCAGTGCGTCTACGCAACGAATATCGGGATGATAATAAAATTTAAATTGGCGAAAGACTTTGCGCCTTTGCGAGCAAATTGTTTTTTTTCTCTCGCAGATTTTGGAGATTTTGGAGATTTCTCACAAAGCATATCGTAGAGACGCACCGCAGTGCGTCTACGCAACGAATATTCACAATACATTAGACGTACTGCGATACGCCTCTACAAAAAAAGCCTTAGAATCTCAGCATCTCAGAACCTTAGAACCTTTAAAAAAAATACTTTGTACCTTTGTCTCTTTGAACCTTTGCACCTTTAAAAAAAATGTCTAGAAAAATAAAACTAATTTGGGATTTCCGTGGACCTGCTTCTGCTAAAACTGCCGAACACCACGAAATTCATTTGAAAGAATATATAGTTATTGAAAAACTTCCTTTAAACATAACGGGTTTTAACATCATAAACGATATGCACGCAACAGCCTTTATGGTTGTGGAAGAACAAAATATGATTCAGGTAAGAGATGCTTTGAAACCGCATCGAGGGGAAGTTTATGCGGAGTAAAATTCCAAATTCCAAAACTTTGACTAAATCCTTATTCCAATCTTGTCATTCAAACAAAATTGTATTTTTACTTTGTGCGCATATGTATAGGTAGTTTTACGTTTGTCAGGCTGAGCGAAGTCGAAGCCCACGTAAGTAATGAAAAAAAAATCCAAATTCCAAGCTGTCAAAACAATTGGAATTTGGATTTTAAAATTTTGTAGTTTTATTGAAAGCTATTTCAAATCAAGTTTATAATCACTGAATATATAAGTGTCATTATTTTTTCCTGATAGTTTGATGCTTTTAAACTGAACCTCTTCTTCGTTTTTAACGTCATAATTATAAACGTCTACATCTTTTGTACTTGAAGCAGCTTCGTAAAACTTACCATCTTCTGTCCACCATTTCCCTTTTTCGGTAAAAGTTTCTATTTCACAATTTTCTTTAGCTGTAAACATTATCATATAAGTTCCGTCTGCAAATCTTTGTTGTATCCAATGTTTTTCGACTCCTTCTATTTGAACATCTTTTTCAAAACCTTTCCAAATACCAACTAATTTGGGATCGTTTCCTTTTTTATCGAATGAAAAACTTAAAATTAAAATTGAGATTACTGCTAAAACTGCTAATTTAAATAATGGAGATAATTTTTTCATAAATATTAGTTTGTTGGGATTTCTATTGTTTTCATATAGTCGGATAAAAAAGCAAACATAAAAGAATCCATTTGCTTATCGGCTTTAAACTCTGCTTCTTTTTTCTTTAACGATTTATTCTCTCTTCCTGTACCAGGATTCCCAACTAAAAAACTAGTATTAGACATTCCCATCCCCATTTCTCCTTGTGACTCTTTTAGTTCTTTAACTTGCTGCTTATACTCATCTGTTCGTTTATAATATCTAAAATAATCTATTTTAAATTTTTGAAACTCCGCTCCAGTAAGCTTTTTTGATTTAATATTAATACCGTTCTTTATTTCTATAAGGTCATAATTCTCATAAACTGAACTATACCCCATATGAACATACTCTAACATTTTTCCTGATGGACAAATTAATAAACCAGAATAAAAATCACATTCAAAATTAGATTTTGTTCCAAATACATCCTTATATATAGAAGTCAAAAAAAAGTCTGTTTGTCCTTTTTCATTTTGTTTGTATTCTTCTTTATAAATATTTTCAACAACCAGCTTTCCATCTAAGAATTTAAAATACGCAATATAGCCTCGCCAATTTGCACTGGAAACGCTATTTAATAAATTACGCGGAAATGGATGGGTTTCAAAATATTTATCTAAAGGATTTGATTGTATTTTTAATGTGTCCTTACCAATAATTAAATAATCTGGAACCTGAGCAGTTGCAAAAGATTTAAGCGAAAACAATAAAAAGAAGGCAAAAAACAGCTTACAAATTTTCATAAAATTCTATTAATTAGCTACTTCACTAATAAACTTAATACGCATTAAACGCAATTCGTCAATATCGTAATCGCCATCAAATTCTTTAAGGGCATCTTCTATTTTATCCGATTCTGATTCCATGAAGTAATCGTGAATTTCTTCTTGCTGATCGTCATCTAAAATATCGTCTAGCCAATATTTGATGTTTAATTTTGTTCCAGAATATACGATCTGTTCCATTTCTTTGATCAAGGCATCCATAGAAAGTCCTTTCGCGGAAGCGATATCACTTAACGGCAGTTTTCTATCAATATTCTGAATAATGTATAATTTGTTGGCAGAATTTACTCCCGTAGATTTTACTACTAAATCGTCTGGGCGAATAATATCGTTGTCCTCAACATAACGGCTGATTAAAGCCACAAATTCACTTCCGTATTTTTTAGCTTTTCCTTCACCAACACCATGAATGTTATATAATTCTTGTATGGTTATCGGATATTTTAAAGCCATATCTTCAATAGAAGGATCTTGGAAAACTACGAATGGCGGAACTCCCAATTTTTTAGCCACTTTTTTACGAAGTTCACGAAGCATTCCTGTTAAGACTTCATCTGCAGTTCCAGAAGATTTTCCTCCAGTTACAATTGTTTCGTCGTCTGCTTCAGTGTATTCATGATCTTCAGACATCATAAACGACACTGGATTTTTGATAAAATCTAAACCTTCCTGCGTAATTTTAATAACGCCATATGTCTCAATATCTTTTGACAATAGTCCAGTTACCAAAACCTGTCTTAACAATGCCATCCAATATTTTTCGTCATGATCAGATCCTGAACCAAAATAAGGTTGCGTATCGGTTTTATGTGCTTTAATAACCGCATTGATACGGCCAATTAAAGTAAAGACAATTTCTTTTGATTTGTAAATATGTTTGGTATCGCGAACAATTTCAAGCAGTTTAACGACTTGTTCTTTCGCTTCCACTTTATGTTTCGGATTACGAACGTTGTCATCCATATCGGCACCTTCGCCATTTTCGCTGTCAAATTCTTCACCAAAATAATGCAGCAAGAATTTTCTACGCGACATCGAGGTTTCGGCGTAAGCTACAACTTCCTGTAAAAGCGCAAAACCAATTTCTTGTTCGGCAACTGGTTTTCCTGACATAAATTTCTCCAGCTTTTCTACATCCTTATAAGAGTAGTAAGCCAAACAATGTCCTTCTCCTCCATCACGTCCCGCACGACCCGTTTCTTGGTAATAACTTTCTAGCGATTTTGGAATATCATGGTGAATTACAAATCGAACGTCTGGTTTATCAATTCCCATTCCGAATGCGATGGTTGCCACCACCACATCTACGTCTTCCATCAAGAACATATCCTGATGTTTGGCACGAGTTTTAGCATCCAAACCTGCATGATACGGAACAGCGCTGATTCCGTTTACTTGTAAAACTTCGGCAATCGACTCTACTTTTTTCCGGCTTAAGCAGTAAATAATTCCAGATTTGCCTTTATGCTGTTTGATAAATCGAATAATATCCGACTCAATGTTTTTTGTTTTTGTTCGAACTTCATAATACAAGTTCGGTCTGTTGAATGATGCCTTAAAAGTATTGGCATCAGCCATGTCAAGATTTTTCAGGATGTCTTCCTGAACTTTTGGGGTTGCTGTCGCGGTAAGACCAATAATTGGCACTTTCCCTAGCTGCTTAATTATGTTTCTCAGATTTCTGTACTCTGGCCTAAAGTCATGTCCCCATTCTGAGATACAGTGTGCTTCATCAATGGCAACAAAAGAAATTGGAACACTTTGTAAAAAAGCCACATATTCTTCTTTTGTCAATGATTCTGGGGCGACATACAAAAGTTTGGTCAATCCAGAAGTGATATCTTTCTTGACCTGAGCAATTTCCGTTTTAGTTAGAGAGGAATTTAATACATGTGCAATTCCATTTTCAGACGAAAGGCTTCGAATTGCGTCAACCTGATTTTTCATCAAAGCAATTAAAGGAGAAACAACTATTGCTGTTCCTTCTTGAATTAAAGCCGGTAATTGGTAACAAAGAGACTTTCCACCACCGGTCGGCATAATTACGAATGTATTGGTTTTACCTAAAATACTCGTAATGACTTGCTCCTGCAAGCCTTTAAATTGGCTAAAGCCGAAATACTTCTTTAATTCTTTATGTATTTCAATTTCATTTGAATTCATTCTCTATATTAACTGTATTTTGTATAAATTTGCAACACATAAAGATACAACTTTCTTTTATACATACAAATTTTAAATATTCTGTTTTGATCACAAAAGAAAATATATTGGCGATTGCCAAGAAAACAATACTCTCTGAAAGTGAAGCAATTACAAAACTAATTGATTTTTTGGACGAAAATTTTTACGAAGCTGTCCAACACATATACAAAACTAAAGGCCGTTTAATCGTAACTGGGATAGGAAAAAGCGCCATCATTGCGCAGAAAATGGTTGCCACTTTTAATTCAACTGGAACTCCTTCTATGTTTTTGCATGCGGCTGAAGCAATTCACGGCGATTTAGGAATGATACAAAATGATGATGTCATTATCTGTATTTCTAAAAGCGGAAACAGCCCTGAAATTAAAGTTTTGGTTCCTTTATTAAAAAGATTCGGAAACACTTTAATTGCTATCACTGGAAATGTAACTTCTTTTTTAGCAAAAGGATCAGATTATGTTTTAAACACTACCGTTACAGTAGAAGCATGCCCGATTAATCTAGCGCCAACAAACAGCACTACAGCGCAACTTGTTATGGGAGACGCTCTTGCAGTCTGTTTAATGGAAATGCGTGATTTTAAACCTGAAGATTTTGCAGTTTATCATCCAGGCGGCGCATTAGGAAAAAAACTTTTGCTTCGCGTAAAAGATATGATCGAGCATTCCTTAAAACCAAGCGTTACACCAGAAACTTCAATTAAAAAAGCAATTTTTGAAATTTCAGAAAAAAGATTAGGTGTAACTGCAGTAATTGAAGACAATAAAATTGTTGGAATTATTACGGATGGAGACATCAGAAGAATGCTTAACGACAGAGATTCTATCGCTGACTTAACAGCAAGAGATATTATGTCTAAAAACCCAAAAGTAGTTTCGTCTGAAACTATGGCGGTTGACGCATTAAATATTTTAGAAGATTTTTCCATCACACAACTTATCGTTGCAGACAATGGAGAATATAAAGGAGTTTTACATTTACATGACATTTTAAAAGAAGGAATAGTATAATGGCAAAGAAAAATCTTGGCGAGATGTCATTTTTGGATCATCTTGAAGAATTAAGATGGTTATTGGTTAGAAGCACAATTGCAATTATCATAATGGGAATTGTGACGTATTTTTTTAGTGATTATTTATTTGACGAAATAATACTGGCACCGACAAAACCTTCATTTTTTACTTATGTATGGTTTTGCGATTTATCTCATCAATTGGGATTTGCTGACAGCATTTGTATTACCGAATTGAATTTTATAATTCAGAACACAGAAATGGAAGGTCAGGTCAATATCTTTGTTTGGATGTGTCTTTTGGTCGGTTTTATTACAAGTTTCCCTTATATTCTTTATGAAGTATGGAAATTTATAAGTCCAGCGTTGTATGAGAAAGAGCGTAAAAATGCAAAGCTTTTTATTTTCTCTTCTTCAATGCTTTTCTTTTTAGGAGTAATATTCGGTTACTTTGTCGTGATTCCGATGTCGGTGAACTTCGTCGCTACTTTCTCTGTAAGTAAAATGGTAGTAAATCAGTTTACCATTGAGTCTTACATGGGAATGGTTAAAACGAGCGTTCTAGCAAGTGGATTATTCTTTGAGCTTCCGATCATCATTTATTTCTTAACTAAATTAGGACTTGTAACTCCTGAATTTTTAAGAAAATATTGGAAATATGCCGTTGTAATTATTTTAATTGTTGCAGCTATCGTAACACCTCCAGATGTTGTAAGTCAAACTATTGTTGCAATTCCAATGCTTATTATTTACGAAGTAAGTATTCTGATTTCGAAAATTGTTTATAGAAATAAATTAAAAGAAAATGTCTGATATAGTTCAAGAATTTAACGACTATCGTTCTAAAATGAACGAAAAACTGCTTGCTGACAATAACAAAATTGTAAAGCGAATTTTTAATCTTGACACCAATGCTTATGCTGAAGGCGCTCTTGATGTAAAAACAAAAGAACTTTTAGGTCTTGTTGCTTCTACCGTTTTAAGATGTGACGACTGTGTAAAATACCATTTAGAAACCAGCTATAAAGAAGGTGTTTCTAAAGAAGAAATGATGGAAGCAATGGGAATCGCAACTCTTGTTGGCGGAACAATTGTAATTCCTCATTTAAGAAGAGCTTACGAATTCTGGGAAGCTCTTGAAGAACAAGCTGGGAATTAGATAATTTGATAATTAGTCAATTAGATAATTCAACATGTTATGTTAATTGATTTAATGGATTAATTTATTTTATCTTATTTTGCCAAAGAGATAAGCAATTATCTCATTATCAAATTGACACATTATCTAATTAAACAAATGAAGCTAAGAGCCGATAATTTAATAAAAACATACAAAGGACGAAGTGTTGTAAAAGGAATTTCTGTTGAAGTAAATCAAGGAGAAATCGTGGGACTTTTGGGGCCAAATGGAGCTGGAAAAACAACGTCTTTTTACATGATTGTAGGATTGGTAAAACCAAATCAAGGAAACATTTACCTTGATGATTTGAATATTACCGATTACCCAATGTACAAACGTGCACAGCAAGGAATTGGTTATTTGGCACAAGAAGCTTCTGTTTTCAGAAAATTAAGTATCGAAGATAACATTCTAAGCGTTTTACAATTGACTAAACTTTCTAAAGAAGCGCAAATTGCTAAAATGGAAAGCTTAATTGAAGAATTCAGCTTAGAGCACATTCGCACCAACCGAGGCGATTTACTTTCGGGAGGTGAGCGTCGTCGTACAGAGATCGCGCGCGCATTGGCAACCGATCCAAAGTTTATTTTATTGGATGAGCCTTTTGCTGGAGTTGACCCTGTTGCGGTTGAGGATATTCAAAGAATTGTAGCACAATTAAAAAATAAAAATATCGGAATCTTAATTACCGACCACAACGTTCAGGAAACATTGGCGATTACCGATAAAACATACTTAATGTTTGAAGGAGGAATTCTAAAAGCAGGAATTCCAGAAGAATTGGTAGAAGACGAAATGGTTCGTCGCGTTTACCTTGGACAAAACTTTGAGCTTCGTAAGAAGAAATTGGAGTTTTAAAAAGTAAAATGTGAATGGTAAAAAGTGAAATGCTTTTTACCATTTTTTTTAAATCTAGAAGTTTCGAATGAAATCAGAAAAACCAACTCAGGAAGATTACGACAATTGGCACAAAGACCCAAAGAATTGGTATTTTTTCAACTCCATTTATTACAATCCAAAAGACGACAGATTACTTCCTCCAAAAAAGATAAAATGGATGGGATGGACAGTCAATTTTGCAAATCCTTACTCGGTTTTAATCCTTATTGCAATTCTCGCATTAATTCCGCTATCTCAACTTTTAAAATAATATTCTTAGTATCAGTTTAAAACTGAACACTAAAAATCTGAGCACTGCACACTATTCTACTGTGATAAAATGCAATTGCTCTAAATCGCCGTTATAAATATTAACATCAACACGATGTTCAATTCCTGGTAAAGAAGCTTTTTCTGTAAACTGCCAAAACAGCCAGTCGTCTTCAATTTTTTCTCTGTAGAAATTATAATTGGCGATCCAGAAAAGATAATCGCTAAATTCTTCTTTTAGAAAATCGGTATAATATCTTTCTCCCGAATAAATAATTGGGCGAACTTGATAATGTTTTTCTACTTTATTCAGCCATCGTTTCAATCCAACTTTTAAACTATCTAAAGACTGATTTTTAGGCAATTTTTCGATATCTAAAACTGGCGGCAGATCGCCTTTTTGCAACTTCACTGTTTTGATAAAAAGATCGGCTTGTTCGATAGAGTTTTCGTTTGGTCGATAATAGTGGTAAGCGCCACGCATGATTTTATTTTCTTTTGCGCCTTCCCAATTTCTCTTGAATTGCCTGTCAACACGGTCATTTCCAGCAGTAGCACGAATAAAAACAAATTGGACAGGATATTTTTCGTCCAAAATTTCAACTTCTTCCCAATCGACTTTTCCTTGAAATTCAGACACGTCGATTCCGATTACCTTTCCTTTATGATTATCGAGAACACGAATATTTCGCACATCCGAAAGGTGTTTATCAACCTCATCCTCTTCTAGAACCTTTTCTGTTTTAAAACCTAAATAATACGCAAGTCCTTTGCGATAATGATAAATTATCCCAATGAATAGAAGTCCGAAAAAAATCAATAAAAGGGAACGAAAAACTTTGCTCAAGAAAGATCTTCCAGCTGGTTTTCTTGAATATGTTTTACGATAAGTCGTTTTTCTTGCCATTCAACAAAATTACTTTTTGAGAAACAGATTATTGATAATAGACAATAGCACATAAAAAGCAATAATCAACGGAATTGCAGTGTACTGAAGCAAAATAACCATTAGTACCGAAATAATCAGAAACACAATTTGAAGTGCGTTTTCTTTAAAACTGAATTTTTTAATTTTCAAAGAAAACAGCGGAATCTCCGCATTTAAAATATAAGCACTACATAATGTTATTGCCAGTAAAACCCATTGATTGGTTAAAATCTCCAAAATCATTAAAGAATCTGAGAATGAAATAACCAAAGGAAGACTTAAAATAAACAGTGCGTTTGCTGGTGTTGGCAGTCCAATAAAAGAATCTGTCTGACGTGTATCTATATTAAAATTAGCCAAGCGATAGCAAGATCCTAAAGTGATGATAAACCCTAAAAACGGAATTGCCGGATGGGTTCCGAATTCGTGCGCGCTATTGGTAAACATGCTGTACATAACATATCCAGGAGTTACTCCGCTTGTTACCATATCTGCCAAAGAATCTAACTGCAACCCAAGCGGACTTGAAACCTTAAATAATCTGGCAAAAAAGCCATCAAAGAAATCAAAAAAGATTCCCAAGCAAACCATATAAAAAGCCATTAGATAATTATTTTCGGAAACATAAACTATTGCAACGCAACCGCAAAAAAGATTTATTAACGTAATTAGATTTGGAATGTGCTTTTTAATATTCATAGCTTTATTTTTTGATAATGGCAGAGAACAAATTTAGCATAATAACTGGATGCAAAACGAGTTTTTTGGAGAGTTTTTTATTTCTAAATAAGACTTTGGGAATATTTAACTAAAGGGACTTATTAGATGAGTAAAATATTATATTTTTGATAAAAAATTAAAAACAGGCCTCGATCTGCAAAAACATATACGTTGAAGAAATATTTAGTGTTTTTATTCTTTTGGAGTTGTACTTTTCAGTATGCACAAACCGTTCGAAAATATTCGAATGAATTTATGAATATTGGAGTCGATGCCGCTGCTCTCGGAATGGCAAGTGCCGTAACTGCTTCTACCACTGATGTAAATTCTGTTTACTGGAATCCGGCAGGTTTAACTCATCTGGAAGATCATCAGATTGCTTTAATGCACGCCAGTTATTTTGCCAATATTGCCCAATACGATTACATAGGTTACGCAAGTCCGATTGACGATAGAAGTGCTTGGGGAATTTCGATGATTCGTTTTGGAGTAGACGATATTATGGACACCACGCAATTAATCGATAGTCAAGGAAACATTGATTATAATAGAATCAGGCTGTTTTCTACTGCAGATTATGGCTTTACATTTTCTTATGCTAGAGAACTTCCAATTGAAGGATTTCAATATGGCGTTAATGCAAAAGTAATTCGAAGAGTAATTGGAAAATTTGCCAATTCTTGGGGATTTGGTTTTGATGTCGGACTTCAGTTTGAAAGAAACAACTGGAAATTCGGTTTAATGCTTCGCGATATTACCACAACTTACAACGTTTGGAATATTGATGAAGAAGAATATGCTAAAATTGCCAATGCGATTCCGGGAGAAAATAATGAGTTGCCAGAAAGTACAGAAATAACATTGCCAAAAGCACAATTGGGAGTTTCAAAAAGATTTGATTTTCATAATGAATGCAGTCTTGTAACTTCCGCAAATTTAAATATGCGTTTTGAGCAGACAAACGATATCATCTCATCAAAAGTAGTAAGTATAGACCCAGCTCTAGGGTTTGAATTTGGTTATACTGATTTGGTCTTTGTACGCGCAGGTGCAGGAAATTTCCAAAATGTAACACAATTGGACAATACTGAAAAAGTAAATTTTCAGCCTAATATTGGTTTAGGCTTTAGGCATAAAGGCATACAAATTGATTATGCTTTAACCGATTTAGGAAATCAAAGCACAGCATTGTATTCTAATATTTTTTCCCTGAAAGTAGATTTAGGTATCTTTAGATAATAATTTAAAACCATAAAACATTTAAAATTTTAAATCATGAAAACTGTCATGTTCAAAAAAGCACTTTTTACTTTATTATTCTTATCCAGTTTTATTGGTTTTAGCCAAAGTCTAGCTTTATCTAAAGATGCTAAAGTAAGTATTTTGACCTGCGGATTGGGAAATGAAACTTATTCTTATTTTGGACATACTGGAATTAGAGTTTTAGATCCTGGAAACAATTTTGATGTTGTTTACAATTATGGAACTTTTGATTTTAGAACGCCTAATTTCGTAATGAAATTTGCGAAAGGAGACTTACAATATTTTGCAACTGTGCATTCGTATACCGATTTTTTCAACGAATATACCTATGAGAAGAGAAGCATTTATGAGCAGGAATTACTGATTTCTCAAGATTTAAAGCAAAAACTTTTTGATCAATTAAACGCTGTTTTAGATTCTGAAGAGCGTTACTATACTTATAAATTCATTGATAAAAACTGCACCTCTATGGTCGTTGATGTTGTGAATAAAACTTTAGGCGGAAATGTGATTGTAAAAAAAGACGATACAGACAAAACTTATCGTTCTATTCTCTTCCCTTACTTTGACGGTCATTTCTATGATCAGTTGGGAACCAGTATTATTTTTGGAACAAAAGTCGATCAAATGGGAACAAGAATTTTTCTTCCATTTGAATTGAAAAACAGTTTAGACAAAACTACTTTTCAAAATAAACCATTGGCAGCAAAAAGCAAAACACTATTAGAGTTCACAAAAGAAACGCCAAAATCTTGGTGGAACAACATTTACACGTATCTCTTCATCTTGCTTTTTGTAATCTTTGCAAGAAACAAAACAGTTGATAAAATCTATTTTTCTATTCTATCATTAATTGGAATCTTCTTCGTTGTTATGGGGTTTTACTCTTTTCACCAAGAACTGGCGATGAATTATAATGTTCTATTATTTAGTCCGCTTTTATTGGTTTTAGTTTTGTTCTCCATTTTCAAAAACAAACTTTGGACTTATAGATTTTCGCTAATCAACTTTGTACTTTTAGTAATTTACTTTTTGTTTTTGATTAACAAAGCGCATTTCTTTATCACGTTGCCATTAATCATTACAAGCGGAGTAGTTTTGGTACGAACAGCAATCCGTAACAAAAGACCAATCCCGATAATAATCTAAAATTACTGACCTCTGTAAAACAGAACTGTCGTAATAGTTTTGAAAGTGATGCTTAAATCAAGAAAAACACTTCTGTGCTTGATATAGTACAAATCATATTGAAGTTTAATCAAACTTTCGTCGATTGATTCTCCGTATGAATAATTGACCTGTGCCCAACCTGTAAGCCCCGGTTTAATCACATGACGCGTTTCATAAAAAGGCATTACAGCAGCGATTTCTTCAACAAAAAAAGGACGTTCAGGTCTTGGCCCAATTACAGCCATATCTCCTTTTAAAATATTGATGAATTGTGGAAGTTCGTCAATTCTTGTTTTACGCATAAATTTCCCGAAGGGAGTAACTCTTTTATCATTATGAACAGCAAAAACAGCTCCATTGGTTTCTGAATTCTCTGTCATAGTTCTAAACTTATAAATTTCAAAAACCACTCCGTTTTTACCTACTCTTTCCTGCGTATAAAAAAGGCTTCCTTTATTGGCGAAGATGTTACAAATAAAAATTATCGGGGCGAAAACTAGAGAAACTAAAAGACCTAAAACAGAAAAGACGATTTCAATCAGTCGAGTAAAAAACAAATAGAGTTTGTTATTATTGCTTCTACTAAAAGGGAAAAACCTATAAAAGTCTCTTTCTATATAATGAACAGGAATTCGCTGCGTTTTGCTCTCGTAAACCTGAGTATATTCTCTAATAATATTTCCTTTTTCTAGCAAATGAAGCAACTGTTGGTACAAATCTGAAGTAATACCATCTGTTTTTTGCGATGCAATAATAATCTCCGAGACATTGTGTGTAGAAACAAAATGCTCTAGATCTTCCTTCTTTATTTCTTTCACATAATGAAAATCTAAATTTTCTTCTGCAATAGAGTCGAAGTTTACAAAACCAATAATTTTATAATGCGGATCTACATTTTCAAGTCCCAAAACTAATCGTTCGACTTCACTTTGACCACAAATCAAAACCACATTTTGCGAAAACCGATGAGAAGCTAGAAAATAACAGTAAAATAATCGCCATGCTAAAAGTGTAATTAATATTGTAAAGTAGAATATTAATATAATTAACCTTTGTTTTGGAAGGACAGGGGAAAGTATTGGCGTGAATAAATAAGCTAAAACAGTGGCTGTAGCAGTAAAAACAACATTCTGCAGAATCTGAAGATGATTGCTTGCAACTTGCAAATTATAAATTTCAAATATTACTCCAAAAATATAAAGATAGCTTATAAGCAAAAGAATGCTTAACGAGCTGTGCACATCAAAATCAAAATAATGATAGTCGAATATGGAGCTTAATAAGTATAAAGCAGATAAAATAAAAACAGCATCGAAAGAAAGAAGCAATATTTTCCTCTCCGAAATTTCGAAATGCATTTTCTTTTTTGATGACATCACTGTAGGTTTAAATTTGATTATTGGGCAGAGCAAATGTATCGCAAAAAAATATAACTAATCTGTTAATTTTCTGTTTCTTCGGGAATTTTTATTTGGACAGAAAGGAGGCACAATGCGTATACAAAGGCTGGGGCTGCCGTTCGCATTGCAGCATGATTTATTGTCAAGAGCCAGAAAGCGAAAAAAGATAAAAAATACAAATGCTGTTTATTATTGATGTACAAAATAAATGGAGTAATAAATAAAATTAAGAAAGCTATAATACCAAATAATCCATGTTCACTAAGCATTCTTGTAACTTCATTATGAGATGCCGCATCTTCTCCATTAAATTCCATTCTTCTTGATTTTCCCATACCTGCCCCAACACCTAACACTGGTTCATTTAAAAAAAGCTTAACTTCAGATTCCATAATTTCGTCCCTACCTCCTAAACGATCTTTTTTAGCTCTTCCTCCTGCATCTTCATTTGCATATCTTTTACTAATGAGTCCTCTAGTCTGGAGTGAACTATAGGTCCATATTCCAAAACTCATTAGTGCTGTTAAAATAAAAATTAACATCAGTCTTTCTTTTCCTTTAGCGTTAGAAAAATAATATATAAGAAAAAGAAAACAAATTATCATTCCAATAGCTGTAATAACCCCTCCTCTTGAAAAAGTAACAATTGCTCTATAGCTGATAAAAATAAACAAACCTGCATTTATTAATTGTTCCATTTTTGATTTAGAGAACAAAACTAATTGGGTAAAGAAAACAAACATTCCTAATCCCAATATGGTCGATACTTGATTAGGCCCAAATCCTCCTGAAGCCTCAAAACTTGATTGGGTTCCTGTTATTACATCTTTTATATTAGGGGCATATACAAATAAATATACTGTTGTTGTAACAATTGGAAATCCCATAGCCAATAATATCTTTCGAAGATCGTCAAATAATACTTTTCTTTTGTACATATAAATAGAACAAATAGCTAAACATAATGGCCCAGATAAATTGAAAACTAAAACCTTTTTTAAGTCTATCGAAATATCAGCTTCACTTACTGTAACCAAAACTCCTGGAAGCAACAACATTAGAAAAAGTATATAAATTATAGCATTTAAAGCAAAATTACTATAAAGCATTCCCAACAGCATAAAAATAATAACTGTAAATTTCACGTATTCATTATTAAAATTTCCACCTGTCATTCTAAAAAAAACCTCCGCACCAACCAAATATGCAGCTACTAGGAGCGCCTCATTATTTGCATTTTTATTTTTATAAACTATCGCAAAACCAATCAAAGGGACTAATATGGCGTAGATTTTAGATAAAAACGGGACAACATAAATAGCAAATGCAACTACAGCGTGAATTAGTAAAAGATAATAATATGATAATTTGGTTGTCTTCATTTTTATTTATTTCTTGAAAATACAAGATGAGAATTTATCCATAATATGTAGTCATCCACCACAGATTTTTCACTATATTTTAATTCTACGATTTTGTTTAGGTTTTTCCCCATCTCCAATCTTAAGCTCTCTCCACTTATTAATTTTTCAAGAGCTTTAACAAATTGGACTAAATTTCCAGATTCTACAATTATTCCATCATTTTTAGAAGTGATAACTTTTTCAATATCTCCAACTTTTGTTGCTATAACAGGTAAATTACATGATCCATATTCAAGAATAGCCAGAGGAAGACCTTCTGACAATGATGGCAAAACGGCAATATCACATTCTCTTATTACTTCTTGAATATTATTCACGCTTCCATAGAAAAAAACAGTTTCATTGAGCTTTAACCTATCAATCTCTCGAAATAATTGCCGAGAATAGGAATCTTCAAAGTCTTTTCCAAATAAGTGAAAACTCCAATCTGGAAAATTCTCTTTAAGTGTATGTGCAGCTTCAATTAACAATTTGTGATTTTTTTGAAAACGTAAATTAGCCACGCATATAATCCGTTTTCCTTTGCTACCTTTTAATTCTATTTTCTTTTCTGAGTTATTTTCATAACAAATAAAATTTGGTAAATATTTTATTTTGGAACAATACAAATAAGAGGATGCCCATTCTTCTAATGCTTTATTTACCGAAATAACGCCATTAAACATCAGTGAACTTATTTTTAAACTTATACTTTTTCTTAGATTTAAATCCTGACTTATCCCATAATGATCATGCCAGACTATTTTGATTCTTAATAAAGTTAATTTTATTAAAACTGCTGTAAAGAAAGAAGAACTATGAGCATGAATTAAATCAACATCATTTTTTTTTAAATAGTTACGCAACCTAAATAAAGCTAAAAGATCAAGTCTGCCTTTTTTTTCTAAAAATAAATAAGAAACTTTTCTATTAATTTGAGCTGAAAGCTGTCCTTGTTTTCTTGTAGTTATAAGGCCTGAAAATGATAATCTTTCTGCAAGAGCATTAGCGTAATTTACCGCCATTTTCTCTGCTCCACCCGCGTCTAAAGAGTCAATAATTTGAACAATTCTCATTTAATAAGTTTTTAATTTCATCTTCAAAAACATTGATTGTGTATTTTTGAGACCAATTTGTTGCTAGCATACTTTTATCTAGAAATTGTTCTCGGTCCGATAAAATATTTAGAATCTGATCTAAATCTTTATCTTCATTCATTTCTAATAAAATACCCCGATTTCCATCGTCAAGCATAAAAGGCAGGCATGATACTTTTGTTGCCAGTGGGACACATCCCCAAAACATACCTTCTGCAATTGCTTTTGGCCAGCCTTCACTACTAGAAGGTAAAATTACAAAATGACTTTTTTTATAAGCTGTTTTAAGAATTTCTTTACTTTGATTTCCATGTAAAAAGACATTATTCTGTAAGTTATTTGAAACAATATAACTTTCTAAATTATCTCTTTCTATTCCTTCGCCATAAAGGTTTAAAACCACATATTTATATTTTTCAACTATTTCTTTAATTAGCATCAATGCATACATAGGATTTTTTCCTTTGACTAAACTCCCTGTAAAAATAAAATTCAAAGAGGAACTTATACTTGCCTTTGAAGTATTTTCTATCTCAGAATTAGAATACGTGGCAGTAAAAAATGGTTTAATATTTTTGGACTGATTCTGCCATTTTCCATAAACCAAAACGTTCATATTTCGTGTTAAAATATGGTTGCTCAAAATATGTTTTTGTAAGCGATAAGACCAAGGTTGCTTACTTTTTGGATCCCAATTGCCTGCATATTTTGCTGTTTTAGATTTTCCTGGAAAAAGGATTTGAACAAAACAGCCAATCAGCCCCATATTTCCAGGACATCTTAAATGAATATGATCTGCTTTCTTCATTGCCCAGAATATCTTCCAAAAAATAATAGGCAATTTAAAAAATGAAATTAAAATGTTTTTAAGGCCAATAATATTAAAATCAGGTACTGTTTTAAAATTAATTTTATCATGTTGGTACGCAATATCTATTGGAGTACTTTCTCTTTTTCCCAATGGAGCCACAATGATAACCTCATCAGTATATTTAAGCCAAATGTTCATTTCTTGGACATACGGAGCATAGGCCAAATATTCATCGGACTTTACAATATGATTTACGTGAGTAATTATTGCAAATTTCATTTTATAGCTTTCAATAATCCTTCAAGGGTTATTATTTTAAAAATAAATTTAGTTCTCATAAACTAAATTTTACTCAAATACTTTTAATAATGACTAGGAAAAAGCATTTCCATATATACTTTTATACTTTAATTGTTGGCTTATTAAATAACAAACTAGCGTACCCAACAATTCTCCCTAAAGATTCTGTTAAAGCTTTTTTTTTGTGTTTTTCAGTAAAAACATTGCTAAAACGAATAAAGGTCAATAAGATTGTAATTGCATTCCACTTCAGTCGATCGATAATTTTTGGATTAGGATTTTTAACCCTCCAAACATACCAGCCGTTTCTGACTACCATTTTTCCATATTTGTATTGATTTGGTCTTCCCACAGGATCATGGTAGTGACATAATTTTGCAGTTGTATTTAAATATAATTTGCCATGCTTTGAAACCCGCAATGTAAAATCTGCGTCTTCATACAAGCCATAACCTTCAAAATAAGTAGAAAATGAAAATTTTTCAAAAACTGATTTCCTAAAAGAAGACACTCCCCCCATTAGCTGCTCTGTTTCGTAAATTTTTCCGCTAGGAGGCAGAAAACCTACACTTCTGCCATGAGAAAAATTTGGAGAAAAACCCGGTGGACAATCACTATCTAAATTCATTTTTTTTCGAAGCACAAAACGACTTCCATCTTTTCGTTTCCATCCATCTAAATAAAATTCGTTTATATTACTCTTATAATTTTCTGGTATTCTTTCCCAAATAATTTCATTAGTAATGTATCCTCCAACACCTAACGCTTCTGGATATAAAACATATGTTTGCAACAGATTTTCAAAATAATCTGATTCCAATACTGTATCATCATCTAAAAAGCACACAATTTCTGTTTCTTTATCAATCTTAGAAATTCCAAAATTACGCTGTTTAGTTAATCCTCGAATCTCTTCTTCAACAAAGTAGTATTTTAGATTCTTGAAAACATTCTCATTCAAAACTATTTTTGTCTTATCATCTAACGATCCATCAACAATTAAGATTTCATTTGGGTATTTACTTTGACTTTTTATTGAATTAAGCAATTTGAGCAATGCTCCGGAACGCATATAAGTACAAATAATTAAAGAAAATTTCATCAAAAATTTATTTTGTCGCTATAAATATTAAATTATTATAACCTTTCTTTCTATTATATTTTTTACCATTTAAAACATAATAATCTTCAATTGAGTAAACCTCTACGTCCCTAAAACCTGTTTGTTGCAGATCTTTCAGCAATCCTTTTTTTGTATAATAGTAGCCCGCAACCTTAAATCCTTTGAAACCTGTGTCTCTATTTCCGACTTTTTCTCCTAAAAAAAGAGAAAAGAGATTTCTCAGTTTAAAATAGAATGTTTTGGCAGGAACGCCTACTTGATTATGTACAGTTCCAATCACAACTCCATTTTCAACAAGAATTTGATGAGCATTTTCAAAAATCTTTAAACGGTCTTTTCTCAAGGGAACATAAGTGAGCATGCTGTTCAATATAGTTACTAATTGAAATCTATCATAAACTTTATTAAATTTTACAGCATCGCTAGTGAAAGTAGTAGTGATTTTATCAATGTTCCAAACTTTTAAATTTTCATTACATTTTTCAATCATACTTTCAGATATATCAGAAGCAGTGATAAGATCGGGATTAAAATATTCAGCTATACCTTTAAGTTCTCGGCCAGTCCCGCAACCAAATACCTTTATTTCTGCAATTTTTCCAAACTTTGAATAACGTTTCAAACTATTCTCAAACATAAATTGTTCAAAATTAGAAATCAAAGGTGATGTATCCTGAGTAACTATAATCTCTTGTTTTTCCCAAAAACTTTTATTTTCAATTTTCATTTAAATCTTTTTATAATTACTGAAATTCTTTCTTTATTTTTTTTAAGATATCCATTTAAAAACAAATATAGTTGGAAAATGGTTGGCCTTAGAACAAAATGATAATGAGGCTCATCAAATAAAATTGATTGAGCCATAAATTTTGCCTTAAACTTTTGTACGCCGTAAGAGCCTCCCATAGAAATATTATATCCTGCATACCCCATTTCAAAGGATTTTTTTATCGCTTCCCAATGAATGCAGTAGCCAACATTTAAATCCGGCTTTTCTTTTGATGTACCTCCAGAAATATATGTCAAGTAGTCCCCACTATCAATGAATAGCCCTACTCCTTTTAATTCATTTTTATGACTAACCGTTAATAGAAAAGCTCGTTTAAGAGCTATTAAACTTAAAATTGTATCTTTTATATCCGCAAATTTTCTTACAGTATAATTACCTTCCTTGGCGTTCTTTTCAATTAATTGATATGCTTCTTGACAATCATCCTCTGTTACTGCAAATGAAATATCAAAATTGTTTCTATAGGCCAGATTAATGTTTCGCCGAGGCTGTAATGGAAATATCTTCAATAATTCTTCGGAAGTTTCTGAACTATTAAAGTCTAGCCAATTTAAACCGTAAGAGCTATAAACGTATTTAAATAAACTACCTTCTTTTCCTTTATTCTTTATATTATCTTTTTCGCTTGATGAATAGCAATAAGGCTTAATTGTCTTGTTGAGTGTAAATGGAATACTATATTGCGCATAACAGCATTTCATTTTTTTAGCACGTGCTTGCAAATTATGAATTAAAAGCCCGATTATATCTGTATTCGCTATTGAAGAAATAGGCCCATGCGGAACAATATAAAATTTAAAAAATGACATTTTAGCAATTACAGCACCATATCCACCTACTATTTTTTGATCGATGAGACATATCCCTATTTCAAAATCAAAACCGTAAGACTGATATGATTTTAGCCAATCTGAAAAAACCAAATGATTACCGAGCGGATTTTGGTAAACAAATTGGTCCCATTTATCTAACCATTCTTTTTCTTTTGTAAAAAATATGTCCATTAAATAACCTTTCTAAAGATTAAACCGAAATTATTTTTCCATGTTAATGAACCTTCAGAATCAATATTTAAAGTAGTTTGCTCAAAACCTTTCCAAAACTCAATTAACTCCGTAAGTGTAGGATTCCAAATTTCATTATTCTGTACTTTTAAACTTAATAATTTAAAATTTTGAGAAACATCTGGATCAATTTTATCGAAAGTAGCAAAGAGTTTACCCTTATGATATTTCATTGGAACCGAAAAGTAGGTATGAGCAACACAAACACCTTTTTCATTAATTAAAGAATCTATATTATATTGACACAAGGAATTTTTAAAATCTAACATCTCTACTGTTTGAAAAATATAGAACTCTTTTTGGTCGATAATGTGTTTAAAAACAAGCGGTGTATATTTAGCTAATTTATAAGGTTTGTTTTTTACAAACTTCCACAACAAAATTATTGAAAAGATAGACACTCCAAGATGAAAAGTGTTTATTAGAAAAGGAAAAATAAATTTTATTTTTTTTTGAAAGATAATTTTTTTGAAATCTCCCGCTGTCTTTTGATATTTTAAGATCATATTTTCATCATTAAAATAATGAAAAATGATGTTTTTAATCATTAGCTGAATTCTTTTTATTGCATCTAAATCTTTATTTCCATCTAGAAAACTCTTTAAAGTGAAGTGTTGGTTGTTTAACTGGTTTATAACTCCTTTAGCAGAAGTACCAGAATCTATATAATTCCATAAAACATGAATATTTTTATCTCTTAAATTTTCCTCAAACTCTTTATCAGTCAAATTGTTTTTTTTAAAGAGGGAAAAATTATAGGGCTGATATCCGTGATCGATCCAGACTTTTATGTCATTTAATGGCGGAATAAACTGTTTGAAATCAGCAAAACTTTCAATATCTCCTTTTATTGATTGTGAAAGAGAATGGTAACACAATTCATGTCCATCCTTTTGCCAACTTAATAATTCTTCCTTGTCATTTGCAAATGATGCATTATCTTTACGTTTTGAGAAATGATTAAGAAAAAAACCTTTTGTAATCTTTATTTGATTTTCTTTAAAGAATTTTCGTTGTAGAGCTAAATTTTTATCAGTATCAAAATCACAATGATCTGTAAAACAAATTATTGCTGTAAAGGGGTGTTTCGATCTACTGAATTCGATTGCATAATCTTTGGGAAATAAAAGCGTGGGGATTTCAGGAAAAAAAAAGTTTTTTCTCGCAGATGTGATGCTCTTACTATTGTTTTTCCCTGTATAATTGGTGATGGGAGAGGAAAAATCAGGGTTAAATCGCCAAAGTAAAACGTTAGTCTTTTTTTTATTAACTTCCCATATCCCAGTATTAATATTCGATTGAACCAATTGCCCATTTTTCAGTTTTAGAATTTTGGGACAAAATTCGTTAGCAATCCTATTTTCTTTACAATTTACCCAAGTATAATTATGATTTCTGAATTCTTGGATTTCTTTTTCAAATACAATTTCTATATCGAAAGAATTACAATCGAATAAATCTATTTTTGTAACATCAACAGCCAATTTATATTTCTGAGTACTATCAAAAACATAATTATGCTTTATGGAACCTATATTAACTGAAATTGACTTTATCATATTTTTGGTTAAAAAATTATTGTTTAAGTTTTTCAGCCCAATACACACTTGATTGCCATTGACTTATGAAATTATTCACATATTTTATGGGATTTTTAATTTGCTGCATTTTATAAAACTTAAAAAAAAGCACCGTTTTATAGCCTAAAATTTGCTTTAGAGTAAAATTATTCAACTTTAAAAACATTATAGTTGGTGAAGGTTTAGGCTGAATCAGCTCATCTTTCCATGCTAAAACAGGTTTAGTTCGAAATCCTCCCATTGGCGCTCTGAGGTGATTAATTACCAAATTTGGAAAATAAATTACATCATACCCTATTTTTCTTAATTGCAAACCAAACTCAGCATCTTCTCCATAACCAAACTCCAGGCTCATGTTAAATTTTACTTTATTTAATGCGGACGTTTTTATAAAACTATTTCCCGATCCAAAAATCGATGCTTGCGAAATTTTTCTATCAATTAATATTTGATCTGTAACAGGATAAAATGTCAGTGCAGCCAAACACCCGAATTGTTCTATATTTTTAAATGTTTTTTCAATCAGATCAGATTCAAATCTATTGTCGTCGTCATTTAAGAAAACCCATTCGCTAGTTACTTCAGCCAAAGCTAAATTTCTGGCATTACAAGCACCTGCCTGATGTGTAAAAATATGTTTTATAATGAACGGCCAATTCTCATTTTTTAAATAATCAAGTTCTGAAATACTATTAAAATCTGGATTTTGTTCTACAATAATTACATTTATAGGCAGATGTGACTGTTTTGACAAATCTTTTAAGACATCGTATAGATAATCTTTTCTGCCAATTGTCGGAATAATTACATCTATTGTCTTTTTATCAATTACCTTTCTTCTGGATTGAACTTTTATGCCATCCAATACATCTTCACCTAAAGTTCTTTTTCTAAAACCTAAACATCTTAGTAAAGGAATAAGTGAAAATCTTTTTTCATACATTAACAAATTTAAAAACAACAAGAAAACCCAACGTGTTCTATAATGTTGCTTTACAAATTTAAATGTCAGAAAATTATTTTTTTCACCTCTTACTTTCGCTTTAGGCAACAAATCTTTAACTAATAAAGGCTCAGAGTAACATAAAAGTCCACCCAACATCGCCAATTTAGCAACTGAATGTAAAAAATAGCCAAAATTTGAATCTGACTTTATTTTGTCTTTTAGAAGATTTAAAACCGAAGCATGAATTCCTCCAACATCGCTACTCATTAACCACGTAGGATAACTTATATCTCTCTTCACATTTAAAAATAGAGATTCATCAACATAACCAATTGTATCTGGTAAAAACTCACAATCTGATACATTGTAAGATGCCATAATTTTATTATGATGAAAAATATTCTGAAATTCTGATTGATTTAAATTTGATTTCAAATCTACTCTGCACCAGATTATAAGTTCATCTGAAAATAATTCAGCTATTTGAAACAAACTGGCCGCTAGTCTCTTAGGAGAAAAATCAACGCTTTTTCCTTCAAAGTCAACCTCAATAACCTTATTATTTTGATGATAAATTATAACTGGCATTAAATCGAATTTGAATATATTAGTTTTGAGTAAAATGTTATATTGTCTTTTGCAAGTTTGTTAATATCAAACTTATCTTCAACTCTTTGTCGAGCATTTTTTCCAATTTCAACGGCTAAATCGTTTGCTTTCAAAATGCTTACAATTCTTTCAGCATACAAATCATGATTTGAAGGGTGTACTAGATAGCCACTCTCTCCATCTATTAGAAGTTCTTGAGACCAGCCAATATTACTATTTACAATTGCTTTCTGCATAGCCATTGCTTCTATGGTTACCATTCCTAGAGTTTCTGCAAAAGTCGGAAATACGCAGACATTTGCTTTTTTTATATAGTCCTGAATCTCATTATAAGGAATTTTACCTAGATAATCAACCTGTTTTAAATCATCTTTTGTAAACAAACCTTTCATTAATTCCCAAGTTGATTTAGAATTTGTCTTGATATCGAAAGAGTCACCTCCAATTAAGACCAGTTTAGCTTCTGGGAGAACATTCCTGACTTTATTGAAAATAGCAGGCAATTCTAAAACACCTTTTTTTCTAATCAAAGTACCTAGGTATAAAATGAGGTTCTTTTCAAACTTTTCGGGAGAATTATTTTCAAACTTTTCTAAATCAATACCATTATGAATAATTTTTATTTCCTTTTCTTTTATTTTAAAAAGTTTTTCTGAAACCTCTCCTGCAAAATTCGTCGGTGCAATAAATGCTTTTGCATGCTTTAGTGCTAATTTTTCGAACCAAAAATTTTTCTTTTTTTGCTTACGATTTTCTAAATGACAAAAGTAAGTATCACTACCATGAAATCGAATTACCAATGGAATTTTGAATTTCATAAACGCTGTAATACCTGTCCAATCTGGAACTTCAATAATTTCAATTTTTTCTTTTCTTATAATTGATTTGCAATATTTTTCAATATGTTTTCTATGAAAATACCATCCTAAAAACTTGTATTTTTTATTCTTAAGAAGATGAATTTTTATTCCATCTTCATTAATAATCTCTTGAACATTTTGTCCATAAACAAAAATTGCTATTTCATTTCCGGACTCATTTAAAGCTTCTGCCAAATTTTTAATACTTGTTCCAATTCCAGCTTGATTTTCAACTTTAGGATGGGAATATTCTGCTGTAAGAAATGCTATTTTCATCTATTAAAAAAATCTTTAATAATTTGTGCGGTCAAAATTTTTGCTCCTTCATCATTCATATGACCACATGATGAAAAGTATTTATCTTCATCAAGAATGCTCTCATAATTATAAATTTCAGGATATAGTTTTTTAACTTTTTTAAAATAATCATTATCCACAACATTTTTGCACATCGGAGTCATTACTGGAATAAGCCTAATATTATTTAATTTACAAATACTTTTAATTTCTTCGTAATATTTATTTTTATGTGGACGAAAATTTAAAACTTCACCTTCTACTCTTCCTTTATTGATTTGTAAAGGACTATATCCTCCAAGATCCTGTTCTTTGCTTGCTTTATTGCACGCGTAAAACAAAAATTCCCGAAATCCAATTTTTGTGTCATACTTTAAGTATCTGTAAAACGGAATATAACTTAAACTATTAAAATCATCAACGTTTGCAAAGTGTTCTTTCACTGTTTCTGATTCGTTTAAAAATGGTAAAAAATTCAAAAACATCCCATCAGATTTTTTTTCAGATTTTAATGTTACATCGGCATCTATAATTACATTTTTTATTTTGTAATTCTTCTCCAGCAATAATTTTAAGACCAAATCAGATTCGAACATTTTAGCACCTTGCATTCCAAAATTAAATGTTTTTAGCCCTTTATCTGTAAACATTTGTGTCACGAAATGATTATTTGCTCTCGAAGATCCTAATATTACAACATCGTATTCTATCGGTTTAGAATTATAAACAAATCCTATTTTATCTCTTTTGTTACTTTGAAGAAAGACATACGAATAGATATTGTCCAATACAATTGCAAGAGTGATAATAATAACAAAAATCTTTACTATGTAGAACAAAAACTTCTTCATTTATCCATCTGTAATAGAATACCTAGCTTTATGCTAAACTATTTATTAAAAAAATCTTTAATAATTCGTGCTGTAAAAATTTTTGCTCCCTGATGTGTCATATGCCCACATGAAGAAAAATATTGATCGTCAATAACTACATTTTCATAATTATGAATTTCAGGATATGCTTTTTTAACTTTATCAAAATAATTCATTCCAATAACATTTTCGCACATTGGAGTCATAACAGCAATAAATTTTATATTATTCTTTTTGCATATTGTTTTTATTTCTTCATAATATTTATTGTGAGGTAGCGGATTTAAATTGACAATATTGTTTTTCATATTGCCTTTTTTATGTTTTTCTAATGGATAAAACCCTAAATTATCTAATGAATTTGTTTTTTCATTTTTAGCAATTTTATAAATTTCGCGAAAACCAATTTTAGAATCGAATTTTATGTATCTATAAAAAGGAATATAATATAACTCTTTAAAATTTGGTTCTGTAGAAAATTGATCTCTAATAACTTCTGAACAATGAAGATACGGTAAAAACTTTGCTGCCACACCTTCGGATTCCTGATCATTAGAAAGATTTAAATCTGCCTCAAGAATTACATTTTTGATTTCGTATTTTCTTTCAATCATTAATTTCAACATTAATGAAGCCTCAAATAAATGTCCGCCACTCATTCCGTAATTAAACGTTTTTAATCCTTTTTCTTCAAACATTTGCGAAACAAAATGATTATTTGCTCTAGAAGAGCCTAAAATAACAATATCATATTTTTGATCCTTAGAATTAAAAACTGTTTCAATTTTGCCCCTATTTTTAGACCTCATAAAAATTGATGTATACAAGCCATCTAAAGCAATTGCAACAACAATAACAACAATAATAATTTTGACTGTGTAAATTATAAACCTTTTCATTAGAACTGGAAATATATAAATTCTTTATAATCCGAATAAGTTCCAAAAGCAAGAATTGCAAGAATAGCCAAAGATAATTTCACTAAATTTCCTTTGCCAGAAAGTGGTTCTTTTTTAGTTTTATTATTCCATTCAACTAAAACGAATATGCCAATCATGAGAAGTAATTCGAAATTGTATCGGTCATTTTCTAAATACTGAAAATTGAAATCTTTATTCGTGATTATTCTCTTCAAATATAAAACAGCATCTGATATTGTACGCGATCTAAAAAACACCCACGCAATACAAGTCATAAAAAAAGTAATTAGAATACTAAAAAGTGTTTTTATAGAATCTAAATTCCATTTTAAAGTAATACAATCCATATTGTTCCTATTACTATTAGACAATAACAAAGGAAGAAAATAAACTGCATTTATAAGTCCCCAAACAATATAAGTCCAATTGGCTCCATGCCAAAATCCGCTAACAATAAAAATAATAAATGTATTTCTGATCTTAATCCACAATCCTCCTTTACTGCCTCCTAACGGAATGTATAAATAATCACGAAACCACGAAGAAAGTGAAATATGCCAACGACGCCAAAACTCCGCAATATCCCTAGAAAAATAAGGATAATTAAAGTTAGTTAATAATTCTAAACCAAATAATTTGGAAACTCCAAGCGCAATGTCCGAATATCCTGAAAAATCTCCATAAATCTGAAATGCAAAATAAATTGCTCCCAGAATCAATGAAAAGGAATTCATTGAAGGATAATGATCAAAAATAGCATTGGCGTATACTGCGCAAGTGTCTGCAATGACCACTTTTTTAACTAAGCCCCAAACAATTTGACAAACACCTTCTTTTGCTTTTTCAAAATCAAATTCACGTTTTTCCTTTAGTTCTGGTAATAAATGTGTTGCTCTTTCTATTGGTCCTGCAACTAAAAGAGGAAAATAGCTTACGAACAAGGAATAATCGATAAAATTATATTCTGCTTTTATTCTTTTGTAATATATGTCAATTACATAAGATAAACCATGAAAAGTGTAAAATGAAATTCCAACAGGCAAAATAACATCCAATAAAAACGGACTTACTTTAAAACCAAAAGAAGAAAACATTTGAGCAAACGAAGTTGCAAAGAAATTGTAATATTTAAAAACTCCTAAAAAACCCAAGTTGATAATAATACTTAGCCAAAACCAGAATTTTCTATTACTTTCTGACTTTCCTTTTTCAATTTGAATTCCAGTGTAATAATCCAAAAAAGTAGAAAAAACTAGTAAAAAAAGGAATCTCCAGTCCCAACAGGAATAAAAATAATAACTAGCAACAATTAATAATGCATTTTGTGTATTTTTTGTTTTATTGAATACAAACCAATACAGAAAAAAAACAATTGGTAAAAAAACAGCAAATGCTAAGGAGTTAAAAAACATATTACATTAAAAAATTTGATAAAAATTTAAACCAGAAAAAATTAGCTCATTATTTCTTTTATGGCGTTCCATATTCTAGCTGAAGCTTTTTCTGGTGGATGCAGATTGATAATTTCAAACCATTTTTGGGCATTTGAAATTGTATCAACGGGTTGCTCTAAACCTTCTTTTATTTTTTCTTTTATTTCATTCACAGAATTAAGCCACAAAACAGAATTTTTATTTGGCATTGAACGAAAATGCACATAGTTGTATATTTTGGAAACTGACCAATTCTTGTTTATTTTATTAGAAACATCATAATTGATAAAAGCACATGGCTTTTTATGCGCTACATAATCAAAAACCATAGATGATCCCAAATTTACAACCATTTCTGTATAATGAATTGTATTTACTTGCAAATCAACATCTTCAGTTGTTGGTAAAATAGTATTCCAGTCTTCTCCAATTTTTTTCCATATAGGCGCAATTGGCATAATTATATCCTTATTTTTTTCAAGAACAGAATCATATCTATCTGAAAAATCTACTGGACAACGTCTGAAAATAATTCCTAACTGATTTCCTTCATTGTTTAATTTGCGGACTGCATCAGCCACATCAGCAAGATACTGGGGATCGTCAGGACAAGTTGTAAAATCGTCCCCAGAATAGCAAATATATTTTTTATTTAGGTCAAGACTATATTTGCCAAAAAAATCTATTTTTGTAAGTAATTTAGATTTATCAAAGTGACTTTCAAACTGCGGAGTACCCGTTACAAAAATCTGACTTGCCAAAATTTCTGGGTAATACTTTAAAAGCTCACTTTTCATATGTTCACTCCAAACAAAGTAAAAATCTGTTTCTACCACCATGGTGGCCTTTGGCAAATTATCCCATGAAAAAATAAATGTTGCCGTTGGAATTCCTATTTTTTTTGCAGCTAGCAAGGGCGCAATTGCTAAAACAGGGCGCTGATTGGTACAAAAAACTAAATCTGGTTTTTCTACTCTCAAAGTCTCTAAACATTGTTTATAGTAGCTCGTGCTTTGCTCTATTTTTTTTATTTTTTCGCGAATTTTATACACGCCTCTTTGTGAAGAATGTGTAAAAATCAAAAAATTTGTAAGTAAATTTTTGAGGGCAGGTTTTATTTTTTTATATGAAAAAGGAAAACGATACGAATCATATACTTTATCATTTTCTGACTTAATATTTAGATTAAGCTCAATATGTTTTCGGGCATTTTTATAACTATCTGCTAATGGATTTGATTTTGCATTTTTAATTTTAATTTCATTAAAACCAAGGGATGACAAATCAAAAGGAGTATTATTCCAATAAACAATATTAAAATCTTTTCCTAATTGATAAAAATCAGAAAAAGCAAAGTTTCTAAGTCCTACTCCATCTGGCAATAAAATAAATATTTTTTTTCGAGGCATTTAGTTAATTCTTATTGACGAATACATTTTTTATTCTTTTTTTTAGTCTACTTTTTTTTTGTCCGAACATTATTTTCGTTCCAATTAAAAACTCATAAACAAAACCTCTAATTTGGAAAACTAAATATTTTTTTTCAAGGCTTTCATTTCTGTCGTCAAAGCTAATCCATCTTTCGGGAAAGTAATCAACATCTATGTTTTTTTTAGCAAAAGCACCTCTAAAATTTTTTAGAGGTCTTACAACTTTTGAGTTCTCTTTTTCGCCTAACCAAGCTGTCCACCAAGAAAAAGTTGAATTACTAATGACAAAATCATCACATTTTGATCCCAAAACCAATTGTTCTATCGCAGATAAGTTTTCTGCAAAAAAAATATTTTTCAAAAATGAAAAATGATACTTGCAATAATTTATATCATCACTGGTAAAAATTATTTGGCGATCTCTCCAGTCTGGAAAATTTTTTATAATTGCCTTTAAATAATATAAGTGCGACAACTGATAATAATAGGGATGTTTTACAAAATCTCCTCTTCTGACAGATACTAAAATTGTTTTTTTTGCAAAAAGATAATCGAATTTTAAGTACAATTCATTTGCAAAATCTTCAAACCTAAAAACTTCTTTTGTTTTTTTTATATCGAAGTATTTTTCAGATTGAAGCCATCCATCAAGATCGTAATTTCCTTGGTCTAAATTCCATTCGTAATGATTATATGTTTTCTCTTTTATGTGTTCAAAAGAATTATCTATTTGTAAAAAAGGAATTGGATTCTTAAAATACTGAGAAAAGCCCCAATTTGGAAAACCGTATTTGTGCCCGTACTTTTCTCCAATACCAATAGTTGAAGCGACTTGAAATAATTGATTTCCAAGATTTCCTTTATTTCCAAGCTTAGAAAATGTTATCATTTTTGGGTTATATCTCTAAATTGCTTTTGATGATTTAGCTGCCAAATATCTGACTTTTGCAAACAATCTAAAAATAACTGATTGCTATTTCCTTCTCCAAAATCATCTTCCACACTTTGAATTTTATGCGAATCTATTATTTCAAGGGCTTCCTTTATACTTGTTTCACTATAATCAGTATTAATTATATCTGCATGAATAGACCTGTTTTGTTGTCTTGTACCAATATTAATAATTGGGATTCCATAATATGGAGCTTCTCGAATTCCAGCACTACTGTTACCAATTATAAATTGACTATTTTTTAGAAGAGTCAGAAAGTACTCAAAACGAAGTGAGGGAAACACTCTAAATCTTGAATTTTTATCCAGTTTTTTATAAGCTTTAAGAATAAATTGGCTACCAAGATCATTATTAGGAAAAATTACAATGTAATTATGATTATCATCTAAAAGAGATTTTACAAAAATTTCTGCATACTTTTCCATCTTACTAATTTCAGTCGTTACTGGATGAAACATCAAAATAGCATAATTTTCAAAATCGATATTATAATATTTTTTAGCAGTTTCTAAATCGGGCAATTGATCTGAAAACATAATGTCAATATCTGGGGATCCAATAGTAAAAATAGACTCCTTAACTTCTCCCATCTGAATAAGCCTCATAGCTGCCTGTTTATTAGAAACAAAGTGTATATGGCTTAATTTACTAACGCTATGACGAATTAACTCATCAACAGTACCCGAGACTTCTCCTCCTTCAATATGTGCTACTAAAATGTTATTAAGTGAACCAACAATTGCTCCTGCAAGTGTTTCGACCCGATCACCATGCACAACAATCATATCTGGCTGAATGGTCTTACAATAACATGACAATCCTTCAATAGTTTTTGCTAATGTCAAATCCATAGTGGTTTCATGGGTATGGTTTTGAAATGTAAACACATTTTTAAAATTGCATCGCTCAATTTCGATTAATGTATAACCATATACCTCCTGCAGGTGCATACCCGTAACAAAAACAAAAACTTCAAAATTGTTTTGCTCCTCTAAAGTTGAAATCAAGGATTTTATTTTTCCGAAATCAGCTCGAGTACCAGTAAGAAAAAGGACTTTTTTCATCTAAAAATGTAAATTAACCTAAAAGAAATTAAACAAATATTTACTCATACATTCATTTAACTCTATTAGGATAGTATTTTTCTCTGTAATTTAAAAAATATTGCTCTATATAAAGTGTCATGATTATTCCCGTTATAACACTCACTATTGTTGTAATAATAAAAATTGCAGTTTGATTTAAATAATAGTTTAAAATAAAACTATTTATCAAAGCAAATATAAAATTCACAAAACCATGAATGATGTAAATGCTGTAGGAGGAAAAACCAATTTTGCTAATAATATTTACTATTCCGTTTGAAAAAATTGAATTTAATTTAGCATTTATATTTTCATCTGTTATAAAGTATATTAATATAATTCCAAATGAAATATACAATGATGTAAAGCCAATTGTACTTACAAATATAGAATCTTCAAAATCTTTAAAAGGGGTGAATAAAAGAATTGCAAATGCAAAAAAAATTAAAACTTTTTTATATGAATTAAAAAACAACACTAATTTTTCTTTTTTAAAATAATATAGATATGAAACAAAACAACCAGCCAATAAGGAATCTACTCGTAAATGTGTCATTGTAAAATTTTTGTCTCCATTCCCTTCAAAGAATATATTGCTAATTATCCTGCCAACCAAGCAGAGAACTAAAACTAGCAAGAGTAAAAATTCTATCTTATTTATTTTGCCTTTAGTATTTAATTTCAAATTTATATAATTGTACTTAATACCTAGCCATAACAATAAAGCAAAACTTATATAAAAGTGCTCTTCTACTGCTAATGACCAGCTAGGTATATAAGCATAGCCCCATCCATAAAGATAATTCTGTAAAAAAAAGAGGTCTGCAAAAAGTCCTTTATATTCAAATTGATGTTTTATTAATTTGGGAGTGAGATATAAAATATATGTTAGATAATATATTGGATAGATTTTAAACCCTCTTCTTATTAAAAACAAACCAACCTTTATATTGCCAAATTTTAAATATTCTCTAAATAATAATCCTGAAACAAGAAATCCACTTAACACAAAAAAGAGATCAACACCGATCCATCCCATTTTTGTTGTAAAAGCAAATAAGGGTTGATGGCGAAGTAAAACAAGAATAATAGCGATTCCCCTCAAAAAATCAAGCTCTCGTAGTCGAATATTTTGTTTCAAAATGATTAATTAAATTTATTCAAAATCAGAAAAATCTAATTGCTCATCGTGATCAATATCTCTTGTGGCTGATTTTCCAAGTAAATCATTGAAGTGTTCTGCTAATATTCTTCCTGTCCCTGGGCGTTTAACCCAAATGTTTTCTTTAGATAATTTTTCTCCCTTTTTAATTGGAGCTATAGCACATACTGTTGCAAAAGCAAAATCAATTGTTACTTGTTCTTCATTTGCTGGTTTCTTTGTTCCTCCTCTCATTAGAGCAATCTCTGCAGCAGAGACAATTAATTCTTGACATGCATTTTCATCCATACTGCACACAATATCTGGTCCTGTACGCTGCATATGATCTGTAAAGTGTCTCTCTAAAATGCTCGCTCCTAAAGCAACGGCTCCTAAACAAGCATTATTATTCAAAGTATGATCACTTAGCCCGTAAATTTTATCAGGAAATGCTTCGTGTAATTCCATCATTGCTCCAAAACGAACTAAATGAATTGGAGTCGGATAAAGGTTTGTTGTGTGTAAAAGCGCTACTGGAACGTTATGTTTATCGAAAATAGCGACAGCTTTTTGAACGCTTTCAATAGTATTCATTCCAGTACTTAAAATAACAGGTTTTCCAAATGAAGCAATGTGTTCTAATAAAGGATAATTATTGCATTCTCCTGAACCAATTTTATATGCCGGAATGTCGAATCTCTGCAAACGATCAGCTGCTGCACGAGAAAAAGGTGTCGAAATAAATATCATTCCTTTGCTTACTACATAATTTTTCAGCTCTAATTCGTCTGCTTCGTTTAAAGAACATCGTTCCATTATTTCATAAATAGAAACATCAGCATTACCTGGAATTACTTTTTTTGCAGCTCCGCTCATTTCATCTTCAACAATATGGGTTTGATGTTTTACAACCTCAACTCCAGCTCGCTGGGCAGCATCCACCATTTCTTTTGCAACTTGCAGAGAACCTTCATGGTTGATTCCTATCTCTGCTATTACTAATGGCGGAAAATCTTGACCTATTTTTCTTCCTGCTATTTCTATAAATGGTTTCATGTAATTATCTATAAGGTTTTATATATTTTAGATATAAATATGTTGTATAATCAAAATCTTCTTGTGTATCAATATCCGCGTTAGCAAAAATATGATCTATTATTAAAGGGAATGCATCTTCTGAAATAATTATATTTTCGTGAACTAAGCTGGCTTTTGTAATATAAAGTAATCCGTTTTCAAAATAAAGAGGAGATAAATCTTGACTTCTTTCTCCAATTTTGTAATTGTATGGAACATATCTTTCGTCAATAATTTTTCCAAATTTTTGATGATTTCTTGAGACTGTAAATAAACTGCTATACTTTTCTTTTTTATAAACTTCAAAAGCTTCTTTCAATAAATTTTCAGGTCGCAAAGGATTTGTTGGTTGTAATAAAATTACATTTTCAACATTTGAATCAATATGCTCCAAAACATGCCTTAATGAAGAAATAGTTGGTTCATTATCGCCAGAAATATCCGTGGGTCTATTTATAACTTTGGCTCCGTACTTTAAAGCCACATTTTTAATATTCTCATCATCAGTAGAAACATAAATTTCGTCTATAATTTCACTGTTTGCTTGTGCATATAAAATACTAAATGCCAATAATGGAATTTCATCAATTAACTTTACATTTTTTTCAGGCAATCTTTTCGAACCTCCTCTAGCGGGAATAATAGCAATGTTTTTCATAAAAATTAATTTTTATGTTTCTTTTGGCAACCAGTAAATCTTTGTGTTGTCTAGTTTTTGATACTCTGAAAATTCACACTCTGAAAGTCTATTTTTATTTTTTATAATTTTTGGGATAAAAATAATTAAATCAAATCCAGCTAGAATTAAAGCTTTTAATGCACTCAAATCTCCCTTAAAAACTTTCAATTTAAATTGCATCCAGATTGAATAAGCCATTTTCCTTGGAATTAAATTTAATGGTATAAATAAAAAATACAAAGACCAACCAGCTCTTAGTGATCTTTGCAATCTAATTGAATAATCTGCATCTCTTTTTCGCCGTTTAATATCAACTCTATGATTTAGTAAAACTTCTGGAAGATAATGTATTTCCCATTTTTTTTTAAATAATTGATACGATGCAAAATCTTCTTCTCCATAAAACATAAGCCATTCCGGATAATTTGGAATGTCTTTCCATGCAGACATACGCCAAACGTGTCCACAACCAACAAAACTTTTCATTTGATGTGAGACTTCAAAATTACCAATGTTTTTTGGCTCATTTAAACCCCAAAAAATTCTAAATCCTAATAATCCTATTTTAGAATTACTCTTAAATGTTTCTTCAATATATTTCAGCGGATCTTCACTAATGAAATGAGCATCATCATCTATTGAAATAGCATATTCACAATTAACCAACGAAAGAAGTCTATTCCTACTGTATATAAGTCCTTTGCTCTCCTTATTTTGAATAACTTGAATTTCGGGATATTTAGATTTAAGAAATGAAGCTGTATCATCGATAGAACCATCATCGCAAATTAAACAAGTTACATCTTCTCTTTCTATAATTTTTTTTATCTTAGTTAATGTAAAAATCAAGTCATTACATCTATTTTTCGTTGTAATTAATATAGAGAATTTTGTCTTTTTTAAATTCATAAATTCTAAGAATCTAAATTACTATTATAAAAAAGAGAAAATATTTGTTTTATGATTTTCTTTCGTAAATTATAAAGTTTGTTTTTAATTGGTGAATCAAATAAATCAACATCTTGTGTAAAATCTTTATCAGCTTCAAAATCGCGTTTTACTTCTTTGAGATTATTCTTTTGAATATCAACCATCCATGTTTCGACATTATTACCCATGTGAAACGCAAAATTATTAAATGTAGATAATCTTAACTTGCCCAACTTGTCAATAGGCTGATCAACATAATTAAATTCAGACTCATTGCCTACTAATGTTAAACTTGGGTTTGAAGGTGCTTTTGTAAACAAAATATCTCGAGTAATTGTTAGTATCTGATGTCCGCTTCCAATTACAGCATTCATCCCATTTTTTTCAATTACTGGCCATTTATTGTTTTCATTAGATTCCAGATCCCAATTTATACTCTCTAAATAACGATTATAATCTATATAGTTTTCAGGAATTGAAATACGCTTAAATTTTACTCTTTGGAGGATAATTTTCTTTAAGACCGAACTTGTCCCATAAAACAGAGCATGTCTAACAGGAATAGGAGAAACAGACCCTACATTTTTGAAATTTTGGAAAACTGCCTCAACATTTTGTTGCCAATTTTGAACAAAAAGTATATCAGAATCTGTAAGTGTAATATATTTTTCTCGACTACCCCTTGCAGCTCCAATCATAGCATCAATTTTTCCAATGTTTTCATTATGATGGATTAGAGTATCTATTTTTCTTTCTTCTAAATAGGACTGTAAAAAGTTCGAAACTTCTTTACAAGATCCATTATTTACAACTGTTATAAGACAATTTTCATCTATAGTTGCCACAAGAGAATCTATGCATAATTTAAAAACTTCGGCCGAGTTACTATAAAAACCTTTCGAATCTGGAATGTATACAACAACAACAACTCTATGATTAGCCTTTAGTATAATTTTTTTATCACTCTTTTGCGGATTTACTCCTATTCTCATTGTATATTATTATAAAAATTTAATTTATTTCCAAATGTAACTGCCTACAAGATTGGCATTTTTAATGCCATTCTATAAGCTTTGATTAAGACCCATATATTTAATAATCTTCCTTGTAAAAAAAGAAGTTTAATAGCCAGAAAAAACTTTAGATAAAATTGTTGCTTAACTACAGTATTTGAAAAATGTTTTTTTAGAAAATAAAAATATAATCGCTGCTTTTCTAATTCCATATTTGTGGTCTTCCATTTATCTCTTTGTCCTCCTACTGAAACCCATAGATGCTCGACTAAAATTTTAGGTTCAAAGTATATATTTGCACCCGCTTGTAGCAAGCGCATTCCATAATCCCAGTCATCTCCCCAAATTGTGAAATGTTCATCAAATAAAAAACCTGCCTCCTTAAAAACGTCTCTTTTTACAATATTTAGTCCTGAACAAACCTGAAGCCTAAAACGAGGCTTTGAAAAATTAGCTGGTTTAGCGATAGTATCCAAAATAGTATGATACTTAAATTCTGTTGTTTCCATACCTTCAAATTGAATTCCTGGTATTAGAACATCAATGATATTCGGTTCTAGCACTTCAATTATCTGCTTAAATGCTACACTTGGAATTCTTAAATCGTCATCGAGAAAAAATAACCATTCTTCATTTTCATAAAATTGTAAAGCTTGATTTCGAGAATGATTTACTGAATTTTCTCTTTCATTTTTTACAAAAGTAAAGCGATAATTCAACTGTAGTTTATTTATATCTGCTTCTATATCTTGTTGACTTTGGTCAACAATGATAACTTGCGAAATATATTTTTCAAATGAATTTAAATCCAGAAGTAAATTAGACAAATATTCTAATCTGTCTCTTGTTGGAATGACTAAAAAAAAATTCTTCATTTATTCAGTAATTTGGCATATACAATATAAACAGCATTAAAAATATGGAGCTTTTGCAAGGTTAAAATTATATGATATTTTATTAAACGCAACTGAAAATCTATCGTAGACCAAAAACCAATTTGATTAAAATAATGTTTTGTTATTTCTTGATATGTATTAAAAGATGGAATATTAAAAAAGGCAGTCTCCAACTTTTTTAAAATTACTTTCTTTTGAAATTTTGTAAATAGTAAATTATGTTCTTTAAACAAAATTTCGCAAAATTTAAAAGTTGCCCAGTTTTTTTGGTTATTTGAAGCAGAGTCGCCAGATATACTTAAACTTGAAACTCGAATAAATAACTGAGCTTCATTAATTGAATAAATAAAATTTGGAATTGAGAATTCTAAAACTGCCAAATCATCTGAGTGCCAAGCTAAAGGTAGTTCTTTAAATTTTGTGTTTTCTATACTATTTCTTTTAAAAATATATTCACTTAACGAACTTCTTGTTTTTTTTGAAAATTTTCTAACCAAAAAATCCTGTCCAGTTTCTAAAACTGGGTGTTCATGTTTTCTAGATATTATTTGACTCTCATCTATAATTGTAGTTGCAAAACGAACAACATTAATTTGCTTTTTATTTATCTCTTCAAAATTTTCATAAAAAGACTCGACTACATTTTCATCCAGAACATCATCGTCTCCAAGTATCATGATCCATTGTTCATCTTCTACTAGATTTAAACATCTCTCCCATTGTTTCACTAGTGAAATCCCTCCTAAATTCTGTGTGAAAAGATGGTATTTAAAGTCAAAGTCATTTTTATATTTTTCTAATAGTAAGAGCGGATTTTCTGGACTTAAATCATTCCCTATGTAAACTTTAAATCTCTTATCTGTCTGTTTTCTTAAAGATTCTAAAGTCTTTTCAAAAAACTCAAGTTTATAATACGGAATTACTATAGCAATCACTTTTTAATTTTTTTAAGCATCCAATTTGCAAATGAAAGCAGATGTAAATTGACTAGAATATTTCTAATTTTATTTCCTAATTTAAATGCCCCAGAGTTTTTATATTTCTTAACTTCCAGTCCTTTTTCTCTTGATTGCTGATAATACTTTTCAATTAAAAAGATTAAAAAATTTTGATAATCATCTTCTGAAATTACTGTTTTTAAAATAGGCAATGAATTAAAGAAATTACTTTTCATGTGAACAAAATCTTTTGTCATATTTTTTTCATGGTACCTATAATATGCCAAAGGGCGGTCTAAAAAAATAGTTTCTGGATTATTTTTAAAAATTCTCAACCACATAATCCAATCTTCTTTTGCTCCTAATTCTTTTGAAAATGTAAAATCTTTAAAAATGCTTTTATGGAAAAATCCACAATGAATCGGTATATTAAACTCAAAATCCCAATCGTATAAAACTTTTTTAAAAGTAAATTCTTCTGCAGAAAGTTTACAAAATGGAAGTTCTACATTTTTCAAATCTCCTCGAAACATCAAAAAATTGGAAATAACGATTTTATTATTTTTTTCTTTATCCGCTAATATTTTCAATGATTCTTTAAGTTTGTCTTCATTCAATAAATCATCCGAATCTAAAAATTGAATAAACTCTCCAGAGATTTTACTTAAAGCATGATTACGGGCAAAACTGACACCTTTGTGTTCTAAACAATATAATTTAAATCGAGAATCTTTTTCTACAAATTCTTTAACAACATCAGTTGTCTGATCTGAAGAACCATCATCTACAATTATACATTCCCAATTCGAATACGTTTGCATTTCGATTGAATGCAATGTTTCTTTTATTAATGCTTCTCTATTATAAGTTGGTATTATAATAGAAATATAAGGTAAAAAATTATCGTATGTATTCATGATAGATATTGAGATCCATTTTATTTTAAAAGTTTCAAAAAAAACTGAAAATGAGACCTACTGATCGGTTTTAGCCAAATCAATTTAAACCAAAAATAAATGGCTTGTTTTTTTAATCCAAATTCAAGCAATTTATCTAAAAAAAACATACCGTTTTTAAGTTCGTAATACTCTACATTATTACTTTCTGGCACCGATATTGGGAGCATATCCTTGTAGAAATTATAAAAGTTAACTGCTGATTTACACCAATCCTTATTAATAGTACCTATTGAATAATGCTCTAATAAAATATTCTTTGTCACAACTACTCTATAACCTTTTTTCAAGTACTCAAATGAAAAATTTAAATCATAATTATGAAAACCTTTTAGCTTGGTATTAAATGAAATTGAAAAATCTTTTTTAGCTGCCATAAAGACTCCGTCTATGGCAACAACATCTTGTAAATTACCATTTTTAAATCCTACACACCAATATTTTTCCTCATTTTGAAAATATTGACGAATATTGACGCACCTATCTTTTTCTGGGCAACTCCACCAAGCAGATGGCATTTTTGTTTTACTCTTGGCTCCAGCAACGCCTACTAATCCTACAGTAGCGTTTTCATTAAAAATTTCTAATAAAGTTTTTCCCCAATTTTCAGTAACAAAATGAATGTCATCATGCAAAAAACAAATTATATTTTCTTTACTTTTATCTATTCCTATATTATACGCTTCGAAAATAGAATATTTATTATCAGAATTATCAACTACAATCAATTCATGCTCTACACCTATAGTCTGATTTATATTATTGAATAAATTATCTGATATTGATTTTGTTCTCGAACAAATAATAATAGAAATCATGAAATAAGTCTCATTATTTTTTTTTAAAAACTGTAAATCCAAAGAAGGTGTTACAAAACAAATCTACTACAAACTTCTTGCTCGTCAATTTCTTCTTTTCTTCTACTTTTTCTTTTTCTCTTTGACGAAAAGCTTTTGCATATTCCTCATGAAACAATTTACTATGTTTTTTCACTACATAATCTTGATTTGAAAAAACCATATTATTTGTAAATGAATGAATCATTGATGTATTAGAAACAAAATATTTAAAAGTAATCTCATGCAGATTAAAAAATACAGCTTTTTGACTGCTTAAAGAAATCCAAAATTCCCAATCTTCATGACCTTGGTATGGCATATTCTCGTCATACCCCCCGACCTTCTGCCACAACTCTTTTTTAAAAATCGCACAAGCATCAATATAATTGTTAACAAGAATTTTTTGTAAATTGAAATCTTCAATTTTCCATAGTCCTTTTTTTTCTCCAAAATATTCTGCATATCCATGTACAATGCCAATATTAGAATCTTTTTCAAAAGTAGAAATTGCCTTTCTGCTAAAATTTTCGTCAACAAGATTATCAGAATCAAGAGGGAGTATATAAATTCCTTGTGCTTCTGCAATTCCAAAATTTCTTGTCTTACCTAAGCCTTCATTTTTTTTTGCAAAATATTTAAAGCGCTGGTCTTTCAAAGCCCATTTCTGAGCGATTCCCTCTGTATTATCGTTTGAACCATCGTTAACAATTATAGCTTCCCAGTCTTCAAAATTCTGATTTAATATAGAATTTAAGGTTAATTCTAGAGTAGCTTCTGAATTATAACAGGGAATAATTACGCTTAATTTTGGTGACATTTAGATTTTTTATTTAATTGAGGTATTTTTTATTTATACCAATTGTTGTTTCACCAGATTCTATTAATAGAAATTGCTTCTCGCGTAATATGCTATAAATATTCTCTCTTATATTAAATTCATCATGAACTTCGATAACAATCACTTTTGTGATATTTAAAAATGATAAATCCGAAGCACTGTCGAAGATAAATCTTTCAGCACCTTCAATATCTATTTTTAATAAGGTTATTTCTTTTAAGTCATTTTCCTTTATTATTTCATTGAGTGTAATTCCTTGTATCTCGCCAGAATCGCTTTTCTTTGTAGTAATCGACCAATCTTTTCCATCTCTAAATTCGTTTTCAAGAGTAAAACAAACATTTTCAGAGCCAGACAGAGCTTTATCCATTAAGAATAATCTGCTATCTGAATTTAAAGATATTGTGTTTTTTTTCAAAATTTCAAAATTATCTTTAGACGGTTCAATACAAAATATTTGATTAAAAGATATTAGTTGATTTAAATAAATCGTTGCTAATCCGATATTTGCTCCTGCATCAATCAAAACACTTTCTTTTGAATTGAGTTGTACATTAAGTTTTAACATTGAAGAAACTGTTTTATATTCTTCTAAAACAAACATTTGATTAAAAACAGCGTAATCACTATGATTAAAATCTCTAAGATAAATTTGTTTATCATTACATAAGTTTAGCAAGAATAAAGAATTTATTCTTTTAAAATCCTTTATTAAATTGTTTGATTTCAACTTATTAATAAAGTTTTCTTCCTCTGAAAATTTTAAAGGGAATAAAATACGGTAAATTTTTCGTAGTTTTTTTAATTTCATAAACATTATACTTTTACTTTTGCGCAACAATAACGTAATTGATTGTATTCACTGTATTATAATCAACTTGGTCTAAATAGCTAAAAAATCTATTTATTAAATTTATTCCTTTACAAAATTTTAAAATTTTAAAGAAAAATCTAACCCCCTTTTTTCTTTCAGGATGATCATTGGTAATACCCATAAGAATATATTGCCCAACAACCGACCACATGCCGCCATTTTCTTTTAAATCTATAACCTTAAAACCCGAATTTTCCAAGATTAATTTGAAACCATGTTTTGAAAACCTAAAGAAATCGTATGGCTCTTCATGCAGTTGCCAATTAAACGGTCCAGATAAAATAAAATATCCGCCAGGTTTTAGAATTCTAAAAGCTTCGTCAACTAAACCTTGGTGATTTCCAACATGTTCAATCGTTTGTGTAGAAATAACAGTGTCAAATGAAGCCCCTTCTAATGGTATAGCATCCGCCGAAGATATAATGTCAACTTTGTTTAAACTGGATTGAACAATATCACAGCCGACATATTTATTTACCACTGCTAAAATTTTTTGCTCATATGGCTTGTTTCCACATCCAATATCTAGAAGATTACCCTTTGCATACTTATTAATCGCATCAAATAAATCCCGATGATATGATTTATAATGTAGATAGTATTGATTATCTCTATCAATATCAATAGAACTTAATCTTCCAACATTGACCCTCCTTAAGCTTGTATCCATTTCCCTTTTTGTATAAATTGACAAACATTTTTTTGCCATCCCCATTCTGGTTCTTTGAAACCAATCATTTCAATTTCAAAAAAACAGCAATCAAATTCTTGAAACTTCTGTTTCGTTTGGCTTTCTGCTAAATGCACCTTGATACTATAATTGCCTTTGTAAAGCAGTAATTCATCATATACGAAGGAAATGTAATTTTTACCTTTCTTTCTGCAAATTTCATTTTCCAAATCAAATCTATATTCAAACAATACTGGAACTTGAAAATTATTTAATATCTGAAAAGAAAGTGCCATATTAGGCATGTCTTCATGAGGCATATTAACTTCAAAATTAACTCTAAACTTCCTTCTGTTACCTTGCAAAGTTCCACCTTCAGATGTAATAACTTCTACTTTAGTAACTGATGGGATATTAACTAGAGGTTCCTGTAAAAAAATTTCTTGATTTTTTTCAATTGAGGTATATAAAGAAATAGCTTTATTCGTTTCTTCAATAGCGAATATTTTTCCTTTATCTAAGACCACCGTTCTTGATGCTAATGTACTGATAGCGCTTAAATCATGACTAACAAATAAAACTGTCCTGCCCTCGCCCTTAGAAATATCCTGCATTTTCCCGATTGCCTTTTTTTGAAACTCAGCATCTCCTACAGCTAAAACCTCATCGACTACTAAAATTTCAGGTTCTAAAAAAGCTGCAACTGCAAATGCTAAACGCACTGTCATTCCAGAGCTATATCTTTTTACAGGAGTATCGATATAACGCTCGCAACCTGAGAACTCTATAATTTCATCAAGTTTTGAGGTAATTTCTTTTTTAGTCATTCCTAAAATAGCTCCATTTAGAAATATATTCTCTCTGCCTGTCATTTCACCATTAAACCCCGTACCAACTTCTAATAATGAAGCGATACGCCCTCTGGATTTTATGCTACCCGTTGTCGGAGCTGTTACTTTTGAAAGTATTTTTAAAAGTGTGGATTTTCCTGCTCCATTCTTTCCAATGATTCCTAACACTTCTCCTCTTTCAACCTCAAAATTAATATCTTGCAAAGCCCATACATAATCTGAAGTCGCTTTTTTAGAACGATCATTGGTGTCTCCAATTTTTAAATATGGATTTTCTTTTCCTCGAATTTTATGCCACCATCGGTTTAAATCATGACTCAAAGTTCCAGTTCCAACTTGACCTAAGCGGTACTGCTTAGAAATATTTTCGGCTTTTAATATGATATCTTTCATTTATACAGTATCTATAAAGCTTTTTTCTGTTCTATTAAAAACTAATAGGCCGATAAAGAAAACTACAATTGTAACTGCCATTGTATATACCAGTCCTAAAATTGATATACTTCCAATATTTAAAAGCATATAGCGAGAAGTCTCAATCACATAAGCTAATGGATTGTATTCTACAATCCAGCCAAATTTTGGAAGTTTTTCTTTTATTAATTCCATCGGATACATTACAGCAGATATATACATTAATAGTTGTACACCAAAACCAACTAAATTATTTAAATCTCTATATTTTGTTACCATTGAAGAAATCATCATACCTAAACCCAATCCCAAAATACCCATAAATGAAATTAAAATTGGAAAAAAAAGTATTGATCCATTGAGACTTAAATCTGCCCCTTGAAAATAATAGAAAAGATAAAAGAAAATAAATATTCCGAACTGAATACCAAATTTGATCAGATTAGAAATAACAATAGATAATGGAGTGATGATTCTCGGAAAATACACTTTTCCGAATATACTTGCATTCGATTTAAAAGTATCTGATGTCCCATTTAAACAAGCAGTAAAATAATTCCAAACCATTATCCCTGCCAGATTAAATAAGAATGGCGGAATAGATCCTGTCTTGATCCCCGCAACGTTATTAAAAATAATTGTAAAGGTGATAGAAGTAAATAAGGGCTGTATTAAATACCATAGAGGCCCTAAAACAGTTTGCTTATAAACTGTAATGATATCTCTCTTAACAAAAAGCATTAATAAATCTCTATACTGCCAAATTTCTTTAAGATTAAGCGAGAAAAATTTATTCTTGGGTGTTATCTCAAACAACCAATCATTTGTATTTTTAGAATCCATTTAAAAAAGCACTTAAAAATCTTGTCGTAAAAAAATTAACAAGATTTTTAACATTTTAGATTTGGGTTAAAAATGTCAAAAGGCGTTTTGAAAAAACACCTCTTGATTATATTTGATTTTATATTTTTTTAATTTTATTTGTCTAAAACTTCAAAAGTAGAATTCATACTCTTAAATTCTGGAACGATTTTTTTCATTTTAGCTACGATATCATCATTTTCATAAAAATCGGCTATCCCAATTAATTCATCAACTTCATTATGAAGATTTTCATACTCATCTTGAATTTCTTGTGCAATCATAATTTTATTATGATAAGTTGGAAGAGTTTTAGAAGTATCATTTAATAATTCTTCATAAAGTTTTTCTCCAGGTCTTAAACCAACAATTTTTATTTTTATTTCTTTATCTGGTATAAAACCAGCAAGCTTAATCATTTTTCGTGCTAAATCAATAATTCTAACTGGTTTACCCATATCAAAAATATAGATTTCACCACCATTACCCATCGCTCCTGCTTCTAATACCAACTGACAAGCTTCTGGAATCGTCATAAAATAGCGAATAATATCCTGATGTGTAATTGTTACTGGTCCGCCTTCAGCAATTTGTTTAGTAAATAGAGGAACAACAGATCCATTCGAACCTAAAACATTTCCGAAACGGGTCGTAATAAACTTCGTGCCTCCTTCTACATTTTCTCTTTGATTTTTTAAGAACAAAGACTGCACATATTTTTCTGCAATACGCTTACTAGCTCCCATTACATTACTCGGATTCACAGCCTTATCTGTAGAAACCATAACAAATTTCTTTACATGATATTTGCAAGCTAAATCTGCAAGGTTTTTAGTTCCTTTAATATTGGTTTGAATTGCCTGAGAGGGATTTTCTTCCATCAAAGGCACATGTTTATAAGCTGCTGCATGAAAAACAACGTGTGGATTGTAATTTTTAAAAACCTTTTCCAGCGCTTTTTTGCTTCTTACATCTGCAATTACAGCTACAATTTTAGTATCGACATTCATTCCTTGCGTCTCTAGACATAAATTATGCAAAGGCGTTTCAGCATGATCCACAACAATGACTCTTTTTGGACCAAAATTTAAAACCTGTCTTACTATTTCGCTTCCAATTGACCCAGCGGCTCCACTAATAAGGATTGTTTTATCTTTTAGCTGTTTGGATATTGATTTACTATCTAGCACTATTGGCTTTCTTTCTAGTAAATCCTCAATCTGAATATTTTTTACTTTTTGAGAAATTTCCTTTTGATTTTCCCAGTCAGAAATCAATGGAACAGTATATACTCTATAATTAAATTCTAAGCATTGATCAACAATAATAAGCTGTTCATCTTTACTTAAACTTTTGTCAGCAATAATTACTCCCTCAGCTGCAACAGACCTCATTAATGCCGGAAGTTTTTTTCTCAAAATTAAAATAGGAAGATCTAGCATACGCTTAGATGCATTCTGATTGTTTTTATCAACAAAACCTACAATTTTAAATCTAGAAGGAGTCTCAAACTTTAAAGCATTTGCTACTGAAATTGCATTTGCATCCGTACCATAAATAACGGTTCTTACAAGCTTAGTAGTCGCCTTTTCTGAAAAATACATTTCAAATGTTTGCTTTACAATAACGCGATACAAGAATAAACCGCAAAATGATAAAACTAAATTGATAAAAAGAGCTGTATTTAAAAAAGCTTTATGTCCTGTATACAGTTCAAATATTAAATTTATGAACAGAAAAAAAACCAAAACCGACATTTGGGAGAAAAGCAGTTTTATAGCATCAATATATGATGAGTGCCTAATGATTCCTGAATATGTCCTAAAAAGCCAAAAGAAAAATATATTGACTGTTATTAAGCTCGCTACAAAATAAAAATCATGGGATGTTATGATATACCCGATAGCCGTTCCGTCAAAAAGCAAATAAGTAAAAGAAAAAGAAAAAAACAGAACCATTACATCAATAGCAATGATAATCCATCTTGGGAGATAACTCAAATTATTAATATTTGCCCGAAGGTTTCTTGGGGAAAAAGTTTTATATAATAAAGAGCTTATATTATTTGGTTTTTCTGTATTCAATTTAGCATTTTTTAAGTCAGTAAAATTTGAACTTTATACAAAAGTACAAATTAAAGATTTTAAATAATTAGTTAGTATCGCAAATTAAATTTTAACACCTTTTTTCTTTTGCTTTAAAAATTCCAAGAGATAAGTTCCATAACCTGATTTAAGTAATGGCTGAGCTAATATTTCAAGTCTAGCATCATCGATAAAGCCTTGTCGCCAGGCAATTTCTTCAATACAACCTACTTTTAACCCCTGTCTTTCTTCTAAAACCTGCACAAATTGCCCTGCCTGCATTAAACTATTAAAAGTTCCTGTGTCCAACCAAGCTGTCCCCCTACTTAAAATGCCTACTTTTAATTTTCCTTTTTCAAGATAAACTTTATTAACATCCGTAATTTCATATTCTCCACGTGCACTGGGCTTAATGTTCTTAGCTATTTCAACTACAGAATTATCGTAAAAATATAAACCAGGAACCGCATAATTTGATTTTGGCTCTAAAGGTTTTTCTTCTATAGAAATTGCATTTTTATTTTCATCAAACTCAACTACACCATATCTCTCAGGATCTGAAACATGATAAGCAAAAACAACACCACCATCAGGGTCAGAGTTATCTTTCAAAAGTTGTGGCATATTTGTTCCAAAGAAAATATTATCTCCAAGCACTAAAGCTACCTTATCTTTACCTATAAATTCCTCACCTATTACAAATGCTTGAGCTAATCCATTTGGATTTGGCTGCTCTGCATAACTAAACTTGCATCCAATTGTACTACCATCTCCCAAAAGCTTCTTAAAGTGAGGTAAATCATGCGGAGTAGATATAATTAAAATCTCGTTGATTCCAGCCATCATCAAAGTTGATAATGGATAGTAAATCATCGGTTTATCGTAAACTGGCATTAATTGCTTACTTACTGCTAAGGTCAGCGGATGCAATCTTGTACCAGAACCTCCTGCTAATATAATTCCTTTCATAATAATAATTTTAGACTTCTAATTTCAAAAAACCCGATCTTAAATCTTTAAATAAACATTTTTTTTAAGCTTTTCTTATAATTCGGGATATCTAATTTATAGACTGCACTTATTTTTTTCTTGTTCAATAATGAAAAACTGGGACGTTTTGCTGGAGTTGGATAATTAGACGAAGAAATTCCCTTTACTTTGCAATTATAATTTCCAAGTTCTTTAATGCTTAATGCAAATTCATACCAGCTAATTTCACCTTCATTCGAATAATTATAAATTCCTGGGATCCATTTTGAAGATTCAATAATATCAATCATTGCCTGAGCTAAATCAGCAGCATAAGTTGGAGAGCCAATCTGGTCATTTACAACATTAATTTCGTCCTTTTCCTGCATTAATCGCTGCATTGTTTTTACAAAATTATTTCCAAACTTACTGTAAACCCATGAAGTTCTAATAATAATTGATTCCGGATTTTCTTTCATACAAGTAATTTCTCCTGCTAGCTTGCTTTCACCATAAATATTTACTGGATTTGTTTCCGCCTTTTCATCTAAAGCAACCGCTGAAGTTCCATCAAACACATAATCTGTAGAAATATGAATTAATTTAGTATTATTTTCGTTTGAGTATTTTGCTATTATACCTACTGCTAAATGATTTATTCTAAAAGCTAAATCTTTTTCAGATTCTGCTTTATCTACAGCTGTATAAGCCCCACAATTTAGTATTATTTCAGGTTGAATTATATCTAATTGTAATTGAAGCAATTTTAAATTATCAAATGTAACTTGAGTACGATCAGCAAATATCCATTCATATTTCGGATAAGAAGAAGACAAAACCCTAAGTTCTGATCCCAATTGCCCCGTTGAACCTGTTACTAAAATTTTTTTCATTAAAATAAACTATTACAATTATCAATAAAAGGTAAGGTTTGATCTTTTTCTGAAACTATTGCTTCATTTAAACTAATGCCCCAGTCAATATTCAAAAAAGGATCATTATAATTAATTCCACCTTCAGAAGCTTTATTATAAAATTGATCACATTTATAAAGTACTGTAGCCACTTCACTGATAACTGAAAAACCATGAGCAAATCCCTGAGGAACCAGCAATTGCTTTTTATTTTCTGCTGACAACAAAATACTGAATGATTTTCCGTATGTTCTCGAATCTTTTCTTAAATCAACAGCAACATCAATAATTTCCCCCTCTAACACACGAATTAATTTTGTCTGAGCGAAAGGTGGATTTTGGTAATGTAACCCTCTTAAAGTCCCTTTTTTAGAAAAAGATTGATTGTCTTGCACAAAATTGATATTAATCCCTAGATCATCAAATTTTATCTTGCTATATGACTCAAAAAAATAGCCCCTCTCGTCTTCAAAAACAGTTGGCTTTATTACCAATAAATCTTTGATGGATAACTCTTCAATTTTCATATAAAATTCTAATTGTTTTTTGCAAAAAAAGAATCCAAAACATTTTTAATTCTTTCCTTTTCTTCTATTGTTGTATTAGATCCTGAAGGCAAACACAAACCATTTTCAAATAAAGTTTCAGCAATTTTATCACCATAATAAGGATACTTTTCGAAAATAGGCTGTAAATGCATAGGTTTCCATAATGGCCTGCTTTCTATATTTTCAGCTTCAAATGCTAAGCGCAAATCTTCCCTTGTTTTACCTTTAGTCTTTACCGGATCTATTATAATCGCTGACAACCAATGATTTGAAAAATAATCACTGCTTGGCTCTGTCAAAATAGTTACACCATCAATACATTCAAAATAATTATTGTAAAATTCGTGCATTTTTCTTCTCAACTGTACATGATCATCCAAGACTTCCATCTGCCCTCTTCCAATTCCTGCACATATATTACTCATTCTATAATTATATCCTACATGGCTGTGCTGATAGTGCGGTGCATTATCTCTAGCTTGTGTAGAAAGGAATACTGCTTTATCTTTTGCTTCTTTATTTTTTGTTACAATTGCACCTCCTCCAGAAGTTGTTATTATTTTATTTCCATTAAAAGAAAGCACGCCTATTTCTCCAAATGTTCCACACCTCTGATTTTTGTAGCTACTTCCTAAAGCTTCAGCACTATCTTCAAGGACTGGAATCTCATATTTATGAGCGATTTTATTAATCTCCATAATATTATATGGCATCCCATAAAGATGAACCCCGATTATCGCTTTAGGCTTTTTACCTTTTGCAATTCTCTCAGTTATTGCTTCTTCTAATGCAATTGGACACATATTCCATGTTTCAATCTCACTATCGATAAAAATAGGAATTGCTCCTAAATACATTATTGGATTTGCAGATGCTGAAAAAGTCATGCTCTGACAAATAACTTCATCACCAGCTTGAACTCCTAGCAAAATTAATCCCAAATGAATAGCTGCAGTTCCTGAACTAAGTGCTCCTACTTGAACCTCTCCATATAAATATTTTTCTAAATCTCTTTCAAAACCATTAACATTTGGCCCTAATGGCGCCACCCAATTTGTATCAAAAGCTTCCTGTACATACTTTTGCTCTGTTCCTCCCATATGTGGCGAGGATAACCATATTTTTGAATTACTCATTTCTAGTATTATATTTTATAATTTTTCCCGGATTACCCACAACTGTTGCAAAATCAGGAACATCTCTTATTATAACTGCTCCCGCACCAATCGTTGTCCATTTTCCAATTTTTATTCCTTGCATAATGCACGCACCAATACCAATATGAGCACCTTCCCCAACATTCACATTTCCTGCTAGAGAAGCATTTGGTGAAATATGGCAATAATCATCAATTTTACAATCATGATCTATCACTGCTCCAGTATTAATAATACAATGTTTTCCTATTTGAACATCAGTATTAATAATCCCTCCAGCCATAATAACTGATCCTTGACCAATTTTAGAATTTTCCGAAATGATTGCTGTATTATGTACTGCTGTAAAAAATAATGCATTAATTTTACTTGCGATCTTTTTTCGAATATTATTATTTCCTATTGAAATAATAATTTCATCATTTAACGAAATATTCATTCTTGATGCTTGTAAAACTGGAATACCATTTAAATAATCTTGCAAAGGCTTATCATCAAATATAGCGGAAATCTCTATTTGATCTCTTTTTAATATATCTATTATCACTTTACAATGACCACTCGCACCGTATAAATATCTACTTATTTCCATTAAAACGTTCAATAGTTACATTGTTTACTGCACTAATCCCTTCTCTTTTTAACACTTTATTGATAGTCATCCAAACTATTTTCACATCTAAAATAAATGAGATTCTATCTACATAATATACATCCAGATTAAATTTGTCTTCCCAACTAATAGTATTTCTTCCATTTATTTGTGCCCATCCTGTAATACCTGGCCTCACATAATGACGCTTTTTTTGAAATTCATTATACAATGGTAAGTACTCTGGCAGTAATGGTCTAGGCCCGATCAGGCTCATATCTCCCTTTAAAACATTTATTAATTGCGGAAGTTCATCCAGAGATGTTTTTCTCACAAATAACCCTATTTTAGTTAATCGATCAGCATCAGGCAATAAATTCCCATGAATGTCCTTTTTTTCATTCATAGTTCTAAATTTTAAAATTTTAAAAATTTTTTCATCTTTACCTGGTCGTTTTTGAATAAAAAATGGCTTACCTTGATTAGCAAAAACTAAAAAAATAATTAATATAAGTAAAACTGGTAAAAAAAATAGTAATATAATGAATGACAAAGAGATATCAATAATACGTTTAAAAAAACATCTATACATTTATTTTTATTGCTATTAAGTTATATGTTTTATCTACAGTAAATTCGTTTTGAAGCAAGTTCCATGCATTTTCTTGCATAACAGTTCGTCCAATTTCATTCAGCATCTTTTCTATAGCTTCATTCATATCTAATATTTCTCCTGAAATAACGGAAAATCCACATTTATTACTTTCTATTATTTCACCAATATCCGTATTTTGATCTGTCGCAGCTATTATTGGTTTTTTCATCTCCAAATAAGACAATATTCTTGAAGGAAAATTAGGTATTGTAAAATCTCTATGAAGAAAAATCATACCTACATCGCAAGCGTTTAACAATAAATCATAATCAGCTTTAGGCAAGCCATTCAATAATAAAGCATTTATAGGTTTTTTTAACTTAAACCATTCTTTGACTTTTTTATATTCAGTTCCAGAACCTACTATTAAAAAAAAGACTTGCTCATTTAAATTTGACTGGATTGTTTCTAATAAAAAATCAATTCCTTGTGGCTTTCCTAAATTGCCACCATAGACAAATATTTTTTTATCGAGAGGTAAATTATATTTCTCTCTGATAACATTTTTCTCAAAACTGCTTTGAACTAAAATAATTGGTTCAATTGTGTTTGGATTTATCTCCACCTTTTCAGGATCAATTTCAGGATTATGCTTTAAAACGTAATTCATATTAGCCTCAGACATACATCCAATCATATCAGATAAAGCATAAAGCCTTTTTTCTTTCTTTAAAAAAAAGTTATGCATAATTCCATTTTCCTTAAGCAATCCCATATCAATCGCATTTTGCGGAAAAATATCTTTAAGTAAAAGATAGGAATAAGCTTTATCTCTCTTTTTTATATAATCTATAACTTTTGAAAAAGTAATTGGTGGTGTAGAGTAAATAATCACATCAAACTTTATATCTCTTAAATGTTTTTTAATCGCAGAAAGAAATTGATATTCTATGGCTAAAATACCAATTCCTTTTTCGATCACATTAGTTTGTTGAAGATTAAAAGTCTGTACATTTAAAATTGTTCCTTCCTTTTCTTTCCTGAGGTGTGTTTTCTTTTTTTCTTTTCTTTCGATTGGGCAAACAGCAAAGACTTCATGCCTTTCATTATAAAATTTACGAAGAAGGTCATTATAAATTCCTCTATCATTAAAAGAATTTATTTTAACCATTGTCAAAAAAAGTACTTTCATTCTTAATTTAGTTCTCTCCAAACCACACGTTTCACATAATCCGTATAACTTAAAATAATACGAACCATTTTCTCAGAAACATTCGGTATTGAATAATCTGCAACTGGTCTAAAATTTCTTTCCTTCCCTATTTTTTGGTATTGAAGCTGCACTAATCCTTGTAAAATTCTTTCAGGATTTAAACCTACCATCATTACTGAAGTCTCTTCCATTGCCTCAGGTCTTTCATGTGCATCTCTAATATTAAGAGCTCTAAAATTTAATACCGAAGATTCTTCTGAAATTGTTCCTGAATCTGATAATACCGCAAAGGATTTCATTTGCAGAGCATTATAATCATTAAAACCAAGAGGTTTTAAAAATTGCACATTCTTATTCATTTGAATGTTTTTCTTCTCAATCATATTACGTGTACGAGGATGTGTACTAACAATGATTGGGAAATTATACTTTTCAGCAATAAGATTTAAGCTATCCATTAAACCTTTAAAGTTTGCTTCGCTATTAATATTTTCCTCTCTATGCGATGATACAACAAAAAATTTCCCTTCTTTTAATCCTAATCTTTGTAATACATCAGAAGATTCAATAGATGGTAAGTAATGGTTTAAAACTTCAAACATTGGAGAGCCCGTTTTAATGATTCTATCTGCAGGCAGACCTTCTCTTAACAAATATTCTCTTGCAATATCACTATAAGTTAGGTTAACATCAGAAGTATGATCTACAATTTTTCTATTTGTTTCTTCGGGAACACGTTGATCAAAACAACGATTTCCTGCCTCCATATGGAAAATCGGAATGTGTCTTTTTTTTGCTGGTATTGCACACAAACAACTATTTGTATCTCCTAAGACTAAAAAAGCATCTGGTTTTTCTGATTCTAATAAAGGATCTATTTTAATTAAAATTTGACCTACCGTTTCTGTTGCTGTTGTTCCAGCAGCATTTAAGAAAAAATCAGGCTTACGAATTCCTAAATCATCAAAGAAAATTTGATTTAACTCATAATCATAATTTTGTCCAGTATGTACAATTACATGTTCAATTGCTTCTGAATTATCTAGCGCTTCCATAACTCTTGAGAGACGAATAATTTCTGGCCTCGTCCCAACGACAGTCATTACTTTTAATTGTGATTTCATTATATATAAAGAAATTGATTATTTTTAAACGTTTTCAAAATAGGTATCGGGATCATTTGGGTCATAAAATTCATTTATCCAAAAATTAGTATACAATACTTCCTCGCCGATATTTTTTATATTATGGGTATACCAAATTGGCATATCGACATATGCTGGCTCATTTCCGTCAAGAATAAAATCCAGAACCTCATCAGTACCGATACGACGAAGTTGAATTAAAGCTTTTCCTTTAATAACTGCAAAACGCTCAATTTTTCTTGTATGATAGTGATTTCCCCTTGTTATACCTGGAACAGTAGTCGAAAAAGAAACTTGCCCTCCAACTCCTAATCGAATTATTTCTACAAAAGAACCACGTGGGTCAGTATGTTCGATAAATTTTACAGGAAAATAATTTTTTATATCCATGTAACAACGAAATGTATTAAACAAATTCAGTTCAAAAGTGTTACTTATGTGTGGTATTATGCCTTTATCTTGATATTCTGTTTTGTAAATTTCTAACAAACGTAAAATTTGTGAAACTTTAGATTCTGAAGTATGTGGTATCAAAACTTCAGATTTTCCTTTTTTACTTCTAATTTCTGACAGAATACAATCTATTAATTCTCCTACATAAATTAATTTTAAATCGCCATCAACATCAATTGTAGGTATTTCATTATGTGCTAACTTATGACAAAAAGTAGCAATTACAGAATTATAATTTGGATGACCAAAAGGACCAAATACATTAGGTATTATCATTCCTGTAAATTTCCCTCCTGAATTATTTGACCAATCGATCATTAATTCTCTACCAGTTCTTTTTGATTTCCCGTACAAATTATCTCTTTCTTCTTGAGTCGAAGAAGAAAAAAGCACATGTGCTTTACTATTAGTTATCCTAAGAGAATTTATCAATTTTTGAACTAAACCCACATTTACATCATAAATAACCTGAGGATCATTATGACGATTCATTGCTGCTAAATGTACAATTACATCACATTGTGATACAAAATCATTTAACGCTTCTTCATTTTCAAAGTATTCTTTTCGAAAATCAATTCTCTCAAATTCGTCTGTAAATAAGCTGATCGTATTATATAAATGTTTTCCAACAAAACCTGCTTGACCTGTAATACCTACTCTTAACATTAGCTCATTTAAATTTTAAAATATTCAATATTGTATCTATATTCATCCTTAGTCTTTCCTAATAAATAATCAGCCATAACTAGTAATTTAGAATTTAATTCTAAAGACTGAATACTACTTACATATCCCTTAGGCACATGTAATATATTCAATTTTTCAGAATCAATAAAATACGTGTAAGCTTCTGAATTAACTGATGGTTTTTCCCAATCATCAATTTTAATCAATTGAATTTTAAACTTTCCGCTAACGGCAGAAAACCACCTTTGTTCTATTTGATGACCTTGCCAGCCACGCTTAAATTCAAGATCAGCATTTTCTATAACATAAATTCTTTTAATTGCTGAAGCGTCAAAATCATTATTATATAATAAAATTCCTCGTTGATCAGAATGACAATTTCCTGTAATTAATTTCGGATCCATAAATTAATTAGCCTGGCATTTGAGCTACATCTTCCCCAAAAACTTCTTTTCGAATAAGCGGAAGTGTTGACAAAAGCTTTTTCATTCCTTCTATTCCTTGTTGCTCTGTATTGTGAGAATGATAATCTTCAATTAATGAAATATCTTCCTCTCCTTCTGAAAAATATTGCGCATAATTCAAATCACGGTTATCCGCTGGAATACGATAAAATTCTCCCATATCCTCTGCTTTCACCATCTCTTCTCTAGTGCATAATGTTTCATATAATTTCTCGCCGTGACGAGTTCCTATAATTTTAATTTCATTATTTGCATTACACATTTCTTTTAAGGCTTGTGCTAAATCTCCAATAGTTCCTGCTGGGGCTTTGTTTACAAACAAGTCACCAGGATTACCGTTCTCAAACGCAAATAAAACTAATTCGACAGCTTCATCCAATGACATTAAGAATCTTGTCATATTAGGATCTGTTATGGTGATTGGATTGTTTTCCTTAATTTGCTTTAAAAACAAAGGAATAACAGAGCCTCTAGATGCCATAACGTTACCATATCTTGTAAGACAAACTGTTGTATCTGTTAAATTTCTAGAAGCGGCTACAGCTACCTTTTCCATTAAAGCTTTTGATATTCCCATTGCATTTATTGGATATGCTGCTTTATCTGTACTCAAACAAATAACTTTTTTTACCTTATTAACACTTGCGGCATCAATAACATTTTGCGTTCCAAAAACATTAGTCTTTGTCGCTTCTAAAGGAAAAAACTCACATGATGGAACTTGTTTTAATGCTGCTGCATGAAATACATAATCAACACCTCTCATTGCACGTTCAACACTATTATAATCTCTTACGTCGCCTATGTAAAACTTAAGTTTGTCATTTTTTAACTGATTACGCATATCATCTTGTTTTTTCTCATCACGAGAAAAAATCCTGATTTCTTTAAAATGATCCGTATGTAAAAAACGATTTAAAACGGCATGTCCAAAAGAACCAGTTCCTCCAGTTATTAGAAGAATTTTATTTTGTATTTTCATTTCAATATAATTAATTATAAAACTTCGAAACAATTTTAAAGTAAACATAAGGACCTAAATAAACTGCCTTTGAAAGTAACTCTCTTGTTTTTTCTTTAAGATCAAAAAAACTCACAAAATCAAAACCAATCTTACATAATAAATAACCTGCAACAATGAAATTATAATTAACTGATTTGTTTTCTAATCTCATTTTTTTTATAAAAATCCAACTATCTGCTCTTGCTTTTAATTGCAAATAAGCTTGAAATGCGGCATTTGCACCCCGCATTCGAACTTTACTTAATGTAACATCAATAAAACCTAAAGGATATTTTTCTGCTAACTTAAACCAAAAATAAGAATCTTCTCCAACTCTTTTTTCTTCAGAGAATCGAAGTGAAGTATCATTTATTAGGATTGATCTCTTTATTACAATACAGGGAGTGGCAATAGGACAAGTTATAAACATTTTAGGTATTATATTTCCTTGCATAGAACCACAATATATTATTTCTGATTTAGAACTATTACTCCAAAAACGTTCATAATTGGAGTGAGACCAATAAACGTCCTGACTCTTCATAAATTCTAGTTGAAGTTCTAATTTATTGGTATTCCATAAATCATCTGCATCTAAAAAAGCAATAAATTCTCCCTTTGCTTCCTTGATAGCTTCATTTCTTGCTTTTCCAGGTCCCGAATTTTGAATAGTAATAATATTAACTAATGGATATTTTATACTAACCAAAGAAATGTCTTCAGGAGATCCATCATTTACAATAATTACTTCAAAATTTTTATAAGTCTGATTGTAAACACTTTCAACAGCATCTAATAGCCAATCAACTTCTTTATAAAATGGAATAATTATGCTCGCACCTATCGAATCTTTCAACATATGTTATTTTAATTACTTAATTAACTTAATTCTATTACAACACCATGAAGTCAATTAAGAAATTTTCTTGTTAGTATTATTTATAACAGAATTCAACTCGGCAGCATGAGATGGCCTGTTTTTATCAACTATACTTTTTACAGTCTCAGTTGCATTTTTTGCCAATCTTCCTATTTCTTCATAGTTAAGTAAGATTTTCTCAATTGCTTTTTTGATACTCTCGACAGATTTAGGCTTGATCTCAATACAATTATTATTATCAATCATTATACTAGGAATACCTCCAACGAAGGTTGTAATAATTGGAACTCCAAAAATCATTGATTCATATAGAGTTCTTGGAAAACCTTCATGGTATGTTGGTAAAACAAACAAATCTGCTTTTAAATAAAATTTTTTAAGCTGATCTAAATCTGTAATGCCATCATGAAAAATAACAGATTCACCAAGATTCAAAGTCGTATAAAAATTTTTAATTTCATCCTCATCGGGTCCATCTCCCACTATATCAAAAATAAAATTATTGACACCACTTTCTCTTAGTTGTTTTATTGCTTCTAAAAGCTCAATTAAACCTTTTTGCTTATCTAATCTTCCAAGATATAACAATTTATAGATATTCTTTTTACTGTAATTTCGATTATACACAATATCATCAGAATCAAATGATATTCCTGGTTTTTGAGTAATTCCTTTCCCGCCTGTATCATTTACAATTTTTGTAAATTCAGGAGAAACAGTAAAAACTGTATAGGAATGTTTATACAAAAATTTAGAAAGTTTACTGGTAATACCCATTTGACCACGTACATTTAGCCCATATTTTTTTCTAAATAGGATGGAAAATAAGGCTAGAAAATGATAATTGGTCGGATAATATATATATATAAAATCACTTCGTAGTACTTTATAAATACCTATAAAGTAAACATACAAATACGTTATGACTTTACTCGAAAATCTTTTATAAGCAGAAACTTTTATAAATGTACCGGTAAGATTGAAATCATGGAACTTGTCATTGTTTACAATTTTAGTCTGAAACATTTCAACTTTATTGCCATTTTCTATTAACTCATTAGCAAATTCACCAATAGCCCGAAAAGTATACAACCCATCATTCTTTTGATAAAATACATTATTAACTATCAGTAGTATTTTCACGATTTAATATCAGTTTTATTGTAATGCAATAATTTTTTTCTTCTAAAAAAAGATTCTAAAACAATTATGTTCCAAATCTTTTCCGGATGATCTCTATAACCTGTCTGATGTTCAAACCAAATTTTATTTACGATTTTTTTATCCCAAAATTCTGACTGTTCAGGAATTAATTCAATAATTTTTTCAGCCCAAGATTTAAGATCATTTCTCAGCCAATATGACATAGGCACAGAAAAACCTTGTTTAGGTCTTTCAATAATTTCTTTTGGCACGTATTTATACAAAATATCTCTAGCAATACGCTTGGTAGTATGATTTTCATATAAAAATTTTTGAGGTAATGTGATCAAGAACTCCAATACTCTATGATCTAAAAAGGGAGCTCTGGTCTCTAAACTAACAGCCATCGCCGCCCTATCTACTTTTACGAGAATATCATTTGGCAAATAACTTAAGGCATCAAAATGACCGACATTTTCAAATGAATATGCGTTTTTTTCTTTAAGAATATTTGAGTCTTTTAATATTTCATTGTTTAGAGGCAAACTACTATTCCAAAACTTATTGTGCCAATTTAAATGCACATCTCCAAGATTTTTAAACTTTCTAAATAATCCTGAAATATAAGATAATGTCTCAACTTTTCTAAAAACATTTGATGCTCCAAGCCCTAAAAAACTAAGAATATTTAAAGATATTTTATCTATTTTTAGATATGAGATAATTGCAGTTTTTTTGTATTTCTGGTAGATTTGGTGATCAATATATCCATACAAAAATTCGTCAGCTCCATCACCGCTCAACGCAACTGTTACTTGTTTTTTTGCTAATTCTGAAACAAAAAAAGTAGGGATTTGAGAACTATCTGCGAAAGGTTCATCCCAAAAATCTATAATTTCATCAATTCGGCTAATAATTTCATTCGTATCCAATTCTTTTGATAAATGAATCGTTTTGAGACAATCTGCGACTTTTTTTGCATGTACCGATTCATTTTGTCCTGGCTCAGGCATTGCAATTGTATATGTATGCAAATCACTTTTTACATATTCCTTTAATATTGAACAAACTAAAGATGAATCAACGCCACCTGATAAAAATGCTCCTAAAGGCACATCAGATATCGATTGATCTTTTACTGCTTGTATTAATAAATTTTCTAATAAAACTTTTGCCTCTTCGTAAGTACCTTTATATTTATTACCTTCAGACTCTACAATTTTATCTACAAGTGACCAATATATGATAGGCTCTGGTAAGTTTTTGTTGATAATATTCAAAAGATCAAACTCTAAAATTGTACCAGGAACAACTTTATAAATATTATTATATATTGAAAAATTTTTAGGGACATAACTTCTAATCAAAAAACCTATTGCAGCATCTACATTTAGTTTTTTTTCAAAATTTGAATGCACTTCAAATGCCTTTAGTTCAGAAGCAAAAATAAATTGTTCTCCTTGAAAACCATAATACAAAGGCTTTTCTCCTATTCGGTCTCGAATTAAAAAAAGCTTTTGAAGCTTATTATCCCATAAAGCAATAGCAAACATTCCTACTAATTTCTCAACACATTTTTGCAAGCCAAAAACTTCAAATCCAGCCAAAAGAACTTCTGTATCTGAAGTTCCCTTCCAAATTATGTCTGGAACAAGGCTTTCAATTTCTCTCTTAATTTCTAAAAAATTATATATCTCACCATTATATATTATAGTGTAACGTCTACTTTGACTATGCATTGGTTGATCTCCGGCACTTGAAACATCGATTATTGATAATCTTACATGACCAAAATTTAGAGAATATTGAGAATTAATATCCGAAGAATAAAAATCAAAATGATCAGGCCCTCTATGATTTAATACATTTTTCATGACTATTAAATCTTCCTTACTATTATTATATTTTTTCCCTACAAACCCGAAAATTCCACACATAAATTTATTAAGTATTTTAAAAAATGATTTTCAATTCTAATTCTTTAATCCTTTTATTTATCTCTTAGTCCTAAAGTTAATTTACAAAAGCAACTTTTGGTTTTATTAATTTTAAATTATTATCTAAATATCCTTTATTAATATTCAAAATACAACTCAAAACGAAGAAAGGAAAGCTATAATGAAATATAAAAGGTTCTTTTATTTCGATAATAAAAACAATAATAACTAATAAATACAAAATTTTTTGTTTTCTAGAATCATAATACTTTTGAAATTTATTACGGTAAATTAAATATATAGTAAAGATTAAGAAAGAAATATAGAACAAAATTGATAGTAGCAAACCTAAAGAATAATAAGTTTGCACATAACCCGAATCATGACCTGATGCATTTTCACGACCAGTTATGTCTCTAACCCTTCCCGTTCCGATAATAGTTTCAAAAGAGAGAGGGGGAACAGGCATTTCGTTTAAAGCATCTGTCGTTTCGTTATCTTTCACTTTAAAGGAACTCTCAATCCAATCAATAAATATGTCGGATCTGAACCCTTCAACTCCGGATGTTAAATTTTCAATCAGACTAGTGTAATTAATTTGGAATGCTAAAAATATAAGCATCAAAATAACTACAACATTCCTTAATTTCACCTTTAACGAAAGGACATAAACCAAAATTGCAATAAAAGAAATAAGCATACCTGTTCTACCTATAAAAAATATTGAGATTAATATAATTAATATAGAAATCCAAATTAAAAACCTTTTAATAAAATTCAATTTATTAAACTTAAGCAAACTCACCAATGAAATGACTCCTGTACTTTGAATCACAGAAAAACTTGCTCCTCCAACAGAAGCAAATCCCATAGCTCGAAGAACATTAGTCTCATCAAAGTTAGATGACGAAAGAATAAGATTATTAAAGACACTTTTTACGGCTGGCATGAGAAAAGAAAATATTGTCAATATAGCTTGTATCAAAACAGCCGCACCAATCAAACAAAAAAACTCATTATAGCTTTTTATATAATCTTTAAATAAAAATGAGGCGATAACCGCATATAAGGTAAACCACATAATTCTTGATGATTGTGTGAAATCTCCTGAATAAAAAAATTGCAAAAGAGAAAAGAGAAAAATACTGAAAAGAATCAATAAATAATAAATGCAATAAATTGACAGCTTGTCTTTTCTAAAAAAAGAAAGAATAACAATACAAAAGAAAGCTATTCTCGAAGTTGTTAAACTAGGAAGAAATTTAAAATTTATATCAAACAATATTGCAAATACAAACAATAATTTCAAAAAAACATAAAACCTTTTTTTCATGCTCTAATTAAAAAAGATTGTGCATTTTTTAAATATTTTTTTAAATAACCTAATTTAAGACGCAAAACTAAATAATTAAGGTATAAAGAATGAGGAAGCATAATTTCTTCCGCTAGTCTAGAATACATATATATATAACCTGAACGCATTTTTGCAATTTGTTCTGCTGATTGAGTTATACCTCCTTCATTTCTTCGATAGCAAGCCATTTTTTCATCCAAATATTTAGTTTTGCCATGAGATGCTAACAAAATCTCTAATGGCAAATCCCCAGATATTGAATTTGATAACCACTCTGGAAGACCATCCTTAAAATAACCATTACGAAATAATAAACTACAAGTGGCGATGTAATGTTTTTTTATAATGTCACCAAGCAGTAAAACATTACTACTTGGTACGTCATAACAATAATAATCGCCTTCTCTTGCCATGGTAATTTCAACAGAATGGAAACACATTGAGAAATTCAAATTTGCTTCCATAAAATCTACCTGTTTCTGTAATTTTAAAGCGTCCGTCCAATAGTCATCTCCTTCACACAATGCAGTATATTTACCTTTTGCCATATTCAACGCAAAGATAAAATTAGGCATCATCCCAATATTATTATTATGCCTTACATACTTTATTATATTTCCTTTGGGATGATTTTTAATTATATTTTTAACTAATTCATCCGTTTTATCAGGTGAACAGTCATTTGCAAGTATTAGTTCTATTGGAAAATTACATTCTTGAATTAAAACGCCGTTTATTGCTTCTTCGATATATTTTTCATGACCATATGTAATCATTACTACAGAAACTACAACCTGTTCCATTTTTAAAATTTTATATTACTTCTTAAGATTTTTGCAGGAACTCCAGCTACAACACAATTATCTGGAACATTTTTATTTACAACTGCGCCTGCACCCACTATTACATTTTTACCAATTCTTATATCTGGCAATATAATAGCACCAGAACCAATATGTGAAAAATCACCAACCTCTACTCTTCCTAGTAAAATGGCACTAGGAGAGATTTCAACAAAATTGCCCACCTTACAATCATGTGTTATTATTACATTATAGTATAAAATACAGCCAATTCCAATTTTAACTGAATTAGAGATAATAACATTAGCCAATATATTTGTTCCTTCTCCTATATTTATATCATAACTTCCTATCTTAGCATCAGAGCTTATCGTACTAGTATATTCTCCTCCTAATGCTATAAATTTTTGAAGTAATTTATGTCGTAACAAAGGATTCCCAATACCTATTGTGAATTTTTTAGATTTGCTTTCAAAAAAACACCTTGCATCATTTTCATTCTTTATTATTAAAAATTTATCAAATAAAAAACCTTTCACCTCATCATTTATGTCGTCATAAAATGCTGTGTTTTTTAAATCATTTTCATGAATTACCTCCAAAACTTCTTTAGCAAAGCCTTTTGCTCCAATTATTAACATAAATTAGCATTAATGATTGTGCAAATTTTATTCAAATCATTTTCTTTCATTCCGTATGCCAAAGGCAAGCATAATACTCTTGATGCTATGCTTTCTGATTCAGGCATACTAGACCCTTTTGTATATTCTATAGTGTTTAAAGAAGGATAAAAATATCTTCTTGGAAATATTTCTTGTTCATTTAGAGCTTTTTGAACTTTGATCAAAATTTCTTCTGATTCAAAAATTACAGGGAAATAGCTATAATTCCAAGTTATATTTTCTCTCAATTTCATTCCTCGTAACTTAGAAAAATCTAAATTATGATTGTAAAACTCCACTATCTTTCTTCTACTTTCAATAATCCCATCCATATATGGCAGAACCGATAATCCCATAGCTGCTTGTAATTCTGATATTTTTCCATTTATTCCTAAGCCATGAAAATCTAATGCCCCATTGTGACCAAAATTGTGGCTATAAAACATTTTTTTTCTCAAATTTTCATCTTTACAAAACAAAGCTCCCCCTTCACCAGTGTGAAATAACTTCGTTGCATGGAAGCTACAAGAACTAATATCTCCAAACTCAAATAATGTTTGTCCGTTATAGGTAACCCCAAAGCAATGTGCAGCATCATAAATTACTTTAAGGTCATACTTTTCAGCAATGCCTTTTATACGTTCTACATTACATGGATTGCCAAACACGTGAGTTGCTAAAATTGCAGTTGTTTTTGATGTTATAGATGCCTCAATTTTATCTTCATCTATAGTTAAATATTCTGGATTAATATCTACAAATACTGGAGTACAGTTTTCCCAGACAATAGCCGCAGAAGTGGCTACGTAACTAAAAGGAGTTGTAATTATTTCTCCTTTTCTACCAAGAATCTTCAAAGCTATTTGTAACGGTATTGTACCGTTATTCATAATAATTATATTAGAAACGCCGAGATATTCCTTAACCTTTTCTTCTAGCTCTTGTAATAATTCTCCCCTGTTTGTTAACCATTCATTCTTCCAAATTCTTTTCAATTGATTATGATACTCTTCCTGAGGAGGAAAAAAGGTTTTTGTTACGTTTATCATTTGTTTAATTGTACTAAGATAAGTTGTTTAATATAGATATAGGGCGCCAATTTAATCTTCTCACTTAAAAAAATAAAAACTGCAAAGCTCACTATAAATGAAAGTAAAATCTTTAAAATTAAATTTTGTGGACTAGCTAATATTTGAAAGATATAAATTGTACTCATTGACAATACAACAATTCCCATTGTTGGCAGAAGATCAAGCAACTGTTTATCGGTAGAATAATTTAAAAATTTCCCGCTATAATGCGCATTTATAAGTAATGCCAAAATAGAATTAATTGCACTACTCCAAACTAACCCCATAACTCCAAAATTAAAGCAAATCCCCACTATAAAGAGAAGCATTACCTTTTTTATGAGTTCCAATTTTAAAAACAAATCGCTTCTTCCAAAAACATTAAGAACATTTATATTTAACGAATGAATAGGATAAAAAACAAAGCAAAGGCTTAAAACTTGAAACAACGGTACAATAGGTAGCCATTTTTCACCAAGGACTAAACTTATAAATTCGTGTGCCATAATTGCTCCAAAAGCTAAAGCAAATGCTGATATTAAAAATGCAACTTGCATTATAATCTTATATGCACTTTGTAGCCTTACTTTATCATCTTTTATTAAAGTTAAAGAAGGTAGAGAAACTTTTAAAATGATACCAGATAAAATAGAAATAGGATAATTATTGAATGTATAGGCCCGTTCATAAAAACCTAAGGTTTGTACATTATAAAATTTTCCAATAATTATATTATAAATATTCTCAAATATCGTATTTAATTGTGCAGAAAGAACTAATTTATATCCAAATTTGAAATGACTTTTATAGTTAGAATAATCAAATTCAAATATAGGTTTCCATTTTATAAAAATCCAAAAGGTAATAGTTGAAATAAGTTGATTAATTAAAAATAAGGCTACTAAACTCCAAATGCCATATCCTGCATATCCCATCCAAACAGCTATTAGTACACTTGTAATGTTACCTGGTAGACCAAGAAGAGTCAATTTCTTAAAATTCATCTCTTTCATCAATTTCACATTATGTATACTTCTGAAACTATTAATTATAAATCCTAAACAATACCATCGTATAATATCACTTAAAATATCTTGTGAATAAAAAGTAGCTATAAATGGAGCAGCAAAAAATAAAATAAAGTACACCAATAAACTCATCAAGATATTAGTAATAAAAACTGTTGAGTAATCAATATCAGAAACATTATTTGAACGCAACAATGAAGTGGACATCCCACTATCAATAAGAGTATTTCCTATAGCTACAAATAGCATTATCATTCCTAGTAAACCAAATTCTTTAGGACCAAGAATACCTGCAAGAATAATAGTAGCTATAAAATAGGCTCCTCTGTTAATTAAGATATCTATGAAAGTCCATGCTACACCGTTGATCGATTGTTTTTTTAAATCCAAGTTTTAATATTTACAATTTTCCATCAACATTCATCTTAACAATTCCTTTTACATCATATAAAATACTTTTTTCATTCTGCAATAAAGAAAGATCCATTTCCAAAAACGATTTATGTGCTACACCTAAAACTATTGCCGAAAATTTTTGATTTGGAATATTTCGAGTTGTATGAATTTTATATTCATGCATTACTTCATCTGGATTGGCTAATGGATCATAAATAGTAATTTGAATTCCATACTCACTCAATGATCTAACAACGTCAACAATCTTTGTATTTCGAACATCGGGGCAATTTTCTTTAAAAGTTACCCCTAGCATTAATAAACTAGCTCCATTAACGGTTATCCCTTTCTTTATCATCAACTTAACTACCTGAGAAGCTACATATTCCCCCATACTATCATTTAACCTTCTCCCGGCTAAAATAATTTCCGGATGGTATCCAAACTCTTGAGCTCTTTGAGCCAAATAGTAAGGATCAACCCCAATGCAATGACCTCCAACCAAACCAGGCTTAAATGGTAAGAAATTCCATTTGGTACCAGCAGCTTCAAGTACTGCTTGTGTATCAATATCCATTAAATTAAATATCTTAGCCAACTCGTTAACAAAAGCTATATTAATATCTCGTTGCGAATTTTCGATCACCTTTGCTGCTTCTGCGACTTTTATAGTTGGTGCTAAATGAGTTCCTGCGGTAATAACACTTTTGTACAAATCATTAACCGCAATACCTATTTCCGGCGTAGATCCGGCAGTAACTTTTAGTATCTTATCGACAGTATGCTCTTTATCACCTGGATTAATCCTTTCAGGAGAATATCCCACAAAAAAATCAGTATTAAATTTTAAACCAGACACTCTTTCAAGAACAGGAACACATTCTTCTTCAGTCACACCGGGATACACAGTAGATTCATAGACAACAATATCATTGTTCTTCAATACTGCCCCAACAGTTTCACTAGCTCTATAAAGTGGCGTCAAATCAGGTCTATTATTTTTATCAACTGGTGTTGGAACTGTAATAATAAATATGTTGCATTCCTTCAGATTAGATAAATTATCTGTACAATAAAGACCAATTTTGTCGGAATAACTGCTCTTTAAAACACTCTTCAAAACTTCTTCATCTACTTCTAGTGTACTATCATAGCCTTCATTTAGTTCTAAAATTCTATTTTTATTAATATCAAATCCAACAGTGCAATACTTTGTGGCAAATAATCTAGCTAAAGGAAGTCCTACATAACCTAGGCCAATAATCGCGATTTTATTCATTTTCAACTATCTAATTATAAAATTTTATTCCTTTTTTTACTGATTGGTTTGCTCCTTCAACTTCAAATTATTATAATACCAATCTACAGCTTCTTTTAACCCATCTTGAATAGAAAATTGGGGATTATAATTTAATAATCTTTTAGCTTTATCAATACTTGCTAATGAATGAGGTATATCTCCGGCTCTATTCGGTCCATAAACTACTTTTACATCAGCAATTTTAGAATCATAAACACTTAAATATTTTTTAAGTAAATCAACTAATTGCTTTAAAGTAGTTCTATCTCCAAATGCTGTATTATAAACTGTATTAATAGCTTCCGCATTCGTTGTCAGCATAGCTAATTCATTCATTTGAATCACATTATCTATATATGTAAAATCTCTAGAATAATTTCCATCTCCATTGATGACAGGGCTTTCATATTCCATAAATTGCATAACAAATTTTGGAATCACAGCTGCATATGCCCCACTAGGATCCTGTTTTCTCCCAAAAACATTAAAATATCTTAATCCGATTGTTTCTAATCCATATGTTTTACTAAAGATATCCGCATACAATTCATTTACATACTTTGTAATTGCATAAGGGGACAAGGGTTTTCCAATTTTATCTTCTACTTTTGGAAGAGCTTCTGAATCTCCATAAGTTGATGAACTTGCTGCGTAAACAAAGCGCTTAACTTTTGCATCACGAGAAGCAATAAGCATATTTAAAAAACCACTTATATTCACATCGTTACTAGTTATAGGATCCTTAATTGATCTAGGAACAGATCCTAATGCAGCTTGATGTAAAACGAAATCAACATTTTGCACTGCTTTTTTACAATCATCAAAATTTCTTATATCACCTTCAATCAAAGTATAATTTGAGTTTCCTAAAAAGGATACAATATTATGTCTATGGCCAGTTGCAAAGTTATCTAAACAAACCACTTCATAACTTTTATTCAAAAAATATTCGGACAAATTAGATCCTATGAATCCAGCGCCCCCCGTAATTAGTATTTTCATTTTAGTATATTTTTTATTATTCTTATAGCCACTAAATAGATAATAATCAAAAATCCAAAAAGAATACTTCCGATAATAATTGCTTTAATTTTTCCAACTTTTTCCTTATGCAAAGGTAAAATAGGCTTATCAATAACTTGAATTAAAGGTGTCTCTTTACGTAAAGTAACTTTTGCAAGTTCTGCTTGTTTAACTAATTCTGTTAATATCGCTGTATTTGCTTGAACATCTACTTGTCTTCTTGCCGAAGGAGCGCGTCGCACATTTAATGCAGGATTAAGATTAAAAGTATTGTCATTTGCTAATGCAACACCCGTTATAGCACCATTAAGTTCACTTCTAATAGAATCTACCTGATGTTCCAGAATTTCCATATTTATTCTGGCCTTTTTACTTTTAGTATTTACATAAAATTTGCCAACTTGTTTTGCAAGAGCTTCACAAAAATAAAAAGAGAACAATTCATTTTTTGACACTACATCCATAGTTATGATTGAAATTTTTTTATCTTTTTGTGCAACAGATAAAGATGTTTTTGATAAACTTTGATATATATTACCTAAAATACTATCATGAACACGCGTAAAATTTTTGTGATCTGTATTAGGTAAAAACTGCAAATCTTTAAGTTTTGGATTATTTTTCCATTTATCTCTCCATTCATTATTTTGAATGTACATTTCAGCTAAAGAGATTACTTTCCCATCTATTGTTACTGGGGTCATAAGAGTCTTCTCTATCATTGTACGAGATTTAAATAATTCAGCCAAATTGGAACCTGAAAATATTCCTCCTCCTCCTCCTCCAATATCTAGACCAAACGAACTAGCTAATCCAAGTGCTCCTCCAAGACCTCCTCCAGATTTTTCATCTTCGATGGCAAATGTTAAAGTTGCTGTATAAGTAGGTTTCTTTAGAAACGCATAGGCAAAGCCTAAAACAGCACCAATTATTCCTGCTAATAAAATAATTTTCCATTTTATCAATAAGTATCCATACCATTCTTTTGCTTTCTGAAATAGTTCCTTTACAGACATTTCATCCATTTCAACTGACATTTTATTCTCCATTTAGTATTTTATTTAAAAGCTGTAACAATCAATAATGCTAAACTAGAAACTACACTTCCAATACCAACCCATTCACCAGCAGTCATTTTCTTTCTTTCTGGCTTCTCGGGAACTACTATCTGAGAATCTGGTTCAACTTTTGGATAAGATTTAAAAAATAAAAATGAAGTTGTTACCGCAGCTTTCCCATTTGGATAGATTATATATGCTTTTTTCTTCCAACCTTTACTATCTATACCTCCTACAGAATTAATATAATATTTAAATCCTTTTCCGCTTCTATAAGGAATTTCAGATGTTAATAAAACATTTCCTGTTACTTTCACCCCTTCATTATATACTGCAACTTCGATTTCATCACCAGGAAATAATGTAACGTTAGAGTAGTGATTTTTATCTTTTACTATTTTTTCCCAATTAACTGGAATAGTAGTATATTTTAATTCATCTCTAAGTTTTTTAGACAATTTAGATTTAAGTGTATCATTTTCCTTCAAATTAGATCCTTCTTCTGAAGTAGTTTTCTTGTCCAGATTAAGATTGATACTTTCTAATTGCTCTATTTGCTCTTCTTTAATTGGCCTTTTTATCTTCATACCATCCAAATTAGCAATAGATGTTAGTCCACCAGCTCTCATTACAACATTATAAACCCTTTCCTTTTTATTAGCTAATACATATTTTCCTGGATAAGTTACTGCACCACTTACTTTAACCATTTCTGGTTTTTCATAAACTGCCATACGGCGAATATTAATGACATCAAAAGGTTTTAGAACAAAATTCTTGACTTGTTCATTATTATCTGCGGTTATTTCCAGCTCTACTACTTCTACACGTTTAGGATCAGCATCATCAATGGCATCAGATTTAATCATTCTTGCAATTTCAACTCGTTTTGAAGCAGAACCTGTTAATCCACCTACTTGAACAACTAAGTCATTTAATGTGAGATTCTCAAAGTATTCATATTCACCCGGATTTTTTACTTCGCCGTCAATTGTAACCTTATATTCTTCTCTAAACTCTAAAATAGAATATACTGTAACTATATCTTCTCTTTTTAATTCAATATCTGCATTTAAATCACCTGACAAAGCAGCGCCTAAGTCTACGTTTACAATTTCTGTAGTCAAATCTGTTTTTAACCGGATAATTCTTGCTCGCTTACTATATGCATCTTCTTTTAATCCTTCTGCTCTCGTAACAAGATCGGAAACTCTCATTCCTTCTGAAAAAGAATAATAATCTGGTCTAAAAACAGCCCCCTCAATCTTAATACGATTTTCAAATCGATTTAGAATCTTAGTAACTCTAAAAACATCTCCTGATTGTGGCTGATAAGTATTATATTCACTTTCATTTATATCGTGTACCTTAAATTCTTTTCCTGTTTTTTGCAATACATTTACTGATGCCGTATAAGCAAACTCATTAAAACCAGATGCAAATTTTAATAAATCAGCAAATTTTTCTCCCTTTTTCATCTCAAAAATTCCTGGTCTCTTCACTTCGCCCTCCACAGTTACTCTTTGGCTATAAGCTGGAATTCTAATTACATCATTTTCTTTTAAGGCAACATTATCAGATTGATCTCCCTTAACTAAAAATCTATAAATATCAATATTTTTATAAACCTTATTATTTCTTATCAATTCAATATTTCTATAACTGCCATTCTTTCCAGGGCCACCAGCTAAATGCAACGCATTATAAACGGTTGCTAAAGACGAAATTGAATAGTTCCCTGGCTGTTTGCCTCCAACAATTGTTACTTTTATAGTACGTATTTTTCCTAAACTGATACTGACCTGAGATTGTCCAGAACGAACAGTGCTATAAACTCTAGCAACAGCAGCTTTTATTTTTTGCGTAGCTGCTTCGATAGACATTCCTGAAACCGAAATTTGTCCAACGTAGTCAATACTTATTTTTCCTTCAACACTTACTGGCACATTGGCATTATATTCTTGAATACCATAAACACTTACTTGTAGTTCATCACCAGGACCAAGAACATAATTCATAGGAGTAGCCAAATTCAAATCTGGCTCAAAATTTAAAGTAGGATTATCAAATAGCTCAGATCCAAAAATTAATGCATTTAAAGAATCTTTTACTTTCTCATTTTTTATCTCACTTTGTTTCCTTCCAAACTCTGAAGTTTTCTCACCTGTTTTTGATTTACTATCATTGTTTTTATCTTTAGCGCCATCCTTAGTTTTCTTCTTTTCATACTCATTAAGTTTAACTCGAAGTTTATTAAACTCTGTTTGACTCATACCTTTTGATAATGCCATCGATTCAACTTGATCAATCGTTGCATTATTGCTTTTTAGCTGCGCACTTATTTTTGCTAAATCATCATCAGATAGATAATCAACTTGAATAGTGCTTAAATCTTTTGATCTCATTATGTCTTGTGCATGCACATTTATGGAGTTCATCAGAACAAAAAACAAAGTAAGAACGTATGCTAATTTTTTCATATTAGTTTAAAAAATTAAAATTTTAAAATACAATATTGAGATTTATGAATATTGCTTTTGATAATATTCTTTATAAGCCCCTGAAGTAACATTCTGAAGCCATTCTTGATTATTCAAGTACCACTTTATAGTCTTCTCTAATCCTTCTTCAAAAGTTACTGAGGGTTTCCAACCTAATTCTTTATTAATTTTTGAAGCATCAATTGCATATCTCAAATCGTGACCTGGTCTATCTTTCACATAAGTAATTAGTTTTTCAGAAGTACCAGCTTCTCTTTCTAATTTACTATCCATTATTTTGCACAATAACTTAACCAGATCAATATTCTTCCATTCATTAAATCCTCCTATATTGTAAGTCTCATGATTTTTTCCTTCATGAAAAACTAAATCTATAGCGATTGCATGATCTTCTACAAATAACCAATCTCTTGTATAATTTCCATCACCATAAACAGGTAGCGATTTATTATTTATTATATTATTAATAAAAAGTGGAATAAGCTTTTCTGGAAAGTGATATGAACCATAATTATTTGAACAATTTGTTAAAACATATGGTAACCCATAAGTTTCTCCATAAGCTCTTACAAAATGATCTGAACTTGCTTTTGAAGCTGAATATGGAGAATTTGGATCATAAGAAGTTGTTTCTGTAAATAATCCTTCAGCTCCTAATGAACCATACACTTCATCTGTACTAATGTGATAAAACCTTTTTCCTTCGAAATTATTTTTCCATTGTTTTTTTGCTGCATTCAACAAATTCATTGTTCCAATTACATTTGTTTTTACAAACGCTAATGGATCTTCTATTGAACGATCGACATGAGACTCTGCTGCTAAATGCAAAATACCATCAAAATTGTGGAGTGAAAAAAGTTCATTAATAAAAACTTCATCAACTATATCTCCTTTTATAAAGGTATAATTTGATTGATTTTCTATATCCTTTATGTTTTCTAGATTTCCTGCATAAGTTAATGCATCTAAATTAAAGATTTGATACTCTGGATATTTATTAACAAATCTTCTTACTACATGTGAACCAATAAAACCAGCTCCACCAGTTATAAGTATTTTTTTCATTTTAAAATTTACCTAATTTAATAAATCCGAATTTTGTTTCTCTAATTCGTTATATATATCTTTTACGTCTTGCGAATTTTCTTTTTGCAAAATTAAATTAGCAGTTTCAGTATGTACAAAAATAGTATTTCGTAGTCCTAAAAAAGTTGTATGGCTATTACAGCCTATTACCATGTTTCCGTTTGAATCTATAGGATGGCCATTTGAAACAAGATATTCATATACAGATTCGAAAGAGCCTAAATCAGACCAAGAAAATGAAGCTGGGACTACTTTAATTTTTTTGCTTCTTTCCATCACTGCATAATCAATACTAATTGATGGAATTTCCATTGATAAATTTAAATTTAGAAATCCTTCTTTACTTGATTCCCAAACTGCTTTTGATTTTTCATAAACATCTGGCTGAAACTGTTTCAATTCATCTAAAAGCACACTTGCTTTAAAACAAAACATTCCACTATTCCACAAGAAATTTCCTCTTGCTATGAATTCTTTTGCAGTAGTCTCATTTGGTTTTTCTCGAAATGATATTACTTTATCTCCTTTAGATTCAATATAACCGTAACCTGTTTCTGGTTTTATTGGAATAATTCCGAAAGTAACTATAAAGCCATCTTTTGCTTTAGAAATCGCTTCTTGAATTGCATTGTTATAATCCTCCATCTTATCAATAATATGATCAGATGGTGTAACAATTAATATATCATCTGGATTTGAAGCAAAAGCTGCAAAGGCAATAGCTGCTGCTGTATTCCTTGGTGTCGCTTCTACAATATTAGTATAAGAAGTTTTGGTTTTATCCATCACCTTTCCACTTAAATGATGATTATCAACATTTCCTACTACCATAACTTTACCTGCTAAATGACTGTTGCGTTCAACTGTCATTTCAAATAAAGATTTACCCTCAAAAATTTCTAAATATTGTTTTGGCTGGCTTTTACGTGAAAGAGGCCATAATCTGCTTCCTACTCCGCCTGTTAAGACTACATGTATTATTGAATTTTTTGTTTCCATTATCTCTTAAAATAAAAAAAGGATTTTAGTTCTATAATCTATTATCAGCTATAGCACCTAAAACTCCTTTTACGTCATATAATAAACTATTTGATTTTTGCAATTTGACAAAATCTAATTCTAAAAATTCTGCATGAGAGACTCCTAGAACTATTGCATCAAATTTATTATCTGGAATAGAGTCTAATGTTACTAAATTATATTCTTTTTTTACATCATGTGCATTTGCAAGAGGGTCAAAAATTGTTACTACAATACCATATTCCTTTAAAGCTCTTACAACATCAACAATTTTGGTATTTCTAACATCTGGGCAATTTTCCTTGAAAGTAATTCCAAGCATTAGTAATTCAGCGCCATTAACAGAAATACCTTTTTTTATCATTAGCTTCACTATTTGAGAAGCTACATATTCACCCATACTATCATTTAAGCGTCTTCCAGCTAAAATTATTTCAGGATGATAACCAAATTCTTGTGCTCTTTGTGCTAAATAATAAGGATCTACTCCAATACAATGCCCACCAACAAGACCAGGTTTAAAAGGTAAAAAATTCCATTTTGTTGCCGCGGCTGTTAAGACTTCTTGTGTATCAATATTCATTAAATTGAAAATCTTAGCCAACTCATTAACAAAAGCAATATTAATATCTCGCTGTGAATTTTCAATAACTTTAGCTGCTTCTGCAACTTTTATTGTCGGTGCTAAATGTGTTCCTGCTGTGATTACAGATTTATACAAAGCATCTACTTTCAATCCAATTTCTGGAGTTGATCCTGAAGTTACTTTTAAAATTTTTTCAACGGTATGTTCTTTATCTCCTGGATTTATTCTCTCCGGAGAATATCCAGCAAAAAAGTCTTCGTTAAATTTCAAGTTTGAAACTTGTTCGAGAACTGGCACGCATTGTTCTTCTGTTACCCCAGGATAAACAGTTGATTCATAAACAACAATATCACCTTTTTTTAAAACTTTACCAACAGTTTCGCTTGACTTGTAAAGAGGCGTTAAATCTGGCCTATTATTTTTATCAACTGGGGTAGGAACGGTAACAATATAATAATTACAGTCCGCAATATCATTTAACGATGTTGTGCAATAAAGTCCTTTGTTTTGATTTGGCTTATCTACCAAAACTTTTTGCAAAACATCATCTTCAACTTCTAAAGTTGTATCTGTTCCCGATTTTAAGGAATTAACTCTAGATTCGTTTATATCAAAACCAATAACTGGGTATTTTGTAGCAAATAATCGTGCTAAGGGAAGGCCTACATAACCTAGACCAATAACTGCAATTTTTACATTATTTTCCAACTTCATATTTTTTTAATTTAATTTGGTCACTAAAACTCACAGCTTCGCCGTTCTCAGTCACATAACCCTGACTCAGATACCTAAATTAATGATTTTCGCGCAAATATAGTATATTAAGTCTAGTAATTCAATACGGTTTCCCGTATTACACTGAAAACCTTTATTTGCACTAAAAATTAACATTTACAATCATCTACTAATCAGACCGTAAATAAATACTTTATAAAAAAAACAGAAGAAAAAAATTCTATAAAGATTTTTCCTCCTGTTATATTGCATGAAATTTCACAACTATTTATACTTTATTTTCAATACGCACCCCAAAGCCTCCAATACTAAAATATAGTAATTATTAGACACTTCTTGTACAATTGCATTCTGATTACTAAATGCCCCTGATTCTAATTTAATTTTATCTCCAACCTGAATACCAGATACGGAAACTTCACTTAAATTCGGAGCTTTTAAACTTGTTTTAATAATTTCGATCTCTTGATCTTTTACAATTGCTGGTTTTCCTAACCAGAATAAATATCTCACAACTCCAGCAACTTGAAAAACCAAATTACGTTCTGAATCGGGTAATTGAACAAAAACATAGGAATTAAAAAGAGGAGTCTCAACTTTCTTTTTTCGGTCTGACCACTGTTTTACCTGAGTAATCATCGGGCAATAACATTCTATTCCCAACTGATTAAGCTTATCTGCAACTTTTTTTTCCCACTTCGGTTTTGTATAAACTACGTACCAATTCATTCTCTTTCATTTATCATTATAAAATACAAAACAATTTATGACCCGATACCGTTATAAACGAATCCGATTGCCTCTAATTGTTTAGCATCTAAAATATTTCTTCCATCAAACACAAAAGCTGGTTTATGCATAGAATCGTAGATCTTTTTCCAATCGTAAGTTGTAAATTCATCCCACTCTGTTAAAATGGCAATTGCATGAGCATCTTTACATGCTTCATAAGCGTCTTCAAAAGCATTTAAAGCTTTTATATTTTCTTCTTTTGCTCTTGTTTCTAAATAATCTAAATCGTTTAGCATTTTATTTTTAGAAACTTTCGGATCAAAAACCGAGATTTTAGCCTGTTCATTTATCAAATCATCTGCAACATAAATTGCCGCCGACTCTCTTGTATCGTTTGTGTCTTTTTTGAAAGCCCAACCTAAAAAAGTAATTTTTTTATCGGCTACTGTATTGTATAATGTCTGAACAATTTTATTAGAAAATCTTCTTTTTTGATGATCATTCATGATAATTACCTGCTCCCAATAATCTGCGACTTCGTTCAATCCGTATGACTTAGCAATATAGACTAGATTCAGAATATCTTTTTGAAAACAAGAACCACCAAATCCTACTGAAGCCTTTAAGAATTTTGGCCCAATTCTGCTATCCATACCAATCGCTCTAGCTACTTCATTTACATCTGCTCCTGTTTTTTCGCAAAGCTCAGACATTGCATTAATTGAAGAAATTCGCTGTGCCAAAAATGCATTTGCTGTAAGTTTAGATAATTCAGACGACCAAACATTTGTTGTCAAGATTTGATCTTTTTTTACCCAATTCGAATAAACTTCTACTAACGAATTAATAGCCTCTTCACCTTCTGGAGTTGTGTCGCCACCAATCAAAATTCGATCTGGATTTAACAAATCTGTTACTGCTGTTCCTTCTGCCAGAAACTCTGGATTAGATAAAATTTGGAACTGAACACCATTTCCTGTATTGTCTAATATACTTTTAATAGCTTCTGCGGTTCTAACTGGCAAAGTGGATTTTTCGACAACTATTTTATTTTGCTTCGCAACTCGCGCAATTTGTCTTGCACATAATTCGATATATTTCAAATCAGCTGCCATTCCTTTACCTTTTCCATAAGTCTTCGTTGGCGTATTTACGGAAATAAATATCATTTGAGCTTCATCTATTGCTTTATCTACCTCTGTAGAAAAAAACAGATTTCGCCCTCGTGCTTCTGCAACAATCTCAGAAAGACCTGGTTCATATATCGGAATATTTTCAGGATTTGGATCATTCCAATCTGCTATTCTTTGTTCATTTAAATCAACAACTGTAACTTGAATATGCGGGCATTTTTGAGCAATAACCGCCATTGTAGGTCCACCAACATATCCTGCACCAATGCAGCAAATTTTTGTAATTTTCATTTGATCTATTTTATCTTGATCTTAACTTTATTTTAAATTATTCCAATACCATTCAACAGCTTCCTTTAATCCATCTTGCAAAGAATATTTTGGATTGTAACCCAGATTCTGTTTTGCTTTTTCGATACTTGCTAATGAATGCGGTATATCTCCCGCCCTATTCTCTCCGTATATAACTGGAACATCTTTTATTTTTGGATCAAACTCGGATAGATATTCTTTTAAATATTTAACTAAATCATTTAATGTATTTCTATCGCCAAATGCAGTATTGTAAACGGAATTAATAGCTTCTGGATTTTGACTAGTCATTGCCAGCTCATTCATTTGAATTACATTATCTATGTATGTAAAATCACGAGAGTAATTTCCATCGCCATTGATTACTGGACTTTCATGATTCATAAATTGCTTTACAAACTTTGGAATGACAGCTGCATAAGCTCCATTTGGATCTTGCTTTCTTCCAAAAACATTAAAATATCGAAGTCCAATTGTTTCTAATCCGTAAGTTTTGCTGAAAATTTCTGCATAGAGCTCATTCACATATTTAGTAATTGCATACGGAGACAATGGTTTTCCAATAACCTCTTCTACTTTTGGCAATCCTTGAGAATCTCCATAAGTTGAAGAACTTGCGGCATATACAAATCGTTTTACTTTAGCATCTCGTGCTGCAGTAAGCATATTTAAAAACCCAGAAACATTTACGTCATTTGTAGTAATCGGATCTTTTATGGATCTTGGAACAGAGCCTAAAGCTGCTTGATGCAAAACATAATCTACACCTTCAACCGCCAAATTACAATCGGCCAAGTTTCGAATGTCTCCTTCTATTAATTTAAAATCAGAATTATTTAAAAAATCTTTTAAATTATGACGGTGACCTGTAGAAAAATTATCCAGACAAACTACTTTATAACCTAAACCTAAAAAATACTCAGTCAAATTTGAACCTATAAATCCAGCTCCTCCTGTAATTAAAATTGTATTTTTTGTTTTACTTTCCATTTATAAAAGTTTAGCTTTTTTTAATTCGATTTAAAAATTTCTTCCAAAATCCATTTTTAACCTCTTCTTCGTGATAACCATTCGAATAAGCTCCGTAACCATATCCGTAGCCATATCCACTACCATATTTGGCTTTATTTTCATAACCATTCAAAACAATACTCACATTATTCAATTCCCCACGCTTAAGTCTGGTATTTAACAACGTTATCATATCCTTCTTAGTATAATTTTGTCTCACAATATACAAAGTTACATCTGCAAACTGAACTAACTCTAAAGAATCTGCTACCAAACCAACTGGCGGAGTATCCAAAACTATATAATCATATTTCTGTTTCAATTCGTCAATCAATTCTTTCATTGCATCACTTAAAATTAGCTCTGAAGGATTTGGAGGAATTGGTCCAGAAAGTATTACATCTAAATTTGGAACTGGTGTCGAATTAGTAATCTCTTCTAAGGTATTTTGCCTTATTAAATAATTGACAACTCCCAAAGATGATTGTATTTGAAATTCATCTGCTAGTCTTGGTTTTCTTAAATCCAAACCAACGATTACTGTTTTCTTTTCGCTTAAGGCAAAAACTGTAGCTATGTTTATAGAACAGAATGTTTTACCTTCTCCACTAATTGACGAAGTTATCATTAACGTTTTGGATCCGTTTACTTGCTGTTTTTTATACAAAAACTGAAGAGAAGAACGTATCCCTCTAAATGATTCCGAAAGAGCAGATTTTGGTTTTTCAAAAACCGCCATACTACCTGAATCTTTATTAAGACCAACTACACCAAGCAATGGAATTTGAGTCAGTTTACTAATATCTTCACTATTCTGAATTGAATTATTAACGAAGAAAATCACTAAAACAAAAAGCAATGGAACCAGAATCCCTAAAAATAAAGCCATTATATAATTTACAGAAGTTTTAGGGCCTATTAATCCTCCGCCAATATCTTTTGCAGGATCAATAAAATGAATATCTGATAAGTTAGACGCTCTTACTATTTCAGCTTCATTTCTTTTCTGAAGAAATTCTGTATAAATATTATCATTTAAATCATATTTTCTTTTGATTTTCAATAATTCTTGCTGTTCAGCAGGAAGTCTTTTAACAGTGCTTTCAGCCTGGCCAATTTTTGCGTTTACTAGAGATAAATCATATATTAAAGATGCTTTTGCTGTAACAATATTCTCTTGAAGAACATTTTTTACCGCAGCCATTTGATTATCAAAATCTTTAAATATTTTTTCACTTTTAACGGCATAAGCCATTTCTGATCTCTGAGTAGAAAGTGCAATCAGCTTAGAAACATTTGCAACAATATTTGGATCCTCAATTCCTGCAACAGAAGGTGCTGGCAATCTTGAATAATCTACACTACTGTTTAAATAAGATTTTAACGAATTATAGTAGGCTATTTTTCTAGTCAATTGATCTTTTTGAACATCAAAATCCATTATTTTTTCTGAAACTTTAGAGCCTCCGTCTTCAATTTCATAGATATTTTTATCCTTTTGAAAAGATTTTAATTCATTACCTGTTTGCTTGAGCTGTGATTCCATTGCAACAAGAGTACTATCAATAAATCTAATGGTATTAGTTGCAAATTGGTTTTTGCCATCAAGCTGTATTTTAATAAGCATTTTTACAGTAGAATTCAAATAATCAACCATTCTGGTTTTATTTGTTCCCTGCATTGACAAAGTTAGTAGCGATCCACCGCTTTTTCCTGCATCTACATTTATTCCTCTATATCCAGATACAGTTCCATCAAAATCATTGAATCGAACAAAATATTCTTTTCCTTTATAGAAACCTGGATTATCTGTTATTTGAAGTTTCCAATTCAAAAATGGTAAATTAACACGCTCTCCTACTTTATATTTTTTAATAAAAGTTACAGGCTGTACTGATGTATTACTATAAGAATTGTTACTATAAGTTATGAGCGAAACCGAATTATTTTCAAATGGAATTTGAATTTGATATTCGTTTTCACTTAAAAACTTTATGCTAAGTAGTGTATTTGCAAGCTGTCCTTTCGTTTTATCAATATCGATATAAAAAGGAACGGCTCCATAAGAATCTATTAAATTATATTTTCCTTGCTCTAAATAATCTATATAAAACTGAAGCTTATCGACCACCAATTCGTTATGAGATCTTGACTGAAGAATTGTAGAAATACCATTTACTTGATCTGAAATTCCTCCCCAATTGAAAACCAAACTTGTATTTGAAGTAAAAAAAGGATTGCTTTCTTCTTTTATAGAAATCATCGTCTGCATTCCGTAAATTTTTTCTTTACGAATGTTTATTTGGTAAGCAATTGTGAAAGTAATAATCAAACTGACAAGAAACCATTTCCAGTAACTTGCAATTTTTAACAGAAACCCCTTAAAATCAAAGTGAGAATGATTTTCAAAAATGGCAAAATCTTTAATGTCTAACATTTTAAAAATCTATTTTTATTTTATAATTAGGTAAACTGTTGTTGCTAAAGACAACAATGTAATTATTGTCCCTACAGATTGTATCCCTGTCTGTCCTGTTCCCCAAGTTTTTTGTTTCAATGGCTTTACATAGATATAATCATTTGGCTGTAAATAATAATATGGAGATTTCATTACGTTTACATCTGTCAGATCAATATTATGCATTTGAACTCCAGTAGGTGATTGGCGAATTACTGTTACTTCTTTTCTATTTCCAACTGTAGTAATATCTCCCGCATTTGCAACAGCTTCTAAAATGGTTACATTATCTTTAAATAATGTTTTAGTTCCAGTACTTCCAACTTCTCCATTTATAGTATACCTGAAACCAGCTAACTTAACCGTAACAAAAATATTAGCTTCACTTTTAAAATATTCTTCGAGTAATTTTTTTTCAATTTTTACTCGAACCTCTTCAAGAGTGTACCCAATAACATTGATTTCCCCTAAAATTGGCATTCTAATATTTCCATGATCATCAACTGTAAATCCGTCAAAATAGAGCCCTGCTTCTGATTTTGAAGTTTGACCTCCCTCACCCTCTGTTGTATTAAAAATAGAAACCAATTTTGGATCAATTGCTTTTATATTAACACTTATAATATCATTTACCTGTAATCTATATGGCTTTGATTCTACAGCTGCAATAGATGTTTGCTCACCCGAATCGTTTTTATCCTGTAGATAAACCAAATCTTTAATTGGAATACATGAGGTAAATAACACTGAAATTAATAAGAATAGAAAAAAGCTCTTTTTTGTCATTCGTTCAATTTTATCGCAAATATAGTTTTCCTTTAGTGTAGATAAAAACTATATATTATTTGGGGGTTAGTTATTTAATTATTTTTAAATGTTTTTTCAAAAGGCACTCTATGTAAAATACTTCGGCCAAGTGTTATTTCGTCTGCATATTCCAATTCATCTCCAACAGATATGCCTCTCGCAATTGTAGAAATTATAATCTCCGAATCTGCAATTTGCTTATAGATATAAAAATTTGTTGTATCACCTTCCATTGTTGAGCTTAATGCAAAAATAATCTCAGAGACATCTCCTGATTTTACTTTTGCAACCAAACTAGAAATATTTAGCTGATTTGGTCCAACTCCTTCAATGGGTGAAATTTTACCTCCAAGCACATGATATATCCCTTTAAACTGCCCAGTATTTTCTATAGCCATAACATCACGAATATCCTCTACAATACATATTGTTTCATGATTTCTAACTGGGTTAGCACAGATTTCACAAATTTCAGTATCAGAAATATTATGGCAACTTTGACAAAACTTAATATCCTCACGCATATTTAACAATGCTTGAGACAAAAAACCAGTTTGCTCTTTCGGCTGTTTTAACAGATGAAGAACTAGTCGAAGAGCCGTACGCTTACCTATACCAGGTAATTGTGACATTTCGTTTACTGCTTTTTCAATTAATTTTGATGAAAATTCCATGACGACAAAAGTAATACTTTTAATGGTTCAGCCTACATTAAAGCCATTAAATTCAAGGCTTAACAATATTGAAAAATCATCAAGAAATAAAACCTTTTTCAGCACTTTAAACAATTTATCATTATCGCTTTATTGTATTTTCTTTAAGACCTTTGCAATATTTTTTAATATTGATTTGTAGCTAACAAAACCAATGTACAAGCCACTTCTTTTTCAATATTGTTTAAATCCAACAATTGATATAATTCTGGGTTTTCAGTTCCTGGATTAAAAATTACCCTTTTAGGTTGCGCTTCAATTATATAATTATAATAGTCTCTTTGACGAGCTGCATTTAAATACAAAGTAATAGTATCAATATTTTTTACTGGTATTGCTTTAGTCTGAATTTTTACTCCAGCAACTTCTCCTGCTTTTTGACCAATTGCCAAAACAGAATGTCCTTTTCCAACCAACATATTAACGGCTCTATATGAATAACGTTCCGGATTTGTAGATGCTCCTATAACCAATGTTTTTTTACTTTTCATAGTTTTTATTTAGACTGCAAAAGTAATCAAAAAGAACGATTTAATTTTATGCCTTTGATTTAGAATCAATAACAAATAAAAATATTATCATAACATAAATTCATGTAAAAGCATCAAAAAATAACTACATTTACTTCACTAACCAATATAATATGGAATTATTTATTTACTTATTTGCCGCTTTATTTTCGGTACTAAACCCGATTGGAACCGTACCAATCTTTGTCGGATTAACTCAACATGACTCTCAAAAGGAAAGATCTCGAATCTCACTTTGGACAGCAATCAATGTTTTTATCATATTACTGGTTTCTTACTTCATAGGCCAATATGTTTTAACTTTTTTCGGAATCAGTATAGATGCCTTAAGAATTGCGGGTGGAATTGTAATCGTAAATTCTGGTTTTTCTTTACTTTCTGGAAAATTCAACAAAAAACGAGGAATCAATAAAAAAATTGAAAATGAAGCGCAACACAGAAATGATATTGCACTCACTCCATTAGCAATACCAATGCTTGCTGGCCCTGGATCTATGTCTCTTTTAATTGCTTTTTATCAAGAACATCATGAAATAAACGAAATCATAATTTCGTCGCTAGCTATTCTTGCTATAGCTGTAGCTATTTTTGCCATTTTAAAAAGCGCTCATTATTTGGCTAGAATTCTAGGAGCTTCTGGAATTGTTGCTATTTCTAGGATTGTCGGATTTATTGTTATCTCAATTGGCATCCAGTATATAGTAAGTGCCATTGTAAATATTATCAAAGGAAATTTTTAATATAAATAAAAATTTTCTCCAAAAAGAAAGGGCTGCTATTTTCAATAAAATATCAGCCCTTTCTTTTTATGTATTTATTTTTAGCTTCTTGGCAAGAAAACTTCTGCCATCATACATCTCGCACTTCCTCCTCCGCAAGCTTCGATTGTATCTAAACTTGAACTTAAGATTTCTGCATGATTTTCTAATTGGGCAATTTGCTTCGGAGTCAAACTCTGATGTGCAGATGCGCTCATCACTATATATCTCTTATCATCTTTTCCGCGAACTTCCAGCATATTTCCTGCAAAGTTATTTACCTGCGCTTCTGTTATTAAAATAATTTCTTTATTATCTGCTTTTAGATTATCCAAAACCATTTTGCGTTCTTTCTTATCATCAATACAATCAGCACAAATCACAGCAAAACTTTCACCTAAGCACATCATTACATTCGTATGATAAATTAGCTTGCGCTCTCCATCAACCGTTTGAAAAGCTTCAAAAATTACAGGAGCATAATCAAAATCTTCACAGAATTCGATAAACAATTCCTCGTCAGCTCTTGGTGATAATGCACAGTATGCTTTTCCGTTGGCTCTATCTAACAATAAACTTCCCGTTCCTTCTAAGAAAATACCATCTTCTTCTGCAGAAGTGTAATCCATGATATTAGAAATTTCAAATCCTTTTTCTTCCAATGTATCCAAAATATCTTCACGACGTTCCTGGCGACGATTTTCTGCAAACATAGGATAAAGTGCTACATCTCCATTTTCATGAAATGAAATCCAATTGTTTGGAAAAATACTATCCGGAGTATCGGTTTCTAAATTATCATCTACAACAGTGACATCTACCCCAACTGCTCTAAGTTTTTCAACAAAAGCATCAAATTCCTGTTGTGCTTTAGCATTAACAGTACTTGGTAAAAGTCCGTCCAATACTTTTTGATAATAATTATTTACCGCCGTCTGCTCATTCATTCTGAATGCAACTGGACGAATCATTACGATTGAATTTGTTGTCTGCTTCATGTTATTTTGTTTCAGGTTTCAAGTTTCAGGTTTCACGTTAGAAAAACATGAAACCTGAAACTTGAAACAATTATTTTTTTTAATCTCTAATTAATGGGAGCGTCGAACATCTCAACAATCCTTCTTGTTTCGCAATTTCCGCATACGGGATTTCTTCAACCGTAAAACCATTTTCACGAAGCCAGTTATTTAGTCTTGTAAAGTTTTTTTCAGAAACTACAATATTTTCATCAATAGAAAATACATTCGAAAACATATTATACATTTCGTTTCTTTCAATATGAAAAAGATTTTCTTTCCCGAAAAGATTTACTAAATACAAATAATCTGCTTCTTCACGGAAGCCTCTTTTGTAAATAATTCCTTTATCTTTTCCAACAGGCTGAAAACAGCAATCTAAGTGCAAGGCATTATCACGTGCCTCCAATTTAGATTTCACCAAATCGAATTCTTTTACAATCTTATTTGGAAATAAAGATTTAATGTAATTTACACCATGCATGTTAGTTCTGGCAGTAATGTAATCTTTATAGTCACTTCCTTTGTAAGTTCCAATAAAAATATGATCATTCCAAAGCATAACATCACCACCTTCTATATGAACTTCTTCTGGAGGTCGAACCACTTTTAATGGATCGATCTGATCAATTACATATTGTATAGCATCTAACTCATGTTCTCTATCTGGCAGAATATTCGATTTTACAAAAATATCATCAATTACAAATCCAATATCGCGAGCAAAAATCTGATTATAATTTTCAATCATTTCCGGACGATAAACAGTTACATCATACTTTTTAATAACAGCGTTAAAAGCATCCATTTCAGCAACCATATCTTTTTCTACAGGATAAGTTCCTGCCTTAATATGTTCCAATGATTTAGGGTCATAAGCCTCTTCTATAGTTGGAGTTGGCCCATTATGAACAGCAGAACCCAGAACTACAGCACGAAGTCGAGACGTTTCGTTCTTTACATTTAATTGCAACATAACTTTATTATATTTTGAGCAAATATAAAAAAAGCTTCACAGTTAAGTGAAGCTTTCGTTTTTTATTTATTAGACTTGAACTCTCTTAATGGATGTCCAGTATAAATTTGTCTTGGTCTTCCAATTGGCTCTTTATTTTCACGCATTTCTTTCCATTGCGCAATCCAACCTGGTAATCTTCCAATTGCAAACATAACAGTAAACATATCTGTTGGAATTCCTAAAGCTCTGTAGATAATTCCAGAGTAGAAATCAACATTTGGATATAAGTTTCTTGCTTTAAAGTACTCATCTTCAAGAGCGGCTTTTTCTAATTTTCTTGCGATCTCTAAAATCGGATCTTCAACACCTAAAGTTTCTAAAACTTCTGTTGCTGCTTTTTTGATGATTTTAGCTCTAGGATCGAAGTTTTTATAAACTCTGTGTCCGAATCCCATTAAACGGAACGGATCATTTTTATCTTTTGCTTTCGCTAAGAATTTATCAGTATCACCACCATCTTTATTAATTTCTTCCAACATTTCAAGTACTGCTTGGTTCGCTCCACCATGAAGTGGTCCCCAAAGTGCAGAAACTCCTGCAGAAACTGAAGCAAATAAACCAGCATGAGAAGAACCTACCATTCTAACTGTAGAAGTAGAACAGTTTTGTTCGTGATCTGCATGAAGGATAAATAATTTATCTAAAGCATTTACAATTACTGGATTTGCAGCGTAAGGTCCTGTAGGCAATTTAAACATTAATTGCATAAAGCTTTCTACATAACCTTTCGTGTTATCATAATAATTTAAAGGATAACCCATAGATTTTCTATAAGTCCATGTAGCGATTACAAGAAATTTTGCCATTGTTTTACAAATAGCCTCATACATTTCTTTTTCGTTATCAACATTTACCGCTTTTGGATTAAATGCTGTTAAAGCACTTGTTAAAGCAGATAGCACTCCCATTGGGTGAGCTGTTTTTGGGAAACCGTCAATGATATTTTTCATTTCTTCGTTTACCAAAGAATGTTTTTTAATACCATTTTCAAAGTCTTCTAATTGTTTAGCCGAAGGAAGTTCTCCAAAAATCAAAAGATAAGATACTTCTAAGAAACTAGCTTTTTCGGCAAGATCTTCGATTGAATATCCTCTGTAACGTAAGATTCCTTCTTCTCCGTCTAGGAAAGTGATTTCACTTGTACAAGATCCTGAATTTTTATACCCTGGATCAAGTGTAATATAACCTGTTAAATCACGTAATTTGTTGATATCGATAGCTGATTCGTTTTCGCTCCCCGTGATTACTGGAAGTTCAATCTTCTTACCATCTATTTCTAATGTAGCTATTTTTGACATAATATACTGGAAATAATTCTTTAAATAATAATTTATCAAATCTAATGAATTTAAGACTAATTAAAAAAAGAATACTGCTATGAATTTGTTAAAAGTCCAAAAAAAAACCATCCGCCGCGGCGGATGGTTTTTCTTCCAATATATAATTTGTTCAATTATTTGATTTTAAAAGCATTTAAACCAGGAAAATAAGCAGTACTTCCTAATTCTTCTTCAATTCTCAATAATTGATTGTATTTAGCCATACGATCTGAACGAGATGCAGAACCTGTTTTAATTTGACCACAGTTTAAAGCTACAGCTAAATCTGCAATTGTATTATCTTCAGTTTCTCCAGAACGGTGAGACATTACAGATGTGTAACCAGCATTTTTAGCCATGTTTACAGCTGCAATAGTTTCAGTTAAAGTACCAATTTGGTTTACTTTTACTAAAATTGAGTTAGCAATTCCTTTTTGAATTCCAGTAGACAAACGCTCAACGTTAGTTACAAACAAATCGTCACCAACTAATTGTACTTTGTCACCAATTTTATCAGTTAAAGCTTTCCATCCATCCCAGTCATCTTCATACATACCATCTTCGATAGAAATAATTGGATATTTTGCAGCAAGTTCAGCTAAATAATCAGCTTGCTCTTCAGAAGTTCTGATTTTTCCAGTTTCACCTTCAAATTTAGTATAATCGTATTTACCGTTTACATAAAATTCAGAAGCAGCACAGTCAAGAGCGATCATAATTTCGTCACCGAAAGAATAACCAGCTTTTTCAACTGCCAATTTGATCGTATCTAAAGCGTCTTCAGTTCCACCAGCCAAGTTTGGAGCAAAACCTCCTTCGTCACCAACAGCAGTACTTAAACCTCTATCGTGTAAAACTTTTTTCAAACTGTGGAAAATCTCAGTTCCCATTTGCATAGAATGTGTAAAAGAAGTCGCTTTTACAGGGAAAATCATGAATTCTTGGAATGCGATAGGCGCATCAGAGTGAGAACCACCATTGATGATATTCATCATTGGAACTGGCAATGTATTAGCAGAAACACCACCTACATATCTGTACAATGGCAAACCAAGTTCGTTAGCAGCAGCTTTTGCAGCAGCTAAAGAAACACCTAAAATAGCATTAGCTCCTAATTTAGATTTATTTGGAGTTCCATCTAAATCAATCATTAATTGGTCAATTGTATTTTGTTCGAAAACAGAAGTTCCAACCAATTCTTCAGCAATAACAGTATTTACATTATTCACTGCGTTCAAAACACCTTTACCTAGATAAGCTTTACCTCCATCACGTAATTCAACAGCTTCGTGTTCTCCAGTTGATGCTCCAGATGGAACAGCAGCTCTACCTAAAACTCCATTTTCAGTTACTACATCTACTTCAATAGTAGGATTACCTCTAGAATCAAGAATTTGTCTTGCGTGAACTTTAATTATAATACTCATTATTTTTGTTTTTTATTAATAAATTATATTTTTTTTTCGAAAGTATAAAAATATTTAATACTAAAAACTCATTTTAGTCATTAAGCACCTTTATTTATTAACTACATCGTTTTAGACTTTGCTAGTTTTTATATTCTCCACAAATTGATCAAATAAATAAGACGAATCGTGTGGTCCAGGACTAGCCTCTGGGTGGTATTGTACTGAAAAACAATTCTTATTTTTCATTCTCATACCTGCAACAGTATCATCATTCAAATGTATATGTGTAAGCTCTAATTCTGGATGACCTTCTAAAGCTTCTCTTTTAACAGCGAATCCGTGATTTTGAGAAGTGATTTCACCTTTACCTGTAAGAAGATTTTTTACCGGGTGATTGATTCCCCTGTGTCCTCCAAACATTTTATAAGTTTGAACCCCATTAGCCAAAGCTATAATTTGATGCCCTAAGCAAATTCCAAATAAAGGTTTATCTTCTGCTATAATTTTTTTAGCCACATCAATTACTCCATGCAACGGATCTGGATCTCCAGGACCATTTGACAAGAAATACCCATCAGGATTAAATGCAGTCAGCTCCTCGTAAGATGTATTGTACGGAAAAACTTTGATGTAACAATCTCTCTTCGCAAAGTTTCTTAGTATATTTTTCTTAATCCCAAGATCAAGCGCAGAAATTTTATAAGTCGCATTCTCATCTCCAACAAAATAAGGTTCAGTTGTTGAAACTTTTGAAGCTAATTCTAAACCTTCCATGTTTGGAACATTCGCTAATTCTTTTTTCAAATCTTCAATTGAAGTACCATCTGTACAGATTACGGCATTCATTGCACCATTATCACGAATATAGCTTACTAATGCTCTTGTGTCAACATCAGAAATGCAAATCAAATTCTGTTTTGCAAAATAATCTTCCAAACTTCCAGAAGCACCTACTCTTGAATAATTAAAACTAAAATTTTTACAAACTAAACCAGCAATTTTCACGCTGTCTGATTCAACTTCTAAATCATTTATACCATAATTCCCAATATGCGGATTAGTAGTAACCATAATTTGACCAAAATACGAAGGATCTGTAAAAATTTCTTGGTATCCTGTCATTCCAGTATTAAAACAAACTTCACCAAAAGTTTTACCGCTGATACCGATAGACTTCCCATGAAAAATAGTTCCATCACTAAGTAATAAAATGGCGCTTTGTCGTGTTGTGTATTTCATTCTTTAATTTGTATTGTTTTTTTTTAATTGGCATGAAACTCAAAAAGCTTCATTAATAATTAGATATTTTGCAAATTTACTTCTTTAAGAGAGTCCTTCCAAGATTTTTTAAAACTTTCAATCGTAAAAATAAAACCGATCATTTTAAATAAGTTACATTTTTTCAGCTTTAAAAAAATCAAAAAAAAAGGATAAACTAAAAATTAGTTTATCCTTTTAATATTATAGAATGATTACTCTCATAATTATTCAGAAGCTTCAGTAGTCGTTTCTGTTTCAGCAGCAGGAGCTTCTGGAGCAGCAGTTTCAGCTTTTTTAGCTTTACCACCACGACGGCTTTTAGCTTTTTTAACTTCTTTTTTACCTCCGTTGTAAAGTTCATTGAAGTCAACAAGTTCGATCATCGCCATATCAGCGTTATCTCCCAAACGATTTCCAACTTTAATGATACGAGTGTATCCTCCTGGACGGTCACCAACTTTAGCAGCTACATCTCTGAACAAATCAGTTACTGCATATTTGCTACGTAAGTAAGCAAAAACAATACGACGATTGTGAGTCGTATCTTCTTTTGACTTTGTGATTAAAGGCTCAACAAATTGTTTAAGCGCTTTAGCTTTAGCAACAGTAGTGTTAATACGTTTGTGCTCGATAAGAGAACAAGCCATATTAGCCAACATAGCTTTTCTATGTCCAGTCTGTCTGCTTAAGTGATTGATTTTTTTTCCGTGTCTCATGACGTGTTTTTTAAAACCTTCATCTTGCTACTATCCTCTTTGGAGAGCAAAATACGAAGTGGTTTATTCTTTATCTAATTTGTATTTAGCTAAATCCATTCCGAAAGTTAAATTCTTAACTGCAACAAGTTCATCAAGTTCAGTTAAAGATTTTTTACCGAAATTACGGAATTTCATTAGGTCATTTTTATTGAACGATACTAAATCACCAAGTGTATCAACTTCAGCCGCTTTCAAGCAATTTAATGCTCTCACAGATAAATCCATATCAACAAGCTTAGTTTTAAGCAATTGTCTCATATGCAATGACTCTTCATCATACGATTCTGTTTGTGCAATTTCGTCAGCCTCAAGTGTAATTCTTTCATCAGAGAACAACATGAAATGGTGAATTAAAACTTTAGCAGCTTCAGTAAGAGCATCTTTTGGATTAATAGATCCATCAGTTTTGATTTCAAAAACTAATTTTTCGTAATCTGTTTTTTGCTCTACACGGAAATTTTCGATTGCATATTTTACATTTTTTACCGGAGTAAAAATAGAATCTGTAAAAATCGTTCCAATTGCAGCATTCTGTTTTTTGTTCTCTTCAGCAGGAACGTATCCTCTACCTTTTTCGATTGTTAAATCGAAGTTCAATTTGATTTTAGAATCTAAATTACAGATAACAAGGTCTGGATTCAAAACTTGGAAACCTGAAATAAATTTCTGGAAATCACCTGCTGTCAATTGGTCTTTACCTGAAACAGAAATAGTAACTGATTCATTATCGATATCTTCAATCTGACGTTTGAAACGTACTTGTTTAAGATTAAGGATAATTTCTGTAACGTCCTCAACAACACCTGAAATAGTAGAAAACTCATGATCTACACCTTCGATACGAACAGATGTAATTGCATAACCTTCTAACGCTGAAAGCAAAACTCTTCTAAGTGCATTACCAACTGTCAATCCGTAACCAGGTTCTAAAGGTCTAAACTCAAATTTACCTTCAAAATCGGTTGAATCGATCATGATAACTTTATCGGGCTTTTGAAAATTAAATATTGCCATAAATTTCGACTAAGTCAATTATTATTTGTTGTACAACTCTACGATTAATTGTTCTTTAATGTTTTCTGGAATCTGAAGTCTTGCAGGTACAGAAACGAAAGTCCCTTCTTTAAGATCATTATTCCAAGTAATCCATTCATAAACATGACTTGAATTTGATAAAGAACGTTCGATAGCTTCTAAAGATTTAGATTTTTCACGAACTGCAACTTTATCACCAGGCTTAAGGTGGTAAGAAGGAATATTAACAACCTCTCCATTTACAGTAATGTGTCTGTGAGAAACGATTTGACGCGCACCTCTTCTAGATGGAGCAATTCCCATTCTAAAAACAACATTATCTAATCTTGCTTCGCATAATTGTAATAAAACTTCACCAGTAACTCCTTTAGTAGCTGATGCTTTTTCGAATAAATTTCTGAATTGTTTTTCTAAAATTCCATAAGAATATTTAGCTTTTTGCTTTTCCATTAACTGAACAGCGTACTCAGATTTTTTTCCTCTTTTTTTAGCCATCCCGTGTTGTCCAGGTGGGTAATTTCTTTTTTCGAAAGATTTATCATCTCCGAAGATTGCCTCGCCAAATTTACGAGCGATTTTGGTTTTAGGACCAGTATATCTTGCCATTTTAAAAAAAATTTAAGGTAGAAATTATGAATTCAGGTCTAATCCTTCGATAATCTTGCTCTACCTTGTTTATACTATAAATAAATAAAATTAAACTCTACGTCTTTTTGGAGGACGACATCCGTTGTGCGGCATTGGAGTAACATCAATAATTTCAGTAACTTCAATTCCACCGTTATGAATAGAACGGATAGCAGACTCACGTCCGTTTCCTGGTCCTTTTACATAAACTTTCACTTTTTTCAATCCAGCCTCAAGTGCTACTTTAGCACAATCTTCTGCTGCCATTTGAGCTGCGTAAGGAGTATTCTTTTTAGAACCCCTGAAACCCATTTTACCAGCTGAAGACCAAGAGATAACTTCACCTTTCTTATTAGTTAAAGAAATAATAATGTTATTAAAAGTGGCAGAAATATGAGCCTCACCCGTTGATTCAACGATAACTTTACGTTTTTTTGCAGTTGCTTTAGCCATATTACTTATTATTTAGTTGCTTTTTTCTTGTTAGCAACAGTTTTTCTTTTACCTTTTCTTGTTCTTGAGTTGTTTTTAGTTCTTTGTCCTCTTAATGGAAGACCAGATCTGTGACGAATACCTCTGTAACAACCGATATCCATTAAACGTTTAATGTTTAAAGAAATTTCAGAACGTAATTCTCCTTCGATTTTATAAAAAGAAACAGCTTCACGAATTGCTCCGATTTCGTCGTCATTCCAATCTTGAACTTTTTTATCTTGGCTTACTTGAGCTTTTTCTAAAATCTCAATAGCTCTACTTTTTCCTAATCCGAAGATGTAGGTAAGTGCAATAACACCTCTTTTGTTTTTTGGGATATCTACCCCTGCTATTCTTGCCATAATTATCCTTGTCTTTGTTTAAATCTAGGATTCTTTTTGTTTATTACGTACAGTCTCCCTTTTCTACGCACGATAATGCACTCGGCACTTCTCTTTTTTACTGATGCTCTAACTTTCATAGTGAATATCCTTTAATATCGATAAGTAATTCTTGCTTTTGACAAATCGTAAGGACTCATTTCTAGTTTCACTTTATCACCAGGTAATAATTTGATGTAATGCATTCGCATTTTACCAGAAATATGAGCAATTACAATATGTCCATTTTCTAACTCTACACGGAACATTGCATTAGATAATGCTTCTATAATTGATCCGTCTTGTTCTATTGCTGATTGTTTTGCCATAAATATATTAAGCTACCGCTTTTCTATTTTTACCAGTCTTCATTAAACCATCATAATGTTTATTTAACAAGTATGAATTGATCTGTTGAATAGTATCTATTGCAACACCAACCATAATTATTAAAGAGGTACCTCCAAAAAACATTGCCCAAGATTGTTGTACATCCATAATACTTACAACAATAGCTGGGAACACAGCAATCAAAGCAAGGAATAAAGATCCTGGGAAAGTTATTAAAGACATCACTTTATCAAGGAAATCAGAAGTTTCTGCTCCCGGACGAACGCCTGGAATAAAACCACCGCTTCTTTTTAAATCATCAGCCATTTTGTTAGTAGGAACGGTGATTGCAGTATAAAAGAATGTAAATACAATAATTAAAGTTGCAAAAACAAAATTATACCAGAAACCAAACATATTACTAAATGCACCAACAATAGATTGTGATGTATCTGATTTAGACAATCCAGCCACCGCTGCAGGGATAAACATAATTGCCTGAGCAAAAATGATTGGCATAACTCCAGAAGCATTAAGCTTTAGAGGAATCCATTGTCTATTACCACCTGCTAAATCTTGTTCGTAATCTCCAGTTGTTGTACGACGAGCATACTGAACCGGGATTCTACGTACTGCCATTGTAAGCAATACACAAGAAATGATAACTAACAGCCACACAATAATTTCAATAACTAATAACATTGGACCTCCATTGTTATTGGTAACACGTGTTGTAAACTCTTGAATAAAAGCTTGCGGTAAACGTGCTAAAATACCAACCATAATTAACAATGAAATACCATTTCCAATACCTTTATCTGTAATTTTCTCACCAAGCCACATAGCAAAAATTGTACCAGTAACTAAAATGATAACTGACGAGAACAAAAATTCAGGTGAATTAAAGCCTAGCAAAAATGCATTACTAGGCAATGTTCTGTATAAATTATAGATATAAGTTGGACCTTGAACCAATGTGATAGCGATTGTCAACCAACGAGTGATTTGATTAATCTTTTTTCTACCACTTTCCCCATCATTTTGAAGTTTTTGTAAATATGGAATCGCAATCCCCATTAACTGAACAACAATAGACGCAGAAATATAAGGCATGATACCTAAGGCAAAAACTGAAGCCTTAGAGAAAGCACCCCCGGTGAACATGTCTAGAATAGATCCTAGACCATTTTTAGTTTGTCCCGCTAAACCAGTCAATTGCGTTGCGTCAATTCCAGGAAGCGTAACGTGTGCTCCAAAACGATATACTAAAAGTAATCCTAAAGTAATTAAGATTCTATTCTTTAGTTCTTCGATTTTCCAAACATTACTTATTGATTCAATAAATTTCTTCATCTTAATAGATAAGTTATATAGTTACAGCTTCTCCTCCAGCAGCTTCGATAGCAGCTTTTGCAGTAGCAGTAAATTTGTGGGCAGTTACTTTTAATTTTGCTTTCAATTCTCCTCTACCTAAAATCTTAACGATTTCATTTTTAGAAGCTAGACGATTTGCTACGAAATCTGTCATAGAAACAGAATCAGTAATTGCACCATTGTCAACTAATAATTGAAGAGTATCTAAATTAACACCTTCGTATTCTTTACGATTGATGTTTTTGAAACCAAACTTAGGTACACGTCTTTGAAGTGGCATTTGCCCTCCTTCGAAACCAATCTTTTTAGAATAACCAGAACGAGATTTAGCTCCTTTGTGTCCTCTTGCAGCGGTACCACCTTTTCCAGAGCCTTCTCCTCTACCTAATCTTTTATTTTGATTGTGTGTAGATCCTTCAGCAGGCTGTAAGTTACTTAAATTCATAACAGTATTTGTTATTTAGCTTCTTCAACAGAAACTAAGTGTTTAACTTTGTTTATCATCCCAAGGATAGCAGGATTTGACTCATGCTCCACAACTTGTCCAATTTTACGTAGACCTAAAGCTTCTAAACCTCTCTTTTGAGAAAGAGGGCAGTTGATTTTGCTTCTTACTTGTTTTACTAATAATTTAGCCATAATTTCCTAATTAACCTTTAAAAACTTTTTCTAAAGAAACGCCTCTTTGTTTTGCAACAGTATGAGCGCTTCTCATTTGCAATAAAGCATCAAAAGTTGCTTTTACTACGTTATGTGGATTTGATGATCCTTGAGATTTAGACAATACATCGTGGATACCTACCGACTCAAGAACTGAACGAACAGCTCCACCAGCAATAACTCCTGTACCATGAGATGCAGGAATTAAGAATACACGCGCACCACCAAATTTACCTTTTTGTTCGTGAGGAACAGATTGTCCGTTCAAAGGAATTCTAACTAAGTTTTTCTTAGCATCTTCTACTGCTTTCGCAATTGCTTCAGAAACGTCTTTAGATTTTCCTAATCCATGACCAACTACTCCATTTTCATCACCTACAACTACAATAGCAGAAAAACCGAAAGCTCTACCTCCTTTTGTAACTTTAGTAACACGATTAACACTAACTAGACGATCTTTTAATTCAAGACCACTAGGTTTTACCAATTCTACATTTTTGTATTTAGACATAATATATTAGAATTTAAGTCCAGCGGCTCTTGCGCCTTCTGCTAATGATTTAATACGACCGTGATATAAATATCCACCTCTATCAAAAGTGATGGTATCAATCCCAGCTTTTAACGCTTTCTCAGCAACTAGTTTTCCAACAGCAGCAGCGATTTCAACGTTAGTACCTTTTCCTATTTCTTTTTCTCTCGAAGATGCAGCTAATATAGTAACTCCATTTACATCATCAATGATTTGAGCGTAAATTTCTTTATTACTTCTAAATACAGAAAGTCTAGGTCTTGCAGCAGAACCACTAACCGATTTTCTAATTCTGAATTTAATTCTCTGTCTTCTTTCAGATTTTGTTAATGACATAATCTTATGTTTTAAGCTGATTTACCTGCTTTTCTTCTTAATACTTCACCTACAAATTTAACACCTTTTCCTTTATATGGCTCTGGCTTACGGAAACCTCTGATTTTCGCAGCAACCTGACCTAAAAGTTGTTTATCAAATGATGTTAATTTTACGATAGGATTCTTTCCTTTTTCAGATATTGTTTCTAAACTTACTTCTGGAGCAATTTCCAAAACAATATTGTGTGAATATCCAAGAGCTAAATCTAACTTTTGTCCTTGGTTTGAAGCTCTATAACCAACTCCAACTAATTCAAGTTCTTTTGTAAAACCTTCAGATACACCAACAATCATGTTATTGATTAAAGATCTGTATAATCCGTGTTTTGCTCTTTGGTCTTTATAATCAGACGATCTCTCTACAACGATTTGATCACCTTCAACTTTTACAGTTACGTCCGAAAACTCCTGAGTAAGTTGACCTTTCTTTCCTTTTACTGTAATAACACCTTCGTTAACTTCAACAGTTACACCAGCAGGGATTACAATTGGACTTTTACCTATTCTTGACATCTTATTTAGTCTTTAAAAATTAGTATACGTAACAAATTACTTCACCACCTACATTTAATTGTTTCGCTTGTTTTCCAGTCATAAGACCTTTTGATGTAGAAACAATTGCAATTCCTAATCCGTTAAGGATTCTTGGTAATTTGGCAGCACCTGCATATTTACGTAAACCAGGTTTACTAATTCTTTGGATATCTTTAATTACAGGCTCTTTAGTATCTTTATCATACTTTAAAGCGATTTTGATAGAACCTTGAACTGTGTTCTGCTCAAATTTGTAACTTAAGATATAACCTTGATCAAATAAGATCTTAGTTATTTCTTTTTTAAGATTAGAAGCTGGAATTTCAACAACTTTGTGGTTTGCAGCCACAGCGTTACGAACTCTAGTCAAATAATCTGCAATAGGATCTGTATACATATGTATTTGATTGCGATTATGGTTTTCAGGAAGCACTCTGCCTCCTGAACCTTTAATCAATTTATAAACTTTTTAAATTACCAGCTGGCTTTTTTCACACCAGGAATTAATCCATTGTTAGCCATTTCACGGAAAGTTACACGTGAAATACCGAATTGACGGATATAACCTCTAGGTCTACCTGTTAATTTACAACGATTGTGTAAACGAACTGGTGAAGCATTTTTAGGTAATCTTTGTAAACCTTCGTAGTCTCCAGCTTCTAATAAAGCTTTTCTCTTCTCAGCATACTTAGCTACCGTTTTCTCTCTTTTCACCTCGCGGGCTTTCATTGATTCTTTAGCCATGTCTTAATTCTTTTTAAAAGGTAATCCTAATTCAGCCAATAATGACTTTGCCTCTTTGTCTGTTTTTGCAGTAGTAACAAAAGTAATATCCATTCCTGAAATTTTGTTTACTTTGTCAATATCAATTTCTGGGAAAATGATTTGCTCTAAAACTCCAAGATTGTAGTTACCTCTTCCGTCGAAACCAGTAGCTTTAATACCACCAAAGTCTCTAACACGTGGTAAAGCAGAAGTAATAAGTCTATCTAAAAACTCATACATTCTTTCTCCACGTAAAGTTACTTTTGCTCCAATAGGCATCCCTTTTCTTAATTTGAAAGACGCAACGTCTTTCTTAGAAATTGTAGATACTGCTTTTTGTCCAGTGATCTTTGTTAACTCATCAACTGCATAGTCAATAAGTTTTTTATCAGATACAGCTGCACCAACTCCACGGCTCAAAACGATTTTTTCAAGTTTTGGAACTTGCATTACGTTTGTATATCCGAACTCTTCTTTAAGAGCAGAGATCACTCTACTCTTATATTCTTCTTTTAGTCTAGGTGTATATGCCATTACTATAGTACTTGATTAGATTTTTTTGAAAATCTTACTTTCTTATCTCCTTCTACTCTAATACCTACTCTAGTTGTTTCCTTAGTTTTAGGATCAATTAGAGAAATGTTAGAAATTTGAATAGAAGCCTCTTTCTTAACGATACCACCTTGAGGGTTTTTAGCACTTGGTTTAGTGTGTTTTGAAACCAAGTTCACACCTTCAACTATCGCTTTGTTTTTTTCACGGTAAACACGTAAAACTTTACCTTCAGCACCTTTATGGTCTCCAGCAATAACTCTTACGATATCTCCTGATTTTATTTTTAGCTTTATCATCTTAAAACGAATTAAAGCACTTCTGGTGCTAATGATACAATTTTCATGAATTGTTTTTCACGAAGTTCTCTTGCTACCGGACCAAAAACACGAGTTCCTCTCATTTCCCCTGCAGCATTCAAAAGAACACATGCATTGTCATCGAAACGGATATAAGAACCATCAGCTCTTCTCACTTCTTTTTTAGTACGTACAACAACTGCAGTTGAAACAGCTCCTTTTTTCACGTTTCCGTTTGGAGTTGCATCTTTGATAGAAACTACAATTTTGTCACCAACAGAGGCATATCTTCTTTTAGTACCTCCTAAAACACGAATAGTTAAAACTTCTTTAGCTCCCGTGTTATCTGCTACTTTTAGTCTTGATTCTTGTTGTACCATAATTATTTAGCTCTTTCTAAGATTTCAACTAATCTCCAACATTTTGTTTTACTTAAAGGACGCGTTTCGCTAATTCTTACAGTATCTCCAATGTTACAGTCGTTTGTTTCGTCGTGTGCAACATATTTCTTAGTTTTCAACACGAACTTACCGTATAATGGGTGTTTTACTTTTCTTACTTCAGAAATAACGATAGATTTATCCATCTTATTTGAAGTAACAACACCTATTCTTTCTTTTCTTAAATTTCTTTTTTCTTCCATCTTTCAGCAGAATACAATTATTGTAACTCTCTTTTAGTTAACTCTGTAGCTAATCTTGCAACTGTTCTTCTAACGCTTCTAATTTGAAGTGGGTTAGCAATTGGAGAAATAGCGTGAGCCATTTTTAGGTCAGCATATACTTTCTTAGTTTGACTAAGCTTTTCTTGCAACTCCGCTGCAGAAAGATCTTTTATTTCTGATTGTTTCATAATAAATATAAATTATGCTTCGAAATCTCTAGCAACGACGAACTTAGTTTTTACTGGAAGTTTTTGAGCTGCAAGACGTAAAGCCTCTTTTGCAACTGACAATGGAACTCCTCCAACTTCAAACATAATTCTTCCTGGTTTAACAACAGCAGCCCAATACTCAACTGCTCCTTTACCTTTACCCATACGTACTTCAAGAGGTTTCTTAGTAATAGGTTTGTCTGGGAAAATTTTAATCCATAATTGTCCCTCTCTCTTCATGTAACGAGTTGCAGCAATACGTGCAGCTTCGATTTGACGAGATGTTAAGAACATTCCATCTTCATGTACAGATTTAATACCAAACATTCCATTTGAAAGTTCATGCCCTCTTTGAGAGTTACCTTTCATTCTACCTTTTTGTACCTTACGGTATTTTGTTCTTTTAGGCTGTAACATTTTTCTTTAGTTTAAAAATTTACTTTCTTTTACGAGCGTCCGGTTTACCGCCTTTGTTAAAGTTAGATTTGCCTCTAGGAGCATCTCCACCTTTACCACCACCTGTACCAGATTGTTTTTTGTCCATTCCAGCAAGTGGAGAAAGTTCTCTCTTACCGTAAACTTCACCTTTCATGATCCATACTTTAATTCCCATTCTACCATAAGTAGTATGAGCTTCAGCAAGAGCATAATCGATATCAGCTCTGAAAGTTGATAGAGGAATTCTACCTTCTTTGAAACCTTCTGAACGCGCCATCTCAGCACCATTCAAACGACCAGAAATCAAAACTTTGATACCTTCAGCGTTCATACGCATAGAAGCAGCAATAGCCATTTTGATTGCACGTCTGTAAGAAATACGGCTTTCGATTTGACGAGCGATGCTTGTAGCCACAAGATAAGCATCTAACTCAGGTCTTTTAATTTCAAAGATGTTAATTTGAACCTCTTTATCAGTAACTTTCTTAAGTTCCTCTTTTAACTTGTCTACCTCTTGTCCACCTTTTCCGATAATGATACCAGGTCTAGCAGTAGTGATAGTAACGGTTACAAGCTTTAAAGTTCTCTCGATGATTACTTTAGATACACTAGCTTTTGATAAACGAGCATGGATATACTTTCTGATTTTGTGATCCTCAGCTAATTTATCGCCGTAATCATTTCCACCATACCAGTTTGAGTCCCATCCTCTGATGATACCAAGTCTATTTCCAATTGGATTTGTCTTTTGTCCCATGCTGCTTAAGAATTGCTTTGTGTGTTATTGATAGCTCCAAGCACGATTGTAACGTGATTAGAACGTTTTCTTATTCTGTGTGCACGACCTTGTGGAGCTGGACGAAGTCTTTTTAACATCATTCCACCATCTACTCTGATCTCTTTAACAAATAATCCAGCTTCTTCTAAATTACCTTCACTATTTTTTTGCTCCCAGTTGTTGATTGCAGATAATAATAGTTTTTCTAATTTTCTTGAAGCTTCTTTAGAACTGAATCTTAAAATGTTAAGTGCTCTTTCTACCTTCTGACCTCTTACCAAGTCCGCTACTAAGCGCATTTTTCTAGGTGAAGTAGGGCAGTTATTCAATTTTGCGAAAGCGATAGACTTATTAGCCTCTTTTCTCGCATCTGCTGTTTCTCTTTTACGAACTCCCATTGCTTCTTTTATTTTTTACCTTTATTTTTTGCTCCAGCATGACCTCTAAAAGATCTAGTTGGCGAAAACTCTCCTAATTTGTGACCTACCATGTTTTCTGTAACGTAAACTGGTACAAATTGACGACCGTTATGAACTGCGATTGTTTGCCCAACAAAATCTGGAGTAATCATAGAAGCTCTAGACCAAGTCTTTACTACTGCGTTTTTACCACTCTCTACGTTTTCTTGAACTTTCTTATCTAATTTATAATGAACGAAAGGTCCTTTTTTTAATGAACGTGCCATATCTTATTATTTCTTTCTACGTTCTACGATATACTTGTTACTCGGGTTTTTCTTAGAACGAGTTCTGTAACCTTTAGCTGGCAATCCGTTTCTTGAACGTGGGTGCCCTCCAGAAGAACGTCCTTCACCACCTCCCATAGGGTGATCAACTGGGTTCATCGCTACTGGTCTAGTTCTAGGTCTTCTTCCTAACCATCTTGTTCTACCTGCTTTTCCAGATACAACTAATTGGTGGTCAGAGTTAGAAACAGCTCCAATTGTAGCCGAACATGTTAACAAGATTAATCTTGTCTCTCCAGATGGCATTTTAATTGTTGCGTATTTCCCGTCTCTTGCCATTAACTGAGCAAAAGTTCCAGCTGAACGAGCGATAACAGCTCCTTGTCCTGGACGTAACTCAATACAAGATATAACAGTTCCAAGAGGAATTCTGCTTAAAGGTAAAGTATTACCAATCTCTGGTTGAGACTCTGGACCAGAAACTAATTTCTGACCAACTTTCAATCCGTTTTGAGCGATAATATAAGTTTTCTCTCCATCAGCGTAAGCTAATAAAGCGATAAATGCAGTACGATTTGGATCGTATTCAATTGATTTCACTGTAGCTGGAATTCCATCTTTAGTTCTTTTGAAATCAATAATACGATATCTCTGCTTGTGACCACCACCCGTATAACGCATGGTCATCTTTCCTTGACTATTTCTACCTCCTGAGTTTTTTATCGGCGCTATCAAAGAGCGTTCCGGCTTATCAGTTGTAATAGCGTCATAACCATTCACAACTCTAAATCGCTGACCCGGGGTAATAGGTTTTAATTTTCTTACTGACATTTTTCTATCTTAGATATTGTTGTAAAAATCAATTGTTTCTCCTTCTTGTACTTGAACAATTGCTTTTTTGTATGCATTTGTCTTTCCACTGATTAAACCACTTTTAGTGTATTTAGTAGATCTATCTGGTCTCACATTCATTGTGTTAACAGAAACGATAGTTACTCCATAAGCAGCCTCAACAGCTTTCTTAATTTCAACTTTGTTTGCTTTTTTGTTAACAACGAATCCGAAGCGGTTTAGAACTTCACTTTCTTTGGTTACTTTTTCCGTTACTATAGGCCTAATAATGATGCTCATATTCCTATTATTTACTTAAATTTTCTTCAATTAACTCTAAAGAACCTTCCAAAAGCACTAAATTATTAGCGTTTAATATTGCGTAAGTGCTTAATTCTGAGCTAGTTACGACGTTTGAAGCCTTTAAATTACGTGACGACAAATATACGTTTTTATTTGACTCACCCAACACAAATAAAGATTTTTTATTCTCTAACCCTAAAGCTTTCAAAACGTTAATGAAATTTTTAGTGTTTGGCGCTTCAAAATTAAAGTCTTCTAAAACTACTATATTTGACTCTTTTGCTTTGATTGAGAAAGCTGATTTTCTAGCCAATCTCTTCAATCCTTTATTCAATTTAAATGAATAACTTCTTGGTCTTGGTCCGAAAACTGTTCCACCACCTTTAAACAATGGACTCTTAACACTTCCTGCACGAGCAGTACCAGTTCCTTTTTGTTTTTTAATCTTACGCGTACTTCCTGTTACTTCAGCTCTTTCTTTAGCTTTATGAGTACCTTGTCTTTGATTAGCAAGATATTGCTTAACATCAAGATATACAGCGTGATTGTTTGGTTCAATTGCGAATACTGAATCAGAAAGTTGAACTTTTCTTCCAGTATCTTTTCCGTTGAAATCTAATACTTTTACTTCCATTACTTCTGAATGATTACATAAGAGTTTTTGTGCCCAGGAACACATCCTTTAACAACAAGTAGATTCTTTTCAGCAACTACTTTTAAAACTCTAAGGTTTTGAACTTTTACATTTTCTCCTCCCATTCTTCCAGCCATACGCATTCCTTTGAATACTCTAGATGGATAAGAAGAAGCTCCTACAGAACCTGGCGCTCTTAAACGGTTGTGCTGACCATGAGTAGCTTGTCCAACACCACCAAAACCGTGACGTTTAACAACACCTTGGAAACCTTTACCTTTAGACACACCTTGTACATCTACAAATTCTCCTTCTTCAAAAATAGTAACATCAATAAGATCTCCTAATTTTTGTTCAGTTGCAAAATCTTGGAATTCAACGACTTTTTTCTTAGCAACAGTTCCAGCTTTTTTAAAGTGACCTAAAGCCGCTTTAGTAGAATGTTTCTCGTTTTTGTCATCGAAACCAAGTTGCAACGCTTCATACCCGTCAACCTCGTTGGTTCTGACTTGGGTAACAACGCATGGTCCAGCTTCGATTACTGTACAAGGAATGTTTTTCCCGTTTTCATCGAAAATACTAGTCATGCCGATTTTCTTACCAATTAACCCAGACATAAATATTAATTATTAATTACTAAAATTCCCTTCAATTTGAAAATAACAGAAATTTCCAAACAGGGAGTGCAAAAGTAGATATTAAAATTGAATATACCAAACAGTTACAAAAATTAAATCGCTCATAATCAAAATCCAACGATCAAAACAGCAAGAAAACACACCTTCTACACACCAAAATTTAAGGCATAATTTTCAATTCGCCAACACTTTTCACCTTAACAATTAAACAATAAAAACATAACAAGAAACACTCAAACCACCTTAAAACAAAGGACTTTACAAAAAATTAAAAAATAAAAACACGTTAAAATTTACAAACCAAAACAACTTCTAAAAACAAAAAAAGCGAGACAAAAAATGTCTCGCTTTTTATATAAAAAAAATATAAAAAAATTATACTTTAATCTCTACTTCAACTCCACTTGGCAATTCAAGTTTCATTAAAGCATCAATAGTTTTAGATGAAGATGAATAAATATCAATCAATCTCTTGTATGACATTACTTCAAATTGCTCTCTCGCTTTTTTATTAACGTGCGGAGAACGCAATACAGTGAAAAGTTTTTTGTGAGTTGGCAACGGAATAGGACCTGTTACAACCGCTCCAGTAGTTTTTACTGTTTTTACGATCTTTTCAGCAGATTTATCTACCAACATGTGATCGTAAGATTTTAGTTTTATTCTGATTTTTTGACTCATTTTCTTAAGAATTAAGCGTTACCTTTTGCTTTTTTAATTACCGCTTCTGAAATATTAGAAGGCGTTTCTGCATAGTGAGAAAACTCCATTGTAGACGTTGCTCTACCAGATGACAATGTTCTCAATGTAGTAACATATCCAAACATCTCAGCCAATGGCACATCTGCCTTAATAGTTTTCGCTCCGTTTCTATCACCCATGTCATTAACCTGACCTCTACGACGGTTCAAGTCACCTACGATATCACCCATATTTTCTTCTGGAGTAATAACTTCGATTTTCATGATTGGCTCCAAGATAACAGCTCCAGCAGCTTTTCCAGATTCTTTATACCCCATTCTAGCAGCTAATTCAAAAGAAAGAGCATCAGAATCCACAGGGTGGAAAGATCCATCCAATAAAGTAACTTTTAAACTATCCACAGCATATCCAGCTAAAGGTCCAGTTTTCATAGCTTCACGGAAACCTTTTTCAACAGCAGGAATATATTCTTTAGGAACGTTACCTCCTTTTACTTCATTTACGAACTGTAATCCAACAGGAACTTTTCCATCAACTTCATCAGCAGGCTCGATTCTAAATACGATATCACCGAATTTACCACGACCTCCAGATTGTTTTTTGTAAGTTTCTCTATGTTGAGCAGATCTTGTAAACGCCTCTTTGTACTCTACTTGTGGCTCACCTTGATTAACCTCTACTTTAAACTCACGTTTCATACGGTCAACTAAGATATCTAAGTGAAGCTCACCCATACCAGAGATAATAGTTTGACCAGAAGCCTCGTCAGTTCTAACTGTAAACGTTGGATCTTCTTCAGCTAATTTAGCCAAAGCCATACCCATTTTATCAACGTCAGCTTTAGTTTTAGGCTCAATAGCAATACCAATTACAGGATCTGGGAATTTCATAGACTCCAAGATAATTGGATTCTTTTCATCACATAAAGTATCTCCTGTTTTGATATCTTTAAATCCTACTGCTGCTCCAATATCTCCAGCCTCAATAAATTCGATTGGGTTTTGTTTGTTAGCGTGCATTTGGTAAATACGAGAAATTCTCTCTTTATTACCAGAACGAGTATTTAAAACATAAGAACCAGCATCTAAACGACCAGAGTAAGCACGGAAGAAAGCTAAACGACCTACGAATGGGTCAGTAGCAATTTTAAATGCTAAGGCAGCGAATGGCTCTTTTACATCTGGCTTACGCAAGATTTTAGTTTGATCTTCTTCTAATAAATCAGCATCATCAGGATGAATACCTTCAATACCTTCTTTATCTAAAGGAGATGGTAAATATTTACAAACTGCATCTAACATAAATTGAACTCCTTTGTTTTTGAAAGAAGATCCAGCAAGCATAGGAATGATTGCCATGTCGATTGTTGCAGCTCTTAAAGCGTTATTGATTTCCTCCTCTGTAATAGAGTTCTCATCTTCCATGTACTTATCCAAAAGATTTTCATCATAAGTAGCAATTTCTTCAATAAGAATAGAACGGTAATGCTTAACATCATCAACCATATCAGCTGGGATATCAACAATATCAAAAGTAGCTCCTTGAGTTTCATCATGCCATACAATAGCTTGATTTTTCACTAAGTCAACGATTCCTTTGAAATCAGCCTCATCACCAATAGGTAAAGTAATTGCAACCGCATTCGATTTCAACATATCTTTTACCTGACCACAAACTCCTAAAAAGTTCGAACCCTGACGGTCCATTTTATTTACGAATCCCATACGAGGAACTCTGTATTGATCCGCAAGTCTCCAGTTAGTTTCTGACTGAGGCTCAACACCATCAACAGCACTAAACAAGAAAACTAAACCATCAAGTACACGTAAAGAACGGTTTACCTCTACAGTAAAGTCAACGTGCCCAGGAGTATCAATAATATTAAAGTGGTATGGTAATGATTCTGGAAGAACTTTACCTTGCTCCGTTGGAAAGTTCCAAGTACAAGTTGTAGCAGCAGAAGTAATTGTAATACCTCTTTCTTGCTCTTGTGCCATCCAGTCCATTGTTGCAGCTCCATCGTGAACCTCACCAATTTTATGCGATTTTCCAGTATAAAAAAGAATACGCTCAGTTGTTGTTGTTTTACCAGCATCAATGTGAGCAGCAATCCCGATATTTCTTGTATATTTTAAATCTCTAGCCATTTCTTTACGAATTAAAATCTAAAGTGAGAGAATGCTTTATTAGCTTCTGCCATTTTGTGAGTATCCATTCTTTTCTTAACCGCAGCACCTTCTTCTTTAGCAGCAGCTAAACACTCAGAAGCTAAACGTTGTGCCATAGATTTTTCGTTTCTTCTTCTTGAATAAAGAATCAACCATTTCATCGCCATAGAAATTTTTCTATCTGGACGTATCTGCATTGGAATTTGGAATGTAGCTCCACCAACTCTACGGCTACGTACTTCTACGTGAGGCATAACGTTTGTTAAAGCATCTTTCCAGATTTCTAATGAAGTTTTTTCATCATTTTGTTTTTTAGTTTCAATGATATCAATAGCATCATAAAAAACTTTAAAAGCTGTAGACTTCTTACCGTCCCACATTAAGTTGTTTACAAAACGTGTTACCAATTGATCATTAAATCTTGGATCTGGTAAAAGTGGTCTTTTCTTTGCCGCTCTTTTTCTCATGTCTTTTTCTTAAAAGTTTTTAAATTACTTTTTTGCTTCTTTTGGGCGTTTAGCACCGTACTTAGATCTTCTTTGCGTTCTTCCTGCAACACCTGACGTATCAAGCGCTCCACGAACGATGTGATATCTAACACCTGGTAAATCTTTTACCCTTCCACCTCGCACTAATACTATCGAGTGCTCTTGTAGATTGTGTCCTTCTCCTGGGATGTAAGCATTCACCTCATTACCATTTGTCAAACGTACACGCGCAACTTTACGCATTGCAGAGTTTGGTTTTTTTGGTGTAGTAGTGTAAACACGCGTACAAACCCCTCTTCTTTGAGGACAAGAATCTAAAGCAACCGATTTACTCTTCTTAGTGATCTGAGTTCTTCCTGTTCTTACTAATTGTTGAATTGTTGGCATAATTAATACTAAAAATTATTATGTTTATTAAATTCCCGCTTTTTACGGGGTTGCAAATGTATAAAATATTTTTCAGTATACAAACGTTAAATCATTAATTTTCAATATCATTATTTAGCCTTTTCATTTTTCAATCAAACAACAGATATTTGCTTTACATTTAACGAATGAAATATTCTACTTTGAAACATCTTTTTTACATATTACTCTGTTTCGCAAGTTATTCCGGTTTTGCACAAACTTTTTATTTAAAAATACAGGGAACAAACAAAACTCAGACTCAAATTATCGATTCTGTAAATTACAGCCCAAAGCATAAAGACGTAACATCATTACTTAAAGAAATAAAAAACACTGAAAAAAAAATATCCAATTTAGGCTACTTGGATTTGCAAACTTTAGAAATAAAAAAAACAAATGACTCAACTTATAATGCATTATTCGATTTAAAAAAGCAAATAAAATATATACATATATATATAGGAAGAAATATCGATAGTTTTGATTCTAAGATATCTGCAAATGACAGCATTGTAATTCCTTATTCAGAACTCGAAAATTTCTTATACCAAAAAGTATTAAACAATGAAAAAAAAGGATTTGCTTTTACAAAAATAAAACTTGAAAACATCAGGCGTAAAAATTCAATAATTTATGCCGACTTAAATTTAAACACTGAAAAGAAAAGAACGATAAGTTCGATTATTATAAATTACACAAATCCAGATACTAAAGACTATTTCCCAAAAGGAGCTCTTAAACAACTAAATAAGAAATATATAAACAAAACCTTTAATCAGGAAATAACTCAAAAACTATATAATGATATTGGAAGTTTTGAATTTATCACACAACCCAAATATCCCGAAATTTTATTTACTCAAGATTCAACAAAAATCTATACATACTTGGAAAAAAGAAAAGCCAATACTTTTGATGGATACATTGGATTTTCTAATGATGAAAACAAAAAATTAAAGCTAAATGGCTACTTAGACATTAGCCTCGTAAATACGTTACGAGCTGGCGAAAAGTTTTCATTATACTGGAAAAGTGATGGAAATGACCAAAAAACTTTTAATACCAAAATAGAAATCCCATATCTATTTCAATCTTCTCTTGGAATAAAAGCACAATTAAATATCTTCAAGCAAGACAGCACTTTTCAAAATACTAAAACAGACATTAACTTCGTGTATTATTTAAATTACAATTCAAAACTTTACTTAGGCTATCAATCAACAGAGTCAAGCGATATTCAAAATACTAACAACAGCAGTTTAAGCGACTTCAACAACTCTTATCTCACTGCTAACTATGATTATAAAATACTGGAAAATGAAAATCTTTTTTCAACAAAAGCTATAATTAATGCTACAATAGGACATGGCAAAAGAGAAACTCCTAATGATGCAGAAACAGCAGGATCTAGCAAACAATTATTAGCATTGTTAAATGTGGCCTACAATTTTGAGTTAAACAAAAAGAATTATGTTTATTTAAATTCGCAAAACTACTATTTACAAAGCAAGAATTATATCACCAATGAATTATTTCGATTTGGAGGAATGAACTCAATTAGAGGCTTCTCAGAAAATAGTTTACAGGCAAATTATGCCAATCTACTTCTTACAGAATATCGATATTTACCCACTTCTAATTTTTATGTTCATTCAATTTTAGATTATGGCATTTATCAAGATCAGACTTTTAATAAAAAAGTAAGAAATATATTATCTTTTGGCGTAGGATTAGGATTATTAACTAAGGGTGGATTATTAAAAATTCAACTTGCGAATGGCTCTGCAAACAAAGGGAAAATCAAATTTTATAACAGTATTTTAAACATTTGTTATAATGTTAAATTTTAAGCTTAGTTAAAAAAACCTTAAATAAAAAGTTGGAATATTAACAAATAATTATGAGATTAGTAATACTAATTCAAAATAATTATTAATTATGAAACCAAAGTTTAACGGATTTTTAGTGCTTTTTATAGTACTAATCGCGCAACTAACCTTTGCGCAAGAACGAACTGTCTCGGGAACTGTGACCGACGATGCAGGAATGCCGCTACCAGGCGTAAGTGTATTAGTCAAGGGAACTAAAAACAGTGCTCAAACAGATTTTGATGGAAAATATTCCCTTAAGGCTTCACCAAATCAGGTATTAGTGTTCAGCTACATCGGAATGAGATCTCAAGAGGTAACTGCAAGTTCAACTCAAATCAATACTAAACTTTCAGGAGACACAATGCAACTGGAAGGTGTTGTAGTAACAGCTCTTGGACTTTCGAGAGAAAAAAAATCTCTAGGATACGCAACGCAAGAAGTAAAAGGAGAAAATTTAGCAGCTGTTAAAAGTGACAACTTCGTAAATGCAATCTCAGGAAAAGTTTCTGGTGTACAAGTCAAAAGAACTACAAATTTTGGGGGTTCGACAAATATTGTAATTAGAGGAAATTCATCTTTAACAGGAAATAACCAAGCCTTGTTTGTTATTGATGGAGTTCCGGTAAGCAACAATAATTCGAACTCAAGAGATCAGGAGCAATCTGGATCTGGTTACGATTACGGAAGTGCAGCTTCTGATATAAATCCAGAAGACATCGAGTCTATAAACATACTTAAAGGATCTGCGGCAAGTGCCTTGTATGGTTCAAGAGCCGCAAATGGCGTTGTAGTAATTACAACCAAAAAAGGAAACAAAAAAGCGAAAGGCTTCTCCATTACCGTTAACTCTGGTATTACTACCGGCTCAGTTGACAAAAGCACATTTATAAAATATCAAAACCAATATGGCGGTGGTTACGGTCCTTATTATGGCCCAGACGAAGATTCTTATCTAGATCGTCAAGACATTAATGGCGACGGTGTTCTTGATTATGTTACTCCACTAACAGAGGACGCCTCTTATGGAGCAAGATTTGATCCTAGTTTAATGGTCTATCAATGGGATGCATTTTACCCAGAATCTCCAAACTACATGAAAGCCACACCTTGGACGGCAGCAAAAAACGGCCCTATTACTTTTTTTGAGAAACCAGTAGCGCTAACAAATGCTATCTCTATAGATAAAGGTCTTGAAAATGGATATTTAAGATTGGGAATAAACAATCTTGACCAGCAAGGTCTTTTACCAAATAGTACATTAAAAAGAAATACAATAACCTTAAACGCTTCAACATTAATCAACGACAGACTGACTGTTGCAGGGTACGGAAACTTTACCAGAACAAGTACTATTGGTAGAAATAACACAGGTTATAATGATAATATTGCTGGGAATTTTAGACAATGGTGGCAAACTAACGTTGACATAAAAGGGCTAAGACAAGCTTACGAACTAACAGGAAGAAATGTATCTTGGAATCCAAATTCAACTACAAATCCTACTCCGATTTTCTGGGACAATCCATATTTCCAGCGTTACGAAAATTACGAATCTGACAGCAGAAACAGATTTATTGGTAATGTCTCTTTAAATTACAAAATTACAGACTGGTTAGATGCTTACGGCAGAATGTCTGTTGATACTTATGATGAACTACAAGAAGAAAGAAGAGCTGTAGGAAGCGTACCTTCAAATTTCGGAATCGGAACTGGCGGTGGTGACGGAAGTACAAATAGAAGTCCAGCTCCATCAGGATATTCTAGAAAAAATATTGGATTTAGCGAATACAATTATGACTTCATGTTAAACTATAATGTAGATTTAACAACAAAACTTAACTTAAAAGGAGTTGCCGGTGTAAACATAAGAAGAAGCTACTACAACTCTATATGGGCCGCAACAAATGGAGGACTTGCAATTGCAGGTTTATATTCCTTACAAAATACGGCCGCTCCAATGCTAGCTCCAATAGAAAGAGACGAATCAATCGGTGTTGACGGTCTTTATGCTAGTGCCTCTTTTGGATATGACGACTACTTATTCCTTGAGGGGACAATAAGAAGAGATCATTCTTCTACGCTACCTGAAGCTAACAGCTCTTACTATTACCCTTCTGTTTCAACCAGTTTTGTGTTTTCCAAATTTGTAAAAGCTGATTGGCTTTCTTTTGGTAAAGTAAGACTTAATTATGCAGAAGTTGGAAATAGCCCAGGTTTTGACAGAATCTTGGATACGTATGCAGTAAATACAGCTTTTGGAGCTTCATCTGCATCTGTAAAAGACACTAAAAACAATCCAAACTTAAAACCAGAGCGTACTAAGAGTTATGAAGCGGGTGTAGAGTTATCATTTTTCAAAAAGAGATTAGGACTTGACGTTTCTTATTACAAATCTAATTCAATTGATCAAATCATACCTTTAAGATTGACTTCTTCAACTGGTTATTTATATGAATTAATTAATGCTGGAGAAATCCAAAATCAAGGAGTCGAGGTTTCATTGAACGGAACTCCTGTTAAAACGGAAAATTTTTCATGGGATATTAATTTAAACTGGGCAAGAAACAGAAATAAAGTAGTAGAACTTTTGGATGGAATTGACAATCTTCAATTAGGTTCTTTCCAGGGAGGAGTTACTATTAATGCTCAGGTTGGTCAACCATATGGAGTTATCTATGGAACTCAATACACCTATCTAAATGGCCAAAGAGTTGTTGATCCTGATAATGGTCAATACATCAAAACTTCGACTTCCGATAATGTTATTGGAAATGCAAACCCTGAGTGGACGGGAGGTCTAAACAATAAATTTACATACAAAAACTTCTCCTTTGAGTTTTTGATTGACATGCAAAAAGGCGGACAAATCTTTTCACTAGACCGTTATTATGGACTAGCAACAGGTTTGCCTGATGACACCGCTTTTATAAACGAACTAGGAAATCCTATAAGAGATCCTTTAACTTCTGGAAGTGACAGTGGTGGTTTTATAAATCCGGGAGTAAATCCTGACGGAAGTACAAATACAACGAGAATTGAAGCCAGCCGTTTTGGAGCACAAGGATATAGAAGAGGTTTACCAGACGAAGCATTTGTTTATGATGCGAGTTATATCAAACTAAGACAAACTTCAATTTCATACTCTCTTAGCGAAAAAGTTTTAAAAAACACTTTTATGAATGGAGTTACATTTAGCCTTGTTGGAACAAATCTATGGATAATACATAAAAACTTACCAGATGCAGATCCAGAATCAGGACTAGGAGCAGGTAATTTACAAGGATACTCAACAGGATCACTACCATCTACCAGAGATGTAAGTTTCAACGTCAAAATCCAATTCTAAAACAAGAAATCATGAAAAAAATATTCTTACTTCTATTCACCACAGCTCTGTTGATCTCATGCTCTGATGACATAGAAAATTTAAACACAAACGTAAAAGATCCGTCAGTCGTTCCTGGCGAAGCTTTATTTACAAGTGCTCAAAAAAGTTTAGTAGATCAAATGATGAGCACAAATGTTAATGACAATGTATTTAGACTATTAAATCAATATTGGACAGAAACAGTATATACAGACGAAAGCAATTACGATTTAGTTACAAGAACTATTCCTGAACAACACTGGCAATATTTATATAAAGACGTGTTGAAGGATTTAGATCAAAGTGCCATAAACATCAATAATACTCCGGTACCTGTTACAGAAAATCCTTTAAACAAACCTAATAAACTTGCTATCATTGAAGTTTTAAATGTTTACACCTATGCAATATTAGTGGAGACTTTTGGAAACGTTCCATATTCTCAAGCATTAAATCTGCAATATAAAACTCCAAAATACGATGACGGTTTAACTATTTATAAAGATTTAATTTCGAGATTAAATAAAGCAATCGCAAATCTTAATCCTGCCGGAGCAAGCTTTGGAGACAACGATCGTATTTACAATGGTGATGTATCAAAATGGATAAAATTTGCAAACACTTTAAAATTACGATTAGGAATTACTATTTCTGACATTCCTTCAGAAGCTGCTTTAGCGCAAGCAACTGTAGCTAGTGCCGCGCCGAATGTTTTTACTTCTAATCTTGATAATGCAGATTTAAAGTATTTAACCGCAACACCAAATACAAATCCGCTTTATGTTGATCTTGTTGCAAGTGGACGTTCAGATTTTGTACCTGCCAATACATTGGTTGACAAAATGAATGAATTGAACGATCCTAGAAGAGCTAAATATTTTGACAATAACTTAGATGACCCTTCTACTCCAGAAGTAGAATACGTTGGAGGAACATATGGAGCAAGTAATACATTTTCAAATTATACTCATATCACTCCAACAATTCAAGTTCCAGATTATCCAGGAACAATACTAGATTATGCGGGAGCAGAATTCTTACTAGCAGAAGCCGCAGAAAGATCATTATATGGAACACCTGCAGACGCGGAGGCACATTATAATGCTGCCATCACTGCTTCTATATTGGACTGGGGCGGCACACAAGCTGATGCAACTACCTATCTTGCAACTTCAGAAGTCGCATATGCAACAGCGACAGGAAATTGGAGAGAAAAAATTGGGCATCAAGCTTGGATAGCATACTATAACAATCCGTTTGAAGGATGGTCAACTTATAGAAGATTAGACTACCCTGTTTTAGTGGCACCACAAGATGCAGTTTCTGATGTTCCGCAACGATATACCTATCCAATTATTGAACAATCATTAAACAAAAGTAGTTATACAGAAGCCAGTCAAGCAATTGGCGGAGATGCTGTTGAAACTAAACTTTTTTGGGATAAATTTTAAAAATAAAACATTTTAACAATGAAGCCACTCAATTTTGGGTGGCTTTTTCTGTATAAAAGTTATAAAAAAAGGCATTTATATAGCATTCATCATAAAATTTAACATTTATCTTAAATAGAATATATTTCATTATTATCATAATTAGAGCAATAAACTGAGAATTTTAAATCTGAACGCTTTATTTAACTATAAAAAAACAATATCCTATTGTAAAATCATAATTTAACTAAAAAAAAAGCTTTATATATTAGGAAAGTTAACAAATTATTAAGAGTTTTGCGATACTAATTCAAAATATTTAAAAATGAAACTAAAGTTCAATGGATTCTTAGTGCTTTTATTAGTACTAGTTGCGCAACTATCATTTGCGCAAGAAAGAGCTGTTTCTGGAACAGTTTCTGACAATGCAGGAATGCCTTTACCAGGTGTTAGTGTATTAGTTAAAGGAACTAAAACAGGAACACAAACTGACTTTGATGGTAAATTTTCGATCAAAGTATCACCAAGCCAAATTTTGGTCTTCAGCTACATTGGGATGAAAACTCAAGAAGTAGCGGCAAGTTCATCTACTGTAAATGTTAAAATGGCAGATGCAGGAGCTCAAGAACTTGAAGGCGTAGTTGTAACTGCATTTGGTATCAAAAGAGAGAAAAAATCTCTTGGATACGCAACAACAACTTTAAAATCAGACGCACTTACTCAAGTAGTTAATGCAAACCCTTTTGAAACACTTTCTGGTAAAATTGCAGGGGTTGATATTACTTCTCCTTCTCAGCCAGGAGCTTCTACAAAAGTTGTTATCCGTGGTTTAAATACAATTACCGGAAATAACGGACCTCTTTATGTAATTGACGGAACACCTATTAACAACACACCAACAGGTACAGGAAATAATGGAGTAGCTACTTCTACAAGATCTTATGACGCTGGTAACGGTGTTAGTGACCTTGACCCTAACAACATTGAAAGTATGACAGTACTTAAAGGTGCTGCCGCTTCTGCTTTATACGGATCAAGAGCTGGTGGTGGTGTAATCATCATTACAACTAAAAAAGGAAAAGCAAACAGCGGAATTAAAGTTGACTTGCTTGCTTCTACAGAGTTAAGTGAAGTAGCTAGAGTTCCTCATAACCAAACTCAATTTGGACAAGGTTGGAATGGTGTAAGTTATTCAGGCGCTAACTCTTACAGTAATGAAAATGGTTCTTGGGGACCTGCATTTAATGGACAAATTAGACCTTGGGGATCTGTTTACGAAAACAGCCAACAAATTAAACCATACGTAGCTTTAAAAGATAACGTTAGAGACTTTTACAATACAGGTGTTATGTCTACACAATCTGTAAACTTAAGCGGTGGTGGAGATACTTCAGATTTCTCTTTGATCTTCTCTAATGTTAACAGCGATGGTGTTGTACCAACTGATGCTGATTTATACAAAAAACAATCTATTGCTTTCAATGGAGGATTAAAAGGTAAGAGATTTACTTTAAGAACATCTTTAAACTACATCTACAAAGATCAAAGTGTAGTAAACACTGGACAAGGTGATGACGCAGGACAAGGTTCTACATTACAACAAGATTTATTACAGATCCCTACTGATATTAGTATCGTAGACTTGAAAGATTACAAAAATAATCCTTTCAACTCTCCATCTTACTACTTTACTCCTTATGCTACTAACCCATATTTCTCAATTAATGAGAATAGCACAAAAATTTATGGTGGTAACTTTTTTGGAAATGCTAACTTAAGCTACAAAATTACAGATAAATTAACTGCTACATGGCAAATTGGTGGTAACGTTAGAACTGAAAGATTCAAAAGTTACGGAGCTATCGTTGACTACTTACCAGGAAGCCCTCAGGCTGCAGCTGGAAGTTTAACAGTAGGTGGAGTTACAGAAGGAAGATCTGAATTCTCTGAATTTGATACTTTCTTCAACCTTAACTATAACACAAGCTTAGGCGAAGACTGGACATTAAACCTTTTAGGTGGTGTTAACTTTAACAAAAGAGAGTCTGATCAATTATTCAACACGATCACTAACTTAGGTATCCCTGGATATTATGAACTTTCAAACTCTGCTGTTAGACCAACAATTACTCAATCTAATAGTGTAAGAAAAACTGGAGCAGTTTATGCTTCTGCAGAATTTGCTTTCAAAAACAGATACTTTGCTACTATTACAGGTAGACAAGATGTTACATCTACATTACCAATCGGAAATAATAGTTATTTCTACCCATCAGCATCTTTAGGTGCAATTGCAATTGACAATGGAGATACATTCTTAAAATTAAGAGCTGCTGCTTCTAAAATTGCAAATGATACAGACCCTTACAGAACAGCTAATTCTTACATCCCTGGATCTGCTGCGGCTAATTTCGGTATTATCGCATCTCCAATTGGAGGAGTTAGTTTTTACGAAGCTAATGGTAGATTAGGAAACCCAGAATTAAAACCAGAAAGTACTGTTGAATATGAAGTTGGTGCTGAAGGATCATTCTTCAAAAACAGAATCAGTTATGACGTAGCTGTTTATCACAAAACAACTAAAGATGCAATTGTTAACTTACCTTTAGACCCATCTACTGGTTATACGCAAAAAACAATTAATGCTGCTACAATCCAAAATAAAGGTATTGAACTTTCTCTTAGTGCAAGTCCAATTAAAAACCAAGACTTTACTTGGAACTTAACTTATACTTTTACTAAAAACTGGAATGAGGTAACTGAAATCAATGGTGGACTTCCATATGTTGATTTAGCGGCAGGTTACAACGTGTTTTTTAGAGCTGTAAAAGGGCAGCCAATTGGATCATACTACTCATTAGTTGAAAAAACTACTGCAGCTGGCCAACCAATTGTAAGTGCAGCAAACGGTGTTAACGTTGCTAGTGCTGAAGCTCAAAACATAGGTAACAGCCAACGTGATTTCGTTATGGGATTACAAAACACTTTCAAATACAAAAACTTTAACTTAGGACTATCTTTAGACTGGAAACAAGGAGGAGAAATGTATTCTTACACAAAAAGATTGGCACATTTCGTAGGAAATGGTATTGAAACTACTTATAATGACAGAGCTCCTTTTATCGTACCAAATTCTGTTAACGAAATTGTTGGTACTGACGGATCTGTAACGTATGTAGAAAACACAACACCGGTTTCTTTTGATAATGTTGCAAACTACTATAACACTCAAACTAATATCGGATACGAGAGAAATCACGTAATTGACAAAACATTTGTACGTCTAAGAGAGGTAAATTTAAACTACGACTTCCCTTCTGCACTTAGTAAAAACATGGGATTAAACAAAATCTCGTTAGGAATCTACGCAAGAAACTTATTTATGTGGACTCCTGGTGACAACCCTTACGTTGACCCAGAGGTAAGTACTTACGGAACTGGTGTACTTTCAGATTTAGGAGAATTTGGAGCAAATCCATCACAAAGATCAGTAGGTGGAGTTTTAAAATTATCATTCTAAAAAAAATTATTATAAAATGAAAAAGATAGCAACAATAATAACAGCTCTTTTCTTATTAGTGTCATGTGATGAAACATTTGACATTAATAGAGACCCGGATTTATTGCCTCCGGGACAAGCAAATAGCACGATCTTTCCTGCAGGAATCGCAGGTCTTGCAGGTGCTCAAGGATCGTACTACGCGATAATTGGCGGATTTTGGTCTCAATTCTGGACACAAAACAATACTTCTAATCAATATAAAGATGTTGACCAGTACAGTATTGGAACTAACGATTATCAACAGGGATATGCAGCAATGTATGATGCGTTAAATGATATCAGAACTGTAAAAGCACAAGCTGCTGCTGAAGGTAATACAAAATATTTCTTAATGGCAACTGTACTTGAGGTTGAAGCTTCACAAGTTTTAACAGATTTATACGATGCCATTCCTTATACAGAAGCAAATAGTACAAGTATCTTATATCCTAAATTCAATACAGGTAAAGAAACATATGACCTAATGATTGCTGATTTAAAACTAGCTTTATCAAAAGATTTAAATGCTTCTGTTGGTGACAATCCAGGTAAAGATGATTTCATCTTTGGTGGAGATATGACAAAATGGACAAAATTTGGTAATACTTTATTGTTAAAATTATATACAAGATTAACAGAAGTAGATCCTACATTAGCTCAATCTGGAATTACTACATTGATCAACTCAGGCGCTCAATTTTTAGATGTTGATGCTGCAATGACTCAATTTGAAGATGCTGCAGACAGAAGTAACCCATTATACGAAACAGATAGAAGACAGTTAAATACTACTTTAAACCTTAGAGCTAGTAAAACATTATATTCTTACCTACAAGCAAATACAGATCCACGTAAAGATTTGTACTATGGGCCAGGAAACCCTAATAACCAAGGTGATTTCTTAAATAGTGCAACTAACCTTTCTTTAGTTACATTAAAAGCAACTACTCCTTTCTATTTCATTAGCGCTGAAGAAAGTTACTTCCTACAAGCAGAAGCTCTTGTAAGATATTATAATGGCGCTGGAGCTCAAAGTAAATATAACTCAGGAATTACCGCTAATTTCGCTAAATATTTTGGAAATGCCACTGCTTCTACTGTTGCACCTTTCATCAGTGTTGGAGGTGAATATGAATTCCCAACAACAGGAACAACTGCACAACAAATCGAAGCTATTATTACTCAAAAATGGATTGCTAGTTTCCCTGGAAACGGATACGAATCATTCTTTGAACAAAACAGAACAGGATACCCTAGAGTTTCTTCAGTACCTCAAACAAGCGAATCTTACGTACCAGGTCAATTTGCAATTTCTGTAAACAGCCAAACAGGAAATCTATTCCCAAAAAGAGTTGTTCTTCCTAATAGTGTAAAAACAAGAAATCCAAATGCACCTGCTTTAAAAGCAATCACAGATCCAGTTTGGTGGGATGTTAACTAATTAAAAATAAGAAAATGAAAAATATATTCATAAAACTGATGACAGTAGTAGTTAGTGCTTTACTACTTACTTCTTGTGATGCTGATTCAAGCGCAGGAGTATCTAGAGTAACTAATTACCCGGTATTTAAAGTTAATGGCGAAAGCACATTATTTGTACCACTAGGTGGCACATACAATGACCCAGGAGTTATAGCTACTGAAAACGGAGCTGTAATTCCTACAGAAACATCATTCGCTGGAAAATACAGAGGAGCTAAAACTCTTGATACAAGTAAATTTGACGAATATACTCAAACTTATAGCGCTACAAACGTTGATGGTTTCAAAGGAAGTACTACAAGAAAAGTGATTGTATACAAAACTGGAGATCTTGTCACTAGTATCGAGGGTGTTTATATAGCTACGACAAGAAGAAATGGAACTTTAATGGCTGCATCTCAAGGTAGTTCTGTAGACGTTAAATACATTTATATCTGGAAAAACGCAGATGGTTCTTTTCAAGTATCTGATGCTTTTGGTGGATGGTATGATATCTCAAGAAAAATTGGAGCAACATCTGCTGCTGTAGGTGGAACAATTACAGGGGATATTCCTACTAACAACTTTACCTTCCCTGGAATCCCAGTGAATGCATACTTTGGAGGATCTGCAAAGATATCAGGCTTAACTGTTAATCCTGCTACAAAAACACTTGTACTAACAACTGATTGGGCTGCCGATGCGACAACTAATTATAAGTTTGTTTCAACATTAACTCAAGTACAACTTTAAAATTATTACAATGAAAAAATTAAAATTAAATATAACACGTGTACTTGTAGCAATGCTTGTACTAACGTCATTTGTAGCTTGCGATGAAGTTGGAGATACTGATCCAGGAGGAACATCAGTTGAGGCTTTAGCAGGAGACTGGTACGTTCAAACTTTAGTTAATGGGGAAGTAGTTGTTGACTATAGACTTATTTCAACTTACAATACTGCTTCCAATGATGCAAACATGTTTATCGATGATCATGGCAATATTTGGGATTTTAAAGTTAAAACACCTGTAACTGTCAATGCATTATCATTTGCAGGAAATAATCTACCGAGTAGCGTTGACGGATATAATGTTAACGTAACCATCACAGAAGGAAAAGTAACTAAAAATGATACTAAAACTTCTGGTGGTAATACTACTGACGGGATTTCTTTTAAAGCTGTATTCTCTGATGATACAGATGCAGGAACTGTTTATGAGATCAAAGGTTACAAGAGAACTGGTTTCAAAGAAGACGAACACTAATACTTAATTCAAGTATAGTAATATTAAACCGCCCTGTTAATTCAGGGCGGTTTTTTTATAGAAACATATTACCTATATTTGTCCAATGGAAAAAGAACATCAAATATTTGGCATTAGAGCCATTATAGAAGCAATTAAGACAGGAAAAGAAGTAGATAAAGTCTTCATACAGAAAGATATTTCTGGTGAACTTATGAAAGATTTAATGAAAGTGATGAAACGTGCAAACGTGAACTTCTCGTATGTTCCTGTAGAAAAACTAAACCGACTTACGCCAAACAATCACCAAGGTGCAGTAGCTACCATCTCTCCTATTGGTTTTATGGATTTAGAACATTTAGTTGAATCTACAGTTGAGTCGGGTAAAAAACCTCTTTTTCTTATCTTAGATCAGATATCAGATGCTAGGAACTTTGGTGCTATTATTAGAACAGCTGAATGTACTGGCGTAAATGGAATAATTGTTCAAAAAGCTGGTTCTGCTCCTGTAAATGGAGATACTGTTAAAACTTCTGCCGGTGCGGTATTCAATGTGCCTATTTGCAAAGTTGAGCATATCAAAGATGCTATTTTTTACTTGCAAGGTTCTGGAATTAAAACAGTAGCTGCAACTGAAAAAACAGATCAAAACATATATGATATTTCTCTTTCAGAACCTTTAGCTATTATTATGGGATCTGAAGATCGAGGAATCAATCCATCAGTTTTAAAAATAGTAGACGAAAAAGCAAAACTACCGATGTTTGGCTCAATTGGATCTTTAAATGTATCTGTTGCCTGTGGCGCCTTTTTATACGAAGCTGTTCGACAAAGAACCTAAAAAACACATTGAGATTAAGATGCGAATGAAATAATTAAATACCTTTAATTAATGCTTTCAAAATCTAATTCAAATCTAAAAATTACATTATTCCGTTGCCTGTTTGTAGTTTTGCTAATTACAAACAGCTACGGACAAAACACTACGTATAATCAGTTTTGGAATGAATTTCAGTTTAACCAAAGCATAAATAAAAAATGGGCAACTGAAATAGATGTCGCAGCAGCTTACAGCAGTAAAGAATCTTCACCAAATTTATTCGAAAATACTACTCAGAGATCTTTAAGAGCTTGGGGGCATTATTACTTTTCTCCAAGATGGAAATTTTCAGCTTTTGCCGCCTATTACAATAACAAAGATGTTCCGGAAATTGGCCAGTTCGAATCTCCAGAATGGCGATTTGCTCTTCAAGGCACTTATTACTTTCATAAAACAGGCTACACTTTGAGTACAAGAATGCGTACTGAATTTCGTCATATTAAAAATGGAGATGATGAATATGAAAATGTCATTAGATATCGTCAGCAGATTAAATATATACAGCCAATCAACAGTAAATTTTTAAGAGCTGGAGTTGTCTATGCAATTGCATCTGATGAAGTTTATTTTAAATCGGGAGCAAAAGTTACGGGTGAGAGTTTCTTTGATCGAAATCGACTAAATATTGGAGCTGGTTATTTGTTTTCGGATGATTTGCAGGTTGAATTAACGTACTGTAATGAATATCTGCCAAGAAGTAAAGGAAACCAAACTACAAATGCTGCTTCGCTTACCATATCTTTCAACAATCTTTTTCGAAATCTTCAAAAGAAAATCCAAGACAAAAAACATCCCGAAGCAAAAGACGAAGAGTAAATTAATTTTCCTCTTTCTTTAAAAAACACTTAAGCTGTTCTAAAATAGCTTTTTTATAAAGCTTAAAATTATAGCTCCTCACAAATTCAGTGCCCTGCATATTGATTTCTGCGCTGACAGCCTCATAATTAGAAAAAGCTTCAATATCTTTAACATCAATTAGATAAAGAACCTGCATTATAGAATCGTTACGTTGATATTGTGTATCGTAATGGGCAAGTTTATAAGTATTATTATCTGCAAGATGAATAACTAAATCATCTTTAATTTTTTTTCCTTCTTTCTTTTCTGGAAACGGTGTGGGCTGTAAAGCAACAAAATAATGTTCTTTGTCAGTAACAATATTAATTTTCAACGATTTTGATTTTGTAGAATAAAAAACTGCAGGTTCAAAATAGTACATCATACTTCCGTCTGCCTGCACTTTATTTTTTATTTCACATTGAGCAATTCCTTTTGCATTATAAACAAAACACAAGAACAAAACCAAAAACTTCATTTTCATAATGCTCAAAATTAAATTGTTAGTATAACAAATTTACTCTTTTTATTTTAAAGGCAATTCTTGATCCGTTTCTTCACTTGAATCTGCTTTTTTGACTAAGATATAATTTACGGGATGACTTGCTGAAAAATACTCAATCTGCTCCTCTTCATCTTCATATGAAATAGGAACAAAATTTCCATTCTCGTCAAAATGCTTCATAAAAGGATCATTGCTAGCATCAAAATCTGGTCGTTGCCAATCGTAAACAATGGGTTTTGCATATTCGGGAGCTTTATAAAATAAAGTCAAAACAAAACCTGTAATAAGTCCCGCTAAATGCCCTTCCCAAGAAATAGATTGATCTACATCTGGAAAAACATACCAAATCATTCCGCCATAAAGTAAAATTACAGTTAAAGACAAAGCTACTAGTCTGTAATATTTAGTTTGAATTCCTTTAAAAAAAATAAAACTCACCAGAACATAAATTAATCCACTGGCACCAATATGAAAATTCTCTCTTCCGACCACCCACGTAATTAATCCTGAAAATAGTATCCCGTAACCAATAACACCAAAAGTCTGCTTTGGATAAAAGAATTGCATCGCGGCCAATAATATTAAAAGTGGAATACTATTGTTGTATAAATGATCTAAATTCTCATGAATAAATGGACTGAACAAAACACCTTGTAATCCTAAAAAATCTCTAGGATAAATTCCGTATCGATAAAAATCAAAATCAAAGCGAATCTGAATCCAATATATTATCCACAAAAAAAGGACAAAAAACAACGGTAATCCAATTACCGAATTTGAAAACTTAAAATTAGTATCGCTCATATTTTTCGAAAATAACATTTAATTGAACTCAAAAAACTATCCAAAAATATTTTACTGATAATTTGTCATATCAGAGAATAAAAAATTGTCTCAAATTGGAACAATCCTTCTCTCTTTGAAGTGTTTTAACTTTTGAATGAATGAAATTTAAATCTTAAAATAGTAATTTTGTAATTATGGAAGCACCTTTAGCAGAGCGTATTCGTCCGCAGAAATTAGAAGATTATATAAGCCAGCACCATTTGGTTGGACCAACTGGTTCTTTAACACAGCAAATTTCAAAAGGAATAATTCCTTCTCTAATTTTCTGGGGGCCTCCTGGTACAGGAAAAACTACATTGGCACAAATTATTGCGCAAGAATCAAAAAGACCTTTTTATATTTTGAGCGCCATAAATTCTGGCGTAAAAGATATTCGCGATGTTATTGAAAAAGCAAAACAAAGCGGTGGACTTTTTACTGCTAAAAATCCTATTCTATTTATTGATGAGATTCACAGGTTTAGTAAATCTCAACAAGATTCACTTTTAGCGGCAGTCGAAAAAGGTTGGATAACTTTAGTCGGTGCGACAACCGAAAACCCAAGTTTTGAGGTGATCCCTGCATTATTGTCACGTTGCCAAGTTTATATACTAAATGCTTTTACAAAAGCCGATCTAGAAGCTCTATTAGAGCGCGCAATGAAAACTGACACCTATTTATTGACAAAAAAAATAAATTTAAAAGAAACAGAAGCTTTATTGCGTATTTCAGGAGGTGACGGAAGAAAACTCTTAAATGTATTTGAACTTGTTATTAATGCTTCTACAGGAGATGACATTACTATAACTAATGATCGCGTTTTAGAATTGGTACAGCAGAATACTGTTCTTTATGACAAAACTGGCGAACAGCATTATGATATTGTTTCTGCATTTATCAAATCTATTCGAGGCAGTGATCCTAACGGAGCAGTTTACTGGCTCGCCAGAATGATCGAAGGTGGCGAAGATGTAAAATTTATTGCTCGAAGAATGCTTATCCTCGCAAGCGAAGATATTGGCAATGCTAACCCAACAGCACTTATAATGGCCAATAACACATTTCAGGCTGTTACCACTATCGGATATCCAGAAAGTCGGATTATATTGAGCCAATGTGCAATTTATTTAGCGACTTCTCCAAAGAGTAATGCGTCATACATGGCAATTGGAACTGCACAGCAATTGGTTAAACAAACGGGCGATTTGCCTGTTCCGCTTCATTTGCGAAATGCACCTACCAAACTAATGAAGGAATTAAGTTATGGAGACGAATATAAATATTCGCACGATTATGCCAATAATTTTGCCGAACAAGAGTTCTTGCCAGATGCCATAAAAAAAACGGTTCTTTACAATCCCGGGAACAATTCTAGAGAGAATAGCACGCGCGAATTTTTAAAGAACCGCTGGAAAGATAAATACGGTTATTAAACCGTATTTTATATTTAAAATTTAACTACAACTTTTTCTGAAACCAATTTATCATTTTGAATAGATTCAAAATACCACTGTCCATCTTCTTTTAAGATTAAAGAACCTTGAACATTATCTTTGGTAGCGATGTAAACATTTGCTTGCGAAGTTTTGAAAAGCTTCATAACTACTTTTGGAGTTTTATCGATCAATTGATACCCCGACTCTGTTGGTTGAGCATATAATAAATTTGGATCTTTTAAATCTATTGTAGGAGCAGATACTGTATTTGCTGGCGCAACTTTTATTGCCGCTGCAGCAGGAGCAACAGAAGCAGCCGCTGCTAAAGTTTCAGCAGTACGCTTTTGTGCAACTGGTGCTTTAGCCGATGTTGCAGGCGTACCACTGTATTTATAATGCAATGCATAAATTGATTTAAAAGCATCATCTAAAGCTTCTCTATAAGCAACGTCATAATCTTTTTCTCTACTTTTCCCTATTTCAGATGTATAAACAAGTTGTCCATAACAATCTTTTAATTCTACAAAAAGTTTAGTTACCAAAAATGCATTATCTTTTTTTACATCTGCATATAAAACGTGGCAACGATCTGTAAGCCCTTCTGGTAATTGCTCATTGGTGTAATAAGCTTCAAAACCCGCTTTCAATAAATTTGACTTTGTTAATGTAGACAAACGATATTGATTATCTGTTTTTATAAAATCATATCTCAAAGGCACAATTACAGCTTTGTAATCATTAACAGACTGTGCTAATCCAGCAACTGAACATAAAATGGCAGTAAGTAAAAGTTTAATTCTCATCTCTATAAATATTTTTTTAGTTCTAATAAATGGTTAATTTGTTTATAATCTCCAGAAACATCTAATTTTTTCTCATTAAAAAAGATTGCATCTAGCCCCGCATTTAAAGCTCCGTTTACATCAGCTTCAAAATCGTCTCCAATCATGATACTATTCTCTTTCGAAGTATTGGCCAGCTTTAATGCATAATCAAATATAATACTATTTGGTTTTTTAACCCCAGCTAATTCTGAATTTGTGATTGTGCTGAAATAACTTCCAAGCGAAGCATTATTAATTTTCTTATCCTGCACATTCGCAAATCCGTTTGTTATAATGTGAAGATTATATTTTGGCTTTAAATATTCCAAGACTTCAATCGCTCCGTCAAAAAGATAATTATTGTCGGTTAGAAACTCGATATAATCATTGGCAATTTCCAAAATACTTTCTTCTGAAATCACATAATTCAAAGCATCAAAAGAATACCTCAAACGATTATAACGCAATTCTTGATGTGTAATTTTGTCATTCTGATACAATCTCCAGCATTCTTGATTGATCGGAATATATTCTTTAATAAAATCTTGGGTAGTGATTTCTTGGTATTTACTTTTAAAAATACGATCAAAAGCCATTTCTGAATTTTTATCAAAATCCCAAAGCGTATGATCTAAATCAAAAAAGATGTCGGTAATATTGGTATTCATGGATTAAAAGTTTCCTTCATCTACAAAACTATAATATTTTGATTCAGTAATAATCAAATGGTCTAAAACTTTAACATCTAACTTCTCTCCTGCTTCACGAATCTTTTTGGTAATCTGTTTATCAGCATCACTTGGAATCAAACTTCCGGAAGGATGATTATGGCACAAAATCAAGCCAGTAGCACATTTCTCAAATGCCAATTTAAAAATCAACCTGATATCAACAGTTGTACCTGCAATTCCACCTTTACTCAATTGTGCCTTAGAAATTACATTATTAGAATTATTAAGAAAAAGCACCCAAAATTCTTCATGAGATAATTCACCAATTAAAGGTTGCATAACTTTAAAAACCATTTTACTGGAAGTTATTTTCACTGTTTCCTCCATTTTTCCCGATCTTCTTCTAATCGACAATTCAAGAGCGGCGACAATTGTAACGGCCTTTGCCTCTCCTATTCCTTTAAATTTCATCAATTGCCCTGTTGACAATTTCGATAAAGAATTAAGTCCTCCAACATTAGCTAAAATCCGTTGGCTCAATGCAACCGCAGATTCATTACGGCTTCCGGAACCAATTAAAATCGCTAATAATTCGGCATCGCTTAAGGCATCTTTTCCTTTATGCATTAATTTTTCGCGAGGCTTATCATCTTCTGACCAGTCTTTTATAGCGAAATGAGATTTTTCCATACTTATAAATTTTCGAGAGCGAAGATATAAAAATTAAGAAAAATCCTTCAATCAATAATTGGGTAATTAGAAAATTTGTCAATTAGATCATTGACAACACCTATAAATAAAAATGCCAATTGTATAACAATTGGCACATTATCTAATTTTCTAATTGACTAATTATCTAATTAACCAACCCTTTTACATCATCAAAATTCAAACCTCCATAATTTCCAGAACTCATTAATAAAAGTGCTGAATTATCAAGATTTAAATTGAACAAATATTCTTTAAACTCAGTTGGATTCGTATAAATAATTAAATCTTTTCTATTGAATGCTGTAGCAATCTGATCGTAAGTCACTTCTTCCAATTGTTTGATTTTTACCGCATCTGGCGAATAGAAAACAACAGCAACATCGGCATATTCTAAAGCGCCTTCGTATTCTTTCAAAAATGCAGCATTTAAACTACTGTAAGTATGCAATTCCAAACAAGCTACTAAAGTTCTGTTTGGATATTGTTCTTTTACGGCTTTTGTCGTCGCTGCAACCTTACTCGGAGAATGTGCAAAATCTTTATAAGCTACTTTTCCTTTTCCTTCAGCAATTTTTTCTAAACGTTTAGATGCACCTTTAAAACTTGCAATTGCCTCGTAGAAATCTTCTTCGTCAACGCCCATATTTTGGCAGATCCATTTTGCTCCGGCAAGATTATTTAAATTGTGAGCTCCAAAAACTTCAATCGGCATATCGCCTTCTGGAGTTTTTAATAAAGTCACACCATCGTTTACCGAATATTCTGGGGTTGAATACGCAATTTTTCTAATCGGATTTGTTGCCGCTTCTGCAACACGTTTTACTTCTGGATCATTTTCGTTGTAAACCAAAATTCCGCCGTTTGTAATTTTTTCGATGAAAATCTCAAACTGCTCCACATAATTTTCATACGTTGGAAAAACATTAATATGATCCCAAGCAATTCCAGAAATCAATGCAATGTTTGGCTGATACAAATGAAATTTAGGACGTCTGTCAATTGGTGACGACAAATATTCATCGCCTTCCAAAACCATAAAATCATTTTCTTCCGTCAAGTGCACCATGGTATCAAAACCTTCTAGCTGTGCTCCTACCATATAATCTACTGCAATATTGTGATAATGCATTACATGAAGAATCATAGAAGTAATCGTAGTTTTTCCATGCGAGCCACCAATTACAACACGAGTTTTATTTTTAGACTGTTCGTATAGAAATTCAGGATACGAATATATTTTAAGTCCCAATTCTTGTGCTTTCAACAATTCCGGATTATCTGCTTTTGCATGCATTCCTAAAATAATTGCATCAATATCGGCAGTTATTTTTTCTGGAAACCATCCCATTTCGGCAGGAAGAATTCCTTTTTTCTCCAATCTTGATTTTGAAGGTTCAAAAATAGCATCGTCACTTCCTGTAACTTGATATCCTTTATTGTGTAAGGCTAATGCTAGGTTGTGCATAGCGCTTCCGCCAATGGCGATGAAATGTGTTTTCATTTAAAATTCCAAAAAATTAAAAATCCCAAACTCCAATTGAATCTGGTATTTGATTATTTATGTTTTGTAGATTCTGTGTTTTATTCTTCAAAAATAAGGAAATATAATATCTCCCATTTGGTTTTGGAGATAAATTAGTACTTTGTACGAAAATTAGTTGCAAATATTTCACCCAGTTCCCAACCTTTTTTGAAATTTAAACATCTTTAGATTAAAACTTATTTTATGAAAAATATATTATTTGTACTACTGCTATTCTCGACAGCTTTATTTGCACAGCAAAATGACAAAAAATGGAAAAAAGTAAATGCTCTTGAAAGTGAAGGCAAAATAAAATCGGCAAACGAAGCTGTTGCTAAGATTTATAAAAAAGCAGTTTCAAAAAAAGACGAAGTACAAATGATAAAATCTTTTTTTTATCAATCAAAATATCTTCAAGTTCTTGACGAAAATTCGAAAACTAAAATTATAGCGAATCTAAAAAAAGATATTTCCCGCGTTTCGATTCCTTCACAAGCCATCTTAAATCTGATTTATGCGAAATGTCTCGATCATTATTCTAACTACGAAGAAGCTTATATTACTGTAGATAGCGCCGCTGCAATAGTCGATAGCGCAGCCGCCACAATAGACACTGCAGCTGTTGACGGAATTGCTGTTGTTGACACGACAACTGTTGTAGTTGATACGTCTGAAGACGCAGAAGCAAGTATTGAATTTACTTCAGAAAAAGAAGTGATCGCTGTTTTGAATAAAACACTAGAAAATGAAGCCATCCTTAAAGCGACACCTTTAACCAATTATCAGGATATTTTCGAGTTTCTGACTTTGGAAAAAATCAAAAACGAAAACTTGTATGACTATTTACTAAAGGAAAATATTGACTTTTTTACCTCAAAAATACATAGATGGGAAATCGACAATAGCCAGATTCAACAGCATGCAACTGAATTATTAGACGATAGCGACACCTTTCTAAAGCTTGATCTGAGTTTTATTACAGAAGAAAATCTCAAAAGGGTTTTGGCACTTTACCAAAAAGCAGAATTAAATAATCCATCATTAGAAAATCGTTTTAATCGCATTGATTACATCAGTGGCTTTTTGACTGATTCAAAAGACGATTTAATGAATGTGCTAAATGAATTGGAACAAAAATCTAACGATACACTATTAACTCAAAAAATCTTATTCAAAAAAGCGACAATCTTACACGAACAGGCTTCAAAACAATTACATCCGACTTATAACATTGATGCTTTAAAAATATTAGACCAAATTGAAAAACTGGACAATCAATCGAACATAGCCAAAAAAGCGCAGCAGGCAAAAAGTGAAGTTGTATGGAAAACGATGCAGGTTCAGATGGAAAAATATACTTATAGTAATGAAAACACCAGAGCTTTTATTACTTATAAAAACTTAAATCGCCTAAACATTTCTTTTTACAAAATAGATTCTAAAAAATTAACCGAAATAAGAAGCGCAAGATATAAAGCGGACAGTCTATCAACCGCATTTATAAAAAATAAAACTAAAATCGCATCAAAAGAATATGAGTTTCAAAACAAAAATGACTTTTTTGAATATACTACCGAGGTTCTTTTACCAAAATTAGAAACTGGAATCTACTTAGCTTATTTTGAAAGTGATTCTGAAGTAGACGGACAAAAGGCATTTGCTTTTGAAACTATTACGGTTTCAAATCTCAGTGTATTGGCTTTTCAGGAAAATGGCAAACAAAATTTTCAGGTTCTGGATCGAAAAACAGGAAAACCTCTTGAAAATGTTAGTATAAAAACAAAAAATTATACTTTAAAAACAGATTCAAACGGTTTAGCTACTTACTTTGGTACTAACAATTACAGATATAGCGATAAAACCGAATTTTCATTACAAAATGACACCATCATTCCAGAAGAAAATTATGTTAGATATGCCGAACAATACAAAAAAGACGAGGATAAAACTTTAAACGGAAAAGTTGAGTTTTATCTGGATCGCGCCATTTATCGTCCGGGTCAAACGGTTTATTATAAAGGTATTGCCTTTCAAAAACAAAATAACAAAACAAATATCGTTGCTCAAACTTCTTTCAAGATTACCGTTAGAGATTCTAATTATCAAAAAATCAAAGAATTTGACGTTACTACAAATGAATTTGGTTCCTTTTCTGGCGAATTTACTTTACCAAAAAATGGCTTAACCGGCTATTTTGAAATTGAAGCTGAGCAACCCGAAAATATAACCAAAGGAAACTCATTCTTTTGGGATAATGTAACAATGGAAAACTCAACAACAAATTTCAGCGTTGAAGAATACAAACGTCCAAAATTTAAAGTAGATTTTGATGCTAAAAAAGAAAATTATCAAGTAAATCAATCTGTCAAAATAAAAGGAACAGCCAAAGCATTTGCAGGAAGTAACATTTCTGATGCTAGAGTTACCTATACGGTTACCCGTTATTTAAGTTATTTTAGAAATTATTACGGTCAGGAACAAAATGAAATTATTGCGACAGGAGAAACCACTACTGATGCTTCTGGAAAATTTGTAATTGACTTTATTGCCCAACCTTCAAAAAATGCAGTAAAAGAACAATTGCCTGTTTTTAATTATAGAATTAATGCAAATGTTACTGACATTAACGGCGAAACACATTCTTCTGAAACTATAGTAAAAGTAGGTTATCATGATTTGATTCTTAATGCTACTGTACCCAACAGCATTAATACAAAAAATAAAAACAAAATCACGCTTACGAGTACCAATTTGAATGGAGAATTTGTTGCGACAAAAGGAGAAATTAAATTGTATTTTATGAATGCTTTTAAGAATAAATTCAAAAATCCAATCTTTGAAAAACCAGAAATCGAAACAATTTCAGCATCTGAATTTGAACGACTATTTCCTTATGAACAAAGACAAAATGAGTTTGCAGAAAAAACAAATAATGTTCTAGTATTTTCTAAAAAAGTTGATACTGAAAAAGAAAAAACTCTAGTACTTGACTTTATTTCAAATTACAAATCAGGAAACTATAAAATTGTTTTTTCTTCAAAGGATTCATTTAATAATCCTATAGAAGCGATTTCAGTTTTTCAAATCAAACAAAGCAAAGACAAATTTGATCCTGGAAAATTGTTTACTGCAACACAACTGAATGCCGATCCTAAAAAAGATGGTTTTATAGAAGTCCAATTATCTTCTGTAATTCCGGAGCTTTATATTATGGCAAGCGGCAATTACGAAAACAAAAGGTATTTTGAAAACACGTATCATTTAGAAAATAACCAAATAACAATCAAAATTCCGTTGCAGAAAGAATTTGAAAAATCGGTACGTTTGGGTTTTGAAAGTATTTTCGAAAATGAAATTTTTGTTGATGAAATAGAAAGCACTTTAAAATCTGACGAATCTAAACTAGAATTATTGGTTGAAAGTTTTAGAAATAAAATTGAACCTGGAAGCAATGAAAAATGGTCATTTAAATTGAAAAACACCAATGCAAAAGCCGAAGCAGAAGTACTAGCCTCGATGTACGACAGCTCTTTAGATCAATTTACCCAAAAAGATTGGCAAAACTTAATTATAGACCGATACCGTTACAATACCGCAAATTTTAGATCTGGAATAGGTTTTGAGAAAAGCTCCACTTCTATCAGAAATCTAAATAAAATTAAGCCGGAAATTGAATTTCGAGATGAAGAAACAAAATTAAACTGGTTTGGATTTGATTTTACGAACAGTACATATGGTTATGCTGCCGTAACAATAATGAATCTAAAAGATAAAAAAGTGGGCAGTGAAATGATAAAAGGAGAGGCTCATGCGGTCATGGCTGCTAGCGCACCTCCACCAGCTGGAGCTCCAAATGAAGAAGTTCAGGAAGACAACGCTGTTTACAATTATTCATCTAGTGATAAAAAAGCTAATTCAGTAAAATTTGTTAAACCAGTCATTAGAGGCTTAAGCTCAACCGTTGGCGGGACATCTATGTTGTATGTCGTCGATGGAGAAATTTCATCAGAAAGTGCAGTAAACGCTATAAATCCAGCAGATATTCTTTCGGTTGATGTTTTAAAAGATGCTAAAGCAACTGCTCTTTACGGAGCAAAAGCTTCAAACGGAGTAATCATTATTACCACAAAAAAATCTCTTGAAGCTTTAACACAAGTAAAAGCTAGAAAAAACCTTTCTGAAACAGCTTTCTTTTATCCAAATTTAAGAACAGATGAAAAAGGAAAAGTAAGTTTCAATTTTACTTCTCCAGAAGCTTTAACGGCTTGGAAACTTCGTTTGCTTGCGCATAACAAAGATGCTGTTTCGGGTTATTTGGAGAAAAGCGTTGTGACTCAAAAAGAATTGATGGTTTTGCCAAATTTCCCTCGTTTCTTTAGAGAAAAAGATACGATTACAATCAGTGCAAAGATTTCGAATATAACTGCTGATGCAAAAACGGGAATTGCAAGTCTTCAGTTTTTTGATGCTGTAACGATGCAGCCAATCGATGCTAAAATGCTTAATGCGAAAAACATTAAAAACTTTACGATTTCAGCGTATGGAAATACAACTGCAAATTGGAAAATTACAATTCCAGAAGGATTGCAAGGCATTCAATATAAAATAGTCGCCAAAGCTGGTAATTTCTCAGATGGAGAAGAAAGCATTCTTCCAGTTTTAACCAATAATATGCTGGTAACAGAAAGCATTCCGATTTGGGTTCGTGAGAATTCAACGAAAGAATATACGTTTGAGCATTTAAAAAACAACAATTCGAGCACTTTAAGAAATCATCAGTTTACTTTAGAATATACTTCAAATCCGACTTGGATTGCCATTCAGTCTCTACCCTATTTAATGGAATACGAACACGAATGCGCCGAACAGACTTTTGCTCGTTATTACGCCAATACGTTGGCTTCGGAAATTATTTCGAGTAATCCGAAGATTGCAACTGTTTTTGAAAATTGGAGAAAAAATGGAAAACCGATTTCTAAACTGGAAGAAAATGAAGAATTAAAATCATTGATTCTAGCTGAAACTCCTTGGTTAAAAGATGCTCAAAGCGAAGACGAAAAGAAAAAGAATCTAGCGCTATTATTCGATTTAGATAAAATGAAAACTTCTCAGGAAGCGACTTTCGAAAAATTAAAACAAAAGCAAAAACCTTCTGGTGGATTTACATGGTTCGGTGGCGATTATGAGAGCGAATATATCACAAGACATATTTTAGCAGGTTTAGGTCATTTAGAAAAACTAAGTAAAACCAGCACAGCAAAAATTGATGATATTGCCAAAAACGGAATTCCATTCCTAGATGACAAATTTTTAGATTATCATAAATCGAGAACCAAAAACTTAAAAGCGAACGATAAATTAATTTGGATCAATCCGTATTCTGATCTTCATTATTTATATACCAGAAGTTTTTATTTAGACAAATATCCGTTGTCTGATACTTTGAAAAAAATAGCAAAAGTATATCTAGAAACCGCTAAAAAAGATTGGCTGAATTATTCGATTTATGAAAAAGGTCTAGCTGCTTTGACCTTGAATCGTTTTGGAGAAAAAGAAAGCGCTAAAAAAATCATCGAAAGTTTAAAAGAAACTTCATCCAATAATGAAGATTGGGGAATGTATTGGATTGCCAACAAATCGGGTTGGTATTGGTATCAGGCGCCGATAGAAACTCAGGCTTTATTAATTGAGGCTTTCGCCGAAATAAATAACGATACGAAATCTGTCGATGCGATGAAAGTCTGGTTATTAAAAAACAAACAAACCAAAAACTGGCCGACAACCAAATCTACAACCGAAGCTATTTATGCTTTATTAATACAAGGAACTGATTGGCTTTCGGTAAAAGACAACACGGTTATAAAATTGGGGGACGAAAAAATCATCACCAAAAAACTAGCCGAAAACGAAAAAGAAGCCGAAACGGGTTATATCAAACTCAATTGGAAAGCCGATGAAGTGAAAAAAGAAATGGCTTCAATAAGCGTTCAAAACAAATCGAAAGTTCCAGGTTTTGGAGGTGTTTATTGGCAGTATTTTGAAGATTTAGATAAAATTAAAACGAACAAAGGAGCTGTTTTATCTGTTTCGAAAGAATTGTATCTGAAGAAAAACACTTTAAAAGGAAATGAATTAGAAAGAATAACTTCTAAAAACCCATTAAAAATTGGAGATTTAGTAACCGTGAGATTGGTTATCACTTCTAAAGAAGATGTAGAATATATTCATCTAAAAGATATGCGTGCTTCTTGTTTTGAACCTGTAAATGTACTTTCTGAATATCAATATAAAGATCGTTTAGGATATTACATGAGCACAAAAGACGCTGCAACACATTTCTTCTTTGATCAAATCAATAAAGGAACTTATCTTTTAGAATATGATATAAGAGTAAATAACAGCGGTGAATTTTCTAACGGAGTTACAACAATTGAAAGTATGTACGCGCCAGAATTTACAAGTCACACAAAAGGAATTCGAGTGAAAGTAAATTGATAATAAATTCCAAAAAACTCCAAATTCCAAATAGGAATAGAATCTGTTTTTTTGTCAGGCTGAGCGGAGTCGAAGCCTCAGCGTAATGGGCTTCGACTCCGCTCAGCCTGACATACGCTTTAAAACGTAAAAAGCCCGACAGGCTTAAAAAACCTGTCGGGCTTGTATATATAAGCTAACGACCATTATTCATTCCGTAGGAATGTCTCATCGGTTGAACAAAATTTGAATTGTGATTTTACGTTCCGTAGGAACGTTTGATTAATTGCATTTCATTTCCGTAAAACAGGTGTCCCTACAGGACACAAAACATTCAATAATATTCTTTTTCTACCGATGAGATATTCCTACGGAATATAAAATCGCTCACACTGTGATACGTTTTAAAATGTACAAACCCGACAGGTTTTAAAACCTGTCGGGTTTGTATATATAAGCTAACGACCGTTATTCATTCCGTAGGAATGTTCGGCGGTAGATATTATTTTGTAATCGTCAATTCGTCGATAATGTTTTTCGCACCAGCGTATTTATCGATGATCCAAAGTACATAACGAATATCTACGTTGATTGTTCTTTGTAAATTAGAATCAAAAATTACGTCTCCAGCCATTGCTTCGATGTTTCCGTCAAAAGCAATACCGATTAATTCTCCTTTTCCGTTCAAAACTGGTGAACCAGAGTTTCCTCCTGTAATATCATTATCCGTTAAAAAGTTTACTGGCATATAACCTGCTTTGTCAGCATATTGACCGTAATCTTTTTTCTTGTTTAATTCTAACAAACGAGATGGTAAATCAAACTCAGCATCTCCTGCTTTGTATTTTTTCACCATACTTTCCATTGTAGTATAGTTGTTGATTTTTGCATCGTTACGAGGATCTGCAGGTAAAGCGCGAACTTTTCCGTAAGTCAATCTCAACGTAGAGTTTGCATCTGGATATTTAATTGCGTTTAATTTAGATTCTCTTAAACCTTCAACCAATTTGCGGTAAGCAGTTGCAAAACCATCATCAGCTTTTGCTTGGTCGTCTGTTTTAGCGCGGTATTTTGTCAATAAATCATTAGAAATAATATACAACGGATCGTGTACAATTGCCAATGGTTTTGGATCTGCCAAGAATGCTAATACTTTTTCTTTATTTGTAAAATAACTAATCTCCGTTGCTTTTGCTACATCTGCAGTAAAATCACCATTATTAGCTGTTTTCATTTTTGCAATTTCTGGAGCAAGTCCGTACTCAGCACCTTTAGAAGCGTATAAATTTAATTGCGCCGCTAAAATGTCTTTTTCTAATGGAGCATAAAATTCACCATAAATGCTTTCAACCATCGCATTGATTTTAGGAAGCATTTCTGCTTTCTTAGCATCATTTTCTTTGTAGTAAGCAATTAATGCATTTCCTAAATTAGCCGGTCCAGTTGCATAACTAGAAGTACGTAAAAGCTGCATCAAATAATTATCGTGGCGTGCTTTTAAGTTTGTTTCTCTGTAATAATCGTTGATTGTCGGAATTACATTTTCATATTTCTCTTTGTTTGCAGGTTTGCTTGCCCACTCGTAGAATTTATCTTCTTGTTCTGCTTTAGTATCAACAGTTCCTGCTTTTGTTAAAGCATCGATCATTCCTTGACGGTTTTTCCAGTAGTTTGCAGTCGAAGCATATTTAGAAGCGTACTGTAAACGAACAGTTGCATCTTTATCCATATACTTTTTCATTACATCCATTCCTGTTTTTGCACCTTCAACCCACGCAGGATAAGCATATTTAATATTTTGCTCAATTCCTCCAGCTGGCATCCAACGGTTTGTTCTTCCTGGATAACCTAAGATCATAGCAAAATCATTTTCTTTAACTCCTTTTAAACTTACAGGTAAATAGTGTTTTGGTTTTAAAGGCACGTTGTCTTTAGAATAAGCTGCAGGATTTCCTTCTTTGTCAGCATAAACTCTAAACATAGAGAAATCTCCTGTTTGACGAGGCCACTCCCAGTTGTCTGTATCTCCACCAAATTTACCAACACTTTCTGGCGGTGTTCCTACTAAACGAACATCTGTGTAATCTTGGTAAACAAAATAGTAATATTCATTTCCTTGAAAGAAAGGACGAACAGAAACCGTATATTTTCCATTTTCGCTATTTTCTTTTTCAATCAAAGCGATTTCTTGCTGAATGATTTTGTTTCTTTCAGTTTCAGTCATAGTATCGTTTACTTTAGACAAGATTCTTTTAGAAACATCATCCATACGCACGAAGAAACGAACGTATAAAGATTTTGGTTTCATTTCGGCACTTTTATCTTTTGCCCAGAAACCATCTTTTAAATAGTTTTGTTCTGCTGATGAAAGTTCAGCAATTGCGTTATAACCACAGTGGTGATTTGTTAAAACTAAACCGCTGTTAGAAACGATTTCTGCAGTACATCCACCATTGAATTGTACAATTGCATCTTTCAAACTGTGATGATTAATACTGTAAATTTCTTCGGCTGTCAACTGCAAGCCCATTTTCTCCATATCTCTATGGTTCAATCTTTCGATAAACATCAAAAACCACATTCCTTCATCAGCTCTCATTGGGAAAGCCATAAGGCACATGGTCAAGAATAAAATTACTTTTTTCATGTTATTTTGTTTAAGTGATGCGAATATAAGCCATTTTCACAATAAAAATAAATTTAAAGGTTCAAAACAAAATTTATTAAGGCTATTTGTTTCCAATTTTACGAAATTCATAATTTTTGCAAGTCAACAATTTAACTTAATTTTTAGAGTAAAAGTGTAAATTAAAGATTAAAAATCAGCATAAATTATAAAAGATTCATTAAACGCAATCATTATTTGTAAAAATTAAGCTTCAAAGTAAAAATAATAATTTAAAATATTTCTTACAAATATTATTCTTCTAAATTTGTAATTGTATTTAAACATAAATGAAAATGAAAAAATTATTATTTGCATTACTATTTGCTACAACAATTGTAAGTGCACAAAAAGGATCCATTTTATTAGGCGGAAATGTTGGTTTTTCTTCAGAAAAGATTGGCGATTCTAAATTAGAGAACTTCGAATTCTCTCCGAAAGTCGGGTATCAATTTGCAGAAAAATGGACGTTGGGAGTTGAAGGTTCTGTTATGAATGTTAAAAAGCCTGGAGAAGACTCTACAGAAAAATACAAAATTGGTGGCTTTTTACGTTATTCGACGCCACTTTCGGATTTGTTTTCCATCTATGCAGATTTAGGAGCTGGCTACCAAAGTGCCTCTTTGAACGACGCCAAAGGAATGTACGCCAATTTAACTCCAGCTTTATTCATTAATATGAAAAACGGATTTGGATTGAATTTTTCTATCGGAGGAATTAATTATGATAACCTAGATGGAAAAAATGATCCGAGACAAGAACGCCTTGGTTTCGATTTTGGAAAAACCTTCAAAATTGGTGTTTCTAAAAACTTTGGTTTGTAATTCTTACTTAAAATTTTATAAAGGGCTCTTATTTTTTTGTTACAAAAGCAAAAACCCGGCAATTATACATTGTCGGGTTTTTATCTTATTTGTAAATAATTTACTCATTAAGCATTTTCCAAAGCCTGTCTTTTAAATCTGTTAGACCTTGCTGTGCAACAGATGAAATAAACATGTAAGGAACACCTTTAAAAGAAACATCTAATTCTGCTTTCAATTCTGCCTTCAATTCATCATCCAGCATATCGCATTTTGAAATAACAACAAGACGTTCTTTGTCTAGCATTTCAGGATTATATTTAGTCAGCTCGTTAACTAAAATATCATATTCTGCTTTAATATCTGCTGTATCAACAGGAATTAAAAACAATAATGTTGAGTTACGTTCAATATGGCGCAAGAAGTAATGTCCTAAACCTTTTCCTTCTGCAGCACCTTCAATAATTCCAGGAATATCGGCAATTACAAAAGACTGAAAATCTCTGTATGCCACGATTCCTAAATTTGGCTTTAAAGTCGTAAACGGATAATCTGCAATTTTTGGTTTTGCCGAAGTTAAAACAGAAAGCAAAGTCGATTTTCCTGCATTGGGAAAACCTACCAAACCAACGTCTGCCAAAACTTTAAGTTCCAAAATTACATCCATTTCTAAACCTGGCAAACCTGGCTGTGCGTAACGAGGCGTTTGGTTTGTCGAACTTCTAAAATGCCAATTTCCTAAACCTCCTTTTCCTCCTTTTGCTAGAATTCTTTTTTCTCCGTGTTCCGTAACTTCAAAAAGTGTCTCTCCAGTTTCTTTGTCTTTTACAACAGTTCCTAGTGGCACTTCAATGATTTTATCTTCACCGTCTGCTCCGGTACTTCTGTCAGAACCTCCATCTCCACCGTGACCAGCTTTAATGTGACGCGCAAACTTTAAATGAAATAATGTCCAGAGTCCTTTATTTCCAACTAAATACACATGTCCTCCACGGCCACCGTCTCCACCGTCTGGACCTCCTTTTTCAATAAATTTCTCTCTATGTAAATGCGTAGATCCTTTTCCTCCTTTTCCGGAAGAAACATATATCTTAACGTAATCTACAAAATTTCCTTCTGTCATTGTTTTTGTTTATGTATAGTTTCACATTTAAAGTTTCACGTTAGTTTAAGTCCTGCGAACTTGAAACTTGAAACATCAAACATGAAACAAAATTCTCTCTACTCTTTTAATGCTTTTACAAGCACTTTGTCAATTTTAACTCCGTCCATGTCAACTACTTCTAGAACAAATTTCTGCCAGATCAGTTTTTCGCCTTCTTTAGGAATATGCGAAAGCTCCGTCATGATCATTCCGCTTACGGTATTTACTTCGTAATCGTTTGTCAATTCATCCAATTCGAAATACGTCAAAAAGTCGTGTAACGAATAATGTCCATCAACTAGCCACGAACCATCTTCTCTTTCGATTAATTGAAATTCGTCTTTATAGAATTCTGCGGCATCACCTACTAAAGCTTCTAAAATATCATTCAACGTAATCATACCCTGAAAAACACCATATTCATCTGAAACTAAAGCATAGTGAACACCTGTTTTTTTGAAATTTTCTAAAGCTTTGTAAGCTGTAGTTTGTTCCATTAAATAGGGCGCGTCTGACAATATTGATGATAAATCGAAATTATCTTTTTCGATATTGGCGAAGATATTTTTTAGTGTTACCACCCCAACAATATCATCGTAATTATCATTATAAACAGGATAAACGGCATGAAGATCCTGAACAACCAATTCTTTAATTTTTTCTTTATCTTCTTTTAATGGCAACATGTCAACCGACTTGCGGTGCGTCATTAAAGAATTTACTTTTCGGTCTCCAATATGGAAAACACGCTCCACGATATCTTGCTCAATTTCTTGAACTTCACCTACTTCTGTTCCTTCTTTGATAATCGCTTTAATTTCTTCCTCAGTCACTTTTCCGTCAGCAGTTGGTTTTATTTGAAGAACATTCAATAAAAAATCTGTTGAAGAAGTCAGTAACCAGATAAATGGAGCCGTAATAATCGAAATTACTTTCATTGGCATTGCTACCATTTTTGCAATTGCTTCTGGATAATTTAATCCAATTCGTTTTGGAAGCAATTCTCCTAAAACCAATGAGAAAAAAGTTAAAACCACCACTACAATCCCTACTGCGATAGAATGTGCATAAGGTTTAAGAGCAGCAAATCCGGCTACAAAAAGCTCAACATCAGCCGTAATTTTATCTCCAGAATATATACCCGTCAAAATTCCGATTAAGGTAATTCCGATTTGCACTGTAGATAAAAACTTATTTGGCGAGTTGGCTAAATCGAGTGCCGTTTTGGCACTTTTATTGCCTTTTTTCGCAGCTGTTTCTAGCCTGTTTTTACGGGCCGAAATCAGGGCGATTTCAGACATGGAGAAAACTCCGTTTAATAGAATTAGAAAAAATATAATTAGTATTTCCAATTGATAGGGGATTCGTTATAAAATAGTCTCGTTACTATAATTTGCATTCTAAATTTAAATATTCCTGATGGAAGTAAAAAGTCCACAACCAAAAAAACTAATTTTCATGAAACAACCAATGTTACGACTGCTTCGCACAAAAAATAGTTTTTTTAGTCAGGACCTTAAAACGGCAGCTGGAATAAGCTTCTACAAATTATCTATAACTGACGTTAATCGCTCTGTAATTTGTTCAATAGTTCCGATACCATCTACGGCGTGAAACTTGTTTTGTTCTTTATAATATCCAATAAGAGGAGCTGTTTTCTCGTTGTATTCTTGGTATCTCACACGAATTTTTTCTTCGTCTTGATCATCAGCTCTTCCGCTTGTTTTTCCTCTTTCCAATAAACGTTTTACCAAAATCTCATCATCAGCTTCTAAAGCAATTGTTGCTGTTACACTTGAGCCGATTGTTGGTAAAAATTGATCTAAAGCCTCAGCTTGATTGATAGTTCTTGGGTAACCGTCGAACAAGAATCCTGCTGTATCTGGATGTTTTTTTACCTCATCAATTAACATTGCAGTCGTTACTTCGCAAGGAACCAATTCTCCATTGTCCATAAAAACTCTTGCTTTTTTTCCTAGTTCAGTATCATTTTTTAAATTGAAACGAAAAATATCTCCTGTTGAAAGGTGTGTTAAATTGTATTTCTCTTTTAAAAATTCTGCCTGAGTTCCTTTTCCTGCACCAGGCTTTCCAAATAAAACGATGTTAATCATAATTGAAATGAGTGTTGTTACTTCTGTCTTTCAGAAGTCTTTAAATGAATATTTAGTTGTGTTTTGTTATTCTGCTAATTTATACACTTCAGTTAAGTTTCTTCCTAAACCATCATAGTCCAAACCATAACCCACAATAAATTTGTTCGGAATACGAATTCCAACATAATCTATTTTAATGTCTTTTTTATACGCTTCAGGTTTAAAAAACAATGTTGCAATTTTAAAATGCTTTACATTTTGTGCTTTAAACAAGTGCTTCAATTCTTCAATTGTATTTCCGGTGTCAATAATATCTTCAATAATTACAACCGTTCTATCGGTCAAATCTTGATTGATTCCGATTAATTGTTTTACCGATTCTGTCGATTCCGTCCCTTCATACGAAGCCATTTTGATAAACGAAACCTCGCATGGCTTTTTATATTTTTTTAAAAAATCCGACACCACCATAAAAGCACCATTCAAAACTCCAATAAAAATTGGTGTTTCATCTCCAAAATCATCTTCTACTTGAGCAACCATTTTGGTCAAAGCAAAATCAATTTCTTTAGCCGAAATAAACGGAACAAATTGTTTATCGTGAAGTTGTATCATTATTTTTCTTTTTAAAATAATGGACAAAGATAAAGAATTAGAACTTAACAGCTTCTATCAAAATAAACTGTATCGAGATATTTTTTCTGAATGTTAAATATCAGTTAATGTTTACAAATTATTTTTTGACGCTATTTGATTTTTAAGTAAATTGTTGTTATGTAAATATTTAACTCCAAAAAACCGATGAAAAAATCCTTAACCCTACTTTCAATACCCTTATTAGCCTTAATGACAGCCTGCAACGGACAGGTAAAAAAAGAAGAGAAAGAAGCTCTAGCCAAACAGCCAGACAACAATGTAAAAACAGCTATCGGAGACATTACGCTGCCTCCGCCCTATGCAACAGAATCGAAAACCAATAATAGCAAAGTTATTGGATGGCCTGCAGGCAAAACTCCAAAAGCGCCTGAAGGTTTTACGGTTACTAAATTTGCAGACGGATTCGAAAATCCGCGCTGGACGTATATTGCGCCAAACCAAGATATTTTTGTTGTAGAAAGTGGCACAAGAACTAGTAAAAACCAGATTACAGTTTTACGAGATAAAGACAAAGACGGAAAATTTGAAACACGCGAAGTTTTTATTTCTGGCTTAAACAAACCTTTTGGAATGCTGGTTTTAAAAGACTTTTTCTACATTGCCAACACCGACGGATTATACCGTTATCCTTATAAAAACAATCCTTTGAAATTGGAAACTAAAGGAGAAAAAATTCTTGAACTTCCTGCGGGCGGTTACAACAATCACTGGACAAGAAATTTATTGGCAAGTGCTGATGGAAGCAAAATTTATGTTTCTGTTGGTTCTGGAAGCAATAATGCAGAACACGGAATTGACAAAGAAGTGCGCCGTGCCGCAATTTTAGAAATTAATCCTGACGGAACGGGTGAAAAAACCTATGCTTCGGGACTTAGAAACCCTGTGGGAATGGACTGGAATCCAGCAAACAAAGAATTATGGACTGCTGTTAATGAACGTGATGATTTGGGAGACGATTTGGTTCCCGACTATATTACGAGTGTAAAAAGAGATGGTTTCTACGGTTGGCCCTATTCTTATTTCGGAAGCATTCCTGACCCAAGAATGAAAGGCGAAAGAAAAGATTTGGTCGAAAAAGCAATTGTTCCCGATGTTCCAGTTGGCGCTCACACCGCTTCTTTGGGATTGGCTTTTTATACAAAAGATAAATTTCCAGCGAAATATAAAAACGGTGCTTTTGTTGGTCAGCATGGGTCTTGGAACCGTTCTAAAATTTCTGGCTACAAAGTGCTTTTCGTTCCGTTTAAAGATGGAAAACCTTCGGGAAAACCAGAAGATTTTTTAACTGGTTTTATCTCCGATCAAAATAAAGCCGAAGTTTACGGACGCCCTGTTGCTGTAACTGTTATGAATGACGGATCGCTTTTGGTAAACGATGATAGCAGTAATACAATTTGGAAAGTTACTGCGAATAAATAATCAAATTTGGTTTAACCACAAATTACACAAATTTTCGCAAAATTAATTTGTGTGAATTTGTGTAATTTGCGGTTAAAAAACTTTCAAATTAAATATTTTAAACACATAGAGACATAGATTTTATTTAAAAAGAAGTTGATAAAAGAAAACTCAGTTTTCACACATAGATTGCTATGTGACTTTTATAAGTAAAACGCCTTTTTTGCCTCAATGAAATGCTGTGTCTCTATTTGTTAAAAAATAAATTTCAATTTTCATTCGCCTAGATAAAATTCCAAATTCCAAGAATTGAGATAAAAATTTAAACACATAGATTTTCACAACATAGCCCACGGTTTCAACCGTGGTAGCGCAACGCATATCACAAACCGAGTTCCCACGGTTGAAACCGTGGGCTATGTTTAAATTCTATATCAATAGTTGTGTTTAAACACAAACCTTTTTATGATTTTAAAAAAAAATTACCTGCCTCTTTTTGCAATCATTGTCTCTCTAAACATTTTTGCACAAGAAAAAGAAACCCAAAATATTGACTCCACCAAAACCCAAAAACTCCAAGAAGTTTTAATCAGTCCGCTTCATATCAATCGGGATTTGCAAAATAGTCCCGCTTCGATTGGCATTTTATCCCAAAAAGAATTACTTCAAAATAATACGACTGACATTAGTAATGTGATTAATACTATTCCTGGTGTTTTTATGCAGTCTTCTAATATTACAACAACCCGAATTTCGATTCGAGGCATTGGTGCGAGAACTCCGTACGGAACCAATAAAATCAGAGCTTTTTACGGCAGTATTCCGCTAACTTCTGGAAACAGTGAAACTGTAATTGATGATATTGATCTCCAAAATATTAATCAAATTGAAATTATAAAAGGACCGCTTTCGAGTGTTTACGGCGCTGGATTGGGCGGTGCAATTTTAATTTCGCCTCAATCTTTAAAGAAAGGGAATTATCAAACGGAAATCAGTTCTGTTTTTGGCTCTTTCGGATTATTGAAAAACAGAGTGAGTTTTGATTTGAATGAAAAAAATGCTTCTTTGAATCTGAGTTATCACAATTTAAAAACTGATGGCTGGCGCGAAAACAGCGCTTACAATCGGGAAGGAATTACGCTTTCTGGAGAATTATTCCGAAAAGAAAAAAGCAAACTGACTTACTTTTCTAACTATACTTATTTAAAAGCTTACATTCCTAGTTCGATCAACAAAACAACTTTCGAAAATAATCCGCAGGCTGGCGCACCGACTTGGGTCGCTTCACAAGGATTTAAAGGATACAAATCGACTTTGGCAGGCTTGGCATATGATTTTAAACTAAATGACCATCTAAACAATTCAACTTCGGTTTTTATCAATTATAAAGACAGCAACGAACCGCGTCCGTTTGATATTTTACGCCAATATACTTTTGCTTCGGGAGCTCGAACACAATTTTCGGGAGATTTTAAAATCGGAAAAATCGAAAATCAATTTATTTCTGGAATCGAATATTTTGCAGATAATTACAGTGGGAATACTTTTCAAAATTTATATCAGCAAAATAATGGTAACGGAAGTTTACAGGGTAATCAACTTACTGCAACCGATCAAAAAAGACATTTTTATAATGTTTTTGCACAGATTAGATCTTTATTTTCTGATCAATTTGAAATTCAAGCAGGATTAAATTATAACAAAACTAAATTTGAATTGCAGAATGATTTTCCCGCTTCCGAGAATAATCCGAAGGAAACATATAGTTATGATGGCATTTTTTCGCCACAGCTTTCTTTTCTTTACAAACCTAGCGAAGTCCGAACATTTTATTTTTCTGTAAGCCGAGGTTTTTCTCTTCCTGCAACTGAAGAAACTTTGACAAGCTCGGGAAACATTAATCCGAACATAAAACCAGAAACCGGTTATAATTTTGAATTGGGCGGCAAGCTTCATTTTTTTAATAAAAAACTATACACCGAAATTGCTGTTTTCAGAATGGAAATAAAAGATTTATTGGTTGCCAAAAGAATTGGAAATGATCAATATGAAGGCGTGAATGCTGGAAAAACGTTTCATGAAGGAATTGAAGTTTCATTAAAACACAATTGGAGAATTAGTAGAACTTTTAATTTGAATTCTTATGTCGGCGCTTCCGTCGGAAATTATGAATTTAAAGAATTTGATGACAACGGAAATGATTATTCGGGAAATAAATTGACTGGAGTTCCTGCCAATACCGCAAGTGCAGGTTTTAATTTGAATACAAATTCAGGATTTTATTTGGCTGCCGATTTTCAATTCACAGACAAAATTCCGATGAATGACTCAAACGCCAATTTTTCAGATTCTTATTCTTTATTGAATTTAAAAACTGGCTATCAATTTGAAATTTTGTCTGGACTAAAAGCTCATTTTGACGCAGGAATAAATAATGTCACAAACGAAAAATATGCTTCTATGATTCTTACCAATGCAACAGCGGTTGGAAATGCACAGCCTAGATTTTATTATCCTGGACTACCTATAAATTATTACGGAATTATCTCATTAAATTACTTATTTTAGCAGTGTATTAAACATCATAAGAATGCTTTCTGAATTACAAAAAAAACTAGATTATGTCAATGCTTACAGAGAAAACCGTCTAAAAGTAGCGCAGGATATTTTAGAGAATCCTTTGCTTTTTAGCGAGCTCATTTCAATATGTTTTTCGCCAGAAGACAAAAATAATCATAAAGCATGCTGGATTCTAGAATTTGTTTCTTACGAAGAATTGCTTTGGCTACAGCCACATCTTGATTTTTTCTGTTCGAATTTGAAAGTTTTAAAAGACGAAAGTTCACTTCGTCCAGTTGCAAAAGTCGTTCAGCTTCTGGTAAAATCACACTATAAAAAAGGCGAAAACTGCATTAAACTTTCAGAAGAAAACCTGCAAGATTGTATTGAAGCTTCTTTTGACTGGTTAATTACAAATGTTAAAGTGGCGACAAAAGCATACTCTATTCGAACTCTATATATTTTAGGCAATCATTACGATTGGATTCATCCCGAACTAAAAGTTATTATTGATAAAGATTTTGGAGATCATTCAGCCGCCTATAAAGCCGTTGCCAAAGAAGTTTTGAAGAAAATGAAATAAGTTTTTTGCCACAGATTAAATGAATTAAAATGATTTTTTTAGTTTGCCACTAATTACACTAATTCATTCTGGTAGAAAAAATCCTAAAAATCTTTTTAATCTGTGGCTGAAAAAAATTCGAGCAATTCGTGTAATTCGTGGCTGAAAAAAAAAATATTACGTACATTTGTAAAAACTTTACGTATCATGAATACTAAACTCACATTATCGCTAGAAAAAGAAGTTATCGAACAGGCAAAATCGTATGCAAAAAAAACTGGCAGAAGTTTATCTGAACTTGTCGAAAGTTATTTTAAGAATCTAACTGAAAAAGAACAAACATACGATGACATTCATCCTAAAGTAAAAAAACTTATTGGAATTGTTACTTTGCCAGATGATTTTGATGAAGAAAAAGTAAAAGAGGAGCATTATAGAGAAAAATATGGTCTATGAAAAACGTATTTATAGATACAAATATTTTAATGGATATTTTTGCAAACAGACAACCTTTTGTCCATAATTCTTTAAAAATTTACACTTTAGGAGTTGACAAAAAAATTCAGCTTTTTTCAACTTCAAACACTATTATTACATTGCATTATCTTTTGAAAAGGCTAATTCCTGAAGAAAAGATAAGAATGGCATTAGACGAGATTATACAAAACATAGAAATAATTCCGGTTGACGCGACGATTATAAAGAAAAGTTTAAAATCTAATCATAAAGATTTTGAAGATGCTATTCAGATTGTTTCAGCTCAATCAATCCATAATATGGATTGCATTGTAACGAGAGATTTGAAAGACTTTAAATTTTCTGAAATCAATGTATTCACACCAGATGAATTTTTAACAAAAATAAACAACAATTAACTAAGTGAATTTCACAAAATTCAAACAACACACAATGAATTATTTTTCTTCTGATTTTAAATTAGGAATATTAGGCGGCGGACAATTAGGCAAAATGCTTTTGTTTGACACCCGCAAATTTGACATACAAACATACGTTCTCGATCCAAGTGACGAAGCACCAAGTAAAATTGCCTGCAACAAATTCTTCAAAGGTGATTTAATGGATTATGAAACCGTTTATAATTTTGGAAAACAGGTTGATGTTTTGACTTTCGAAATCGAATTGGTTAACCTTGAAGCTTTAACCCAATTAGAAAATGAAGGCGTAAAAGTATATCCATCTCCAAAAACTTTAAAAGGAATTCAGAATAAAGGTGTTCAAAAACAATTTTATGCTGAAAATGATATTCCAACTGCATCTTTCTTGAGATTTGATAGCCCAGAACATTTGCAAAAATCGGTTGGAAATAATGAAATCACAATTCCTTTCGTTTGGAAATGCACCGAATTTGGTTACGACGGAAACGGTGTAAAAGTCATTCGTCAAATTTCTGATTTGGATGATTTGCCAAATGTAGAATGTATTGCAGAAACGATGGTTCCGTTCAAAAATGAATTGGCTGTGATTGTGTGCAGAAATCCATCTGGAGAAATTAAAACGTATCCTGTTGTAGAAATGGAATTCCACCCAGAAGCCAATCAGGTAGAATACGTAATTTGCCCTGCAAGAATCGACGAAAAAGTAGCAGAAAAAGCAAGAGCAATTGCCCTGAATGTTTCAGAAAAATTCAATCACGTTGGACTTTTAGCAGTAGAAATGTTCCAAACCAATGAAGATGAAATTTTAGTGAATGAAGTAGCGCCGCGTCCGCACAACTCTGGACATTATTCAATAGAAGCGAGTTACACTTCTCAATTCGAAAATCATTTGCGTGCCATTTTAAATCTTCCGTTAGGAAACACTGATAGTAAAGTGGCTGGAGTTATGGTAAACTTAGTTGGCGCCGAAGGACATTCTGGAAATGTAGTTTACGAGAACATCGAAACCATTTTAGGTTGGAACGGTGTTACGCCACATATTTACGGTAAAAAAGAAACACGACCGTTTAGAAAAATGGGTCACGTTACGATTGTAAATGAAAATATGCAGGAAGCAAGAAGAATTGCAGAAGAAGTTAAGAATACTATTAAAGTGATCAGTGCTTAGTAGTTAGTCCTTAGCCAAAGTTTGAAGAGAAAAAATAATTCGTGCGAATTTGTGTAATTCGTGGCGAAAAACAAAATAAAAAACAAAAAATGAGCAAAGTAGCCGTTATCATGGGAAGCATCTCAGACATGCCAGTTATGCAGGATGCAATTGACATGTTGAAACAATTTAATATAGAAGTAGAAGTCGATATCGTTTCGGCACACAGAACGCCAGAGAAATTAGTAGATTTCAGTAAAAATGCACACACACGCGGAATTTCGGTAATTGTTGCCGGAGCGGGAGGTGCAGCGCATTTACCAGGAATGGTAGCTTCAATGTCTCCACTTCCAGTAATTGGAGTTCCAGTAAAATCTAGCAACTCTATTGATGGTTGGGATTCTGTTTTGTCGATTCTTCAAATGCCAGGCGGTGTTCCAGTTGCAACTGTTGCTTTAAACGGGGCAAAAAATGCGGGAATCTTAGCGGCACAAATCATCGGAAGTTCTGATAAAAAAGTTCTTGATTCGATAATTGCTTATAAAGAAGAATTGAAAGCTGCAGTTAATAAAGCGGCTGAAGGATTAAAAAAATAAAAGTTAATTTCACAGAGATTCAAAAAGCAAACACAAAGCTTCGCAAAGGTTAATTTAAAAAACTTTGCGAAGCTCTGTGCCTTCTTAGCGGAACTTTGCGTAACACAACAACACTATGAGCGTATTAACACAATATTTCAATACCAAACATAACACTGGCCCTTTTTCGCAGATTAAAATCGAAGATTATGTTCCTGCTTTTCAGGAAGGGATTAAATTGGCCAAAGCTGAAATCGATGCGATTGTAAATAATCCAGACGCGCCGACTTTTGAAAACACAATTGTTGCAATGGATTATTCTGGCGATATTTTAGATCGTCTTTCTAGTATTTTCTTCAACTTGAATTCGGCTGAAACCAATGACGAAATGCAGAAAATTGCTCAGGAAGTTTCGCCTTGGCTTTCTGAACTCGGAAATGATATTCGTCTAAATGCAGATTTGTTTGCAAAAGTAAAAGCGGTTTACGATCAAAAAGAAAGTTTGAATCTCAATGCTGAGCAAACGACTTTATTAGATAAAAAATATAAAAGCTTTTCAAGAAACGGAGCGAATCTTCCAGAAGACAAAAAAAATCAGTTAAGAGAAATCGACAAAGAATTATCAAAACTGAGTTTACAGTTTGGAGAAAATGTTTTGGCAGAAACCAATAACTTCGAATTGCATTTAACGGATGAAAAAGACCTTTCAGGTTTACCAGAAGGAACTATCGAAGCGGCAAGATTATTAGCCAAAAATCAGGAAAAAGAAGGCTGGATTTTCACTTTAGATCATCCAAGTTATATTCCGTTTTTGACTTATGCTGATAATCGCGAACTGCGCAAAAAAATGGCGATTGCTTTTGGCGCGAAAGCTTTTCAAAATAATGAATTCAATAACGAAGAAAATGTGCTAAAAATTGCGAAACTTCGTCACGAAAGAGCCAATCTTTTAGGTTATAAAACACACGCACATTTTGTTTTGGAAGAAAGAATGGCTGAAAGTCCAGAGAAAGTTTTTTCTTTTTTGAATGATTTATTAGCGAAAGCAAAACCTGCAGCTCAAAAAGAATTTGCGGAATTAACCGCTTTCGCGAAAGAATTAGACGGAATCGAGCAGTTAGAAAAATGGGATGGCGCTTATTATTCTGAAAAATTAAAACAGCAGCTTTTTAATTTAGATGATGAAAAACTGAAACCCTATTTTCAGTTAGAAAAAGTTTTAGACGGCGCTTTTACAGTGGCAAAAAAACTTTACGGATTAACTTTTACGGAAGTTTTTGATATTGACAAATACCACGAGGAAGTTACAACTTACGAAGTTCGTGATGCTGATGATAAATTAGTTTCGATTTTCTACGCCGATTTCTTTCCAAGAAAAGGAAAAAGAAACGGCGCCTGGATGACTTCATTCAAATCGCAATATGTAAAAGACGGCATGAATGAAAGACCGCATATTTCGAACGTTTGCAACTTTACAAAACCAACAGAAACAAAACCTTCATTATTGACTTTTAATGAAGTGACGACTTTATTTCACGAATTCGGACACGGTTTACACGGAATGTTAGCGGACACGGTTTACCCAAGTTTATCCGGAACTTCTGTTTACTGGGATTTTGTAGAATTGCCAAGTCAGATTATGGAAAACTGGTGTTACGAACCGGAAGCTTTGGCTTTGTTTGCGAATCATTATGAAACGGGAGAAATCATTCCGATTGAATATGTGCAGAAAATTAAAGAAAGTGCGAGTTTCCAAGAAGGTTTGGCTACTTTACGTCAGTTAAGTTTCGGACTTTTAGACATGGCTTGGCACGGACAAGATCCTACAAGTATTAGTGATTTAAAAACTTTTGAAACTGAACAATTTGCCAATACGCAATTGTATCCTGATGTAAAAGAAAATGCGATGAGTACATCATTTTCTCATATTTTTCAAGGCGGATATTCTTCTGGATATTACAGTTACAAATGGGCAGAAGTTTTAGACGCCGATGCTTTTGAATATTTCCAGGAAAATGGAATTTTCAACGAAGAAGTGGCGAAAAAATTCAAAGACAATGTCCTTTCAAAAGGAGGAACAGAACATCCGATGACTTTGTACAAACGCTTTAGAGGTCAGGAGCCAAAACCTGAGGCGCTGTTGAAACGTGCTGGATTATTATAAAGTTCCTAAGATACTAAGTCTCTAAGTTGCTAAGCTTCTTTGATATTCAAATACTAGAACCGAAGTTTTCCGCTTCGGTTTTTTTATTGTATTTTGTCAAAAGCAAATTTAGCTATCTTCGCATTTTAAATCTTAATCTTACAAAATAAGCCGTGAAAAAGTATTTCAAAATCTTTCTTTACCTCGCCATTATCGGAATAATTACAATCCTTTCTGTAAACTATCACATAACCTCATCAACCAAAAAATACATTCATTATTCGATAAAGAAATTTCCAAAGAATGATGTCGGAATTATTTTTGGTGCCGGAATTAACGGAGATCAGCCGAGCAAATATTTAAAAGACAGATTAGATGCCGGAATTATGCTTTGGAAGGCAAAACGTATCAATAAAATCCTGCTTTCGGGAGATAACGGTCGCGAAGAATATGACGAATTAACCGTAATGAAAAATTATTGCTATAGAAATGGAGTTGACACTACAAAAATCTTTATCGATTATGCTGGATTTGACACGTACTCTACAATGTATCGTGCTAAATATATTTTCAAAATTAAAAAGGCAACTTTGATTTCGCAGGAATATCACTTAAACAGGGCCATTTATATTGGACAAAGTCTTGGGATAAAATCGGCAGGATATTCTGCCAACAGGGGAGAATATTTAGGTTATAAGTATGTGACTTTTAGAGAATATCTTTCTAGATTTAAATCTTTTCTGGATGTTTTGAGAAATCGTGAACCACATTTTTTAGGTGGAGAAATTGACATCAATGGAGAATCAAATTATTCTAAAGAAGATAAACGATAAAGAGAACTAATTTCTTAGTTCAAAACCTCTTCATGTTTTACAATATAAGATATTGCTTCTTTTACAATTTCATTTAAATTTAATCCTTTTTTAACGGCTAAAAGAGCAATTTTTTGGTGTAACTCCTGAGAAACTCTCACGTTAAAAGATCCTTTATAAATTTTTTCCGGAGATTTATTCAACATCTTGCATGTCTCTAAATAATCTTCGACAGCCTCTTTAAAAGATTCTTCCAAATCAGTAACTGAAGAACCTTCAAAGGTTACTAAATCATTGATACCTTGAATTTTTCCAAAGAATATTTTATCATCTGCAGAGAATTCTAATGTACCAATATATCCGTTATATTCTAAATAGTTTTTCATCTTACAATTCTAAATGTTCAATAATAATATTAAGCTGATACACCTTCAAAACTTTCTGTGGATGTGGTTCGTGTAAACTTATAATTTGTTTATTTTCATTTACAAATTTCCTTCTTGATCCACCTGTTTTTCCTTGCGAAATCTATGTATATCCAAAATGATTTAGAACTTTCAGCATTTCATCCCAAGAAAAATCTTTTGGTTTTGATTTTAACTTCTCAATAAGTTTATCAATTTTACTCATTCAAATTTATCATTAAATTTCAATTTAGTAACTAAATTTTAGTTACAGAATTAAATCAAAATTCAAAATTAAGAAAAATCTTTCAATAAGCGTAATTTTGTAACGTTGTTCATTTACTAATAAATAATAAAGCCTGCAGAATATGCAGGCTTTTCAATCTATGATGATTTTTGAATAGAGAATCTTGCCGCTCTACTCTTTCTCTAAAACTCGTTTAGCCAGTTTTCCAACAGTCAATCCCTGCACTACAATTGAGAATAAAACGACGATATACGTTATTTCTAGCAATAAGTTTTTGTATTCACTTTCTGGCATCGAAAGTACTAAAGCAATAGAAACTCCACCGCGAATTCCTCCCCAAACCAAAACCATTAAAGAACCTTTGTTGTAAGCCGATCTAATTCCGAAGAACTTGAAAATGTCGAAGAATTTCCATGGTAAAACTATAGAGGTAAGTCGTGAAAACAGTACAATAAAAATAGCCACAAAACCTGTTAATAATTGTTTGTTCAAGTCAGGTAGCAATAACAATTCGAAACCAATAAAAAGGAATAAAACAGCATTTAGAATCTCATCTATAAGTTCCCAGAATTTACCTAAGTAATCTTTTGTGACTTCACTCATCGCCACTTTTTTGCCATAATTTCCGATAATTAATCCAGAAACTACCATTGCAAGTGGACTCGAAACGTGCAAGCTTTGAGCTACTAAGAACCCTCCTGTTACAATAGAAAGCGTTATTAAAACTGAAACTTTATAATCGTCAATTTTCTTCATGACCTTAGAAGCTGTGAATCCAAAAACGGCTCCTAACAGAAGTCCGCCAATTCCTTCTTTTATAAACAACCACGTAATCGAGCTAAAAGTTGCATCAAATGTCGGATCTGTAGCCATTTTTAAAACAACAGCAAACATTACTACCGCTACCCCATCATTAAACAAAGATTCTCCCACGATTTTAGTTTCGATTCTTTTAGGAACTTTCGCTTCTTTTAAAACTCCCAAAACCACAATTGGATCGGTTGGAGAAATTAATGTCCCGAAAACTAAGCAAAATATGTAGGGAATTTGAATTCCGAAAAGTGGCGCTATATAAAACAGAAGCATCGAAATAATTAAAGCAGAAAGCACAACACTTACCGTAGAATAAATCATAATCGGTACTTTTTGCTCTTTAAGATCAGCCATATTCACATGCAGTGCGCCTGCAAACAAAAGAAAGTTTAACATGGCGCCCATTAAGATTTCGTTGAAATCAAATTGTTTTATTAATTCAAAAAAATGTTTGGTGGTTGCCGGAAAATAAGAATCTCCCAAAAGACGAATTCCGACAGAAACAAGCATCGCAATAATCATAATTCCGATTGTTCCAGGAAGTTTTAAAAATCTTAAATTTAAATAGGCGAAGAAAGATGCTAATACAATAAGCACCGAAAAAGTGTAGTATAATTCCATAAAATGTGATTTTTACAAAAATAGCTGTATCATTATTTAATCAAAAATTTCGCGGGTTGAATTAACATAACTTTACAACTTGTTAAATATGTTTCAATTATTTTTGAAAGTTTAAAAACTTTTACCTACATTTGAACTATGGAATTCAAAGAAGCAAAAAATAAATTCATTCAGACTTGGGGAGCTTTAGGTTCTCAATGGGGCATTAATAAAACCATGGCGCAGATTCATGCTTTATTAATGGTCTCTAACGAAGCGGTTTCTATGGAAGACATTATGGAAGAATTACAAATTTCGCGAGGAAACGCAAGCATGAACCTTCGTGCTTTGATGGACTGGGGAATTGTTTACAAAGAGTTTAAAGCGGGAGAAAGAAAAGAGTTTTTTACAGCTGAAAAGGATTTAGACGAATTAGCCGTAAAAATTTCGAGAGAAAGAAGCAAAAGAGAAATTAAGCCTACGCTTAAAATATTAAAAGAGGTTTCGACAATTGAGGCCAAAGATTCTTCGGAAGAAAAACACTTTGTTGACCAAACTTCTAAACTGTATGATTTTGTTTTAAAAGTAGATAATGTTTTGGATAAAATGACAGAACTAAATGATAATTGGTTGGGAAAACTGGTTATAAAAATGATGAAGTAAAACTCAGAAGTAAAAAATTTTAATTCAAACTTTCAATTTTTTCTGAAAGTTCAAAATTTAAAAGCAATTGATATGAATTTTTTAAACGCAAAATGGAAAAATTTAGCCTTGTTCAATTATGAGGTTGATCGTGAAATTCTAGAAAAATATCTTCCCGCAGGAACTGAGATTGATATCTGGAATGGCAAATGTTATGTGAGTTTAGTCGGATTTCTTTTTAAAGAGACAAAAGTTTTAGGATTGAAAGTTCCTTTTCATATCAATTTTGAAGAAGTGAATCTGAGATTTTATGTGAAGCGTTTTGAAAATGGAGAATGGAAACGCGGCGTGGTTTTCATTAAAGAAATTGTTCCTAAAAAAGCAATCACTTTTATTGCGAATACTTTGTATCAGGAACATTATGAAACTCGAAAAATGAAACACGGAATCTTCGAAAATGAAAGCACGAATACTTTTGTCTATCAATGGAAAAACGGTAAAAAATGGAATACAATTCAGTTAGAAACTCAAAAAAATCCAACAGAAATTAAAGTTGATTCTGAAGCTGAATTTATTACAGAGCATTATTTTGGATATACAAAAATCAGCGATGAAACTACTTTTGAATATGAAGTTACACATCCGCGTTGGGAGCAACTGGAGGTTTTAAATCATTATGTTGATATTGATTTTAAAAAAACATACGGAGACGATTTTGAGTTTCTTCAAAACTTAAGGCCAACTTCTGTTTTTCTGGCAAAAGGTTCTAAAATCGGAGTTAAGAATAAAAGGAAATTGCAAATAATGCCTGTTTTAGAAGAAATGTACTAAGCTATTTTTTAATCCAAAAAACCAAAAATTATGAAAACGCTCAAAAACCAAACTTTACTTTACGATCAAGATTGTCCGCTTTGCAATTTATACACAACAGGTTTTGTGAAAAGTGGAATGCTAGATCAAAACGGCAGAAAATCATATTGCGAATTATCTGTTGAAGAACAGAATTTTGTAGATCTGAATCGCGCTCCAAATGAAATTGCTCTGGTTGACAACAAAAACAAAACAGTAATTTATGGAATCGATAGTTTGATAAAAGTGGTTGGATTTTCTTTTCCGTTGATTGAAAAAATTTCAAACCTAAAACCAATTCATTTCATACTCAAAAAAATGTATTCTTTCGTTTCTTACAATCGAAAAGTAATTATTCCAGGAAATGTAAAAGAAGAAAACAAATTGCAATGCACGCCCGATTTCAATTATAAATATCGTTTTCTATTTATCGGATTTGCTTTGACTGTAACGACTTTCATTTTGTTTGGATATTCTAATCTGATTATGAATTTTCCAAAAAACACAATTACAAGAGAATTTATTTTAGCTTTCGGACAAATCGCTTTTCAAAGCCTGTTTATCTTTAAATTCGATAAAGAAACAATTCTCAATTATACAGGAAATTTAATGACGGTTTTGTTGATGGGAAGTTTAATATTAAGTCCGATTTTAATTTTAAGCCTATTCATTAATCTTCCACAAATGATGATTTTAGGTTGGTTTGGCGTAACGGTTTTCATTATGTTTTTGGAACATTCTCGAAGAATTAAAATTTTAAAACTTCCATTTTACTTAACTTTCACTTGGATTCTTTATCGATTTATCGCGTTGTTTTTAATTTTAAATTAATTATTAGCCACGACCCGAGCGATAGCGAACAGGCGAAGCAATTCACGAATTACATATCAAAAAATTCGTGAATTCGTGGCGAAAAAAATAACACAAATGAGCAAACTTATTATAGCAGCTGGAACTGGATTTCTAGGACAAGTTTTAGTAAATCATTTCAAAAATAGATTTAACGAAATTGTAGTTCTTACGCGCGGAAAATCTAAAACCGTTGACGGAATTAAATACGTAAACTGGAATGCCAAATATTTTTCTGGTTGGGAAAAGGAATTAGAAAATGCAGACGTTTTAATTAATCTCGTCGGGAAATCTGTCGATTGCCGTTATACTAAAAAGAACAAACAGGATATTTTATGGTCAAGAATTAAAAGTACCAAAATTCTGAATGAAGCGGTTTTAAAATGTCAAAATCCACCGAAACATTGGCTGAATTCTTCTACGGCAACAATTTATCGTTTTTCATTAGACAAAGAAATGGATGAAATTGACGGCGAAATAGGAAATGACTTTTCTATTAATGTAGCACTTTCTTGGGAAAAAGCATTTTTTAAAACCGAAACGCCAAAAACTTTAAAAACCGCTTTACGAACTTCTATTGTTTTAGGAAAAAACGGTGGGGCTTTGATTCCGCTAAAAACTTTGGCAAAAATTGGTTTTGGAGGAAAACAAGGAAATGGAAATCAGTTTGTGAGCTGGGTTCATGAAGAAGATTTTGCTCGTGCGGTTGATTTTATTATCGAAAAAGAATTGACTGGAAAAATAAATATTGTTTCTCCAAAACCTATTCGAAATGCTGCTTTTATGCAAAAGCTAAGAAAAGCAGTTGGTTTTCCTTTTGGAATTCCTTTAAATAAAACGCTTTTAGAAATTGGATCATTTTTTATTCGCACCGAAACTGAATTGGTTTTGAAAAGTAGAAACGTAGTTCCGAAACGACTTTTGGATAGTGGGTTTGTGTTTAGATTTGGAAATATTGATGAGGCTTTTCGAAATTTATTGTAATATTTCAATACGTTTCCCACGATTGAAATCGTGGGCTATTTTTTAAATTCTAATTTTTTCTTATTTCAGCATAGCCCACGGTTTCAACCGTGGGGACACAATCAAAATCCGCAGCGATTTGTCATTTCGACGAAGGAGAAATCGCACTAGAAATTCCGTTCTGAATGTCGCCAATCTTTGTCGATTTACAAGTGCGATTTGCTTCGCCTGTTCGCTATCGCTCGGGTCTCCTTCGTCGAAATGACAAGATTGTGCAAAAACTTTGTCAAAGTTCCAAACTTTGACAAAGTCAAACCTCAACAATTATGACTATAATTAACTTAACAACCAAAATAAAAGCTCCAATAAAAACCGTATTTAACGCCTCAAGAAATATTGATATTCATCAGCAATCTGCCAGTAAGTCAAAAGAAAAAGCAATTGCGGGAATAACTTCGGGTTTAATTAATTTGGATGAAACGGTAACTTGGCGCGGCAAACATTTCGGATTTTATTTACAGCACAAAAGCCGAATTACTGCGATGAATTTTTACGATTATTTTGTTGACGAAATGGAAGAAGGTCATTTTAAATCTTTCAAACATGAACATTTTTTTGAAGAAGAAAATGGGTTTACAATTATGAAAGACCAATTGCAATATGAAACTCCGTTTGGAATTTGTGGCAGGTTATTTGATATTTTCTTTTTGAAAAAGCATTTAGTTTATTTTCTTCTGCAAAGAAATACGATTTTGAAAAAGGTCTCTGAGAATCAGAATTAAAATAAATTTCTTACTTTTAAAGTATCATGAATTTAAAATGATATAATTAAACCTTTCAAAAATATACTTATGAAATTAAAATTCTTATTATCAGTACTTCTTTTTTCAATTTCGTTTATCGGATTTTCTCAAAGCAATTGTACAACTTTAAAAGGCTGCGAAAGAAAATTATGCGAATTGAACACAAAATTGGCTGCAGCTAAAAAAGCAGGAAATCAAAATCAGATAAAAGGTGTTGAAGATGCTATTGCGCAAACCAAGAAAAATTGCACGACTAAATCTGTAAATAAAGATCTTGACAAGAAAGTAAAAGAGAAACAACAGAAAGTTAATGAAAGAACAGCCGATTTGAATGAAGCGATTAAAGACAATGAAAGCAAGGAAAAAATCGACAAAAAAAGAAAGAAACTAAATGAAGCAAAAGCTGATTTGAATAAGGCTTTGGCGGAACAGAAAACGAAATGATTTTTTACCTCTCGCAGATTTAGCGGATTTGGCAGAATTAAAATATATTATTAATTGCCTGCAGCTTTAGCTGGAGGTATGAAAAGTATTCCATTTTGGCTTTAGCCTAACTAATTAAGTTGGGCTAAAGCCAAGATTTTTTTGTCTTATATTATTCCATCAGCTAAAGCTGGAGGCAATTGATTTATTTCTCTTGAAAATGAATTTTCTCGTTTTACGTTTGCGTGAGGGATAGTAGCAATCCGCCGCAGCGGAGCGGATAGCCCGACCCCGATCTGGTAAGCGGGCGAATAAGCGCAAAGAATGTTTGCCCGCTTACCAGATCGGGGGCACGCCCAAAATAAATTTACTCTTAAAAATAAACAATCATCAACCACCAGAAAATTGGCACGGCTTCTACCCAAAAAGAAGTATAATATTTGGATCTATTCGGGTTGGCAAAAGCGATAAATAGCATTAGGGTTATGACCATAATCAAATTGATAATGGCATCGTGATAATTGAATGTTGAGATAAAAACTTCTAAAAACCAAAACGGAACAAGAAGTGCAAATCCTAAATATTTTGTCTTTTGAACTCCAATTGTCTGTGGAACGGTTTGCAAATGCGGATCGTCATTGGCGAGGTCTAAAATTTCGAAAACCAAAATGAGTACAAAAACTAAAACAAATCGCTGCAGGCATTTGATAAAGAAATCTGCTGTAAACGGAATTTCGGCATTTATAAAAGGCAGAACTAAAGTAGCGCCAACCCAACAGATGGCAACAATGTAGATTTTTACTCCAGCCCAGTTTCTTGCATTTCTTCTGTTTGGAAAAAAGGGTAACGTATAAAGTGCGGTTATCGCAAAAATTCCGAAGGAGACAATTTGGGTGATTCTTTTTAATTGAAAAAAATAATAGCCGACTAAAATCACCGAAATAAAACTCAAAATAGCGATAATTTTGAGCTGTGTTCCGATTGGATTTTTCTTTACGCGAACTAGCGCATCATATTTTACGAAATTATATCCTACAATTGTTCCGAAAAAAACAAAAAGTGCCATTGGCTCATCATATTGAATATGAAATACATGGAAAGTGATATGCACTAAAGCGAAACACGACAAAGCCACGTGAATACTGCTGTTTAAATAAAAATTTAATATCTGTTTTAAAAGTTTCATAGCTCAAATCTAATCAATTAGTAACAAATCAACTCTTTAGTTATAAAATTGATAAAAATTGAAGTTAAAAATACCTATTAAATTATTAATAATACTTAATTTTGCGCCACAAAAAAACAACACATTTACTTTGAAATGTTATTTGCCCCACAAAACTGAGGCTGATGGCATTGACTAAAAAAATTTAGATAGCTACAAATGAGAACAGATGCTTTTGCTTTAAGACACATTGGCCCAAGAGAAACCGATCTTCCATTTATGTTGAAGACTATTGGAGTTGACTCTATTGAACAACTGGTTTATGAAACACTTCCAGATGATATTCGTCTAAAAGCACCTTTGAATTTAGAACCTGCCATGACAGAATTCGAATATGCAAATCACATTCGTGACTTAGGAAAGAAAAATAGAACATTTAAATCATACATTGGTTTAGGTTATCACCCAACTATCGTTCCGGCTCCAATTCAAAGAAATATTTTTGAAAATCCAGGGTGGTATACAGCTTACACACCTTATCAGGCAGAAATTGCTCAAGGTCGTTTAGAAGCTATTTTAAATTTCCAAACTACAGTTATCGAATTAACTGGAATGGAAATCGCAAACGCTTCTTTATTAGATGAAGGAACGGCTGCGGCAGAAGCTATGGCGTTATTATTTGACGTTCGTACTCGTGACCAAAAGAAAAACAATACACACAAATTCTTCGTTTCTCAAGAAATTTTACCACAAACTTTATCTGTACTTCAAACACGTTCAACTCCAATTGGAATTGAATTGGTTGTTGGAAACCACGAAACTTTTGATTTTTCAAATGAATTTTTCGGAGCGATTTTACAATATCCAGGAAAATACGGTCAGGTAAACGATTACAGTGCTTTTGTTGCTAAAGCAAAAGAAAACGAAATCAAAGTTGCCTTTGCTGCTGATATTTTATCACTTGCAACTTTAACTTCTCCGGGAGAAATGGGAGCTGCAGTTGTTGTTGGAACTACACAACGTTTTGGTGTACCAATGGGTTACGGTGGTCCTCACGCTGCATATTTTGCAACTAAAGATGAATACAAACGTTCTATGCCAGGTCGTATCATCGGAGTTTCGATTGATGTAAATGGAAACCGCGCTTTACGTATGGCGTTAGGAACTCGTGAACAGCACATTAAACGTGAAAAAGCGACTTCAAATATTTGTACTGCTCAGGTTTTATTAGCGGTTATGGCCGGAATGTACGCGGTTTACCACGGACCAAAAGGTTTAAAATATATTGCAAACAAAGTTCACGCCTCTGCAGTTACGGCTGCTGAGGCTTTAAATAAATTAGGAGTTTACCAAACTAACTCGGCTTTCTTTGATACTATTTTAGTAAAAGCAGAGGCTCAAAAAGTAAAAGCTGTTGCAGAGAAAAACAAAGTAAACTTCTTCTATCCTGATACTGACAGTGTTTCGATTTCATTTAACGAAACGACTGCAGTTGCAGACATCAATGAAATCATTGCGATTTTTGCTGAAGCTTTAGGAAAAGAAACTTTTACGGTTTCTGAATTAAGTCAGGCAAGTCAATTACCAGCTTCATTAGAAAGAACATCTTCTTTCTTAACGCATGATGTTTTCAATAATCATCATTCAGAAAGTCAGTTGATGCGTTACATCAAAAAATTAGAGCGTAAAGATTTATCATTGAATCACTCGATGATTTCATTAGGTTCTTGTACGATGAAATTAAACGCAGCTTCTGAAATGTTGCCTTTATCTATGCCAAACTGGAACAGCATTCACCCGTTTGCACCAGTTGATCAAGTTGAAGGTTACCTTACAATGCTGAAAAAACTAGAGCAGCAATTGAATGTTATTACTGGTTTTGCCGGAACAACATTACAGCCAAACTCTGGTGCTCAGGGAGAATATGCTGGTTTAATGGCGATTCGCGCTTACCATATGTCAAGAAACGAAGGTCACCGTAATGTATGTTTGATTCCATCATCTGCTCACGGAACAAATCCTGCTTCTGCAGCGATGGCTGGAATGAAAATCATCGTTACAAAAACGACTCCAGAAGGAAATATTGACGTAGAAGATTTAAGAGAAAAAGCAATTGAACACAAAGATGATTTATCTTGTTTGATGGTAACATATCCTTCTACTCATGGAGTTTTCGAATCTTCAATTATTGAAATCACAAAATTAATCCACGATAACGGCGGATTAGTTTATATGGATGGTGCCAATATGAACGCACAGGTTGGATTAACAAATCCAGCTACAATTGGTGCAGACGTTTGTCACTTAAACTTACACAAAACTTTCGCTATTCCTCACGGTGGTGGTGGACCTGGAGTTGGACCAATTTGTGTAAACGAAAAATTAGTTCCGTTCTTGCCAACAAACCCAATCTTAAATGTTGGTGGTGAACAAGCGATTACAGCTATTTCATCTGCTCCTTACGGATCTGCTTTAGTATGTTTGATTTCTTACGGTTACATCACAATGATGGGAGCTGAAGGATTAAAAAGTGCTACAGAACACGCCATCTTGAATGCTAACTATATGAAAGCGCGTTTCGAAGGTCACTACCCTATCCTTTACACAGGAGAATGCGGAAGAGCAGCTCACGAAATGATTTTAGATTGCCGCGCATTTAAAGAAAATGGAATCGAAGTTGGGGATATCGCAAAACGTTTGATGGATTATGGTTTCCACGCTCCAACGGTTTCTTTCCCAGTTGCCGGAACTTTAATGATCGAGCCGACTGAATCTGAAGATTTAGCAGAATTAGATCGTTTTTGTGACGCGCTTATCTCAATCAGAAAAGAAATTGAAGAAGCAAAAGCTGATGATAAAAACAATGTATTGAAAAATGCACCGCATACTTTAGCTATGTTAACTACTGATAACTGGGATTTCCCTTATACAAGAGAAAAAGCAGCTTACCCATTAGATTATATCGCTGAAAATAAATTCTGGCCATCTGTTCGTCGTGTAGATGACGCTTACGGAGACAGAAATTTAGTTTGCAGCTGTGCTCCAATTGAAGCTTACATGGAAAGCTAAAAATTAGTTTTCTCTAAATATTTAGAACCCGACAGATTTTAAAACCTGTCGGGTTTTGTTTTTAATTTTGTTTCAGGTTTAAAGTTTCAAGTTCTGTTGCGAGCTGAAACCTGATAGGTTTTAAAAACCTGTCAGGTTTAATTGCGTAAAAAAAATCCAAATTCCACAATCTAAAATCTAAAATCTAAAATCTAAAATCTAAAATCTAAAATCTAAAATAATCAGGGCGTGCCCCCGTTATAGTAAGTGTGCAAAAATACTTTGCGCTTATTTGCCCACTTACTATAACGCGGTCGGGCTATCCGCTCCGCTGCGGCGGATTGCTCCTATCCCTCACGCGATCAAAACAATAAAGAAGATTCCGATATATTAAAACATAACTTTTTGTTAGACTTTTGTGAAATTACATCTCAAAAATAAAAATAACATTAAAAATATTTTGTTCTTTAGATTTCCTTCAATCGTTTGAAATCTAGGAAAAATTAAAAAATCATTAGAAGAAACACAATATATCATCCAAAAAATTGTTATTTCATAATTATATGCACGCATACTATTTTTTATGATAGTTATCATAATATTATTTATACATTAGCGCTAAATTTATCGGATAAACTGGGAATAATGAAAATTAAAATAATTGGAACAGGAAGTTACATTCCAACTAAATCAGTCAGCAATACTGACTTTGGCGATCATGTTTTTTTAAATGAAGATGGATCTCCTTTTGCTTACCCGAATGAAGTTGTAATCAAAAAATTTAAAGGAATTACGGGAATCGAAAACCGTCGTTATGCAGAAGATCAATATAATGCTTCAGATTTAGCTTTTTTTGCTGCCGAAAAAGCAATAGAAAATGCGAACATCGATAAAGAAACTTTAGACTATATTATTTTTGCTCATAATTTTGGTGATGTTAAAACCGGAACCAATCAAACCGATATTCTTCCGAGTTTAGCAACGAGGGTTAAAAATAAATTAGCCATCAAAAACCCTAAATGTGTAGCCTACGATATTCTTTTTGGATGTCCAGGCTGGATTGAAGGAGTTCTTCAGGCAAATGCTTTCATAAAATCAGGAATGGCAAATAGAGTTTTAGTTATTGGAGCCGAAACTTTATCAAGAGTGGTAGACGACCACGATCGCGACTCTATGATTTATTCTGACGGTGCCGGAGCTTCTGTTTTGGAACTTTCTAAAGACGAAGCAGGTTTACTTTCTTACGAAAGCGCCACTTTTGCTAACGAAGAAGCTAATTTCCTTTTCTTCGGAAAATCATATAATCCAGATTTAGATCCAGATATTAAGTACATTAAAATGTACGGCCGTAAAATTTATGAGTTTGCTTTAAGCCAAGTTCCTTGCGCCATGAAAAGCTGTCTTGATAAAAGCGGAATCGGAATCGATGAAGTGAAAAAGATTCTTATTCATCAGGCTAACGAAAAAATGGACGAAGCTATTATCGAACGTTTCTACAAACTTTACGATAAAACTGCGCCTAAAGACATTATGCCAATGAGTATTCATGATTTAGGAAACAGCAGCGTAGCAACCGTACCAACTCTTTTCGATTTAATATTAAAAGGAGAAATAGAAAATCACGAAATCAATAAAGGCGACGTTGTCATTTTTGCTTCAGTTGGAGCAGGAATGAATGTAAATGCTTTCGTTTATAGATACTAATAATCAGTATTCAGTGTTCATCTTTTTAGTACTCAGTCAAACTGTAAACTAATTAATATAAACTGAACACTATAAAACTGATTACTGAACACTAAAAAAAGTCCGCACCCAAAATGCGGACTTTTTTAGTATATTTGCGCCTTTGTTGTTTAAAACATATATAATGTACGAAAAAACATTTCCGAATAAAAGATTCAAACTTACCTTAGAGTTTTTACAGAAGCACGTTAGCACATCAGAAACTATTTTTGATTTTGGTGTCCCAAATCCATTTTCTAAAATAATGGAAGAAAATGGGTATACCGTAAAAAATACAAAAGGCGAAGATTTAGACAACGATCAAACCGCTTTACAAACAGAAGATTATACCGTTTTTACTGCATTTGAAATTTTCGAACATTTACTAAATCCGTATACTATTTTACAGAATGTAAAATGTGATAAATTGCTAATTTCAATTCCGTTGCGCTTATGGTTTTCACCAGCATATCGCTCAAAAACAGACATGTGGGACAGACATTACCACGAGTTTGAAGACTGGCAGTTGGATTGGCTTCTTGAAAAAACTGGCTGGAAAATAACCGACCGTATTCAATTTACCCATCCAGTAAAAAAGTTTGGATTGAGACCTTTATTAAGATACTTCACTCCGAGATATTATCTTGTTGTTGCTGAGAAAATAAAATAAAAATTCCAATATTTAAATTCCAAATTCCAATTTTAACCATTTCGTTAAGATTGGAATTTGGAATTTTAAAAGATTGGGATTTATTCTCAAGAATTGGAATTTGGAATTTTTAAAAATTTGGAATTTAATATGAAATATTACATTGTTATACCGGCGCACAACGAAGAGCACCTTATTGGCCTAACGCTTGAGTCTTTGGTTTCCCAAACCGTTCTGCCTTCAAAAGTTGTGGTTGTAAATGACAATTCGACTGATAAAACCGAAGAAGTTGTCTTGAGTTTTGCAAAAGACAATCCTTATATTTCAGTTGTAAACAAAACTTCAGATGCTATTCATCTTCCTGGAAGCAAAGTAATTCAAGCTTTTCAGAAAGGGTTTGAAACTTTGGATTCTAATTATGATATTATTGTAAAAATAGACGGCGATTTAATTTTTCCGCCAAACTATTTTGAAACCATCATCAAACATTTCAAATCAGATTCGAGAATTGGAATGGCGGGCGGATTTTGCTATATCGAAAAAAATGGCGACTGGGTTTTAGAAAATCTTACCGATAAAGATCATATTCGCGGAGCTTTAAAAGCTTACCGAAAAGAAACCTTTCAGCAAATTGGCGGTTTACGTCCTGCAATGGGTTGGGACACGGTTGACGAATTACTTTGTAAATATTACAACTGGAAAATTGTTACCGATGAATCTTTACATGTAAAACACTTAAAACCAACTGGAGCGAATTATAACAAAACTGCTCGTTACAAACAAGGCGAAGCTTTTTATACTTTAGGTTACGGTTTTTGGATCACAGCAATTGCATCGGCAAAACTGGCAATGATGAAGAAAAAACCCTTTTTATTTTTAGATTATATTAGAGGGTTTTGGAAAGCAAAAAATGCCAAAACACCTTTATTAGTTACCTCAGAACAAGCTAAATTTATTAGAAATTACCGTTTGAAAAAAATCAAGGAAAAGATTTACTAATCTTAAAAAAATTAAAAAACTGCCGACCGAAACGGTAAACTGTAAACTAATCCTTAATTTAGCAAATATTTCAAAACTTATGATGCTAATTCGTTATTTATCCCAAATAGGAAAATATTTTTTAATGCTGAAAGAAATTTTCAATAAACAGACTAAATGGCCTGTTATGAAAAATTTAATTTTCAAAGAAATTGATGACTTAATTATTGACTCACTTGGAATTGTCTGCTTTATCTCTTTCTTCATCGGAGGGGTTGTAGCCATTCAAACAGCCCTAAACTTAACAAACCCTTTAATCCCTAAATATTTAATTGGTTTTGCTACGCGTCAATCTGTAGTTTTGGAGTTTGCCCCTACTTTTATTTCGGTAATTATGGCTGGAAAAATGGGATCTTACATTACGTCAAGTATTGGAACAATGCGTGTTACAGAACAGATCGATGCTTTAGAAGTTATGGGAGTTAACTCAGTAAACTATCTTGTTTTTCCAAAAATTATAGCTTTATTAATGTACCCTTTTGTAATCGGAATTAGTATGTTTTTAGGAATTTTTGGAGGATGGCTTGCTTGTGCATACGGAGGATTTTCAACAGGTGCAGATTTTATTATGGGAGCTCAGAAAGATTTCATTCCCTTCCATATTACTTATGCCTTTATCAAAACCTTAATCTTTGCAATGTTATTGGCAACAATTCCGTCTTTTCACGGTTATTACATGAAAGGTGGTGCATTAGAAGTTGGTAAAGCAAGTACAACATCATTTGTATGGACATCTGTAACTATCATTCTTCTAAATTATATATTAACTCAATTATTACTTGGATAATGATAGAAGTAAAAAATATAGAAAAATCATTTGGTGACAGTAAAGTTTTAAAAGGTGTTTCGACCGTTTTTGAAACAGGAAAAACCAATTTGATTATCGGACAAAGTGGATCTGGAAAAACGGTTTTATTAAAAACGTTGTTGGGAATTCACACACCAGACGCAGGAACAATTGAATTTGATGGAAGAGTTTATTCTGATTTAGACAAAGATGAAAAACGTGACTTGAGAACTGAAATCGGAATGGTATTTCAGGGAAGTGCTCTGTTTGACTCGATGACTGTTGAAGAAAATGTGGCTTTCCCGTTAAAAATGTTTACTAATAACAATAAGGCACAAATTAAAGAACGTGTTGATTTTGTTTTAGAAAGAGTAAATCTAATTGATGCGCATAAAAAATTACCTTCTGAAATTTCTGGAGGGATGCAGAAACGTGTGGCAATTGCCCGCGCGATTGTAAATAATCCGAAGTATTTGTTTTGCGATGAGCCAAACTCTGGTCTTGACCCGAACACTTCTACTTTGATTGACAACCTTATTCAGGAAATTACGAGAGAATATAATATTACAACTGTGATCAATACTCACGATATGAACTCCGTAATGGAAATTGGAGAAAATATTGTTTTCTTAAAGAAAGGGTTAAAAGCTTGGCAAGGAACTAAAGAGGAAATCTTTACAACCGAGAATGAGGCAGTAGTTAAATTTGTTTATTCTTCAAACCTTTTTAAGAAAGTAAGAGAAGCTTATTTGAAAGGTTAAAAGCTTTTTAAAATTTCAATAAAAAAATCCAAATTCCAATTGTAAAGTTGGTATTTGGATTTTTTGCTTTTTAAATATTCATCCCAATCTTTGGAATTTGGGATTTTTTAAATTGGAATTTCTAATTTTTAATTAGCTCCACTTCCGCATTCGGATTAAAGAGATAGGTTTTTCCTGAGCTTAATTCAATGCATTCGAAACGTTTGGTACGAACGGCTAGTTTCTTAAAAATCTTTCCGTTTTTAATTCTAAAAACACTGCCGTACGGAATTTCGAAAACATAACTCTTATCGTTTTCTTTATCATATTGTTTTAAAGCTAAAGATAAAGTCGTATCGGTATCACTACTAGCTGAAGGGTTTTTAAAATGTCTTGCCAGTAAAGGCAAAATTTGTCCAGGAAAAATTTCTGGTCGAATAAACGGAACCATCAAACGCTGAAAAGTAAATTTCCATTCATTTCCATGCGGTTTGATATTTCGCCCAAACTTTTCAAAAGCAACCAAATGTGCAATTTCATGAATTAACGTAATCAAAAAACGATACTTATTTAAGCTTGCATTTACCGTAATTTCATGTTTGCCGCTTGGCCCTCTTCTATAATCACCGTGACGTGTCTGACGCTCGTTTACAATTTTCAAGTGCACCTGATTGGCCACTATCAAATCGAAAACGGGTTTGACTGCATATTCGGGAATGTATTTAGCTAGAGTTTCGCTCAAAATAATTATAAGTTATGAATTATGAGTTATGAGTTTGTTTTTGGACGTAATTATAATACTTCTAATTATTTTCATCACTTCGTTGCATTGTTTATGAATGGAATCAAATTCTGTTTTCGAAATATAATCTGTTTCTTTTAATAGTTCAAGCCAATACATTGACTCATCACATTCTTTTTGAGAAATAGACAATTTATGAATAAAATCGGCTTTACTTTGCGCATTTATTGCTTCACGAACATTTGCACCGATTGATGTAACAGAACGTAAAAATTGTTTACTCATTACGAATTCTTTTCTTTCCGCAACTAACCATTTATAAAAATTAACTCCTCTTACAGCTAATTCAAAACTTTTAGTTTTCACAATACTATCACTCATGATTCACAACTCATAATTCATAATTAATTAAGGATTCGTTGAAGAAACTTCAAGCACTTTTCCGTTAAAATATTTATTTCCGTTAAGCGTAAAATCATAAATATACGTTGCCATTCCTTCCGCAGAAATTGGCGCTTGATAACCTGGGAACGCTTCGTTTAGCATTTCGGTTTGAACAGAACCTAAAGCCAGAACATTAAACGAAATTCCTTTTTCTTTATATTCTTCAGCTAATAATTCAGTTAAAGTAATTACAGCGCCTTTGCTCGAACTGTATGCCGCTAATCCTGCGAACTTCAAACTTCCGCGCACACCGCCAATAGAACTGATCGTAACCACATGGCTTCCTTTTTCTAAATACGGAATACAGATGCGAGTTAAATTCGCAACAGCGAAAACATTTACTTTGTAAATACTTTCAAAATCTGCCTGAGTCGTTTGCTCAAAAGGTTTTAAAAGTAAAGCTCCAGCATTGTGAACCACAGCATCTACTTTTTTCCAAGTTGAAGAAAGAAAATTTTCAACCTGATCTAAAGCCGTTTCATCTGCCAAATCAACAGACAGACAAGTTATATTTTGATGTTCTAAAAGCGTTTGTGGTATTTTTCTCGAAATGGCTAAAACCTGATTTCCTGCATTTGCAAACTGCAAAGCCAATTCATAACCAATTCCTCTACTCGTTCCGGTAACAATAATATTTTTCATGTCGCAAAAATAATCAAATGCTGTAAAACAGCTTCTTATTTATTCATCGTTATTTCTTGTGTTGGCGAAACTGCAATTTTTGTCACAGCTGGCAATAATTCTTGCGTAAAATTAGTAATATGAGGAATATCCATCAGTTTAAATTCGTCTGAAACATGATGATAGAAGTCAAAATTTTCAAAGTCAAAAGTACTTAGCGATTGGCATGGTTTCCCAAACGCCTGAAAAAATGAATAATTATCAGAACGATAGAATAATTGATATTCTGCTTCTTTTGGCAAAAACCCGATCGTGTTTTTTCCTGTGTATTCGTTTATTTTTTGCGCCATATTCGATTTATCAAAACCTGTAATATACGCCAAATAATCTCGTTTCATTGGAACACCAATCATTTCAATGTTCAATTGCGTGTAAAGATTGAAATTTTGCTTTTTCAATTTCTCAACCAAACTTTTAGATCCTAAAAGTCCTTTTTCTTCCCCAGCAAAAAAGACAATTAGTATACTGCGTTTGTTCGCTTTAGTTTCAGAAAAATATTTTGCCATCGCAGCAACAGAAGTCACACCCGAAGCATCATCGTTTGCTCCGTTATTAATCTTATCAGCCTGCTCTTTTTTCTCTAGACCAATATGATCATAGTGCGCACTCAATACCACGAATTCTTTTTTAAGTTCTGGATCTGTCCCTTCTATAACCCCAACAATATTAAAAGCTGGAGAATCAAAATTGGTCAAAGTATCTCGATAGGTTTTAAAATAAGGTTTAATTTTATTTTTCTTTAAAAAGTCTTCCAAGAAAACAGCTGCTTTTTCAATTCCTTGAGTTCCGGTTTCGCGTCCTTCCAATTCATCAGAAGAAAGGTATTTTAGAAAATCTGAAATTTCAGTTTCTTTTACTTTATAGCTGACTTGTATTGCTTTCGAATCTGTTTTTACTTCACTCTCCTTTGCGGTTGAAGTTCCCGATTTACAAGCAAAAAAAATAAATGGAAGCAAAAGGTATAGTTTTCTCATGATTTTTCTGTTTTTTACTGATGATTGAAAATAAAAATTAATTAGACTATAAACTTATGAAAAGTAATAGAATATTCATAAAAAAACCCTTCAAACTAAAAGTCAAAAGGGTTTTCAAATCTATTTATAACCTAATTTTATCCAGCAATAACTGCTCTTGAAATTACGATTTTCTGAATTTCAGAAGTTCCTTCGTAAATCTGAGTAATTTTTGCATCACGCATTAAACGCTCTACATGGTATTCTTTTACATACCCGTTTCCTCCATGAATCTGAACCGCTTCTACAGCAGTATCCATTGCAACTTGCGAAGCAAAAAGTTTTGCCATTGCACCACTCACGTCATAGTTTTTATGATTGTCTTTATCCCAAGCTGCTTTCATACACAAATGACGAGCCGCTTCAATATTTACAGCCATGTCTGCTAATTTAAAAGCAATTGCCTGATGATTGCAGATTTCTGTTCCAAAAGCTTTACGCTCTTTAGAATATTTCAAAGCCATCTCATAAGCTCCAGAAGCAATTCCTAAAGCTTGAGATGCAATACCAATTCTTCCTCCTGCAAGAGTTTTCATTGCAAATTTAAATCCGAAACCATCTTCACCAATTCTATTTTCTTTCGGAACTTTCACATCAGAAAACATTAAAGAATGTGTATCAGATCCGCGGATTCCCATTTTTTGTTCTTTTGGACCAACTGAAAAACCTGGCATATCTTTAGTCATAATCAAAGCATTTATTCCTTTGTGCTTTAATTCTGGATGTGTTTGTGCAATTACTAAATATACAGAAGCTGTATTTCCGTTTGTAATCCAGTTTTTTGTACCATTAACTAAATAATGGTCACCCATATCAATAGCTGTTGTTTTTTGCGAAGTCGCATCACTTCCTGCTTCAGGTTCGCTTAAGCAAAATGCTCCGTGAATTTCTCCAGAAGCCAAACCTGGAAGGTATTTTTGTTTTTGTTCTTCGGTTCCGTATTCTTGTAATCCCCAGCAAACTAGCGAATTGTTTACCGACATTACTACAGAAGCAGAAGCATCGATCTTAGAAATTTCTTCCATTGCAATAACATAAGAAATAGCATCAAGTCCGCTTCCTCCGTATTTAGGATCAACCATCATTCCCATAAAACCCAGCTCGCCCATTTTTTTGACTTGCTCAGTTGGAAAAATTTGTTTTTCGTCACGTTCAATAACTCCCGGCAATAATTCATTTTGAGCAAAATCTCTTGCTGCCTGCTGAATCATTAAATGTTCTTCGGTAAGATTAAAATCCATAGTAGTTTACTTTAAATGTTTTTCTCAACCAGATTTCAAACAGATTTCTTTAGTTGATTATTTTTTGTTTTTGTGTTTTTTAGATGCCTCGTTTTTTTAACGCAAAGGCTTCCAAAGATACTTTTTAAATGTTTAAATTACAATGCGTGCATATAAAATTAATAGATCAGCAAAGATTACGATAACGTTTTCGCTATTATTTAGCTTTTCTTTCAAAACAACATTAATTTGACAACAAAATTTCTAAAATTTAAGATTCAAATTATACCTAAAAATTATTTTTAATTAAGAAAATACTGCTTTCTAAATTTGTTAAAAATTAAACAATTCTTAAAATGAGTAAAACTACGTAAACTTACTCTTACTAAATTGATTTTTAATGTAATACAAAAATTAAACATCAAAATTTGAAGAAAAAAACATTCTCAATATGAACCAAATATTAATAAATTACTATTATTTTTGCCCTAAAAATAAAAATTTGATAGAATATGAAAAAGATTTTACTTTTACTGACAGTCTTGTTAAGCTTCCAATTTTCGACTGTTTCTGCTCAAACTCAAATTGAAGTAAATGGTGTACGTGTTCCTAGAAAAATAGAATTTCAAGGAAAAACATTGCAGCTTAATGGCGCGGGCGGAAGATCAAAAATGTGGTTGGAAGTTTATGTGCAAGCACTGTATTTATCTCAATTAGCCCAAGATCCTCAATTTATCATAGACAGTGATACTGAAATGGCCGTTAGAATTGAAATCACGTCTTCGATGGTTTCTTCTAACAAACTGACGAAAGCTATGAATACAGGTTTTGAGAAATCAGCAGGAGCAAATCTTGAGCAGCTTCGTCCTAGAATAGAACAGTTAAAAAGTTTTTTAAGTGACGCAATCACAGAAAAAGATGTGTTTGTTTTAGCTTACAATCCTTTTGACCAAAACGTTTACGTTTCTAAAAATGAAGTACTAAAAGGTAAAATTCCTGGATTTGATTTCAAAAAAGCATTATTCGGAATCTGGCTTTCTGACAAACCAGTTGATGAGACTTTGAAAAAACATTTATTAGGACAATAATTCTTAATTTTTTGAATATTCGAAAAGCCGAAAACGGAATAGTTTTCGGCTTTTCTTTTTTGTTTTATAAATTTGATGCAAAATACATTATTCGCATTATTCTATTTTATACATTTACGCAAAATAAACATATCACAACAAAATGAAAGATTTATTACAACAATTTGAAAACAAGGCACCTGAAATTGTTTTTAATTGGAAAGATTCCGAAACAGAAGCCGAAGGGTGGACTGTTATTAATTCACTTCGCGGAGGAGCTGCAGGTGGAGGAACAAGAATGAGAAAAGGCTTAGATATGAATGAAGTTTTATCTCTTGCAAAAACTATGGAAGTTAAATTCTCTGTTTCAGGCCCCGCTATTGGCGGCGCTAAATCTGGAATAAATTTTGATCCGAACGATCCTCGCAAAAAAGGTGTTTTACAGCGCTGGTACAAAGCGGTTTCTCCTTTATTAAAAAGCTACTACGGTACAGGTGGCGATTTGAATGTTGATGAAATTCACGAAGTAATCCCGATGACAGAAGAATGTGGCGTTTGGCATCCGCAGGAAGGTGTTTTTAACGGACATTTTAAACCGACGGAAGCCGACAAAATTAATAGAATTGGTCAATTGCGTCAGGGTGTAATTAAAGTAATCGAAAACCCAAAATTCTCACCAGACGTTACTAGAAAATATACTGTTGCCGATATGATTACTGGTTTTGGTGTTGCAGAAGCAGTTCGTCATTTCTACGCAACTTACGGCGGAGACATTCAAGGTAAAAAAGCAATCGTTCAAGGTTTCGGAAACGTAGGTTCTGCTGCCGCTTTTTACTTGGCTGAAATGGGTGCAAAAGTAATCGGAATTATTGACCGCGATGGTGGATTAATTAAAGAAGACGGTTTTTCTTTTGAAGAAATCAGAACTTTATTCTTAAACAAAGATGGAAACAAATTAGTTGCCGATAATATGATCCCGTTTGAAGAAATCAATTCAAAAATCTGGACAATTGGTGCTGAAATCTTTACTCCTTGCGCAGCTTCAAGATTGGTAACTCAAGATCAAATTGATAGTTTAATTGCCAACGGATTGGAAGTTATTTCATGCGGTGCAAATGTTCCTTTTGCTGACAAGGAAATTTTCTTCGGTTCTATTATGGAGCAAGTGGATCAAAAAGTAAGTTTGATTCCGGACTTTATCTCAAACTGCGGAATGGCGAGAGTTTTTGCTTATTTCATGGAGAAAAAAGTGCAAATGACAGACGAGGCTATTTTTAATGATACTTCAGAAATTATCAAAAATGCGATTGTAAAAGCTCATGCTTTAAATTCGTCTAAAACAAACATCAGTGCAACTGCTTTTGAAATTGCATTGAAGCAGTTGGTGTAATCTATTTTATACTTATATATAAACGAGCCGAATAGTATTTGGCTCGTTTTTTATTAACCTAAGGTTTACGCAAGCAACGTTAATTTATTTCTCGCAAAGTCGCGAAGTCGCAAAGTTTTTTCTTTTTTAAGTTTTCTTTGCGACTTCGCGACTTTGCGAGATTAAAAAAAACTTAGCGAAAACATTGCTGTTATTTTTTTTTAACGCAAAGCGCGCTAAGTCCTTTTAATTGGGGCGCAAGCAAGATCTAAATATTAAGTTTGCAAAGCTTTGCGAACTTAAATCTAAAGATTTACTCAAACTTAAGCCAAAAAAACTTTGCGTTTCTTTGCGTAAACCTTTGCGACCTCTGCGGTATAATAATTTAAGCCTCATATAAAAACTCTTTGTGTTCTTTGCGTTCCCCATAGCTATCGGGATTGCGAACTTTGCGGTTAAATTAACTCCCGCCCTTCCATTCTAAACAATTTTTACTACTTTTAAACGTTTTTAAAATAATACATTTCAAAATTCAGAATTCAATGAGTTTCACTATTTCTTCAGATAAAAAGAAATCGTTACTAATCACAACTGCCATATATGCAGCAATAATTCTGTTGCTGTTTTTTATACGTTTTTGGCCTCCTTACAATCCAGAAAATAATGTTGCCCTTGCCGATGGCGGAGGTGGCGGAGGCGGTGTAACGGTAAACTTTGGAGACAGCGATTTAGGTTCTGGAGCCAATTACAAAAGCGAAGTTTTGGATGTAAAGAATAATGCGAAACAAACACCTGCAAAAGCTGTAGAGGAAGAAGCCATTATCTCTCAGGAAAATACAACAGCAGATAATGATGTTGTTGTTCCGACAAAAGAAAAACCAAAGAAACCTGTTCCGATAAAAGTAGATCCTAAACCTGTTCCTGAAAAACCAAAAGTTTCTAACTCAACAAACGACGCATTAGCAAGTATTATGAAAGGTTCGAACAAAGGTGGCGATGGAGACGATAAAACTGCAGGAAATAAGGGAAAAGCTGGCGGAAGTTTAAACTCTAACGGTTATTACGGATCTGGAGGTTCTGGCGGAGGAACTGGAGGCGGTAACGGAACTGGAAATGGTATTGGCACCGGGAGCGGTTACGGTGCTGGAAGCGGTAGCGGTTCTGGTGGTGGATCTGGATATTCTTTAGGAAATAGAAAAGCGCTTTCTAAACCTGCACCAAAATATACTTGTAACGAAGAAGGAAAAGTGGTAGTTGAAGTTAGCGTTGACCAAAACGGAAAAACAATTAGCGCAACTGCGGGAATAAAAGGAACTACTAATACTGCAAAATGTTTGTTAGACCAAGCGAGAATCGCTGCAATGAATACAAAATGGGAATCTGATAGTGACGCTCCAGCTAAACAAGTTGGAAAGATAATTTATAATTTTAGTTTGGATTAAAAAACACGAATTTCACGGATTACACGAATTCAATTTATATCAAAAACGCTTTCTGATATTTTTTCAGAAAGCGTTTTTTATGTTATTTTCACCCAGTTTGTCATTTCGACGAAGGAGAAATCTTCACGAGTAGCTCGACAAAGATTGGCGATTTTGCTTGTAGAGTTTCTTGCGAAGATTTCTCCTTCGTCGAAATTGTAAAAGTCATTTATTTCGGTAACAGATTTTTCATATCAATTGGTGTTTTTCCATCAATTCCCTGATGCGGTCTTTCATGATTGTAATAGTATAGATATTGCAATAATTCTTCTTTTAATTCCTCTTGAGAGTCAAAATCTGTTTCTGCCAGCAAATCCTCTTCAAGTGTTCTCCAGAAACGCTCAACTTTGCCATTTGTCTGAGGTCTGTAAGGTCTTGTGTATCTATGGACAATCCCTAATTCAATAAGCATTCTCTCAAAAGGATGCTGATGTTTCTGCTTACTGGTTTTAATCCCAAACTCAGAACCATTATCAGATAATATCTCTTCAAATTTTATTTCATAATGGTCACTTAAGATATTTAAGCATTTTAATGTCGCAAACATAACTGTTAAACTTGTTATGTCGGGAATCAGTTCAGCCCAGGCAATCCGGCTGTAATCATCTATTACGCAGACTAAATAGAGCCTTTTGTTCTCTCCTTTTATTATGCTTTTGCTTAAGTGATGGCAGTCAATATGTCCCAGCTGTCCCATTCTTTCTTTGATTATTTTCTGATGATTCTTTTTAATCTTCGGAGTTAATCTATTGATCTTATTACGCTTTAAAATATTATAAACTCCTGAATAAGAAGGCGTATGTTTTCCTAATCTGGGCTTTAAGATACTAACAATTTCGTATTTGTTATTTCCTTTCTCTCTTAAATCAATTACTTTCTGCTCTATAAAAGCCACAGGACGTCTGGTTTTATATTTCGGGCCCCGCTTCTGAGGCAGCAGATCAAGAGATTTTCCGCTCTGTTTATAACGGTTATAATACTTTAAAAAACTCTTTCTGCACGTGTCATTGGCGCTATAAAAATCCATTGCCTTTTTATGCACTGGATGAGTTTTGTTTTTTACCTGCTCATACTCTTTTATCAAAAAACGATACTTCTCTAAATAGTTTCTCTCTAATGTCGAATCTCTGCTATTATGTCTCATCGTAACAAAATTTATTAAAGTTAAATTTTGTTACCGAATTATCTAACCTTTACAGAAATGACAAACTATACGGAAAATACGATTTCGAATTTAAAAAATTGAAATTTTATGTAGTTTACTCGCGTGAGGGATAGGAATGAGCTACCGAAGTAGCATGGATAGCCCGACCCCAATAAAGAAAATGGGCGAATCAACGTTATGCTGATTGGCCCATTTTCTTTATTGGGGTCACGCCCTAATTATTTTACTTAGGACTTGTTGCTATAACAAACTTCAAATTGTTCTTCACTCCTATTTGCAAGACATCTACTAAGTCTTGAACTTGCAGATTAAACGGAATTCGAACCACAACGGTTTGTTCTTTATCGGTTCCTATTTTTGACATTAGTGAAGTTTCCAGATTTTCAAAATCTACTTCTTGTTTGTCGATGTAGAACTTTTTATCTTCTGTAACCGATAAACTGATTAGTTGTTTATTGGTTTTTTCATTCGCTTTAGCTTTTGGTAACGTCATCTTAATCACATTCGGATTTGCCAGTGTTGAAATAATTAAGAAAAACAACAGCAGGAAAAACATAATGTCGCTCAAAGATGAAGTCGCAACTTCGGCGTGAAATCTTCTTTTTCTCTTAATAGACATGGCTTATGCTCTTTGAATTATATTGACAAATTCTAAAATCTGTTTCTGAATTTTTAAAGCAAAATTATCAATTTTTCCGTTTAATAAGTGGTAAGCGCTATAAGCAATAATACCCACAATTAATCCAGAACCAGAACTGATCATTTTTTCATATAAACCTCCAGAAATATTTCCGATACTAATATTTTCAGTTACCGAAATGCTGTAGAAAATCTTGATAACTCCAGAAATTGTCCCGATGAAACCTAGCGTTGGTGCGATACCCGCAATAAGTCCAAGGTGGCCTAAATGTCTTTCCATTTCGCCAATTTCGATATCGGCAGCACGATCCATGTTGGCTTCAATTTCAGAAATTGGTCTTCCAATTACTAAAACGCCTTCTTTTAAAATATTTCCGGCTGCAGTATTATTTCTTTCTACAATTGTTCTTGCCAATTCAATATTTCCAGAATGTAATTTTTCGCTAACATCTTGCATTAATCTGCTGTCAATTTTTGACGCGCGGTTAATGTACATATAACGTTCAAAAATTAAATAAATAGTGTAAAACAATAGAATCGCAATTGGAATTAAGAAAACTCCCCCTTTCATGATGAATCCAAACATTGAAATTTCATTTTGTGGCTCTGCAATCTTTTCGACCACTACATTTGAAGCATTTGCGATTGTATCTGTTTGTAACTGAATAAAACTAAACATATATTAATTCTGGTTTTTAATAATTAATTCTAAAAAATATTTGAAATTTGCAATAAAGATAATTTTCGCTGTAATATTAAACTACAAAAATCGAAATTTATTTCAATCGACAACCATTTTATCTAAACAAATGAACTATCAAGAGACTACCAATTGGATGTTTAATCAACTTCCAATGTACCAATTGCAAGGTGCTTCTGCGTACAAAGAAGATTTAACGAATATTAGAATATTGGCAGCTCATCTTGGCAATCCGCAAAACGAGCTGAGATGCATTCACGTGGCGGGAACGAACGGAAAAGGTTCTACTTCGCATATGCTTTCGTCGGTTCTACAAGAAGCGGGTTACAAAGTGGGATTGTATACTTCTCCGCATCTGAAAGATTTTAGAGAAAGAATTAAAATAAACGGTCAGGAAATCTCGGAAGAATTTGTAATTGAATTTATTGCCAAACACAAATCTTTTTTTGAAGCAAATGATATGAGTTTCTTCGAAATGACGGTTGGTTTGGCGTTTGATTATTTCGCTTCAGAAAAAGTCGATATCGCGATTATTGAAGTTGGACTTGGCGGAAGATTGGACGCAACGAATATTATTACGCCTTTGGTTTCGGTAATTACGAATATTGGTTTGGATCATACTCAGTTTTTAGGCAATACATTGGAAGCAATTGCGGGTGAAAAAGCTGGAATTATTAAACCGAATATTCCGGTTGTTATTGGCGAATATACAGATGAAACTAAACCTGTTTTTTTGGCTAAAGCCGAAGAGAACAATGCACCGATTTCTTTTGCTTCAGATTTGATTGACCAGATTTATCTATCGGATTTGATTGGCGATTACCAGTTTCACAATAAAAAGACGGTTCAGCAGACGATTTCGATTTTAAACAATGAAACCAATTTTAAAGTTTCGACCGAGCAGCTGAAAGAAGGTTTATTGAATGTGGTAAAAAATACTGGTTTACAGGGAAGATGGCAGCAATTGGGCAAAAATCCAAAAATTATCTGCGACACGGCACACAACAAACACGGATTGACGGTTGTAATAAATCAGCTTAAAAATGAGAAATTCGAAAACCTACATGTCGTTTTAGGTGTTGTAAATGACAAAGATCTGGATTCGATTCTGCCTTTATTTCCAAAAGAAGCGCAATATTATTTCTGCAGACCCGATTCTTCTCGCGGATTAAACACAGAAATTTTACAAAGCGAAGCTAAAAAACACGATTTAATCGGAGAAAAATATGATTCTGTTGCCAGCGCTTTCGCGGAAGCGAAAAAAAATGCTTCAGAAAATGACTTTATTTACGCTGGAGGAAGCACTTTTGTAGTTGCCGAATTGCCTTTGGGTTAAAATGTATTTTGAATTTAGAAAAAACTTCAAAAATTTCATTTTAATAACAAATTCATAAACAAATAGATATAGATTATTTTTAAAAAAGTTTTATTTTTTATTCCTTTTTCTTTGCAGGACTCGAAAACAAGCGTATATTTGCACTCGCAATCACAAACGATAGCAACCTAGTAAAATAGGGCGATTAGCTCAGCTGGTTCAGAGCACCTCGTTTACACCGAGGGGGTCGGGGGTTCGAACCCCTCATCGCCCACAAATTTCCAAAAACTCTAAAATCATTTGATTTTGGAGTTTTTTTTTTGCATTATGCGGATTAGCTCAGCTGGTTCAGAGCATTCCGATTAGCATCGGAAGTGGTCGGGGGTTCGAACCTTCCGATGAATCGGAACAAGCTATCATCGCCCACAAATTTCCAAAAACTCTAAAATCATTTGATTTTGGAGTTTTTTATTTTATATCTATTTATGAATTTTGTTGTTTACATTTTATTTAGCGAAAGCAAAAACAGATTCTATATTGGATTTACTTCTAATTTAGAAGAAAGAATTATTAGACATAATCAAAAAAGCAAAGGTTTTACAGGAAACACAAATGACTGGAAAGTAGTTTATACAGAAAACTATCAAACTAAAGAACTTGCACATAAAAGAGAACTTCAAATTAAGTCTTGGAAAAGCAGGATCAAAATACAGGAATTAATCGCTAAAAAGATTAGCTCAGCTGATTCAGAGCATTCCGATTAACATCGGAAGTGGTCGGGAGTCCGAACCCCTCATCGCCCACAAAAAACTCCTTAAGCAATTAAGGAGTTTTTTTTGTTTAATATGTCTTCTGCATATTAGAATTCCACTGATTATTTTTAGAATAGTTTCTATATTAGTAAAAAAATCATACCTGATATTTCTCCTTTTTATACAAATTAATCAAGCTTAATAAGTCTAGTGCTATCAGAGCCAAATATGATTTTAGAGATATCACGCAAAAAACATTATAAAATAATTTAATCTATGGATTTCATCATAAATGTAAACGAAGAACAAATATTACCTGAAAATAGATTTTTGTTAATAGACTCTATATATACTTTTGAATTCCCAAAAACTGTAGATAAATTAAATAAAAATCGTTATCCCAATACAAGTGACGAAGAATTTGAATTAATAAAACAAGAGTTTGAATCTTTTGTGAGAGAAAATAGCAATCCCAATTTAATTTCAGTTGGAACTTTCATGCCTTATGCAGACATTCATCTACCTAAGGTTTATGAAATTATTTTTGATTTATACAATAAAGAAAGATTTTGGAAACAAAAGACAATTGTAAAATATGCTTACAACTATAGAGATGTTTTTCACGCAAATTTATGGCAAGGACACTCAAGTCATATAATAATTGAAGCCATCGGAAAACTACCAATTTTATTTGAAGAGTTACCAATAAATCATAAACGTGAAGACAAATAGAAAAACAGTTATCGGAATATGCAGCGAGAGTGACTGGAAAATTATTAAAAAGAACAACATCACATAAAAGGCAAAGAGAAATTAAAGGCATTAAACAAAAAAACCCAGTAAAAACTTATAATAAATTTTAAAAAGTTACAAAAGTTAAAAATTCTTTGCAGAACTCAAAAACAAACGTATATTTGCACTCGCAATCACGAAATGATAGCAACCTAGTAAAATAGGGCGATTAGCTCAGCTGGTTCAGAGCACCTCGTTTACACCGAGGGGGTCGGGGGTTCGAACCCCTCATCGCCCACAAAATTCCAAAAACTCCAAAGTCATTTGATTTTGGAGTTTTTTTTTACTTTCAAAATAACAGCATCTTTTCTTGTTTAAAAACAGTAATTTTATAAATCTCATAAAATCAATTTTTACATTAAGAAGAAATGAAATCTAACTTTTTCTCCAACATATTTTTTTGGCTACTATTAATCGCTTTACCAGAAGCGACATTTTCTCAATCTGCTAATTTCACTATTCAAGATGTAAAATTCGAAAGTCAAGGCATCACTCTTGCTGGCTCAGTTTTAATGCCTGAAAAAGCTTTTGCGGCAGCAGTAATTGTTCATGGGTCCGATCCTGTAAAAAGAGAAATGGAGTTTGCAAAACGTCTTGCCAAAGAAGGCATTGCCGTATTGACCTATGATAAACGCGGAGTTGGAGAATCAGGCGGTGTATATGTCGGCCCAACTGTTGGCACGAATAATATTGACACTGCTAACCTTACTTTATTAGCTCAGGATGCCAATTCTGCTGTAAACACATTTCAAACTTATCTTAAAGATAAAAAAATCCCAATCGGATTAGTTGGATTTAGTCAGGCGGGGTGGATAATTCCAATTGCGGCAAGTAATAATCCTAAAATAGATTTTATGGTTTTATTTAGTTGTCCAACTATTACAACTTTAGAACAGCTTCGCTTTCAATTTTATACTAACGGAAACAACAATTTCTGGGAAAATCACACAGAATCGGACGCGCGTGAACACACTAAAAATGATCCCGACAAATATCAGTTTGTTGCGACGGACCCTAAAATTTCACTAAATATACTTTCCATTCCTGGACTTTGGCTTTTTGGAGAAAAAGACATTCAGATACCCGTAAAGTTGTGCATTGATGAATTAAACACAATGAAATCCCAAGGCAAACCTTTTGAGTATACTTTATTTTCTAATCTAGGGCATAATACCGTTTCTGATAAAGACACAACGCCTTTCGATATTTCAGTTCAATGGATAATGCAGAAGACTTTTAATAACAAAAAATTCAAAAATTCTAACTAACCTTAATAACTAAAAGCCATCATTCTCTAGTTTTTCGCAAACTTTCTCAAGAAGCTTTCTAGTTTGTTTGAAGTATTTTATCTTATTATCAATCTCTTTTATTTTCGATTGAAAAAGCTCCAATGTTTCTGGTTTCGAATCAGTGCTTTCGAACCAAGCCGTCAAGATTTTTTTTATTTCTGCTAAAGTAAAACCGACTTCTTTGGCTTCAATAATAATTTCTAAACGCTCAACTACATTATCATTATAATGTTTGTAATTATTTGATTTTACCTTTTCATTAGTAACTCCTTCAATCATTCCTAGATTCTCATAGTATCTAATAGTATGAATTGACAGTCCCGTTTTCTTCGATAATTCGTTTACCAGCATAGCTTTATTCTTTTTAACATAAAACAAAAAAGTATAGAGCATAGTCTATACTTACGAGTTACAAATATAGAAATTAATTCTGCATTTAAATTTTTTAAAACACTAGAAAAGACAACAAATATTATTCGGCAGAAAATAAAAAATTAATTTGGGAATATTGTGAAAAGATGAGGCAGAATTTTTATAAAAAAAGAGACTTTTATAAAGCCTCTTTTTTCGTCACTATATTTTTTTATTTCAACTTTGTCAAAGCCTTAGAATTTCGCAATAGAAATACATATTGAAAATAATCCGTTACCGAAGATCCTTCAACAGGAACTACATTTTCGCCAAAAACTCTTGATTTTACAGATACCAAGTTTTGTAATTTTAAATAAGGTGAATCTTTTCCATCAAGTTTAAAAAGTGTAATAGTCTCAGGCTTGCTCAATTCTTTCAAATCATTAATTCCTTTTACCAGCATTAACGGGCCATCAGCATTCAACCAATCGACTCTTTCGTTTTCTGGAGTTGGAAATTGAGGATTTTTCGGCAAATACATTTCGCTATCTATAGTATAACTCACAAAACTTGTTACTTTAATCCCAGAATCTTTTATTCCTTGAGCAAATGTTTCTCTTCCAGATTCTGTTTTCTTTTGAAGTGTATGAAAATATCCGAAAAGCCCGTAGAATTTTTCATTTTCAAGATGCTGCTTTTTTACTGTATTCTTAAAATTACTTACCATAGCCACATCTCTAGAGCCTTTTGATTCATCATCAAAATTTTTATCAATTCCGATAACTGTAATTTTTAAAGAATCAGCTAAGCTTTGATTATAGTCATAAATTGCACTCCATTTGTCAAATAATTCCTGACTGGATTGTTGCGGAATTCTTCTTTTTATGTTTTCTACAACTTCTTTTAAAGCTGTTTTATTCTTTTGCGTTTCGCCCAAAAAGACATTTAATTTTTTCGCCGTCAAACTATCCATTTCGGCAATATAATATTTCACACCAATTTTCTTATTCAAAAAGAAAAGCATCTCTTTATCTATAGTTTGATTATCGGCATAACCATGAATTTCCCCTAACAAGAAAACTTGTGATTTATAAAAATCGGCATCAAATAATTTTTCATTTATAGAACCTGAAATCTCACTATTATTTTTTGACAAATAACTGATATTCTCATCATTTTTAGATTCCAAAAATATTTTACTGCTGATGTACAGATAAGCAATAAAAACTAATACAATACTTAAAAGGGTAATAGATGTAATTTTGGCGATTTTTAAAATTTTCTTCATAGTTCTGGTTATATTTATTTTGATGTAAAAGTATTTTTCTCAAATAAAATAATCAATTTTTATAGACCGAATTGTCATTTTAACATGATGAATTGTACTCAAAATATATAAATTGCTCCAAAAAAATAAAACTCCATTAGCAATAATGGAGTTTTATTTTTGAATTATGATTTTGCTGAAAGCTTTTCTTTTCGCTTCCTGTTCAAATAATCTCTCAACGGAATATCGTAAAACACCATAACTAAATAAGCAAATCCCACAAGTAAAACAACTGAAATCACTACAATTAAAGTCAGTTGAGTGGTATCGGGTTTGTAATTGGTATAATAATTTCCAAACATCCACAAAACGGCATAATGCGTCATATATAGTGGATAGGAAATTTTTCCTGAAAATACACAAAATTTTTCTAAACCTGGTTTCAACACAGCTCCCGCCCCAAGAGAAACCAGCAACGGAAAATAAAGCAATACAACCAAAGGTTCTGTCAGCCAATTAAATTCTGAAGACGGCATAATAAAAGCCAAAAGCAATAAAATAGTTAATCCGCCGAAGCCAAGTTTATTTTTAATAATCCAATTTGATCGGTAAATAAGCAATCCCGCCAAAAAAGAATACGATATTCTAGCAAAGCCATCCCAAAAAGTGGGTCCGCTCCATCCTCCTACCAAATTACCAGAACTATATCCAACATAACAAATAGCTGCTGCAGAAAGTAAAGTAAAAATCATTACGTAATTTTTTCTCATTCTGCAAAGCACCAATGCATACACAATATTGGCAACATATTCCCAAAACAGCGACCACGCCGGCGCATTAAAACTAAATAAATTGAAGGAACGATCTGCAATAACTGGAAACGGAATTAGAAATAGGGAACAGATAAAGGTCAGAATAATTTTTCCAGTACTATACAATTCCAAATGCCCGCCAAACGGATCTAATAAAAATGCCAATAATCCTAAGATTGATCCCGCTATAACCAACGGATGTAATCTAATAATTCTTGCTATAAAAAAATTACGAAGGCCCATTTTGGCAATACGATCATCATAAGCATATCCAATTACAAATCCAGAAAGGCAGAAGAAAAAATCGACAGCTAAAAATCCGTGTCCGATAAAATTTTGGCTTGGATCGGTAAAAATCCATTCCATAAAATGAAACACAACTACGGCAAAGGCAGCAATACCTCTTAAACCGTCTAAAATTTCAAAATGCTGTTTTGTCTCAAGAATTGCTGTAGATGACGGACTGGTATTCATTAAATTGTAATATTTCGTAATAAATTAAGTTGATCTGGTATCGATGCAAGTTCTACAAATTAATATTCAAATCAAAATAAGATTCATTTAATTCAGCTGCGAAATGTTTGAAGTTTCACATTTATATAACTTTTTAAACTTTTTCATTCCCTCACATTTTTATAAGTTTGCTAAAATTCAAATTTAGTATGCACGTAGCAGGTTGTCTTTCACCACCAGAAAATTAATACTACTCTTTAGTATTGACACTTGACTGAATCTCTTCAGTCCGATTCATTGTGTCTTTACCTCAATTCACATTATTAATATTCAAATCATATCCTAAAAAAGGATATACAACCTCTTATGAAAAAATCTTATTTGATACTGCATACTGCAGTTTTACTTGCTGGTTTTACTGGCGTTTTCGGAAAACTTATTTCTCTTAACGAAATTACCTTAGTTTGGTATAGAGTATTATTTGCTTCTATTATTCTATTTTTTATTTTAAAAATATATAATATTAAAATGCTGAAGTCATTTTCTGAAGCAGCAAAAATATCTAAAGCCGGCATCCTTATCACCATTCACTGGATTTTTTTCTATGCTAGCATTAAATATTCAAACATATCAATCGGAGTTGTGTGCTATTGTCTAACAAGCTTTTTTACCGCTTTTTTCGAACCTATTCTCAATAAAAAAAGATTCAATCTTGTTCAAGTTTTGCTTAGCATGCTTACTTTATTGGGTATAAGCTTAATTTTCCATTTTGATTCTTCTTATCAGCTGGGCATTTTACTCGGAGTAATTTCTTCTGCATTTGCTGCTTTGTACACAATTTATAACGAAAGATTAGTACAATTTTATGACAGTAAACTCATTAATTTTTATCAAATGCTCGGCGGAACTTTAGTTTTAGGACTCGCTCTGCCATTCTATTTTTACAATTTTCCAGATCAGACATTTATTCCAAACTTACAAGACATTTTCTATTTATTGACTTTAGCTTCTTGTTGTACAGTTGCGCTTTATGTAATGTTTGCAGAATCACTTAAAAAGATTCCAGCGTTTACCATAAATCTAACCTTCAATCTGGAGCCGATCTATTCAATAATTTTAGCCTTTTTATTTTTTAACGAAGGGCAATCTGTCAATTTCTCTTTTTATATCGGAATAAGCTTGGTTATGACATCGGTTTTATTGCAATCTATAATTTCCATTCGAAAGAAAAACATCATTCAACAAGAAATCTCATAGAATTATAAAAACAGAAAACTCCTTTGCAAAAAAGGAGTTTTCTGTTTTTACCTATTAATATTTTAATCGTTCAATCCTTTTCCATCTAAAATTCTTGGAATATTTTTCTCTACTCTAGCTTCTCTGGTTCTAGATTGTTTAGGTTTAGAAAAATGAAGCAAATACGCTCGCTGTCTTCCAGGAGTTAAAGCATAAAAAGCTTCTTTAAAATTTAGATCGGCATCAAACTTATTCTGGAGTTCTTCTGCAATCTCAAATTCTGAAACTTTTTTCAATTCCGCTTTCTGCCCTGACTTTTCAATTTCAGCAGCTTCAAAAATATACTTTTTCAAAATTTCTTTCTTCTCTACAACATCTTGAACATTGGTAAATCGAACCTGTCGAGCCGCTTGAACATTATCTGACTGCTGAATCAATATTTTATCTGGATCTTTCATTAAAACTCCTTTAAAAAATAAAAAAGCGCAATATTCTTTGAAAGTATGAATTAATACGATGTTTGCATTTTCAAAAGTATAACACGGACATCCCCATTTTAACTCTTCAGACAAATGGCAGTCTAAAACAATATCTCGCATCTCTTCTATTTCTGACTTCCATTTTTCTGCTTTTTCAAAATAAAAATCAACTTTAGAATTTCCACTATATTTTGTCATAAACAACTTTATTAAAAATTAGTTCAATAAAGATAATAAATCCGTCAATTAAAAATCAAAACCTTTCAGAATTCCTCTTTCAGAACCTCTCACAAAATTTATAATTTTATCTCTTTCCAAAGTTCGTTCAAATTCGTTTTCAATAAGTTCCAAAGCAAATTTAGCATTTCGCTTTTCTTGAAATAAAACTCTGTAAATTGCTCTTAACTCATCAATCTTAGGAGATTCAAATCCTCTTCTTTTTAAGCCTACTGTATTTAATCCCGCAAATCTTAGAGGTTCGTGTGCCGCAATAATATAAGGCGGAATATCTTTCACTACTCGACTTAAACCACTTACCATAGCGTGTTCACCTATAACGGAGAATTGATGTATAGCAGTCAAGCCACTTATATTGGCCCAATCTTGAACAACTACTTCACCAGCCATCCCAACACTAAATCCAATAATAGCATTATTGCCTATTACACAATCATGCCCAATATGCGCATTAGACATAATCAGATTAGAATTGCCAATACATGTTTTACCTTTCGAAATTCTTCCTTTGTTAATAGTCACAAACTCTCTTATAATATTATTGTCTCCAATCTCCAGAAGGGTATATTCATCCTTATACTTCAAATCTTGAGGAATCCCGCCTAAAACCGCACTAGAATGGATCTGACAATTTTCACCAATTCTTGAACCTCTTAAAATAGATACATGATTTCCTATTTGTGTATTATTCCCAATCCAAACATCCTCTTCAATAGTAACACCGTTTCCTATGCAAATGTTATTTCCAAGAATAGCATTTTTATGAATAAAAATATCTTTCAATTTTTTAAGTTTTTAATGAACTGCAAAAATTGGAAAAGTTGAAATACTTTTTATTGACCTAATATCAAATAATTGATGCCCGAATTCGGCTCAAAGTCTCTTGACTAACACCAATTAATGAAGCGATATACTTTAATTTGGCCTTTTTAATAATTTGGGGAAATGACTCTAAGAGAAACAGGTATTTTTTCTCTGCAGTCATTAAACGGAATAAATGATTGAACTCATTTATTTTAGAAAGATAATGCCGAAGCTGTTTAATATGAAACTTTACAAATAACGGATATTCTAACAAAGCCTGTTCATCAGAATAAGACAACGAATACACAATTGTTTCTTCACAAGTTTGAAAGTTCTCAAATGAAGGTTTTTGCTCAAAAAAACTGCTCATTGAAGTCACAAATTGATTATCTGTATAAATCCATTTGGTGACTTCTGCTCCATCTTCAATGCAAAATCTTCTAACCGCACCAGATTTTATAAAATAAATTTTAGCACAGATCTTACCTTCTTCTGCAAGAAATTCTCCTTTATTAAAAGTTTCTTCAACAAAACTTCTTTTAATAACAAGTTCAGTTTCTAAATCTAATTCTTGAAAACTATTTATAATATAAATTAGCTCTTCCATCTATTTTTTAAATTTCATAATAATCAAAAATAAACTTTAATTAAGAGAAAAACTAAATCCACTAAGCAAACCACAAGATCAGTTTACTATTTCCCACGAATTTCACCCATTTTAAAGATCAATCTACAAAAGACAAAGATGAAGCCTACTGATAAAAATTAATTCATTACAAAGCGTAAATTAGTTCAAAGAAACAGCAACACGAAACCCCTCTAATTATAAATTATGGCGTTCCCCTGCGGGTCGGGCTGTCCGCTGTATTCCCGATTTAGAAAAACAAGGCTTTTTAGCCGCAGTTTTTCTAAATCGGGAGATGCCGCTCCCATAACTAACGCAGCGCGGCATT
>NZ_JBYNWZ010000003.1:0-616371 GCF_057799715.1 Flavobacterium sp. 38 | reverse complement strand
TTCTTTTGAAAAACCCTATCCGAACTGGATGGGGTTTTCTGTTTTATATATTTTTCTGAAAACCTGCGGATCTTATGAAATCTGGAAATTAAAAAGCCTATTTAATGCCGCGCTGCGTTAGGGATGGAAGCGGCATCTCCCGATTAGCAAAAACTACGGCTAAAAAGCCTTGTTTTTCTAAATCAGGAATACAGCGGACAGCCCGACCCATAGGGGAATGCCATAATTATAAAAATAGAAATGTTTTTGTATTGTTGATCATGAGTGCTTTATGTTTTTTTTTGTTTAGAATTTTTTACTGTCAACGTCGTTAATAAACTGAATTACACCATTCATAAATACTTTTTGATCGTCCCACATGGCTAAATGACTACCGTTTGGACAGTATAAATAATGCCCGTTTTTTACTAATTTACTTTGTTCTTCCATTGCTTTTGGATCCATAGTGTCATATTTTGCACCTATCATTAGGGTTGGAATTGTAATTTCGTGTAATCTGTTTTTAATATCCCATTTTGCTAAGCGACCGCTGATACCAAATTCACTTGGTCCTTGCATAAGGGTGTAGATTTCTCCGTTTACATGTTTACTTGCTCGGTTCAATCCATCTGGCCATTCTTTTAATCTGCATAAATGCTCTTTATAAAAGTTTGGCAGTAGTAACTCCATATAGCGTGGATTAGCAAAATCTTTTTTGGCTTCTAAATCTCTTATTTCATTTAATACTTCAGGTTTCATTTGTTTAGCCAAAACCTCATCAGCATATTTTCCATATTCTGGCGCGCTTGCCATCATATTCGCGACAAGCAAACCTTTCATATTTTGCTGGTATTTTAGAGCATATTCCATAGCTAGAATTCCGCCCCAAGAGTTTCCTAAAACATAAAAATTATCTTTATCAGCATTAATTGCTTTTCTAACTTGCTCAACCTCATCGACAAATCGATCGATTGTCCATAGTGAACTGTCTTTTGGCTGATCGCTGTAATAGGAACCAAGCTGATCATATTCATAAAATTCAAATCCTTCTCGTTGAAAAAAGGTTTCGAAACATTCCATGTATTCGTGTGTCATTGCTGGGCCTCCATGCAGGAGCAGGACTTTTATTTTTGGATTATTTCCAAAACGTTTGATCCAAACTTTAAATTCTCCAACTGGCGTTTTTATGGGAATCATTTTTACTCCTGCGGATTCGACACTCTCATTATTATAAGTAAAGTAGTTTGAAAGTGTTGATTTTTGATTTTCGTTTTTGCACGAAACCATTAGTAAGAGTATTGCACAAACAGTAATAAATTTCATCTAGTTTATAATTAAGGGTTTAAACTAAATTACAAATTATTTTTAAATGGATTGTATGTCTGTTTTTTTAGAAAAAAAATAACTAGAAGTTTAATTTTTCAAATGCAAAAATCACTATTTATAGTGATGTGTAAATTTTTCTTGCAATATATTTTTGCCACTTGTTAAAAGCTTAAAATATAATTGGATGAATAGTTTTAAAAGCATACTAGAAGGCATAACAAAGATTTTTATTTTTTTCTTTCTGTTTACGGGAATATTTGTTTGTTATGGTCAGGATAAAGGAATTATTGCTGATGCTAGTTTAAAATATTCAATTGAGAAAGGAGTAGTTTATTCTAATACAAAGAAATCTGTTGTTTTAAAACATTTAAATTCGAGTAAAAAAAGCTCGAAGACATTAAAAATGGCGGCTGATATAACGCCTCCTTCGATAACTTGTCCGCCAAATAAGCAGCTCGCATGCGGAAGTTTAGTACCCAATTATTTAGACGAATTAATTGTTACTGATGATTCGGGTGGAGATATTTATTTGACACAATCGACTGGAGGCACGAAGTTTTATGATGGTATGACTATTGTCTTTACTGCTAAAGATGAAGCTGGGAATGAAAGCAGCTGTTCTATAATTATTACAGCCTTGACTCCAGATGTTACGCCGCCAACATTTAACTGCCCAACGAATCTGACCTTAAATTGTGGAGATGTATTACCAAACTATGCAACTAATCCAATGATGAATCTTCAGGATGATTGCAGTATTTCGGTTTCTTGGGAAATGACACCTGCTCCCGGAACTCCTTTTTATAATGGAATTCCTGTTCAGATTAAATATACAGACCCATCCGGAAATTCTTCGTTTTGTAATTTTAATGTAACACAGGTAACACCTGATAATATTCCGCCCACATTAACCTGTCCTAGCAATCAAATTCAAAACTGTGGATCTGTTTTAGCAGATTATAGAACTTTAGTAACTGGATACGATAATTGTTTGGGCAATTTAACTGTTTCCCAAAGTCCACTTCCAGGAACTATTTTTACCCCTGGTATGACAGTAACCTTGACTGTAAGAGACGTTTCTAATAATGCTTCAACTTGCAGTTTTATTGTAAATGCTTCGGCAGATACTTCAAATCCTATAATAACTAATTGCCCGGGTAGTCAGACATTAGCAATTGGGGATGCTATTCCTGATTATTCGGGCTTAATTAATGTCACAGATAATTGTGACTTAAATCCTAGTATAGTACAAACACCTGTAGCTGGAACAATTTTTTCAGCAGGATTAACGGTTGTTTTGACTGCTAGTGATATTTCTGGAAATACAGCATCTTGTACTTTTCCTCTAATTGCTTCTGGAGGAGACCTTCCGCCTGTATTATCTTGTCCGTCAAATATGCAATTGTACGCAAATTCAACATTACCCAATTATGTTTCTTATTTAACGGCTTTGAATGATAATACTACTGATAATTTTGATTTAGTTTTTACCCAAACTCCCCCCCAAGGAACACTTTTTACAGGAGATACTAATGTTACTATTACTGCCAAAGATGCTTCAGGAAATACAAATTCCTGCACGTTTTTAGTAAAACTAAAAACCATAAAACAAGATATTGATTGCAAATCAACCTCTATTAATGTTAATAATTTATATGGAGGCAATGGATTTTCTATTTATGGTGAAATTTTAACCAGAGAAGCAGGTTCTAGTGTCAAAAATGCTGGAGATGTAAATGGAGACGGAATTCCAGATTTAATAATTGGTGCTCCAGGAAATTATACTACTAATTATGGCCCTTCGATGATTTATAAAACCATACCCGGTGCTGCTTATGTGGTGTTTGGAAAGGCCTCTGGGGTTAGTCCTAACATAGATTTGGGTTTATTGGATGGTACAAATGGTTTTGTAATAAGAAACGATACTCCTTGGACAAATTTTCCTGTTACGGGATATGATGTAAGCAGTGCTGGAGATATAAATGGAGATGGAATAGGAGATTTTATGATTAGTGATCCTCATCGTTCGTCTTCTTATGGACCCGAAGTGGGGCATATTTATGTCATTTTTGGAACTAGTGCTGGTTTTCCGGCTGAATTTAAAATTTCGTCATTAAACGGATCCAATGGCTTTTCTTTCATAGGAAATGAAAATTATGCGGGTATGGGAGTCAGTATCGATATCGTGGGTGATGTTAATTCTGATGGTTTTCAGGATATAGGAGTTGTAACTAGTGGCTCTGGTGCAGTAAATGGCAAATGCTATGTAATTTATGGTAAGGCAGGTGGATTTCCCGCAATATTAAGAAATTACGAACTTAATGGTGCGAATGGTTTTAAAATTGAAGGTGATGCAACTGTTGGTAAAGTAGGCAGATCGGTTTCAGGTTTGGGAGACGTTAATGGAGATGGAATTCCTGACTTTGCTTTAGGCTCTTATAATGGATCAGATCAAAAGCGCAAGTTTGTTATTTTTGGACGTTCAACTAATTTTCCAGCTAGTTTTAATGTTACTGCTCTAAATGGATCAAACGGATTTATTATAGAAAATTCTTTGGAACCTTTAGATGGTTCCACTACAGTAAAAAAAGCAGGTGATTTGAATGATGATGGCATGAATGATCTCTCTATAACAGGAAGATATGTTTTATTTGGAAGAACTTCTTTCCCTGCTATAGTTGACTTAAAAGACCTTAACGGAAGCAATGGTTTTAAAAATGATACGGGAAGTGAAAATCTTCATGGATATGCCGGTGATTTTAATGGTGATGGTATTGATGATTATTTTGTGCATATTTTTTCGCAGACATGTATTTTTTTTGGGAAAAAGATTTGGCCAGCCAATGTGAGTCAAACTACAGATAAGAATTTGAAAATTGTATCTGATTTTCTTTCTGAATACAGTGCCAGTTATGCGGGAGACCTTAATAATGATGGGGTTAGTGATTTTGTCATCGGAAATGCTTACGATTCTTACGGCTCTAATTTAAAAGTAAATTACAATCCTGGAAAAGCTTATGTTATTTTTGGTAAAAATACCATAGATACTGAAGATCCCGTAATTACCAATTGTCCTGCCGATCAAAAATTAAGTATTGGGGATTTAATTCCTGATTATGCAAAATCTATAACCGTTACAGATAATTGTGATACTAAACCGGTAATTACGCAATCGCCGGCTGCTGGTTCTGTATTTGATGGCACAACCCAAGAAATAGTTTTAAAAGCAACTGATGCAAGCGGGAATGCTTCAGAATGTAAATTTAAAATAGAATTGTTGACTACTGGAAGTCCTGTAATTGTTTGTCCGACAAATCAGGAATTATATGCCAATTCATTTTTGCCCAATTATGTGCCCTTTTTAGAAGATGTTAGTGATGATGTCACGCCAAGTCATGAATTAACTTTTACGCAGACACCTCCTGTAGGAACCTTATTTAACGCAGATACAGATGTTACAATAACCGTTAAAGATAAATCTGGAAACGAAAGTTCCTGCACTTTTTTAGTAAAATTAAAAACTAAAACCTTTGATTTAGATTGTAATACAACCGAAATTGATGTAACAGAATTAAATGGAAGCAACGGCGTAATTATCTACGGAGATAAAGGTGGTAAAAAAGCGGGTTTTACGACTAGTAATGCTGGAGATATTAATGGAGATGGAATTCAGGATTTTCTTATTGGTGCAATAAATGAGGGATGTTACGTCATATTCGGAACTTCGTCGGGATTTCCTCCTAATATAAATTTAGGAAAACTGAATGGGATTGACGGATTCAAAATTTTTGATGATGCCGTTACTCCGCCTTCAGAATTTGCTTATGATGTCAGCTCTACAGGAGATATAAATGGAGACGGCATTGATGATTTGATGCTTAGTGACCGTCAGAAAAGAAACGCAGCGAAGAATTTTGCTGGGTCAATCTATGTTATTTACGGAAAAAAGACAGCATTTTCAGCACAATTCCCCATTTCAGCTTTGGACGGGAATAACGGATTTAAAATTCTCGGGGACACTAAAGATGAATTTCTGGGATCAGCTTTAGTTAATATTGGTGATTTTAATAATGATTCATATAGCGATATAGCCATTTTATCTGCCAATGAAGGATCGGGGGGAATTAAAAAATGCTATGTGATTTTTGGGCGCAGTTCTAATTTTCCTGCTTCCGCTACAATTGATCAGCTTATAACTTCTCCTTCCTTTGTAATTGAAGGTGATGTTGGACAAACTGTCGAAGCTTCAGGCGACATCAATGGTGACGGTATAGCCGATTTAATTTTTTCAGGAGATTATACAAAGTATCGTTATGTGGTTTTTGGGTCTTCTAGCTTACCTTCAAAAATAAATACTTCAAGTTTAAACGGATCAAATGGTTTTAGAATAGAAAATTCGGCAACTACACTCAACACAAGTCAGTATTATCAGGTTAAGGCATTAGGAGATTTAAATGGAGATTCTTTCAAAGATTTAGCCATCGATAATTATATTTTATTTGGAAAACCTTCTTTTTCATCGACTGTTGATTTAAAAGATCTAGATGGAACAAATGGTTTTAAAATTGATGCCTTCATGTTAGATTATCTTGATTTCTACACAGGATATGGCGATTTTAATGCAGATGGTTTGGATGATATGGCAGTCGTTTATATTAACAATATTTATATTGTGTATGGTAAAAAAATCTGGAGCCCTAGCATTAAAATTCAAGACTTAAACGCAGCAGAAGCATTAAAAATAAAAATTCGTTATGCAGCAAATTACAGTATAAGCTATTTAAAAGATATAAATAAAGATGGAATTGATGATCTTTTAATTGGAAGTACCAATCAAACCTATACATCTGATCCAAATGAAGAACCTGGCATTTCGTATTTGATTTTTGGAAGTAAATATACAGATCTAACACCTCCGGTAATTAGTAATTGTCCGACCAACCAAGTTTTAAATTCAGGAGATTTAATTCCAGATTATACCGCTTTGATTACGGTAACGGATAATTGCGATGCATCACCAACTTTAACTCAAAATCCAATTGCTGGAAGTACTTTCACAGACGGAATGACCATTACAATCACAGCAAAAGATATTTCAAATAACGAATCGTCTTGCAGTTTTAAAGTTAACGCTTCCGCGGATGTTACAGCGCCTGTCATAACCTGCATCGGAGATCAGAGCTTATCATGCGGAGCTGTAATTCCAGATTACACCGCTTTAATTACTGTAACAGATAATTGCGATTCATCGCCAACTTTAACTCAAAATCCAATTGCGGGAAGTACTTTCACAGACGGAATGACCATTACAATTACAGCAAAAGACATTTCGAATAACGAATCGTCTTGCAGTTTTAAAGTAAACGCTTCCGCAGATGTAAGCGCGCCAGTAATAACCTGTATCGGAGATCAGAGCTTATCATGCGGAGCTGTAATTCCAGATTATACCGCTTTAATTACGGTAACGGATAATTGCGATTCATCACCAATTCTGACACAAAATCCAATTGCTGGAAGTACTTTCACAGATGGAATGACCATTACAATCACAGCAAAAGACATTTCGAATAACGAATCGTCTTGCAGTTTTAAAGTTAACGCTTCCGCGGATGTTATAGCACCTTTAATAACCTGTATCGGAGATCAGAATTTATCATGCGGAGCTGTAATTCCAGATTATACCGCTTTGATTACGGTAACGGATAATTGCGATGCATCTCCAACTTTAACTCAAAATCCAATTGTGGGAAGTGCTTTTACAGAGGGAATGACCATTACAATTACAGCCAAAGACATTTCGAATAATGAATCGTCTTGCAGTTTTAAAGTTAACGCTTTCGCGGATGATATAGCGCCAATAATAACCTGCATTGGAGATCAGAATTTATCATGCGGAGCAGTAATTCCAGATTATACCGCTTTAATTACGGTGACAGATAATTGCGATGCATCTCCAACTTTAACTCAAAATCCAATTGCGGGAAGTACTTTCACAGACGGAATGACCATTACAATTACAGCAAAAGACATTTCGAATAATGAATCATCTTGCAGTTTTAAAGTCAACGCTTCCGCGGATGTGACTGCGCCAGTAATCGTCTGCATCGGAGATCAGAGCTTATCATGCGGAGCTGTAATTCCAGATTATACCACTTTGATTACGGTAACGGATAATTGCGATTCATCTCCAATTCTAACACAAAATCCAATTGCTGGAAGTGCTTTTACAGACGGAATGACCATTACAATCACAGCAAAAGACATTTCGAATAATGAATCATCTTGCAGTTTTAAAGTTAACGCTTCCGCGGATGTTACAGCGCCTGTCATAACCTGCATCGGAGATCAGAGCTTATCATGCGGAGCTGTAATTCCAGATTATACCGCTTTAATTACGTTAACGGATAATTGCGATTCTTCGCCAATTCTAACACAAAATCCAATTGCGGGAAGTCCTTTCACAGAAGGAATGACCATTACAATTACAGCAAAAGACATTTCGAATAATGAATCATCTTGCAGCTTTAAAGTCAACGCTTCCGCGGATGTTACGGCGCCTGTCATAACCTGTATCGGAGATCAGAATTTATCATGCGGAGCAGTAATTCCAGATTATACCGCTTTAATTATGGTGACAGATAATTGCGATTCTTCGCCAGTTCTAACACAAAATCCAATTGCTGGAAGTGCTTTTACAGACGGCATGACCGTAACTATAACAGCAAAAGATGTTTCCAATAATAGTTCAATTTGTAGTTTTAAAGTAAACACTTCCGCAGATGTAAGCGCGCCAGTAATTACTTGTATCGGAGATCAGACATTATCATGTGGCACTATAATTCCAGATTATACGCCTTTAGTTACAGCAAATGATAATTGCGATGCTTCGCCAATAATTATCCAGACACCAGCTGCGGGAAGTGCTTTTACAAACGGAATGACTATAACGATGACCGCCAAAGACGCATCAAACAACGAGTCGTATTGCACATTTAAAATCAATGTTTCTGCGGATCTTATAACGCCTCAAATAGTTTGTATTGAAGATCAAAATGTAAGTCTAGGAGCGGTTTTATCTGATTATCGTTCGCAGATTACTGCAACAGACAATTGTGATTCAAATGTAACGATCACACAAATACCAGTCTCAGGAACAAATGTTACAAACGGAATGAGTGTTACGATGAATGTTTCTGATAACAGTGGAAATTCTGCCTCTTGTTCTTTTAAAATCAACCTAATGCAAGACACAGAGGCACCAGTTTTTGCCTGCATTGAAGACCAAGTTTTTGATTGCAACGCCAGTATAGTTCCAGATTACACCAAAATGATTTTTGCAACAGACAATACCGATCCAAATCCAGTAATTACGCAGACACCAACTCCAGGAAGTGCATTTTCTGATGGAATGTCGATTACTATAAAAGTTTCAGATAAAAGCAATAACAGTTCTAGCTGTTCTTTTCTACTGTATACCAACCCAGTTTTAGTCGATCTTGGAGACGATTTACAAATTAAAGAAGGCGAATCGACTCTGCTTTATGCTTTGGCTTTACAAAACGGAACTTTCTCTTGGTCGCCTTCAACGGGATTGAACAATAGTAAAATTGGAAATCCAATTGCAAAACCTACAGAAACTACAACGTATAAAGTGATTTTTACCAATGAAGATGGCTGTCAGGCAGAAGATTTTATTACCATAATAGTTATTCCAACAGCAAAAGACGAAACAAAATATGGTTTTTCTCCAAACGGAGACGGTATCAATGATTTTTGGGAAATTGACGGCATAACCAATTATCCAGAAAACGAAGTGCTGATTTACAGCCGTTGGGGAGATTTGGTTTTCCAAACTAAAGGTTACGATAATGCAACAAATGTTTTTAGCGGAATCGCCAATAAGAGTAGAAATTTAGGCGCCAGTCAGCTACCAGAGGGAACTTATTTCTTCGAAATCCTCACAGAACAGCCCAATCATTTTAAGAAAACCAAGGGATATCTTGTTTTAAAACGTTAATTCATGAAAAGTAAAATCAATATAATCTTAGCTTTATTTATACTAATCATTTTTTTAGAAAGGGCTTACGGACAGCAAACTCCAGTTTTTTCCAGTTATAATTACAACGCCGTTCTCATCAATCCTGCACACGCTGGCTATTATAATGATATTGATATGGTTATGACTACAAATGGCTATTTTAATTCAGTTGACGGAAGTCCAAAAAACTTTGATCTTTCGGTAAATAAATTAACTTGGGGCGAGAAAATCGGTTTGGCAGCAGGAATTTCATACGACGAGATAGGGGTAACGAATACCACAACTTTCTTCACATCTTATTCCTATAAAATCTATTACGATTCTGAATATAAAAACGGAAAATGGTGGGCGTATGATCCATCTATAATTTCATTTGGAGTTACAGCAGGAGGAATGCTTTACAACGAAAACCTAACGCAATTAGGAATCGAAAACGATCCAGAATTTCAGGAAAATGTAAACAGTTTTACGCCCACTTTTGGAGTCGGATTTTTATACAACCGCGATCAAATCTATTTCGGATTATCATCGCCAAATCTATTGAGTTCTGCATTTAATTCAAATAACAATACCAATTTAAAAAACGTGTATTACAGTTATTTCGGTTATAAATTCTTCACCAACCGTTTTGAAGAAATCTTGGTCAACCCAAGCGTTTTGTTCAAATATGTAGAAGGAGCACCCTTTCAGGCCGATTTGAATCTTTTAATCAATTACAAAAATAAAGTAGAATTTGGCGGCGGTTACAGAACATCGCAAACGTTGAACTTTCTGGCCGGTTTTCATCTTTCAGATAATTTTAGGGTCATCTGCACGTACAATAAATCAATTGACAATGTAGTGATTCCAGACACTTTTGGATTAGTTTTAAATTACAGATTTGGAAAAGGTTTTGAGTAATTAATCGACCAAACCATTTTCAACTGCGTATTTTACAAGACCCGCCGTATTTTTAGCATTCAATTTGGATAATAAATTACGGCGGTGCGTATTTACGGTATTCAAACTAATAAAGGTTTTTTCGGCAATCTCAGCAGTATTATATTCTTGGGCAATTAAAACCAAAATCTCTTTTTCACGCGAACTCAATTCAGTCAAATTTGAAACCTGTTTTTCAATTTTTGAACTATTCAAAAGATATTTTTCTTCGAGTTCTTCAGCAAAATAATTCTCGCCCGATGCAATTGTATTGATCGCTTTTAGAAGTTCCTCTTTTTCAGCATTTTTTAACAAATAACCATTCACGCCAATTCGAATTAATCTCGAAACAATCATCACATTACTATGAGTGCTTACAATCAGGATTTTTACCTCAGGATGCTGTTTTTTTAGAATCTTACTCAGTTCAATACCATCCATTTCTGGCATACTGATATCCAAAATAATAAAATCGACAACGCCTTTTTTCACAATTTCAAGCGCCTCGATTCCGTTTACCGCTTTGTCAACAATTGTAATATTCGGTTCTTGTTCCAGCAGTGAAATAATTCCCTGCAAAAACATGGTGTGATCGTCGGCAATAAGTAGGTTAATGCTATTCATTCAACAAATATATTAGTTGCTTTTCAATTCGTCAAGCTGATTTTTTAAATCAATTCCTTTTACTTTGGCTTTAATTTTCGGTTCCAAAACCGGGATTTCGATATTCACAATCGTACCGCGTTTCAATTTAGAATCAATTACAAATGAGCCTTTTAATTTATGAATTCGGCTTTCGAGATTGATAAAACCAATTCCTTTCGAATGATTTTCGGTTTCAAAACCAATTCCGTTATCTTCAAACAAAAGATTTAAAATATTCTCAATATAATTCAGCTGAATTTCAACTTCAGAAGCTTTGGCGTGTTTAATCGTATTCGTCAAAAGTTCCTGAATCATTTTAAAAACTTCAATCTGAATATCCTCATTCAATTCATTAATTTCCTTTTTCGGATATGGAATAAATGCAATTTTGAGCTGACTCGCTTCGCTGATATTTTTCAAATACGAATCAACCACTTCCAAAAACTTATTTTGGCTGAATTTCTTCGGAAGAAGCGAATGCGAAATACTGCGAACCTGCTGATACGTCTCGTCAAGCTGTAAGCTAATTTTTTGAACATTAGAAAAATCAGAAGCACTTAAATGATTTACTTGCAGTTTTATAGCCGCCAAATTCCCGCCAATACTGTCATGAAGTTCCTGCGAAATGCGCTGTCTTTCATTATCCTGCCCGCTGATCGAAGCTTTTATCAATTCCAATTCCTGTTCTTTTAAAATGCCGTCGATTTTTTGCGAACTAATTTCAGCTTGTTTGATGTTCAGCAAACGCTGTGCTTTAAGACGTTTATAATATTGAAATAAAAGTCCCGTAATCGGAATCAGGAAAACTAGAAATCCAGCAATAGTAAAAAATCTGATTTTCTTCTGCTGGTCAATTTCCAAAGTTTTCAATTGCTGATCTTTTTTTAAAAGCGAAATCTCATTTCGTTTTTTATTCGATGAATTCTGAAAAGCCAAAATCGTATTTTCATTGTTTTTCTTCGAAATTTCTTCTTGAAGCAGCATATTTTCCAAAGCTTCTTCCTGATTCGCCAAAGCTAATTTTTTGGCTTCATTTTCAAATTTCAAAACCTCAATTTCTTTCTGTTTCTGTGCTGTTTTGTATTTGACTTCAAGTTCGTTGATTTCTTTTATTTTTTGAAGATTATAAATCGAATCTTTTACACGGGTTGATTTTTCGAAAAACGAATACGCACTTTTATAATCATCCTGTAGAATGGCAATTTTTCGCAATTCATCATAAATAGAACTCTGATTTTGGAGCAGTCCAAAATGAACCGACTTTTGAAGCGCTTCCGAAAATATCAATTTGGCATCTTGGTATTTTTTCTGCGAAATATAAACGTCTGCAATACTGCTTCGCGAAACAATCGATAACTGATTCAGTTCACTTTTATCAGCAATGGAAAGCGCATCTTGAAACATTTTTAACGCTTCCTGAGGTTTATTTTGCAACTGATAATTCTCACCAAGTCCCAATAAAACAATAACTCGGCCTTGATTATTATTTGTTTTTTCGCAAAGTATTTTTCCTTTTTTATAAAAAATATTCGCATTTTCATAATCCTTTAGCTTCGAATAAAGATCACCAATATTAATATAACTGCCCAAAATAATTTCACTATCCGCTTTGTATTCGAGACATTGTTTAAACAATTTCAACGCATTATTATAATCGCCCAATTCGCTGTACGTTTGTGCTAATCCGTGCGTATGCGTGTAAAAAAGATTTTGTTCGTTATACTTTTGCGAAACTTCAATGCCTTTAATATGCCATTTTTTACTTTCGTTAAGCAATCCTCTTTTTTTATAATTGATTGCCAGTAAATTATAGCCGAGCGAAAAAAGTCTATTCTTTAAAGAATCATTAACAGCCGTATTGTATTTTAAAGCCTGATTGGTATAAAAAATAGAAGAATCGATGACCGCTCTTTTATTAAAATAATAAGCCAAGAGCAAATTGGTTCGGGCAAGAGCTCGGTTGTCAACTTTCGATTTGAGAATTAAATGTGCTTTTTTATACGCTTTTTTCTCTTCGCCTTTATTGTACAAATCGTAAAGCGCAAGCGTGTTTTTATCTTCTCTAATGGGAACTGGCTTTTTGGAAACGAAAGCTTTCTTCTTACCTTCAATCTGAGCTTGCAGAGCGAATGATAAAAAGAGGAAGAGCAATAAAAAAAGTCTTCTGAACCAGATTTCCATAGCATTTGTTTTCTACTCAAACAGAAGAGATGAGTAATTTAAAGTCTTGTAAATTTGGGATTTATAAGATTAAATCAGTTTTTGAATAAGCGATAAAAGTACTACAAAAGAATTGAAAATACTTTTCTAAAAATAAAATTTTTGAATGAAGTTGTGATATTATGAATCGTTTTGAAATGATTTCAATTTATTGTAAATTAAGTAATTATCAATGTTTCGAAATTCTAAAAGTTTCTTAAATAGATTTGAATGTATTTTTTCTTGTCGTAAATTAGTGAGAGTATACTTAAAAATTTAAACGATGAAAAATAGAATATTTTTAGCCATTGCATTGTTATCGTTAACAATCTCGGCCAGCGCACAAAAGAAAATCGAAGTCACGGAACTGCCAAAACCGGCACAGGAATTTCTGCAAAAACACTTTAGCGATGTTGCTGTAGAAAGTGCTCAAAAAGACGCAGAACATGGTGAAAAAGGATACGAAGTAAAACTAAAAGACGGCACAGAAGTAGAATTCTGGAAAGACGGTTCGTACCGTGAAGTTGATGGAGACGACAAACCAATTCCGACTGCATTTATTCCAAAAGAAGTAAAAGATTATGTGGCGAAAAATTATCCAAACGAAAAAATCACCCATATTGATTACGGCCACAAAGATCTCGATGTAGATTTAACCAACGGCATCGATTTGGAATTTACCAAAGACGGTAAAATCCTAAAAGACAAGAAAAATAACATTGGTAAAAAATAGTATAAGATTAACTGTTACTATAAAATTTTTAACACATAGATACATAGTTTTTTTGAGCTTAAGAAAGGCGTTTCACTTTTATTAATTCACATAGCTATGTGTGAGAAACTAGTTTCTTTCAATCATCTTTTTAAATTGGTAAAAAAGATCTATGTTTCTATGTGTTGAAATTATACATTTTCAATAGTTACGCAACGCATTGAAAAAAAATAGAAATGTCCTCAATACTTCTTTGAGGGCATTTTGTTTTTATGTCAATTTTCGAAAAGATCATCTTGAGAGAAAATAGTTTATATTTACATCTTCTATTTATTTGATTTATGGAAGAAAATAAACATGTCACGATTTACGATATAGCCGAAAGACTTAATTTGGCTACGTCTACGATTTCAAGAGCTTTAAAAGACCATCACACCATAAGTGATAAAACCATAAAAAAAGTCAAGAAAACTGCTGAAGAAATGGGCTTTGTTCCGAACACTTTAGCGGCAGGATTGCGTGGCAACAAAACCAAAACAATTGGAGTTTTAATTCCGACTGTTACACAGCCTTTCTTGTCATCGCTGATCAGCGGAATCGAAATTACAGCCCAAAAATCAGATTATACGGTAATCATTATGCAGTCGCACGACTCGTATGAAGAAGAAGTGAATATGGCGAAATCCTTGTACAGCAATCGTGTAAGTGGTGTAATTTGTTCACTTGCAATGGAAACGCGTGATACATCGCATTTTCATCAATTCTCAAATAACAATATTCCATTAGTTTTTGTCGATCGTGTGCCTAAAGATTATAATACTTTTAGAGTCGTAATCGACAATTATACAGCAGGTTACAAAGCTACAAAACATCTTATTGAGCAAGGCTGTATTCGAATTGCACACATTACAGCAGGATCAGAATTAGGAAATTTATATAACGAAAGAAAAAGAGGTTACATTGAAGCCTTAAAAGACCATAACGTTGATATTGACGAAAAACTGATTATCAATTTAAATTCAGTTACCTACGAAGATGGTGTAAAAGCAAGCAATGCTTTGTTTGACTTAGATCCAATTCCCGACGGACTTTTTGCTCCTGGAGATATTCTGGCCGTAAGTGCCGTGCAGACCGCTAAAAAACGCGGAATAAAAGTGCCAGAAGAATTTAAAGTAATTGGTTTTAACAACGACCCAATTTCGCAGATCATCGATCCAAATTTATCGACAATCACACATCCCGCAGAAAAAATGGGAAAAGCCGCAGCTGAAATTATTATCAAAAACCTAAAATCGGCTAAAAATGATGACGCCAAAGAAATTACTTTTTTAAACACAGAAGTACTGGCGAGAGAATCTACGCAGAAATAAATTTAATAAAATATTTTTGTTTTTATTTTGAATTGAACTGGTGCAAATAATGCACAAGTTCATAACTAGCGTCAAGCGGATTTGCTACCATAGATAAAATGGATTTATATGTGAAATTTAAAAAAATCCGTGTTAATCTGCGTCTTAGTGATAACGAATCCGTCTTATCTGCGTCCGATCTTCAATTTAATAAGTTGTGTAGAAAAAAATCTAAAATCTAAACTCAAAAATCTAAAATTGAACCTTACTATAGGCAGGATAGTTTTTATAATTATCCTGCCTTTATTTGTTAAATGGAATTATTTTTTGAAAAAAACAGAGCTAAAATTTTTTTCTTCAATAACAATCCTATATTTTTACGCAACCGATTGCAATTGTTGTTTTATTTGTAATAATGTATTTTTTAAATTAAAAATTTGTCAAATATTTTTAAATGGAAATAAAACGCTGTAGATGTAAAAATGAGAATTAATAAAACCAACATGGCTTCATTACGATTTGTATTTCTATTTTTTCTGATTTCCTTTTCAGCTTCGGCACAAAAGGATTATAAATTGTGGTTGCAATACAATTCGGTTGCAAATGCTTCAATGGCTAAAGAATACAAAGACAATCTAAAAGGATTGGTAGTTTTAGGAAATTCGGAAACCATAAAAATCGCCGAGAAAGAACTTAAAACCGCAGTTGTTGAAATGCTCGGAAATACACCTGAAATTAAACGTGATTTAAAAGGAGAAAATAATCTAATTGTAGTTTCTCAATCTAGTTTAAATACAGAAATCAAAAGTCAGCTGAAATCTGATTTTGATACAATAAACGATGAAGGCTTTATCATCAAATCCATTTCTCTTCAAAATAAAAAGCAAATCATTATTACTGGAAAAAATGACATTGCGGTTTTATACGGCGTTTTCAATTTTCTGAGAATACTTCAAACCAATAAATCAATTAAAAATTTAAACGTAACCGATTCTCCAAAAACAAACATTAGAATCCTGAATCATTGGGATAATCTGGACAGAACAGTAGAAAGAGGTTACGCCGGATTTTCGCTTTGGAACTGGCAGAAACTTCCCGATTTTATTGATCAGCGCTATATTGATTACGCTAGAGCGAATGCCTCAATCGGAATCAACGGAACGGTTTTGACGAATGTAAATGCCAATGCCTTGATTTTGACTCCGCAATATTTAGAAAAAGTCGAAGCTTTAGCAAATGTTTTCAGACCTTACGGAATCAAAGTGTATTTAACCGCAAGATTTTCTGCGCCAATCGAAATTGGAAACTTAAAAACTGCAGATCCGAAAAATCCAGAAGTCATTAATTGGTGGAAAAATAAAGCAGCAGAAATCTACAAACGTATTCCAGATTTTGGTGGATTTTTGGTGAAAGCCAATTCTGAAGGTCAGCCAGGACCGCAAAATTATGGTCGTGATCATGTCGACGGAGCAAATATGCTAGCCGATGCTGTTGCGCCTTTTAATGGAATTGTAATGTGGAGGGCTTTTGTATATTCGGAGCACGATGCCAACGACCGCGCCAAACAAGCTTATGCCGAATTTCAGCCGTATGACGGAAAATTTAAAGACAATGTAATCGTACAGGTAAAAAATGGAGCAATCGATTTTCAGCCCCGCGAACCTTTTCATCCGCTATTTGGAGCGATGCCGAAAACACCTTTAATGATGGAATTTCAAATTACTCAGGAATATTTAGGATTCAGTACGCATTTAGTTTTTCTGCCTAAATTATTTCAGGAAGTTTTAGAAGCCGATACCTATCAAAAAGGAAAAGGCTCAACCGTTGCCAAAGTCGTTGACGGAACTTTATTTCAAAATAAAATTACCGGAATTGCGGGCGTTGCCAATATCGGAAACGACCTCAACTGGACAGGACATCCTTTTGCGCAGGCCAATTGGTATGGCTTCGGAAGACTGGCTTGGAATCCGTATTTGGATTCTGAAGTTATTGCTGATGAATGGTTGAGAAGCACTTTTTCTAACGATGAAAATTTCATTAAACCCGTAAAAAATATGATGATGGAATCTCGTGAAGCTGTTGTCAATTATATGACACCGCTTGGTTTGCATCATATTATGGATACAGGACATCATTACGGACCTGGGCCGTGGGTTTCAGATTTGTCAAGACCAGAATGGAATCCGACGTATTATCATAAAGCAGACAAAAACGGAATCGGTTTCGATCGTTCTAAATCTGGAACGAATGCTGTCTCGCAATATGCTCCTGAAGTTGCAAAACTTTTTGATAATTTGGAAACCTGTCCAGAAAAAGATCTTTTATGGTTTCATCACGTTCCGTGGAATTACAAACTAAAAAACGGTCAGACGCTTTGGAATGGTTTGGCATTAAAATATCAAGAAGGCGTTAATCAAGTTGAAAACATACAGAATGTCTGGAAGAAATCTGAAAAATATGTTGACGCTGAACGTTTTCATGAAGTCGAAATGTTATTACAAATTCAGTACAAAGAAGCAAAGTGGTGGCGCGATGCCTGCCTGCTGTATTTTCAGCAGTTTTCGGGAAAAGAACTTCCTGCGGGAGTAGAAAAACCAACGCAGACTTTAGAGTATTTTAAATCATTAAAATTCCCGTATGCACCGGGAAATGGATAAACTAGTGAGATTAATTAAGAACGCAGATGACGCTGATTCGCTATCGCGAAAACGCTGATTTATACGGATTTTTTATTTTTATTGTTTAGAAAAAAAATCCGTTTTTTTCCGTGTCTTCGCGATAGCGAATCCGCGTCATCCGCGTGCTAAAAAACAAATTATGAGCAAAAAAACGGCAATTGTAACCGGAGGAAATTCGGGTTTAGGCTTTGCAACCGCAAAAAAATTATGTGACAACGGTATAACAACCTACATCATCGGAAGATCAAAAGAAAAAACAGAAGATGCTTGCAAAGAAATTGGAGAAAATGCCATTCCGGTAATTTTTGATTTAAATAATCTGGGTGGAATCCCTGCCATGATTGAAAGCATTACGCAAAACGGTTCAATCGATATTTTGGTGAACAATGCGGGTATCAACATGAAAAAAGAAATTCCAGACGTGACCGATGAAGATTTTCTTTCGATCATTCATACCAATTTATTGAGCGTTTTTGCCGTAAGCCGTGAAGTAATCAAAAACATGAAAGCCAACGGAAGCGGAAGCATAATTAACATCAGCTCAATGGCATCGCAATACGGAATTCCTAAAGTAATTGCCTATTCGGCCAGTAAAGGCGCAATCGAATCAATGACGCGCGCCATGGCAACAGAACTGGCTCCAGCGGGAATTCGAGTAAACTGTATCGCTCCAGGATTTATAAAAACAAAAATGTCAGCAGCAGCTTTAGACAACGATCCAGAAAGAAAAAATAAAGTATTGGGAAGAACACCAATGGGCTTTTTAGGCGAACCATCAGACATTGCAGACGCAGTTTATTATTTCGCTTTAAGCGAATCAAAATATACTACTGGTACAGTTTTGCCAGTTGATGGCGGAAATAGTATTGGGTTCTAGGTTATAGCCACGAAGGCGCAAAGGCACAAAGTTTTGTTTCCCCTTTCGATTGCTATTTGCATTGCGGATTAAGTTGACTTAATCTTTATAATCTGTGGCTTTAAAATAGAAACTTAGTGTCTTAGTGCCTTCGTGGCAGAAAAAAAGCCTTCGTGGCAGAAAAAAAAGAATTATGGTAAAAATGCAGCAAACCATGCGTTGGTTCGGTCCAAATGACAACGTAAAGCTTATCGACATAAAACAAGCCGGAGCAACTGGAATTGTAACCGCTTTGCATCAGATTCCAGTGGGTGAAATCTGGTCAGTTGCAGCTATTCAGGAAAGACAGCAGATGATTCGAAATGCAGGTTTGGAGTGGACTGTGGTTGAAAGTCTTCCTGTTCATGAAGAAATCAAACGGGCTTCTGGAAACTATTTGCAATACATCGAAAATTATAAAATGAGTTTGCAAAATCTGGCCGATTGTGGGATCAAAGTCATAACCTACAATTTTATGCCGATTCTGGATTGGGTTCGCACCAATCATAATTTTATAAATGAAGACGGAAGCAAAGCTTTACTATACAATCAGGATGCGTTTACGTATTTTGATGTTTTTCTTTTAAAAAGACCGAATTCAGAAAACGATTATTCAGATACTGAAAAAGAAAAAGCATTACAGTTTGGAAATCAATTGCCTGAAGACGAGAGAGCATTGTTGTTTAAAAATGTTTTGCTCGGATTACCAGGAAGTAAAATCAATTTTACAGCAGAACAAATTTTATCGCTTTTAGAAAATTATGCTACAATCGACAATCAAAAACTAAGAGAAAATTTGATTTATTTCTTATCTGAAATAATACCAATTGCAGAAAAAAATGGACAAAAACTAGCGATTCATCCGGACGATCCGCCGTTTTCGGTTTTAGGATTGCCGAGAATTGTTTCAACAGAAGAAGATTTAAAATCGATTTTCAGCGCCGTTCCTTCAAATGCTAACGGATTGTGTTATTGCACGGGTTCTTTAAGCGCCGATCCTAAAAATAATCTGGAAAAAATAATCGACGATTACGAAGAGAGAATTCATTTTTTACATCTAAGAAATACCATCCGCGAAAGCGAAACTATTTTTAGAGAATCAGAGCATTTAAACGGTGATGTGAAAATGGAAAAGATTGTAGAAAAGATTTTGCTTTTAATGAATAAAACAAAAGTCAGTTTACCGATGCGCCCCGATCACGGTTTTCTGCATGAAGTTGATGAAAATACAGAAACCTATCCTGGTTATTCTTTGACCGGGAGATTGAAAGGTTTGGCTGAATTGCGAGGTCTGGAGATGGGTATTGGGTATAAATTGGGTTTTTAATATTTCTTTGGAATTAGACCTGACAGGTTTTAAAAACCTGTCAGGTCTCAGATGAGAAGAGTAAAACGTTCTGTTTGTCATTCCGAGGAACGAGGAATCTTCACAAGAAACTCCTCATAGAATGTCGCCAATCTTTGTAGAGCTACTCGCGAAGATTCCTCGTTCCTCGGAATGACAAAATTTGTGAAAAAACTATGTGCATTTGAATAAGTGAAACGCCTTTATAAGCAAAGAAAAATCTATGATTCTATGTGTTTAAAAAATAAGATATGCATGATTTTGTCGCTTTTCCTCATCGGATTAAGCACAAAATCGTATGCGATAAATCCAGAAAAATATGTAGTCAATCAGGCTTCTGCTGAAAATTTTCCTTTGGTTTCAAAAGGAAAAACAGCTTCAATTTTAGTTAGCGATAAAGATTTTTCGGGAGTTTTAAAAGTGACGGGACATTTAGAAAATGACATTTTTAAAGTTTCCGATTTGCATCCGAAAAGAATAAAAAAAATATCTGAAGCAGAAGATTTTGTGGTCATTATCGGAACATTAGGAAAAAGCGAAATCATCGATCAATTAGCCAAAAAAGGAAAAATTGACGGAAGTCAGCTTCAGGGGAAATGGGAAAAATTTACGACTCAAATTGTCGAAAACCCGTTTAAAGGAATCAAAAAAGCATTAGTAATTGCAGGTTCTGACAAAAGAGGAACGATTTACGGAATCTATGATTTATCCAATCAAATAGGAATTTCGCCTTGGTATTTCTGGGCAGATGTTCCAGTGAATAAACAATCAGAATTGCATGTTTTGCCTGGAGTTCATTCGCAGGGAGAACCAAAAGTAAAATATCGCGGGATTTTTATAAATGATGAGGCTCCAGCATTATCAGGCTGGGCATTTGAGAAATACGGCGGATTCAATTCGAAATTCTATGATACGGTTTTTGAATTGATTCTCAGAATGAAAGGCAATTATTTATGGCCAGCCATGTGGGGCAGAATGTTCTATGTCGAAGATCCGCAGAATGCTGTTTTGGCTGACGAATACGGAATTGTAATGGGAACTTCACATCATGAACCCTTAACACGAGCGCACGCCGAATGGGGGAAATCAAATGGGAAATGGGATTTTAATACTAATTCAGAAGCTTTGATTCAATTCTGGAAAGATGGAATTAAAAGAATGGGGAATAAAGAAACCATCGTAACGATTGGAATGCGAGGCGATGGCGACGAACCTATGACAGAAGGAACTGCGATTGATCTTTTAGAAAATATCGTTAAAACCCAACGAAATATCATTCAGGAAGTCACTAAAAAACCAATTGAAGAAACGCCTCAAATGTGGGCGCTTTACAAAGAAGTTCAGGATTATTACGATAAGGGAATGACTGTGCCAGATGATGTTACGCTTTTATTGTGTGATGACAATTGGGGCAATATCCGCAAACTTCCAGAACTGAATGACAAGCGAAGAAAAGGAGGTTACGGCATTTATTATCATTACGATTATGTCGGAGGTCCGCGAAATTACAAATGGATCAACACGAACCAAATCGAAAGAGTTTGGGAACAAATGGATTTGGCGTATCAATACGGAGTCGATAAAATCTGGATTGTTAATGTAGGCGACATCAAACCAATGGAATTTCCAATTGAGTTTTTCTTGGATATGGCGTGGAATCCCGAAAAGTTTAATGCAGAAAATTTACGGGATTATTATGTGAATTGGGCAGTAACTAATTTTGGCAATCAGTTTTCGGAAGAAATTGCTGAAATTTTGAAATTGTACACGAAATACAACGCGCGCCGAAAACCAGAATTGTTAGATGCTAAAACGTATAGTGTTACGAATTATAATGAAGCAGATAATGTTGTTGCTGATTATCAAAAACTAGTTGAAAAAGCCAATTCGATAAACGAGAAATTACAGCCAGAATATAAAGCTGCTTTTTATCAGCTGGTTTTGTTTCCTGTTTTAGCGAGTTCAAATTTAAATGAAATGTATGTTGCAACTGCGAAGAATTATATATATGCAGAGCAGGGAAGTGCTGTTGCAAATGATTATGCTAAAAAAGTAAAAAAGTTATTTGAAAAAGACAGTTTGCTCACCAATTACTACCATACCAAATTAGCAAACGGAAAGTGGAATCATATGATGTCGCAGACGCATATTGGTTATGACAATTGGCAACAGCCCGATAAAAATGTAATTCCGAAAACTAAAAGAATCGAGCCTTCAATTCAAGTTGTGAAGGAAACTGATATCGCGAATCCTCCAAAGAATGAAAGAGTAATTAGTAAAAATCAAGATTTAGCTTTAGCTCATGGTTTTATTGAAAATGATGGATATATTTCAATAGAAAGTAAAAACTTCTCAAAAGCAATTAATTCAGATTCCGTAAAATGGACTGTAATTCCGAATCTTGGAAAGACAGATTCTGGAATAACAATTAAACCTTCAAATATTGAATCAATTGAAATTTCAGAGCAATCGCCACGATTAGAATATAACGTTCATTTTTTTAGCAAAGGAAAAGTAAAAGTTCATGCCTATTTTTCGCCGACAATTAATTTTAAATTGGGCAACGGTTTAAAATACGGAATTGGTTTTGATTCAGAGAAGCCGCAAATGATGAATTTAAATGCAGATTCATCAGAAAAGAATTGGGCAGAATCGGTTGCGAACAATATTAAAATTATAACCTCAACGCATCAAATCGAAAAGTCAGGAAATCATGTTTTGAAGATTTATGCGGTTGATCCAGCTTTGGTGTTGCAGAAAATTGTAATTGAAACCGAGGAAGGGAAGTTATTGGAGTCGTATTTGGGACCACCGGAGAGTTTTAAAAAAGATAATAAGCAGTAACATCACATGTCCTGTTTGTCATTCCGAGGAACGAGGAATCTCCACAAGAAACTCCTCACAGAATGTCGCCAATCTTTGTAGAGCTACTCGCGGAGATTCCTCGTTCCTCGGAATGACAAAATGACGATTAGTCTATAAAAAATACACTAACTAAAAAACCACAATAATATGAAATTAGTAAAACCTTATTTATTAGCCGTCACAGCGATGCTAACGTTAAGCTGTTCATCACAGAAAGAATCTCTTTCGCTAAAAGACGCTTATAAAAACGATTTTTTAATCGGAACCGCATTAGATGTCAATCAAATTCAAGAAAAAAACAGCAAAGAAGATTCTTTGATAAAAAAAGAATTCAATGCTATTACGGCCGAAAATATCATGAAATCTATGTACACACATCCGCAGAAGGGCAAATATGATTTTGCTTTATCGGATAAATTTGTGGCATACGGAAAAAAGAATAAAATGTTTATTCACGGGCATACGTTGATCTGGCACAGTCAATTGGCACCGTGGATGGAAAAGATTGCAGACAGTACAGAAATGAAAACTTTTATGCAGGATCATATCAATACCATTGTTTCTAGATATAAAGGCAAAATCGATTCTTGGGATGTAGTGAATGAAGCTCTAAATGAAGACGGCACACTTAGAAAATCGGTTTTTCTAAATACATTGGGCGAAAAATATCTCGTTGACGCATTTAAATTAGCTGCAAAAGCAGATCCAAATGTGGAATTGTATTACAACGATTATAATATTGAAGAACCTGCAAAAAGAGCGGGAGCTATTGCTTTGATCAAGAAAATAAAAGCCGAAGGTGGAAAGGTAGATGGAGTGGGAATTCAGGGGCATTGGCGATTAGAAAGTCCGTCTTTAGAAGAAATCGAAAAGAGTATTTTGGAATATTCCGCTTTAGGAATTAAAGTGGCATTTACAGAATTAGACATTACCGTTTTGCCCAATCCGTGGGATTTAAAAGGTGCAGATGTAAATCAGAAATTTGAGGGAAATCCAAAAATGAATCCGTATTCAGAGAAATTGCCAGATTCAGTGCAAAACAAACTCGCAGAACGTTACGCTTCAATTTTTAAACTATTTTTAAAACACAAAGATAAAATTAGCCGTGTGACTTTTTGGGGAGTTCATGACAAACAATCTTGGTTAAACGACTGGCCGATTAAAGGAAGAACAAATTACCCTCTGCCATTTGATGCCGATTTGAAACATAAAAAAGCGTACGACAGTATTTTAAAACTTAAGGAATCTAAAGAATAACAAAGAAAAAGGCTTTGTTTTGATGAATTAATCAACAATCGGTTGTGAATTAAAAAATAACTTAAATAAAGCAAACTAAATTTGCATAATATGTTTTTTTGTCTAATTTTACACAACCGATTGTTTAAAATATTATTTGCATTCCTGCAAGGTTTCCAAAACCTTGTAGGTATGTTTAAGAAAGCATGTAAAAATAGAAAACCTGCAAGGTTTTGAAAATCTTGCAGGAGAAAACTAATTAACCGACAAATGACCACAAACCCACCAATGACTAATATTTCACAAAAACTATCCATCAAAGAAAAAATTGGATACAGCTTGGGCGACTTAGCTGCCAATCTCGTTTTTCAAACTTTGATGACGTATCTGGCTTATTTTTATACCGATATCTACGGATTATCGCCAACAGATTCTTCTATTATCATGCTGGTTGTGGGTTTAATTGCCGCCTTTGTTTTCAATCCGATTATTGGGGTTTTGGCAGACAGAACGAGTACCAAATGGGGAAAATTCAGACCGTGGATTTTATTGACTGCAATTCCGTTGGGAGTTGTCGCTTTAATGGCATTTTCAACACCAAATTTTTCGTATCAGGGAAAAGTTATTTATGCGGTTGTAACTTACACTTTATTGCTTCTTTTTTATGCAGCAAATAATCTTCCGTATTCTGCTTTGAGTGGTGTGATTACAGGAGATATGGGCGAAAGAAACAGTATGTCGTCGTATCGTTTTGTTGCCGTTATGTTCGCTCAGTTTTTTGTACAGGTTTTTATGCTAGGCATTATCAAAAGTGCTGGAAATGGCGATAAAGCTGTCGGAATCGAGAAAGTAATGACTGCTCTGGCTATCATCGGAACGATTATGCTTCTGATTACTTTTTTAACTACAAAAGAAAGAATCATTCCTAAACCAGAACAAAAGTCAAGTGTGAAAGAAGATTTAAGCGATTTGATTAAAAACAGGCCGTGGGTAATTATGCTTTCGCTGACGACTTTAGTTTTTGTAACGCTCGCAATGAAAGGCGGTTCATATGTGTATTATTTTGAGAATTATGTAAACAAAGAACAGTTAGCTGTTTTTATTCAGCCTATTTTAGATTTTCTAACCAATATCGGACTGAATCATTTTGGGAGCGATCCTATTTCTGCGGGATTCGGACTTTTTAATGCAGGCGGAATCATCTTTATGATTGTCGGAATTACATTGTCTAAAAACCTAGCAGACAAATACGGAAAGAGAAATGTATTCGGACTATTTCTATTCATTTCGACGCTATTTATTATTGCTTTTTACTTTTTCCCGTCAACCTCTATCGGATTGATATTTTTCTCTCAAATTTTACACGGTTTTTTCTACGGAATCACAATCCCAATTCTGTGGGCGATGATTGCCGATGTAGCCGATTATTCAGAATGGCTGAACAACCGTCGTGCCACTGCGATTATTTTTTCTGCCATGATGGTGGGATTAAAAGCAGGCTTGAGTATTGGAGGAGCGGTAACCACTTTGGTTTTAGGAGCATTCCATTATGTGGCCAATGCTGAGGTTCAGACAGAATCTGCTGTAAACGGAATCAAATTATTAGTGAGTATTTTCCCTGCAATTCCTTTTTTAATTGGAGCCGGATTGCTGTTTTTCTATAAAATCAATAAAGAAATGGAAGTGCAGATCGAAACAGACCTTAAACAAAGAAGAACTTAATTACTTAAACAAAATATTACTATGCCTGAAGACAGCATTGAACACATTAATTTTGAGGAAATTAATGACTTGGCGATTTCAAAGCCTTTAGTATCCCATATTTATACAGCCGATCCTTCGGCGCATGTATTTAATGGTAAAATCTATATTTATCCTTCGCACGACATCGATGCGGGAATTCCGTTTAACGACAATGGAGATCATTTCGGGATGGAGGATTACCATGTTTTTTCGATGGAAGATATTTCGTCAGAAGCCGTTGACAATGGCGTTGCCTTGCATGTAAATGATGTTGCCTGGGCAGAGAAGCAGATGTGGGCACCCGATGCAGCTTGTAAAGCGGGAAAATATTATTTGTATTTCCCAGCCAAACGCGCTAGCGGTATTTTTCAGCTTGGAGTTGCCATAAGCGATTCGCCAGTCGGACCTTTTGTTCCTGAAAAAGAAGCCATAAAGGGAAGTTACAGTATTGATCCTGCAGTTTTTGAAGATGAAGACGGCAGACATTATATTTATTTTGGCGGAATCTGGGGCGGTCAGCTTCAGAAATATCGAAATAATATTTATGATGAAAATAACGAAGAGCCAACAGCCAATGAAAAAGCCTTGGGGCCAATTGTAGCAAGACTTCGTGAAGATATGCTGGAGTTTGATGAAGACCCGAAAGAAATTAAAATTCTGGATGAAAACGGAGATGAAATTCTTGCAGGAGATAACGACCGTCGTTTTTTTGAAGCTTCATGGGTTCATAAATACAACGAAAAATATTATTTCTCTTATTCTACAGGCGATACGCATTTTATCTGTTATGCGATTGGCGATAATCCGTACGGGCCGTTTACGTATCAGGGAAGGATTCTGAATCCGGTTGTGGGATGGACATCGCATCATTCGATTTGTGAAGTAGAAGGCGAATGGTATTTATTTTATCATGATTCGAGTTTGTCAAAAGGTGTTACGCATTTGCGAAGCATGAAAGTAACTAAAATCGATTATTTAGAAGATGGTTCGATTATCACAATTGATCCGTACGGGATTAGGAGGCTGATTGATTAGGAGCTAATCCCGCTATCCGTTGCAATCTTTTTTATTTTTAAAGAAAAAATAAAAAAGGATTTCCACTTCTATCGGGGCTAGGGTATAGGTTTTCATAAGAATTTTTCGTTCAGTCTGTCATCCTTGAAGGAAGGATCTCCGCAAGTAGTTCGACAAGCTAAATCGCCAATCTTTGCCCCATTCTGAGTGTGATTGCTTCGTTCCTCGCAATGACGATTGTTGTGATGAAACCGTTCGCGTGAGGGATAGCAGTGGAAAGCCCACAGCCTGACGAAGGAAGAGCGAGGACTTGAAACGAATAGCCCGACCCGCTTTTTTCAAGCGGGGCACGCCCAAATTATTTTTAAATTAAAAATAACACTAAGGACTAAAAACTAAGGACTAGAGGACTTAAAGAAAAATAACAATTTTAATTTCAAAAAGACTTTTTTGTAAAAGATTTTTAGCTACTTTAGCATAACAGAACGGAACAGAACGGTATGCCAAAAGAAGACGAAAAATTTGAGTTTATAATTAATCACGAAAGTGATATTCCGAAGTACCAGCAATTGGTTGACGGAATTACAAATGCGATTGCGGAGAATATTTTGCAAAAGGGTGATTTATTGCCTTCAGTAAATGTGATTTGCAAAACGTATCAGCTTTCGAGAGATACGGTTTTTAAGGCGTATTCGATTTTGAAGGAGCAGAATGTGATAGATTCTGTGCCGAATAAAGGCTATTATGTGGCGGGAGAAACCAGAAAAGTGCTTTTGGTTTTGGATACTTTTAAAGCGTACAAAGAGGTTTTGTACCATTCGGTTGTGAATAATCTGGCTGATAATGTGATTATTGATGTGCAATTTCATCATTATAATATTGATGTTTTTAAAACGATCATTAATAACGGAATCGGGAAATATTATAAATACGTGGTGATGAATTTTGACCACAAAGAAATTCCTCCAGCATTGTCGGCAATTTCGAATGATAAACTGCTTTTGATTGACTGGAATATTCGGGCGGATAAAGCGAATAATTATGTTTTTCAGGATTTTGGAAAAGCGTTTTATGAGGCGCTGACAGAAGCTTCTGATTTGTTTAAAAAGTATAAAAAAACAGTTTTTATCTATCCCGATTTTACGAATCACCCTTGGGAAACGGTAGAATATTTTAAGAAGTTTTGTACTGATTTTGGTTTTGAAAATGAAATTATTACCGATTCGAAAAAGTTTCAGATTGAGAAAGGAATCGCTTATATCAGTGTAAGTGACCGAATTTTAGGCGAGTTTTTAGAACAGTGCAAAGAGAAGGATTTTGAACCTGGAAAAGATGTTGGTTTTCTTTCTTATAACGAAACGCCGATGAAGAAATTTATATACAAAGGAATTTCGGTTGTATCGACTGATTTTAAAGAAATGGGAACCAAAGCAGCAGCATTTATCACACACGACGAAGAAACGAAGTGTTATGTGCCGACGAAATTAATTTTAAGAGAATCATTATAAAGATATGTATTATATAGGATATGACATTGGAAGTTCTTCTGTAAAAGCGGCAATCGTTGAGGCAGAAACGGGCAAAAAAGTAATTGTTTTGAATGAGCCTCAAAACGAAATGGAAATTGTTTCCCTGCACGCAGACTGGGCGGAGCAAGATCCAGAAATGTGGTGGGAGTACATTTGTACCGCTACGAAAAGAGCGATTAAAGAATCGAATATTGATGCGTCTAAAATTCAGGGCGTTGGTATTTCGTATCAAATGCACGGATTGGTGATTGTGGATCAAGATAAAAATGCACTTCGAAACTCAATTATCTGGTGTGACAGTCGTGCGGTTGAAATTGGGAATAAAGCGTACACTGAAATCGGTCAGGAGAAATGCATGGAACATTTGCTGAATTCGCCTGGGAATTTCACTGCATCTAAACTAAAATGGGTAAAAGAAAACGAACCAGAAGTTTACAATAAAATCTATAAATACATGCTTCCGGGAGATTATATCGCTTTGAAATTAACGGGTGAAGTAACGACTACCAAAAATGGTTTGTCTGAAGGAATGCTTTGGGATTATAAAGAAAATAAAGTAGCCGACTGGCTTTTAGAATATTACGGAATTGATACTTCGCTGACTCCAAATATTGTAGAAAATTTCACCAATCAAGGCGTTATTAATGAAAAAGGAGCTCAGGAATCTGGACTTCCAGCAGGAATTCCGATTGTGTACAGAGCGGGAGATCAGCCAAATAATGCTTTGGCTTTGAATGTTTTGCATCCGGGTGAAGTGGCGGCAACGGGAGGAACTTCTGGAGTTTTTTATGCGGTAAGCGATGCAACTTCCGGAAAAAGCACAAGAGTCAATAATTTCGTTCACGTAAACTACGAATTAGAAACGCCGAGAGTTGGTAAACTGTTGAATATAAATGGAGCAGGAATTCAGTACAGATGGTTGCGTAATAATATGGGTAACGAAAGTTACGAAGTAATGAATGAGAAAGCTTCTGAAATCGAAATTGGTTCAGGAGGTGTTGTTGTGATTCCGTTTGGGAATGGTGCTGAGCGTATGTTCAATAACAAAAATATCGGAACTCATTTCTTGAATTTAAACCTCAACATTCATAATAGCGCGCATTTGTTTAGAGCTTCTTTAGAAGGAATTGCGTTTTCGTTTGTGTACGGAATGGAATGTTTAAAAGACGATAATGCGGTGATCAATGTCATTAGAGCTGGAAATGATAACCTTTTCCGTTCTGAGATTTTCTCAAATACCGTTGCGACTTTAATTGGTCACGAAATCGAGATTTACAACACAACCGGAGCGGTTGGCGCAGCCAGAGCAGTTGGCTTAAAAGACGGCGATTATGATAAGTTTAGTTCAGGAATTACGACTAACGATCACGTAATGACATTTTTACCACTGAAAAATAAAGAAGAATACGTGAAAGCATACCAGAAATGGAAACAAGGATTAGAATTAGTATTAACAAATAAATAAAAAAAATGATAGTTTTAGGAGATAAAGAATACTACAAAGGTATTGGTCAAATTAAATTTGAGGGAAAAGAATCTGACAATCCGTTAGCGTTTAAATATTACAATCCAGACCAAGTTGTAGCTGGAAAAACAATGCGTGAGCACTTTAAATTTGCAATCGCTTATTGGCATACTTTCTGCGGACAAGGAAGCGATCCATTCGGACCTGGAACTCAAAATTTTGCTTGGGATGCATCATCAGACCCGTATCAGGCTGCAAAAGATAAGGCAGATGCTGCTTTTGAATTCATCAGCAAAATGGGATTCGATTATTTCTGTTTCCACGATTACGATTTGATTGACGAAGGCCCAACTTTCGCAGAATCAGAGAAAAGATTAGCATTTATCACAGATTACTTAAAACAGAAAAAAGCAGATTCTGGAATTAAATTACTTTGGGGAACTTCAAACTGTTTCTCAAACCCAAGATTTATGAACGGAGCGGCTACAAATCCAGATTTTAATGTGGTAGCTCGTGCGGGCGGACAAGTAAAATTGGCTCTAGATGCTACTATCGCTTTAGGCGGAGAAAACTACGTATTCTGGGGAGGTAGAGAAGGTTATATGTCTCTTTTGAACACAGATATGGGAAGAGAATTAGACCACATGGCGCAATTCTTAGCAATGTCTAGAGACTACGCTAGAGCACAAGGTTTTAAAGGAACTTTCTTCATCGAACCAAAACCAATGGAGCCTTCTAAACACCAATACGATTTTGACTCTGCAACTGCAATTGGATTCTTGAAACAATACGGTTTAGACAAAGATTTCAAAATCAATATCGAGGTAAACCACGCTACTTTGGCACAACACACTTTCCAGCACGAACTTGAAGTGGCTGCAAAAGCTGGAATGTTAGGTAGTATCGATGCAAACAGAGGAGATTACCAAAACGGCTGGGATACAGACCAGTTTCCAAATAACATTCAAGAAACTACAGAAGCAATGTTAGTTTTCTTAAAAGCTGGCGGTTTACAAGGTGGTGGAGTTAATTTTGATGCTAAAATCAGAAGAAATTCTACAGATTTAGAAGATGTTTTCTTAGCGCACATTGGCGGAGCTGATACGTTTGCAAGAGCATTATTGACTGCAGATAAAATCATCACTTCTTCTCCTTACGAAAAATTAAGAACAGAAAGATATAGCTCATTCGATTCTGGAAAAGGAAAAGATTTTGCTGATGGAAAATTAGGTTTGAAAGATCTTTACACTATCGCACACGAAAACGGAGAATTAAACCTTCAGAGCGGTAAACAAGAATTGTTTGAAAACATCATCAACCAATATATTTAATAGGTTTTAGATTTTTAGATACCAATTAAACCTGACAGGTTTTAAAAACCTGTCAGGTTTCTAAACTCATTACAGAGACAATTTAAAAATACATTCGAATTTTAATATGATAGTCGTAAATCGTTAAAATTCATTTTTAGAAAAAAAATGAAAAATGTGTATGGAGATTATGGCTTGTTTGAATTTTAGATTTGATGAAAATAGATTGAAGGTTTAGTTACTATTTTAGATAATCTCAAAGAAAAAAATAAGTCAGTTTGATAAAAATTAATAGTGAGTTTATTTTTATTGAAGGTTTTTTGAAGAGCAGAATCAAATCGAAATACACATTTTTTCCTCCTAAAATTTAAAACGCATTACAGTGCGTTCCTCCTTAATTTACACAAATACAAAATCTTATCATTTGCAAATCGAACTCAAAAATCGATAAAGCATTTCCTCATTTTTTGTCATCCTGAGCGGAGTCGAAGGAACGCAAAGCATATCTACAATCTTTGCCGACATACTAGAGTGATTTACTTCGCCTGTTCGCTATCGCTCGGGTCTCCTTCGTCGAAATTGACAAAACTATACGGACAAACTTTGCGTAGACGCACTGCGGTGCGCCTCTACAATACTAAATTTGGGCAAATGCATTAAATTCTATTCAATTACTAACCAAAATAAAAACCACACACTCATGAAATTTTTTATTGACACTGCCAATCTTCAAGACATTACAGAAGCTCAGTCTATGGGCGTATTAGACGGCGTAACCACCAATCCGTCCTTAATGGCAAAAGAAGGAATTACCGGAAAAGAAAACATCTTAAAACATTATCTTGATATCTGCAATATCGTTGATGGTGATGTTTCTGCTGAGGTTATTTCTACAGAATTTGAAGGAATGATTAGAGAAGGCGAGGAGCTGGCGGCTTTACATCCTCAGATTGTGGTAAAATTGCCTATGATTGGTGATGGCGTAAAAGCGTGTAAATATTTTTTTTCTAAAGGAATTCGTACCAATGTAACTTTAGTATTTTCTGTGGGTCAGGCATTGCTTGCTGCGAAAGCCGGAGCTACTTATGTTTCGCCATTTTTAGGACGTTTAGATGATGTTTCGACAGACGGAATGCATTTAATTGAAGAAATTAGACAGGTCTACGATAATTACAATTATCAGACTCAAATTCTTTCGGCTTCAGTTCGTCATACGATGCATATTGTAAACTGTGCCAAAGTGGGATCTGATGTAATGACAGGGCCGCTTTCTGCCATAAAAGGATTGCTGAAACATCCGCTAACCGATATTGGTTTGAAGCAATTTGTTGAAGATGCCAAAAAGATGAATCTATAGTATATTTTTATTTCCATTTTTATAGTTTTAAAACTCTCTTTCAGTTATTTGAAAGGGAGTTTTTTTATGAAATAAAAGCAACCGATTGTCTCTTTTTGGTATTTGTAAGAAATATATGCTTTCAGTTTTAGTGTGCTGGTTTTCAGTTCCTAATAGGTTGCATGTCCCATTTTATAAGGGATTAGAAAAGATTTGATTTCGAACGCTTTTTAGAAGTTCAACTACAACGTTTTAGTGTTTTTTAATAAAAACCGATATTTTAACATTTTATGGTTTTTTTAAGATTTTCAATTAAACGATTTATTATCTCTAACGTTTTCGTTGTAATGAATGGTCTTTTTGAGGATTGTCTAATGTTTTGTAAATATAAATATAGATTATTCTTTTTTTTAATGGTATTTTTTTGAAATTGAGAAAAAAAATTAACGCAACCGATTGTGTGTTGTTGTTTTTTGCATATATTTGTTTTGACTATAAGCTGTTATTTGTTGCAAAACGTTAAAATACAAACGCTGATAAAGTCATTAAAAATTAAAAACTAACTAAACCATACTATTAACTCATTAAACCAATTATTTATGACTAACTTTTTAATTACTAAAAGCAGATCTAAATACTTCAAGAATTGGGGACTCTTGATCCTGATGCTGGTATTTTCTGCTGCAGTAAATGCACAAATTACCGTTACAGGTACTGTATCTGATGGTGTTGGACCAATACCAGGTGTCAATATCATTGTAAAAGGAACCAAAACCAGTACTGTATCTAATTTTGACGGAACTTATACGCTTCAGGCTATTCCAACCAATAGTATTTTGGTCTTCAGTTTTATCGGATATAAACCGTATGAAGTTGCCGTAAACAATAAAACTAAAATTGATGCTTTACTAGAAGAAAACCTAAACGACTTAAAAGAAGTTGTTGTTATTGGGTATGGAACATCAAAAAGAGCAGATTTAACAGGAGCGATTTCTTCTATTTCTAGTTCGGCAGTAACCCAATCTGTTTCTACAACTATAGATCAGGTATTGCAAGGGCGAGCTGCGGGAGTGCAAATACAGCAAAACAGTGGTACGCCGGGAGGAAGTTCTTCGGTACGTATTCGTGGTATCAGTTCGATTACCGGTTCAAACGAGCCAATTTATGTAATTGATGGTGTTATTATAGATGGTAATTCTGGTTCTTTAAATTCAAATCCGCTTTCTGGAATTAACCCTAACGATATTGCTTCGATCGATATTTTGAAAGATGCTTCTGCAACTGCCATTTATGGTTCTAGAGCAGCAAACGGTGTCATTATGGTTACTACTAAAACGGGTAGAAAAGGAGATTTGGTTTTAAATTTTGACAGTTATGTTGGATGGCAGCAAATGCCAAAAGAATTGCAGGTGCTTAATTTAAGAGAATATGGAGAATTGAAAAATACTCGTGCAGATTTAGGGATTGTACAGAGAGACCCTTATTTTATTCGTCCCGATTTATTAGGCGAAGGAACAAATTGGCAAGACGAGTTATTTCAGACAGGTTTAATTCAAAGTTATAATTTATCTGCTTCTGGCGGATCTGACACTACTACGTATGCATTAGGAATGTCTTATTTTGATCAGGAGGGAACAATAATTGGATCTTCTTTCGACCGTATGACTATTCGTGGTGTAATCGATTCTCAAGTAAAGAAATGGATGAAGGTTGGCGTGAACTTAAATGCATACAAAACCAATCAGGTTACGACGGTTAATGATGATTCTGTGATTTTAACGGCTTTAAAACAAACTCCAAACGTAGCAGCTCGTAATGCAGACGGAACTTTTGACGGACCAGATACAACTGAATTTGTTCAGACTAACCCGCTTGGAATTGCTATGCTGAAAGATAATCATGGAAAAGACTACGGAATTAGAGGTAATGTGTATGCAGAAATTGGTTTTACAAAAGACTTAAAACTGAAAACACAATATTCTATCGATTATGGTTTTGGTAACCGATATACTTTTAATCCATCTTACACTTTTGGAGCATTATCTAATGAAGTGAGAGAAGGATCAAGAACTAAATCTACCAGCGAAAACTGGATTTGGACTAACACTTTGACGTATAATAAAGTTTTCGGAAAACATAATATTAATGCATTGGTAGCTCAAGAGTTTCAAGAGCAGAATTGGGAAAATCTTTATGGATACCGTTCTGGTTATTTAACAAATGGAGCAACCGATTTAAATGCAGGAGATCCAACAACTGCTAGAAATTCAAATGCAAGTTCTACAAAATCACTTAGTTCTTATTTTGCAAGAGCAGCTTATTCGTTTGATGACAGATACTTTTTAACTGGAACCATCAGAAGAGACGGATCTTCGCAGTTTGCTGAAGGCAACAAATGGGATTGGTTTCCATCTGCTTCTTTAGCTTGGAAAATTTCAAATGAATCATTTTTAAAAGACAATCAGGTAGTCAATAATTTAAAATTGCGTGCAGGATGGGGAGTAACAGGAAATTCAAGTGTTCCAAATAATGCTTATACGTCTGTTTATGGTACTTCTGCAACCAATTGGGGAAGCGGACAAATTGCAACCAATACCGCAAATCCAGATTTGAAATGGGAAAAATCAAATCAAGTGAATGTTGGTTTAGACCTTGGATTTTTGGACAACAGAATTGAAATTACAGCAGATTTTTATCACAAGAAAACAGACGATTTATTATTAAGATTATCACTTCCAGCTTATGTGGGAACAACAGGTCAGGGAGCTACATCACCGCCTTTTGCAAATGTGGGATCTCTTGAAAACAAAGGTTTTGAGTTTACCATAAACACAATCAACATGCAGAGAAAAGATTTTCTTTGGAAATCGAATTTCAATTTCTCTATGAATAGATCTAAAGTGTTGAAATTAAATTCAGAATCAGGTGTTTACGATCAGACATTACAGCAAGGTTCAGATGTTACAGTAGTTACTCGTACTGCTGTAGGTCAGCCATTGGGTCAGTTCTACGGTTATAAAGTAATCGGACGTTTTGAAAAAGCAACAGATTTCTATTATAAAGATGCTAACGGAACGGTAACGCCAACAGCATTGCCAGAAGGAATGGTGATTGGTGAAAATGGAGTTTGGATTGGAGATTATATGTTTGAAGATGCTAATAAAGACGGCGTAATCAACGAAAAAGATGCAGGTTACATTGGAAATCCAAATCCAGATTTTACATTTGGTTTCAACAATAGTTTCTCTTTCTTAGGATTTGATGTGAGCATTTTATTTACAGGTTCTTACGGAAATGAAGTTTTAAACTACCAAAGAAGATGGTTAGAAAATCCTCGTGAGAATACAAACTTACTGAAAACGGCTTTAGGATATGCACAATTAGAATTAATCGACCCTAACGGACCAAACGATTATCGTAACGTGCAGATTGTAGGCGGAGATCCTTACATGCCTAGAATTGGTGCTTCTTCAGCTTCTTCAGCATCAAACTATCGTTTGAGCAACAGATTTGTAGAAGATGGTTCTTATGTAAGACTTAAGAACATTTCAATCTCTTACAATCTTCCGAAAGATTTATACGCTAAGTACGGAATCACAAATGTAAAAGTGACTTCAAACATGCAGAACATTTTAACTTTTACAAAGTATAAAGGTTACGATCCTGAAGTTGGGGCAATAAACCAAAACCAGCTTTTAAATGGTATCGATAACGGACGTTATCCTTCGCCAACAATTACCACACTAGGATTAACTGTTAATTTCTAAAAAACGCACAATGAAAACAAAGAAAATATTTTACACGGCTTTAATTATTGCATTGCCATTTGTTTGGACGAGTTGCAGCGACCTTTTAGACGTTGAACCAAACGATGTAATTACAAAAGAGAATTTTTATAAAACAGAGTCTGATTTTCAGGCTGCAACGGGACCATTGTACAATAAAGTATGGTTCGATTTTAATGATAAATTTTACTACGGTTTAGGAGACGGACGCGCGGCAAACATGTATGCACCGTTCTCAGATTACGTATACCCATTCACCGATTTAACGGAAACAGGATTAACAGGGCCATTAGTTTCGGCTTGGGCATCTTTGTATAATGTTGTACAGCAATCTAATAACGTGATTATCGGTATTTCTGGAAGCCCATTAAATGAAACTATTAAAAACAGATACATTGCTGAAGCTCGTTTTATGAGAGGAACGGCGTATTGGTATCTAGCTTCTTTATGGGGAGATGTAATTATCTCTACAGATCCGAGTGAATTGGTTAAAAATCCGCTTGTAAATAAAAATCCAATGAAGGACGTTTACGAATTCTCTATTCGTGATTTAGAATTTGCTGCCAAATACCTTCCAGAAACTGCGGGTCAGGCTGGGCGTTTAACAAAATATAGTGCATTCGGAATGCTTTCTCGCGTTTACCTTTCATTTTCAGGAGTTAGCGATAACCCGAACAGCGGAACTCGTAACCAAGAATATTTGGATTTAGCTAAAAAAGCGGCAGAAAAAGTAATGAGTTCTGGGCCTTACAGCTTAATGGCAAATTATGAAGATTTATTCATGATTGATAATAACAACAATACCGAGTCGATGTTTGCGCTGCAATGGGTTCCAAATGGAGATTTTGGAGTGAACAATACACAGCAAGCCTATTTTGCATTAGGTTCTGACATTACAGGAGACGATGCTGCGTGGGGATATTGGACAAGAGCTTCTTATAATGTTTTACAAGAATATGAATCAAAAGATCTTCGCCGTAGAGCAACTTGGATGGGAGATGACGATCATTATGCTGAAATTAATAAGGCAAATGGCGGTTATACGGTTGATCACAGTAAAGATTTCTTGACCGTTAAAAAAGGAGTGGTAGGTTCTACAAAAGACAATTCTAAAATCACACGTATGAATTCGGCGCTGAACACTTATATGTTACGTTTGGCAGAAGTTTATTTAAATTACGCAGAAGCGGCTTTAGGAAATAATGCTTCAACAGCAGACGCTACGGCTATTTCAGTGGTAAACAGACTTCGTACACGTGCAGGATTAGATCCTAAAACAATGTTGACTTATGCAGATCTTGCTCACGAAAGAAGAGTAGAATTATGTATGGAAGGGCAATACTGGTATGATTTAGTTCGTAGAGCCTATTACAAACAGCAAGAAGTAATCAACTATGTAACAGCTCAAAACAGAGGAACAATTACTCCAATTTTGTACGATACAGCAACAAATACAGTTACAGTCGATGCTTCAAAAAGTACAAGCCCTAGAGCCATTGGCGTAATCGATGCGACCATTTTTACGCTTCCTTATCCAGAATCTGAATTAGTTCAGAATCCGTTATTGAGAGAAAATCCTGTTCCGTATCAGTTTACAGAAGAGAAAATAAAAGACTTATTCTAGTTTCAGAACTAAAAACTAAAAGATATAAATATGAAATATATTTTAAATAAAAAGTATTGGGCGCCCATCGCATTGCTTAGCATGATGGTTTTCAGTATGCTGTTTACTTCTTGCGACAACAACGATTCAGAAGGAGGCGCAATTACAATTACAAAAGTATTTTTAGAAGATGTAAATTCATCTGTACCAGATAGAGAAGTTACTTTTGCCCGTTTAGGACAGCTTTTGCGTATTGAAGGTTCAGGATTTGAAGGACTTAAAAAAGTATACATCAACGGATATTCAACTTATTTTAATGTTGTTTTTGTATCTAATAATTCAATGTTAGTAAGCGTTTCTGCTGATACCCCAATTTTAGATGCAGATCCATCAGTAAGAAACACAATTCGTTTTGTAAATGATTCTAACGAAGTGACATTTCCTTTTCAAATCCGTTCAGGGAAACCAGTAATTTCAAGTATTTCGAACACTATGCCAAATCCAGGAGAAACGATTATAATTGCTGGAGCTGGTTTAACAGAAGTAAGCAAAGTAGTTTTCCCAGGAAATGTTGAGGTTACAACTGGAATTGTTTCAGATGAAGAAGGAGAATCATTTACAGTAACAGTTCCAAATGGAATTTCAGACTTAGGAGGTTCAATTTATGCTGAAACATCAAACGGAGGTGTTTATTCTCCAAGATACTTCAATTTCAAAAAAGGTCTATTATTAAATTTTGACGGACAAGGTCAGCACGGATATTGGGGATCTTCAACAAGTATGATTCAGCCAGCAGATTTAGAGTCAGCCACAATTGGAACAGGAAACGTTTCACAAGGAAAATACGTACCTCATCGTCCAGTTCGTATTGCTTCTTTTGATGCTGCAAAAAACCGTTGTACAGAAGTTTGGACAGCAGGAAATGGAGTAGACAATTGGAGAGCGCAACTAACGCCTTACATTCCGGCAAGTACAGCATTAGATAAAGTAGCCTTTCAGTTTGATATTTATGTTCCAGAAGTTTGGCAGCAGTCAGGATTCTTAAAAATATGCATGATTAACAATTTTAATGGAGGAGAATGGGCAGGAGCTTGTTACAATTACGTTCCGTGGATTGTAGATGGAAAATCTGTCGGAGTAAAAACAGACAAATGGATTACCGTTACAATTCCATTAAACAAATTCTATGCATGGTCTAAGGAAGCTTTTACTTTCGAAACAGTTTTAGCGTATCGTGAAGCGGCAACGTATCAAAACTTTGGAATTTACTTCGAAAATTCGGATGTAAAACTATCTAATGTAACAGGAAACGCAAGCGAAGTAGAATTCCCTTCAAAAGCAACTTCTGTAAAAGTGTACACAGATAATTGGAGAATTGTACCGTTGGATGCTCCAGTATACAATGATTTTAACTAACTCAACAGCCACAAAATGAAATCTAAATATATCATACCAATAATTGCTTCATCACTAATGATTTTGTCATCTTGCGATGATAACTTGATGGAGTGGGGAAAAGACCCAGAACACGGAGAAGTAACAGGAGCTGAACTTCCGCTGGCTTTAGTTGAAAAAATAGGCCGTTACGAACCGTTAAAAAACTATTCTGATTTTCCTCTAGGAAACGGAATCGGAATTAGTTTATATATGAGCGATGCTAATTATAGAAAAATCGTAAACGAGAATTTTGATGAGGTAACGCCAGGCTACGAAATGAAGCACGCCGCTATGGTAAACTCAAAAGGAGAAATTAATTTTACCAATGTAGATGCTTTTATCGCAGCCACAAAAAGCGCTGGATTAAAAGTTTTCGGACACACGTTGATCTGGCATTCCAATCAAAATGCAACTTATTTAAATGGTATTATTGCCCCAACTATAATTCCAGGTTCTAGCGGAACAAATGTTTTGGATCTAACACCAATTAAAAGTGGCACTTTTACAGGATGGGCTAGAAACAATCCCGGAAAAGGAATTACTACTGTTGCTAATTCTGGATTAACAAGCACTTCTGCAGCAATTCAATTAGCATCAAGTGCGAGTTCTTCTCAAGCTCACAATTTGCAATTAACATCACCAAACGTACCAATTGTTGCGGGACATAATTATGAAATTTCTTTTTACATAAAATCTGATGTCGCAGGTAAGGGACGTATTTCTTTTAATGCTTCATTAAAAAATAAATATCCTTACAAAGACTGGTTTAACACAGGAGGATCATGGGTAGAAGCTTTTACAACAACATCTACTTGGCAGCAGGTAAAAATTAAATTGGCTCCAGCAGATTTTGAAACAGGAAGCACAGCTTTTCAGTTTAATTTAGATTTAGGATACTTGCCCAATGTAACCTATCTGATTGATGCAAACACTTTGTCAGTTGTTGATTTGGATGCTGCTACTGGACCAGTGAATTTGATTGCAAATGGTGATTTTGAAAGCGGTGCTCTTACAGGATGGAATGGCTGGGGAAATAGTTCGACAAGATCTATTTCTGCAAGTGGAGAGGGTTACAATGGAGGATATGCTATGAAACTTACTAATCCAACCGCTGCAAATAACTATAGTGCACAGCAGGTTTATACTTTGAGTGCACCCTTAACAGTAGGGCAAAATTATACTTTTACCTGTATGATTAAGGCCGAAGCACCAGGAACTACAGTACAGATTCAGACTCAAAATACCGCAGGGAACGCAGCAGATTATTATGGAGGAAATAGTGTAACTACATCTTGGACTCCAATTTCGCTAACGATCAAACCAACAAAACAAGATCTTACTAAAGTTATTTTTGATTTTGGACAATATGCTACAACTTATTTGATTGACAAAGTAGTGTTGTCTGCAGAAGGTTCTGGAGGTGGACCAACAGCACCAATTACAATTGAAAAAACAGAAGCAGAGAAAACCAAAATTATTACTGATGCTATGACAGATTGGATTTCTAAAATGATGACCCATTACAAAACAAGCGTTTTCTCTTGGGATGTTGTAAACGAACCAATGAAAGAAGACGGAACGTTGAGAAACGGAACAGAAGGCGACACTGCTTCAGACTATTTCTCATGGGTAAAATATCTTGGAAAAGATTATGCGGTAACCGCTTTCAAATTAGCACGCCAATACGGAAATGCCACAGATAAACTGTTCATCAACGATTATAACTTAGAATCTAGATTAGACAAATGCGACGGATTAATCGAATACGTAAAATATATCGAAGGAAAAGGCGCTACCGTAGACGGAATAGGAACGCAGATGCACATTGGTTTAACAACAGACAAAGACAAAATTGTTCAGATGTTCCAAAAATTGGCAGCTACAGGAAAATTGATTAAAATTTCTGAATTAGATATCAGATTAGGAACTGCTACACCAACAGTTGCCCAGCAAGCATCTCAGGCAGAAATGTACCAGTATGTTATTGATATGTACAAAAAATACATTCCTGCGGCTCAGCAATACGGAATCACGATTTGGGGAGTTTCAGATAATTCTAAAGAACATGAATACTGGCTCCCAAATGAATCTCCAAATCTTTGGGATGCAAATTATGTTCGTAAGCATGCATATAAAGGCGCGGCTGATGGTCTAGCAGGAAAAGATGTAAGTTTAGAATTTTCTGGAGAATTGCAAAAACCGTAAATATTCTTGAGTTGTTACGATTTTGTCAGGCTGAGCGGAGTCGAAGCCCACGCAAGTAACTCTACAATATTGCAGAACATAGCCCAAGGTTTCAACCGTGGGTACGCAATGCATTATCACAATCCATCTGCACAATAAAAGCAAAAGCTTTGTCAAAATTTAAAACTTTGACAAAGCTGCTTTTTTTATTTTTAATGTTAAAAACAAAAAACATGTTTCCATTTTCAAAAAACAGTTTTCTCCTCGCGGCTTTATTTACAATCCATTTCGGATTTTCTCAAAACATACCTCATCTCCAGAAAACGGGAAATAAAACACAGTTAATTGTAAACCAGAAACCATTCTTAATACGAGGCGGTGAATTAGGAAATTCTTCTGCGACAAGTATGGAAAGTATGGAGCCAATTTGGTCAAAACTGACTGATATGAACCTCAACACAGTTTTAACGCCTATTTATTGGGAATTGATAGAACCGCAAGAAGGTAAATTTGATTTTCAATTGGTTGATGATTTAATTCTTCGCGCGCGAAAAGAAAACCTAAGACTCGTTTTTCTTTGGTTTGGATCCTGGAAAAACAGCATGTCAAGTCACGCACCAGAATGGGTAAAACTCAATCAGAAAAAATATCCAAGAGTTAAAGATGATAAAAATAAAAGCCAAGAAATTTTAACGCCTTTCAGCGAAAACAATCTACAAGCCGATTTGAATGCGTTCAAAAAACTGATGGCACATATTAAAGATTTCGACCAGAAAGACCAAACCGTAATTATGGTTCAGGTTGAAAATGAAATTGGAATGTTGCCAACCGCAAGAGATTATCATCCTTTAGCGAATGCTAAATTTCAAAAACCAGTTCCAGATGAGCTGATGAAATATTTAGAAAAAAACAAACAAAAACTAGTTCCCGAATTTTTAGAAATCTGGAAGAAAAACGGATTCAAAACCAAAGGAAACTGGGAAGAAATATTTGGAAAAGGATTGCATACAGACGAAATTTTCATGGCTTGGTATTTTTCAAAATTCACCAACATCATTGCAAAAGCAGGAAAAGATGCTTATTCCATTCCGATGTTTGTCAACGCAGCTTTAAATGCACCAGAAAAAAAGCCCGGACAATATCCAAGTGCAGGACCATTGCCGCATATTATGGATGTGTGGAAAGCAGCGGGAAATTCGATCGATTTTTTAGCGCCAGATTTCTACAACCCGTCCTTCAAACATTGGAATGATTTGTTCACACGACAAGGCGATCCGTTGTTTATTCCAGAACATAAATTTGACGAAACAGCGCCGTTCAAAGGATTATACGCGATTGGACATTACGAAGCCATTGGTTTTTCTCCGTTTTCGATAGAATCTGTTGCTGACGCTAAAAAAGAACCTTTGGGAAAAATCTACGATTTAGTAAAACAGTTAACTCCCACAATTGAAAAATATAAAGGACAGGGAAAAATCGATGGTGTTTTGTTAGACAAAGAAAATAATACCCAAATTATTAAAATGGGCGATTACGAATTCACTTTTAAACACGATTATACCTTAAATTGGTCGGATGGAGCAAAAGCAGAAACTTGGCCAATGTCAAGTGCTATTATTATAGAAATCGCCAAAGATGAATTTTATATTTCAGGATCAGGAATTGTCGTTACTTTTAAACCTTTAAAAGAAAATGTAAACGCAGGAATTTTAAAAACAGATCAAGGAATATTTGAAAATGAAGTTTGGAAAACGATAAGACATTTCAACGGAGATCAAACCCATCAAGGCAGACATTTAAGAATCTCAGTCGGCGATTACGAAATCCAAAAAATAAGATTATATACGTATGAATAATACAGATTCAACGTTCAGTTTGTCATCCTGACGAAGGAAGGATCTTCGCAAGTAACTCCACTATCTAAGTCGACAATCTTTGGCGAGCTACTTGTGAAGATTCCTCGTTCCTCGGAATGACAAAAAAATCGGATAAGATTTTTCAAAAACAAAAAATAATGAAGAAAATACTATTACTAATTCTGTTAGCATTAAGCTTTGTAATAAATGCCCAAATAAAACTTCCGCGACTTATAAGCGACGGAATGATTTTACAGCGCGATACCAAAGTCAATATTTGGGGTTGGGCAACACCAAATGAAAAAATCGAACTTAATTTCAATCATAAAATATACAAAACAACAACAGCTCAAGATGGCAAATGGTCTATTCAGATTCCATCTCAAAAAGCAGGCGGACCGTACGAAATGACCTTGAAAGCATCTAACACCATCGTCTTAAAAAATATTCTTTTTGGTGACGTATGGATATGTTCAGGACAATCGAACATGGAACTTCCAATGGATCGCTTGAAAGACAAATACAAAGAAGAAATCGCTAAAGCTACAAATCCGAATATTAGACAATTTTTGGTACCAGACGAATATTATTTTGCGAAAGAAAGAAACGATTTTTCATCTGGTTCTTGGGTAGAGGCAAATCCTATAAATGTTTTGCAATTTACAGGTGTTGGATATTTCTTCGCTAAAGAAATATACGAAAAGTATAAAATTCCAATTGGTTTAATCAATGTAGCTTTGGGCGGTTCTCCAGCAGAATCGTGGATCAGCGAAGAAAGCATTAAAAAATTCCCAGAATATGAACAGGAATATTTGAAATTTAAAGACGGAAAACTCGAAAAACAGATCGACGAAAACGATCGTAAAGTAAGCTCAGAATGGTATAAATTAGTAAATATTACTGATATTGGATTAAAAGATAAATGGAAAAATGAGATCAATAATTCCGATTGGAAATCGATGAATATTCCCGGTTATTGGGCCGATGGCGAATTAGGAAAAACAAACGGAGCGGTTTGGTTTAAAAAAGATTTTGTTCTGGAAAAAGTAAAAGAAAATCAGGCAAAATTGATTTTGGGAAGAATTGTCGATGCCGATTCGGTTTTTGTAAACGGACATTTCGTTGGAACAACTTCGTACCAATATCCGCCAAGAATTTACTCTTTCAATGCCAATGTTTTGAAGGAAGGAAAAAACGAAATTACCATTCGAATCATCAACAATTCTGGAAAAGGAGGTTTCGTAACCGATAAACCTTACGAGCTGCTTATTGGAGATAAAACGATAGACTTAAAAGGAACTTGGAAATACAAATTAGGTTCAAAAATGGAACCGTTACCAGGACAGACTTTCGTGCGCTGGAAACCTGTCGGACTTTACAATGCCATGATTGCGCCGCTAAAAGATTATCCAATAAAAGGTGTTTTATGGTATCAAGGCGAAGCCAATACTAGAAAACCGTTGGAATATGGTGCTTTAATGGAAGCCTTAATTTCGAATTGGCGTTTGCAATGGAAACAGGAAAAACTACCATTTTTATTGGTACAGCTTCCAAACTTTATGGATCCTAAGACAGAACCTGCTGAAAGCAATTGGGCTGCTTTGAGACAACAGCAATTAAACACGCTGAAAGTTCAAAATACAGGATTGGCGATAACAATAGATTTAGGAGAATGGAACGATATTCATCCTTTAAACAAATATGACGTTGGAAAAAGATTAGCGCTTCAAGCCAGAAAATTGGTTTACGGCGAGAAAAATTTAACAGCTTCTGGTCCGCTTTTTCAATCGATGAAAGAAAACAGAAATAAACTAATTTTAAGTTTTTCTGATATTGGAACGGGACTACAAATCAAAAACGGAAACGAATTGAAAGAATTCGCCATTGCAGGAGCTGACGGTAAGTTTGTATGGGCAAAAGCAATTATCGAAGGCGACAAAATTGTAGTTTGGAATGATGCCGTTGCAAATCCTGTAAAAGTGCGTTACGCTTGGGCAGATAATCCTGTTGAAGCTAATTTATATAATAAAGACAACTTGCCAGCTTCACCTTTTGAGGCTAGTTTGAAATAAGTTTTTTTTTAGCCACGAATTTCACGAATTACACCAATTCTTTGCAATTCAAAAATCAATTTCTCTAATTTTCAATTCGTAAAATTCGAATAAATTAAAACACAAAGTGAATAAATTAGTGCAATTCGTGAAATTCGTGGCTAAAAAAAAAATCATTTCAAATTCTCTGTCAAAACCTTTAAAAACGCAGTAACCGCTTTTTTCTCATAAACTTCCTTCAAAGAAATCAGCATTGCAGTTCGGGTCATGTTTTTGCCACTTATTGGAATTGCGTACAAATCATTTTCGTTTTCGATAGTCGTTTTCGTTAAGATTGTATGCCATTTTCCTGTTTTAATTAACTCGAGTAAAGTTGGAATATCGTTTATTTCGATTGTCACTTTTGGATGTAAATTACTTTTTTCAAAAGCCTTGCTGATAAATTGAGTCGTGCTGAAACCGCCCGCAGGCATGGCAAGAGGTAATGTGCTGATTTCTTCTAGAGAAATTGTTTTTTTATTTTTTAAAGAAGTTTCAGAAGAAGTAACCAAAGCCATTGGCGAAGTAAACAATTCCAGATATTTAAAATGTGCTTCAGAAGCAATTTCTTCAAAAGTCAGAATAACATCAAGCTGAAAATGATTGAGTTTTTGAATAAGTTCCTGCGAAGTTCCGAAGATAATTTCGAACTGAATTTTTGGATATTCAGAACTAAATAAAATCAAAGCTTTTGTAACTACATGACGTAATGCATAGGTTACGCCAATTGCCACTTTTCCTGTTTCCAGATTATTTAAATCTTTTAATACTTCCAATCCGTCAGAAGCTTTGTTGACCGATTGCTGTGCATAAACGGCAAATAAATCTCCAGCTTCAGTAAGCGTAATTCTTTTTCCGATTCTATTAAAAAGCGGAACCTGAAGTTCGTCTTCCAACTGTTTTATTTGCTGTGACAATGTACTTTGACTGATGAAAAGTGCAGAAGCAGCTTCTGTAAAATTCAGTAATTCTTTTGCTTTTAGAAAATATTTAAGCTGACGAAGTTCCATTTCTAAATCGGTTTTATCGATTGATTTTATCGAAAAATAAGGTTTTACAAATATAGAAAATCTTAAGAACTTTGTTTCGTTGTAAAATTACAAGCAGAACAAAATGGAAATTATAGCTTTACAAGAAGGAAATTATATCGTGAATTCTCAAAAAGAATTTCAGCTTTTAGAAGAGAATACGACGGAAACGGGTTTAAAAATGGCAATTCAGCCCTTTCTTGTTATTACAGATCATGATGTTATTTTAATAGATTTCGGTTTAGGATTTGTAAATAACGGCGTTCCGTTTATTTATGAAATGCTAAGAAAAAATAATATCGAACCTCAACAGATTACTAAAATTCTGGTTTCGCATCTGCATAAGGATCATATTGAAGGAATCGGTTATTTCGAAAATAATCAATTCATCCAAAATTTTCCAAATGCTAGAATTTATATTCAAGAACGAGAAATAGATTTCGCTTTAGAACAATTGCAAAATCCGTCTTACGTTCCAGAAATATTAAATGAGCTGAAAAATTTGCCAAACGTTGAATTGTTAAATGAGGACAGTGGCAATATAACGGACGAAATTTATTTTGAAGTTACGGCAGGACATACCAAGTTTCAACAAGTATTCTGGATTAAAGCTGATGGCGAAATTGTTTTTTACGGAGCAGATGATTTGCCACAAAAAAGATATTTAAAAATTCCTGTGGCCTACAAAACTGATTTTGACGGAAAACGCGCCATGGAATCTCGAAAAAAATGGGAACAGCAAGCCAAAGAAGAAAACTGGAAAGTGCTTTTGTACCACGATATGAAGACGCCTGTTTTGGATTTTACAGAAGAAGGAAGCGAGATGAGAGACGCTGTATAGAAACAAGAAGCAAGAGACAAGATTTTATTTTGAGCCAAAATAGAGAAGGAAGAAATAAGATATTCATTTATGCTTTGAAACAATAAAAGGAAAATTCAGATTAAATTATTTAGTCTGAATTTTTTTTTAGCAGAAAACAAAAGAAACAAAACACTTCTAACTTTCTCTTCCAAAGAAGAGCGAAGGATAGAAAAAGCTTTTGTAATCTGAGCTTCAACCGTTTTTATAGAAACATCCAAATGTTCTGCAATTTCGATATTAGTCAAACCTTCTTTTTTACTTAAAATAAAAACCTCTTTGCATTTTGGCGGTAAGTTTTGAATCTCTTTGTTTACCGCATTCAAAACCCTTTGAAAAGATTCAGAATCTTCTTCCTGCACAATTCCGTTTAGGGCATCGTAATATGATTTTTCTAGAGAAAAGAGAGATTGGTTTTTTCGATATAAATCGATAAACTCATTATAAGCCAGTTTGTAAAGAAAACTTTTTAGCGAATGATCTGTTTTTAATCTCGTGCGCTGTTCCCAGACTTTAATAAAAACATTCTGTACGATATCTTCGGCGCTGTAAACATTCTTAACCAGACTGTTGGCATATACGCAAAGTTTATGATGATACGTGTCGATTAGGTACGTGTAAGCGCTTTCATCTCCATTTCTGAGAGACTCAATTAGAATAGTATTATCGCTGTAATCATCAATCTTCATAAAAACAAATATATAAATTAATAGTTTTTTAGGTCAAAAAGTGAACTGAATTTGCTTAAAACGACCTCATTTTTATCTTTCTATTTGAAAATTAGTACAAATAGAAAAGGAAAAAAATGCAAATATAAATCATTTACTTTATAATTTCTACCAAATTAGTCGAGTTTTGTTGAAAGAAAACACTTGTGAAAAATAAAAAATTCATCAAAATGAAAAAAACTTTATCAAATTGTTAGGGTTTTGTTTTTTGGCTTCGTAATAATATTAAAAACGACTAAAATGACAGTAAAAAAGTCAGAGCGACTAATTGTTAAATTTATAACAAATCAGGCTTCTCAAGAAGAAATTGAGCAGCTTACGGAGTGGTTAAAAGAAGAAGAGAATCAGCTTGTATTTAAGGATTTTGTAAAAACCAATTATGCAATTGATACTGCTTTGAACACTTTTGATTCTACTGAAGTTAGAAAACAGCTTTTAGCAAGAATTTCGAAAGAAAATAATGTTTTTTATAAAAGAAGATTTTCATCATACTATAAATATGCTGCGATTTTGGTTGTGGCTTTGGGCGGATTTTATTTCTATAAAAATTCTGGTTCCGAGCAAGTTAAACAAAACGTTATTATTCCGAGAGTTGATGAGATTGTTTTACAATTAGGAAACGGATCGTCGGAAACTATTGATATTTCTGGTGCAAAAAATGTAACGGATAAAGATGGAAATGTTATTGGAAAACAGGACAAAAACAAATTGGTTTACAACAAAGCTTTTACAGAAGGAGAATTGGTTTACAGCACATTGAAAATTCCGTATGGAAAAAAATTTGATGTGCAATTATCAGACGGAACTTTGGTGCATTTAAATTCTGGAACTTCATTTAAATATCCTGTGCAGTTTGTTAAAAATAAAAACAGACAAGTGTATTTGACAGGTGAAGCTTACTTTGAAGTAAGTAAAGACAAAAATCATCCTTTTACGGTAAATGCGCAGGAAGTCAATGTTGAGGTTTTAGGAACCAAATTTAATGTAGACTCGTATAGTAACAATAGCAGTACTGATGTTGTGCTGGTTGAAGGAAAAGTTTCGCTTTATAAAGATCAGAAAACAAACCAAAATCAGGTTTATTTAACGCCAGGTTTTAAAGGTTCGAGCGAGAAAGGACAATCTGATATAAAAATTGAACAGGTTAATACAGATTATTATACCGATTGGGTAAAGGGAAGTCTGGTTTTTAAAAATGCTTCTTTTGATGCTATTATTAAAAAATTGGAACGCCATTACAATGTGACTTTCATTAACCGAAATAAAGCACTCGGAAAAGAAATTTTTAACGCCCGTTTTGACAATGAACCAATTGAAGTGGTTTTGAAATATTTCAGTGACAGTTACGCCATTGATTATACTATTGACCGAGATAAAATAACGATTAAATAGAATTAAGAATTAAGAATTTCAATAATCCACAAAGAATTAAATCTAAAATCTACAATCAGAAATCTAAAATAAAAAAAGCCTATGTAACAAAAATCCAAAATGAAAGGATCGTTATAAAAAAACCGGAAAATGCGCCAACATTTCCCGGTAGAGTATATGCGGTCAGTTAATTAACCAACCAACATTAAAAAAAACATTTAAAAGTATGAAAAAACTCTTGAACAGAATCAGGTTTGATAAGCCTTTTTTGAAATTTGATTTGAAAATGAAATTGACCACATTATTTCTGCTAACTGCCTTAACAGTAATGCACGCCGGAACCACTTATTCTCAAAAAAACAAGATTTCTTTTAATGCCAGCAACATGACCGTTGCCAAAGTAATTGAAAGATTGGAATATACTACAGATTATAGATTTGTCTATAATGTAAGATCTGTAGATTTAAACAGAGTAATCGACGTAAATGCATACGAAACCTCAATCGAAGTTATTTTAAATAGAATTTTTAATAATACCAGCACCGATTTTAAAGTATCTGGAAACCATATTATTTTGACTCCCAAAAAACTCTCTGCCGATAAACCAGTGGAAGAGAAAAAACCTGTTGCCGATTTTATCGTAAAAGGTAGAGTTACCGACGAAAAAGGGATGCCTTTGGTTGGTGCAGCAATTTCTGATAATGGTTCAGGAAGAGGTGTTCAGACCGATTTTAATGGAGATTATCAGATTATTACGGTAGGCAGTGAAACGACTTTGGCTTTTGCTTATTTAGGATTTGTAAGACAAGAAATTAAAGTTGAGGGCAGAAGTGTTATCAATGTTGTTTTGAAAGAAGATGTTTTGGAGCTTGAAGGGCTAGTTTTAAAAACGGGTTATCAGGATATCTCTGCAGAAAAAGCAACAGGGTCTTTTTCTAGTTTAAAAGCTAAAGATTTTCAAGAGCAGCGTTTAAATAGTTTAGACAAAATTTTAGAAGGACGTATTGTTGGATATCAAGACGGAAAAATTCGTGGAACGACCTCTATGAATGCTAATGCTACAGCTCCGTTATATGTTATTGACGGTTTTCCTGTTGAAAATACTAGATTAACACCTTATTCAAATATCGAAGAAAATCTTCCGAACCTAAACTTAGAAGACATCGAAACGATCACGGTTTTAAAAGATGCAGCAGCTTCTTCTATTTATGGTGCTCGTGCGGCAAATGGAGTTATAGTAATTACAACGAAAAAAGCAAAAGAAGGAAAAACAAACATTTCGTTTTCAAGCAATTTGACTGTTACGCCTTACCGAAATTATACTGGCAATCTTACTAGTTCTGCTGATATTATTGGTTTAGAAAGAGGATGGGCAGAAGGAAATCCTAATTTAAAAACAGCTAATGCCAATACATACGCACAATCTTTATTGAGTAATGCAGCATTTACCAGTTTGGGAATGCAGACTATTTTAAACGGTTACGCAGGAAATATTTCTCAAACGGAAATGAATAATCGTTTAAACCAATTGGGTTCTCAAGGATATAAATATTACGATGATGTGGCAAAATACGCAAAACGCGATCAGTATTTTATGCAGCACAACCTTAGTTTAGGTAAAGCAAGTCAAAACAATACTTTTAATGCTTCGATCACTTACAAAGACAATCAGTTGGAAGATATGTATTCTGAAAATCAATCGGTTGGTATTAATTTGAAAAATTCGACTCAGATTAATGACTGGCTGTCTTTAGATTTGGGAACTTATTTAAACTACGGAATCGGAGATACACAGTATTATAAACCAATTAATCCAGCAGCTGTTTCAGATAATCCTGGATTTAAATGGCAACCATACAATCAATTGGTAAATAACGACGGAACTAATTTTGTTTCTACTGCTGCTTCTCGCTACAATAATTTTACGCTTAATTCTATGCAGACTTATGGTCTTTACAACATGGATATTACGCCGATGGACGAGTTAGGAAGAAACTTAACTGAAAGCAAAAATTTCTTAAACAGAACATTTGCCAAGTTTAATGTAAAATTCAGCCACGCTTTTACTTACAACGCTATGTTCCAATACGAGTTTGCTTCAGATCGTGCAAGTCAATTGTTTGCAAAAGAATCCTATTATGTTAGAAGTAAAGTCAATGGTTTGGTAACACTTGCTAATAACAAAGCAGTTTACAATTTGCCTTATGGAGATATCATTAAAGAAACCAACCAATTCTCTAATGCTTATAATTTCCGTCAGCAGTTAAATTTCAATCAGACTTTTGCAGAAAAGCATGATTTTTCTGCTATTGCAGGTATGGAAATCCGTCATTCTAAACAAGAATATAACGATAACACACGCTATGGTTACGATTCGCAAGCCTTATCTTTTACAGCAATAAATCAAGCCGATTTATTAAAAGTATACGGAGCTGTTTTTGGTGGATATATGTCACAAAATGATTTTGGATTACAAAAAGAATTACAGAACCGTTATGTTTCTGTTTATTCTACAGGAGGTTATACGTATGACAAAAGATATTCTCTTACAGGAAGTATCCGTTGGGATCGTTCAAACCTTTGGGGAACAGATAGCAAATACCAAAACAAACCAATCTGGTCTGTAGGTGCGGGTTGGAATATTAACAATGAATCATTTTTTGATGTTGATTGGGTTGATGCTCTTAAAATACGTGGTTCTTACGGTATTGCAGGAAACATTGCTAAAGATTCTGCTCCTTATTTAACTGCTTTTTATTATGCCAATGCCAATGTTGGAGGAACTTATGGAAGTGTTGGTAAAAGACCAAATCCGGAGTTGTCTTGGGAAAAAACAACAACAACAAATATTGGTTTAGACTTTTCATTCTTTAAAAGCAGACTAAGCGGAACTCTAGATTTGTACAACAAAAAAGGTCAAGATTTGTTAGCAACCAGTCAAGGAATTCCAACAGAAGGATTTGGATATTCTTCTTACACGCTTAATAATGGAGAAATGACCAACAAAGGTATCGAAGCTACTTTAAGAGGAACAATTGTAAAAACGCCTTCTTTCTCTTGGGATGCCGCTGTTTTGTATGCCTATAATAAAAATACAGTAGATTTTGTAAATGTAAAAGCTCCTGTGTACTATTTACAATTAGATTACCCAACGGCTTATCCTAGAATCGGAACCAGTTTTAACGCCATTTATGGTTACCAATGGGCAGGCTTGAGCGATACAGGAGTACCTCAGGTTTATGATGCTTCAGGAACTGCAGTAAAATATAATCCAGGCCAGTTAGACGCAATTAAAGATTACGGTTCAACAGTTCCTACGCACAGTGGTTCTTTTCATACTTCTGTCGATTATAAAAACTTCTCTCTTTCGGCACTTTTCATTTATGAGTTAGGACATAAAGTGAGAAACACATTTCTACCCATGTTGAGTAACACTTACAATGGTGCACTTGGAGGTTATGTAACGGATATAACGGTGGTAAACAATAATATCGCAAATCGTTGGATGCAGCCAGGAGACGAAGCTTTTACTAATGTTCCAAGAGCGGTTTACGAATATGAAGCCGATTTTAATTCAGAATCTCGTACTATTTATTCTTATGCAGATATCAATATTTTGGATGCTTCAAATGTAAGATTGAGTAACATTTCGTTAGCGTATCAAATGCCAAAAGACATTATTAAAAGAGTAAAACTAGACGGAGTACGATTCAATTTGAATGCAGAAAACGTATACACTTTTGCCAAAAGCAGAGATGCCAAATACATGTTAGGCGGTTTTATATCTCCAAGTTTTGTTCTGGGAGTAAATGTTAATTTCTAATTTATAAAGACTAGACGATGAAAAATATATATAAAAAAGTAGCGTGCGTATTGGCTTTAGGATTGACTTTAGCATCTTGCGAAGACTATTTGAACGATGTGCCAAAAGGAGCAAAATCGCCAGAAACATTAGCAGATTATGAAGCTTTTTTGCGTGACGAATACAACACAAGATTAGATATTCTAGGAGCTAATCACGTATTAAATGATCAATTTGTAACTGCCGCTTCACTAACAAGCAATAGATTGTATAATGCCAATTATATGTGGGACGAAAATGCAGATCGTATTGCAATAAAGGTATCAGACGAATCGTACTATTATACAGCTTATAGCGGAATTTCAGCTTTTAATTTAATTATTGAAAATGCGCTTTCGACAACCCAAGCGACTGAGCAAGAACAGAGAGTGGTTTGGGCACAAGCAAAAATAATGCGTGCCATGAACTTCTTTTATGTAACTAATTTTTATGCAGATACTTATGTAGCTTCTACGGCTTCTACAAAATTGTCAGTTCCGTTAATTACAAGTGCCAATATTAATGCACCGAGCAAACAGGTAACTATTCAGGAAATGTATGATTTCATTCTAAATGATATTAAAGAAGCGTTGCCTTATTTGCCTAAAGTTTCTCAAACCGCTTTGCACCCAAATTTAGGAGCCGGTTATGCTTTTTATTCAAGAGTTTATCTGCAAATGAGTAACTACACAGAAGCTTTAAGATATGCAGATTTGGCATTAGCAGAAAATAATAAATTGTTTGACTGGGTCGCTTTTTACGAAGCAAATAAAACAACTATAGATGTGCCAAATTCATACACAACTGCTGTATCGCCAATGGGTTATAATAATGTCGAAAATTATATGTTTAGACACGGATCAAATCGCTCATTAGGAAGAGAACCAAGTATTCCAGTAGAAAGAGCGGCGCGTTTTGAAACGGGTGATTTACGTTTAAAATCTCGTTGGAAAATAAGAACCGTGGGCGCTGACACTTATTACTATTCAATATTGTCAGGAATGTACAATTTCGGCGGACTTACAACTGTTGAGGTTTATTTAATTAAAGCCGAATGTTTGGCACGTGATAATAAAATCAGCGAAGCATTAGCAATTTTAAATGCAATTCGTAAAACACGTATTCTTCCAGCATCGTATCAGGATATTGCAACTACAGATAAAACAACTGCTTTGAATGCTATTTTCAAAACAAAAAATAATGAATCTGTACAGACTCTTATTCCTTATGCAGACGCAAGACGTTTAAATGCAGAAGGTGTTTATAAAGTTAGTTTTAGCAAAGTGGTAAACGGAACTACTTATACATTAAAATCGGATTCTCATTTATGGACATCGCCTTTCCCGCAAGGAGCAACGCAAAATCCAGGAAACGGAACAATTACACAAAACGTAGACAAATAATAATCTAAAAGCTTCCCGATTAGATTTCCCCGAAAGGGAAGCTTTTTCTAAAAATATCAATCAAAAATGAAAGCAATTCAAAACAAAATACTAGGATTATGCATCTGCTTGTTTATGGTTTCAATAAACATTCAGGCACAAAAGAAAAAAACGGCACCAGCTCAAGCTTCTTCTTATACAATTGAAGGAAACATCACAGGTTTAACCGACGGAACAGCCGTAAAATTGATTCCGGGCGCAACACATTCATCTGAACTGCCAGTTGCTGAAACAGCATTAAAAGACGGGAAATTTACTTTTGGAGGAAAATTAAAAGAACCTCGTTTTTTCTATGTTGTCTTTGGTAAAAACAAAGGAAATATTTCTGTAATGGTCGAAAATTCAAAAATAAAAATTACAGCGGCTGGAACAGTTTCAGATAACGAAGGAGAATGGATTTCGTTTAAAAATGTAGTAGTTACAGGATCAAAATCTAATGATTATTATTTGAAAGAAACAGCTTTTAAAGAAGAATTGAATAATGATTATGCTGAATACCATAAAGGCACAGAAGAATTAGGCAAATTGTATTCAAAAGCTAGAGTTGCGGGAAATAAAAAAACAATGGATTCCATTGCAAATACTCCAGAATGGAAAGCTTTTGAAGCAAAAGAAAAAGCCTTTTTTGCGAAAGTAGAAAAAACAACATTAGACCTTATAGCAAGACATAAAACTAACTGGTGGGGGCCATTTTTTATGATGACGCAATACAGCTATTTTACTCCAGAACAAAAACCGATTTACGAACAATTTTCTCCAGCAGCAAAGCAAAGTTATTATGGTCAGGTTGTAGATAAAGATTTGAATCCGAAATCATTAATCGGAACAAGCATTGCCAATTTTGGATTAAAAGATAAAGACGGAAAAACATTAAACGCAAAAGACATTGTTGCAGGAAAAAAATACATTTTGGTAGATTTTTGGGCTTCTTGGTGCGCTCCATGCCGAAAAGAAATTCCGAATTTGAAAACAGCTTATACAGAATATTCCAATAAAGGATTTGAGATTTTAAGTATTTCGATTGATAAAGACGAAAAAGCTTGGCAGAAAGCGCTAGGTCAAGAAAACATGCAATGGCCGAATTTATATGACGATGATAAAGTAAGCAAAGCATTCAATGTAAAAACCATTCCAGCAACTTATTTAGTGGATAGTAAAGGTGTAATTATCGGAGACAATTTAAGAGGTGCAGAATTGGAAGCGAAATTGAAAGAACTTATGAAATCTTAAGAATTTTAGTGGTCAATTTATAGTGGTCAGTGATCAGTTTTTTAGTGTTCAGTTTACCAAATGAACTGATCTATAATATTGAAACATATAAAGAAAATTATTTCTTGCACATAGAAAGCTATGTTTATTCTAATAAGTAAAACGCCTTTAATTGGCTTACAAAATCTATGTCTCTATGTGTTTAAATAAAAAACATCGCAATCGAACAAACAAAAAAATATAACATGAAAAGTACCATTTTAAAATCAAGCCTATTCGCATTAGCAATAGCGACGGCGCTTACTTCTTGCGCTAAGAAAGAAGGATATACAATCAGCGGGAAAATTGCTGGATTGGACAAAGGAATCGTCTACTTGGAATATGCAGACGAAAAAGGAGACAAAAAAATTATCGATTCTGCTGAGGTAAAAGAAGGTGCATTTACTTTTACTGGAAAAACGGTAGAACCTTTATTTCATACAATAAAAATTAAAGGGCAAGAATACGGAGCGTATTTTCTTCTAGATAATGAAGACATTACGGTTGAAGCAAAAAAAGATTCTGTTTTTAAAGCTAAAGTAACGGGAGCGACTCAAAATGGATTCTATAAATCGTACTACGATAACGAATTCAAAAAAATACAAGCCATTGCAGGTCCGATTTACAAATTATCAGACTCGCTTACACAAGGCGGAAAAGTAAAACTGACTGCAGAACAGCAAACCATGATGGATAAAAAATGGAAAGATTTGGGCGCTTTCGCGGATGATCTGACAGATAAATTCATCAGAAAAAATAAAGATAATTTAGGGGGAGCATTAGTAATCGAAGACCGAATTGTGTCTTACGGAACTCCTGAAAAAGTTAAGGAATATTACACGATTTTATCTCCAGAAATTCAGAAATCATTCTACGGAAAAAAATTAAAAGCTTCAATCGATCTTAACGAAAAAACGGCGATTGGTGTTGCTGCACCTGAATTTTCTCAAACGGATATTAACGGAAAAGTCGTGAAATTATCTGATTACAAAGGAAAATATGTGTTGGTAGATTTCTGGGCTTCTTGGTGTGGTCCATGCAGAAAAGAAAATCCAAACGTAGTTTTGGCTTATAAAACGTACCATGATAAAGGTTTTGATGTTTTGGGAGTTTCATTAGACGATAAAAAGAAACTTTGGGAAAAAGCAATCGAAAAAGACGGCTTAACTTGGACACACGTTTCTGATTTGAAAGGATGGCAGAATGAAGCTGCTGTTTTATACGGCGTAAAAATGGTTCCGACTAACTACTTAATTGGACCTGATGGAAAAATCGTAGCTAAAAACCTTAGAGAAGCTGAATTGCAATCTAAATTGAAAGAAATCTTCAGCAAATCGTAAATATTTAAGTATTCAGTGATCAGTTTTTTAGTATTCAGTCCGATACCGAATTGTAACTGAACACTAAAAAACTGAACACTGAACACTAGATACAGAACACTCCAATAAACTCTAAAAAAATGAAAAAATACATCTTTCTGGGCTATTGCTCATTAGCTTTCTGCGCCCTTATGTCAGCGCAAAGCAAATCGGTTAACTTTAAGAAAATTAAAGAATTAGGCGGAATAGAAGAATACTTATACCAGCCAAACGGAATGAATGTTTTGCTTTTGCAAGACAATGCATCGCCAGTTGCAACTGTACAAATTGTATATCGCGTAGGTTCTAAACATGAAGTTTTAGGAAACACTGGATCAACGCACCTTTTAGAACATTTAATGTTTAAAGGAACGCCAACTTTCAACAAGAAAAACGGAAATACCATTACTGATGTTCTGCAAAATACGGGAGCGCAGTTAAATGCGACAACTTGGTACGATCGTACGAATTATTTTGAAACATTGCCAAGCGATAAAATCGAATTGGCGCTTCAAATTGAAGCTGACAGAATGCGTAATTCTTTATTATTAAAAGAAGATAAAGAAGCAGAAATGACGGTAGTTCGCAACGAATTTGAGCGCGGAGAAAACAATCCGAATAGTTTATTAGATAAAGAAATTTGGGCAGCTGCGTATATTGCACATCCTTATCACCATTCGACAATTGGATGGAAATCGGATATAGAAAAAGCGCCGATTGAAGTATTGAAAAATTTCTATAATACGTATTACTGGCCAGATAATGCCACATTAACCATTATTGGAGATTTCAAAAAAGAAAATGTTTTTGAATTGATCGAAAAGTATTTCGGGAAAATTACAAAAGCACCAAATGTAATGCCTCAGCCTTATACAGAAGAGCCTGAACAATATGGCGCGCGTAAAATTGTAGTGAAAAAGCCTGGAGAATTGGGCGTTGTAAGCAAAGCCTATAAAATTCCGGGAGCATTACATGAAGATCTTCCTGCGTTGAATATTCTAGCTCAGATTATTGGCGTTGGACCGTCAGCAATTTTAAGCAAAACTTTCGTAGACACGCGTTTAGGAATATATTCTTATGCTGAAGCAACAAACTTTAAAGAAGTTGGACTTTTTACGATTGGAGTTGGTTTTCCAACCACTTCAAAACACGAAGATATTGATGCTAAAATAAGCGAAGTTGTGGCTAAAATTCAAAAAGAAGGTGTAACTCAAGATGAAGTAAATCGAGTTGTAGCAAAAATAAGCGCGCAGACTATTTTAGCGCGTGACGGTTCTGGAGTTATTGCATCGGCACTAAACGAAGCCATCGCTTCTGGCGACTGGACAGATTACATTACTGGAGTTGACCGATTGAAAAAAGTAACTCCGGCTGATGTTTTGCGTGTTGCTAATAAATATTTGGTTGAAGACCAGAGCACAACTGGATATTTTATTCCGAAACAAGCTGGTGCTCAAAATAATGATTCGGCAAAAGCGAGTAATTATATGCCAGAAAATGGCCCGTTTTATTACAGACATTCAGAAGAAGGACATATTCACGAAGAAAAAACTTCAGCGCCAACTACAATTAAAAATACATCAGAAGAAATAATCGGCGATGAAACTTTAATAGAAAAATCAGCTTCTGCTTTCAAAAGAGAAAAAGTATCTGGAATTGATGTCGTTTCAGTTAAAACTTCAGCAAAAGATTTTGTTACCGTTGCCGCGAGCATTTCGTTAGGAAATTATGCGAGCGAAACCAAAAATGATGTTATTCCAGCCTTAACCGCTTCGATGTTATCAAAAGGAACAACCTTAAATGACAAGTTTAAATTCTCAGAAAAATTGCAAAAATTAGGCGTTTCCTTAAATGTGAATGCTTCAACTTTCAAGATAAATATCGGATTCAAATGTTTGAAAAAAGATCTGGATCAGGTAATTGTTTTATTGGCTGAAGAATTGAGAAATCCGTTGTTTGATGCTAAAGAATTCGAAAACTTAAAACAGCAATTTATCGGAAATACACAGCAGGATTTGAATGATCCAGGCGAAAGAGGAAGCATTGCTTTATCGCAGGCCATTTATCCGAAAGGAAATCCAAATTACAGTTTAAGTGTTGAAGACAATATTTCAAACATCAAAAACGCAACTTTGGATGAAGTAAAAGCTTTCCACAAAAAATATTTCGGAACAGCTTCTATGCGTCTGGTAATTGTAGGGGATACAGAAGGCGCAAACTTAAACGCTTCTTTAAAAAAATCATTCAAAAACTGGAATGGAGGAGTTACGGAAAAACTGAAATTTGAAGAAGCGACAAAAGCTGCTGCAAAAACAGAAGTTGTAACCATTCCAGAAAAACCAAGTGCAGAATTATTCATCGGTCAGTTTACAGGTTTAAAAAGAGCCGATGCTGATTATATTCCGTTTTACATAGGAAATTATACTTTAGGTGCAGGTTTCGCTGGACGTTTAATGCAGACAGTTCGTGATAATGATGGTTTAACGTACAACATTACTTCAGGTTTGGGCGGAAACATCGAAACAGGAGGCTACTGGTTTGTAAATGCTTCTTTCAATCCAAATTTATTTCAAAAAGGTCTTGATGCTACAATGGTTCAGGTAGATAAATGGGTAAAAGAAGGCATCACAGCATCTGAATTGGAAAACAAGAAAACCAACTTAATTGGAAGTTTTAAAGTTGGAATGTCAACCACAAACGGAATGGCAAGAACGATTTTAAGTTTTATCGAAAGAGGTTTAGAACCAAGTTATATTGATCAGTATCCGAAAGATATCGAAAAAGCAACTTTACAGCAGGTAAACGACGCGATTAAGAAGTACATTCAATTGGATAAAATGATTATCGTTAAATCGGGATCGCTTGATAAATAGTTTTCAGTGGTCAGTTTTTTTTAGTGTTCAGATTAGACTTGGCAGTTCAACTTTGTCAAAGTTTCAAACTTTGACAAAGTTTTACTAAATCTAAAATCTAAAATCAACAATCTAAAATTTTTAATAGTCGTCTTTCATTATTTCATTTTAGAAACTGAATTAGTAAGCCATTTTCTATGAAAGACCAAAAGAGCTGTTTTGCCGACAGCTCTTTTTTTCAACAAATCAAACCAAAAAACAAATGAGAAATACCATAATTGCATTCCTGTTATTGTTCTCGGTTTCCATGTTCGGACAAATGTATAATCCGGTAAAATGGTCGACCGCTGTAGAAAAAATTTCAGATAAAGAATATGTTTTAAAAGCCCAGGCCGTCATACAATCTGGCTGGCATTTGTACGGACAATACATTGAAGAAGGCGGACCGTCGCCAACAGCTTTTACTTTTAAAAATCAGTCCAAAAAATTCGAATTAATCGGAAAAACGACTGAAGACAAAGGGCACGAAACGGTCGATAAAATCTTCGATATGAAAATTAAATATTTTGAAGATAAAGCTGTTTTTACCCAAAAAATCAAATTCGCTTCTGCCGATATTTCGAATATTACTGCCGACGTCGATTTTATGGTTTGCGATGACAGTAATTGTTTGCCGCCATCAACAGAAGAATTAACTTTTAAAATTCCGAGCGAAAAGAAATTGGCTTCCGCCGAAGAAACTCCGATCGTAAAAGAAGATTCTGTGATTACAGAAGAAAAAACTGTTGCTGAAAAACAAGAAAAAATTTCAAAAGAAATTACAGATTCGCCAAAGAAAACAGAATCGAGAGGATTGCTGACTATTTTTATTTTAGCGTTTTTATCTGGTTTTGCGGCTTTGCTGACACCTTGCGTTTTCCCTATGATTCCGATGACGGTGAGTTTTTTCACCAAACAAAGTAAAAGCAAAGCGGCTGGAATTAGAAACGCAATGATTTACGGATTTTCAATCGTGATTATTTACGTTTTATTGGGTTCAATCGTAACCGCAATTTTTGGTGCCGATTCGCTAAACGCACTTTCAACCAACGTTTGGTTCAATCTTATTTTCTTTATTTTATTGGTCGTTTTTGCCTGTTCGTTTTTGGGCGCTTTCGAAATTGTTTTGCCAAGTTCATTAGCCAACAAAGTCGATTCGCAAGCTGATAGAGGAGGACTAATTGGGATTTTCTTTATGGCATTGGCTTTAGCAATTGTATCATTTTCTTGCACAGGACCAATTGTAGGAACACTTTTGGTTGAAGCAGCTTCAAAAGGCGGAATTGCGCCAATTGTTGGAATGTTAGGATTCTCGATTGCGATTGCGTTGCCATTTTCATTATTTGCAGCTTTTCCAGGCTGGTTAAATGCGTTGCCAAAATCAGGCGGATGGCTGAATACGGTAAAAGTGGTTTTAGGATTTCTGGAATTGGCTCTAGCTTTCAAATTTTTATCCAATGCCGATTTAGTTCTGCAATTGCATTGGTTAGAAAGAGAAGTTTTCCTTGCCATTTGGATTGCCGTTTTCGGAATGTTGGCTTTTTATTTATTTGGAAAAATTACGCTGTCGCATGATTCTCCTTTAAATCATATTTCAGTTGGAAGATTAGGTTTCGGATTAATCGTTTTGAGTTTTACGATTTATCTGATTCCTGGACTTTGGGGCGCGCCGTTAAAATTAATCAGCGGATTTCCTCCTCCAATGCAATACAGTGAATCTCCAAACGGACTTGGAGTTTCAGGCAATTCCGAATTGAAAATAACAGGTTCATTGCCAGAAGGAGCAGAGCACGGTCCGCAAAATATTATTACTTTCCATGATTACAACAAAGGAATGGAATACGCTAAAAAAGTTGGTAAACCAGTTTTATTAGATTTCACCGGATATGCCTGCGTAAACTGCCGAAAAATGGAGGAACTGGTTTGGTCAGATCCAAAAGTTTTAGGCGTTTTGAATAATGACCTGGTTTTGATTTCGCTCTATGTAGACGATAAAAAAGAGCTTCCAGAAAGCGAACAATATGTTTCTGAAACCACCGGAAAAAAAATCAAAACCATCGGAAATAAATGGAGCGATTTACAGATTAAAACTTATAAAGCCAATGCTCAACCATTTTATGTAATTGTAGATCATAATAGTGCAAGCTTAACTGAGCCGTCTGCTTATAATCCGAATATTGAGGAGTATTATAAGTGGTTGCAGAGTGGGGTTGAGAAGTTTGGGAAATGATTGTTTATTATGATATAAAAAGAAACCTCCAGAGTCTAAATTTGACTTTGGAGGTTGTTTTTATCTACTACATTAAAATTTTACGATTCTTTTTTATCAAATTTTAATAGTTCTTCTATTGATTGATAATAATTAGGATAAATGTTTTTTACATGTTCATTAAAACTAGTTGCAATTTCTTCTTTGTATTTATCAATTAACAAATGAAAATACCCTGTTTCAGATGCTAGTTTGTATTGTGGATCTATAATTGTACCGATAGACATTTTTAATTTATCAGCAATGAGAGCCCAAAAATACTGTTCCCAGACAACACATAATTTGTGAAGCGGAACAAGAGATTTGAACTTTTGCTCATTATTATCAATGAAGTTAAATACGGAATTGCAGAATAATTTATTGAATTCAAGATTGTTACATCCGTAAATTCCAAGATTTACGGCGTGTTTTTTATCAGAGAATCCAATCGGCAAATTTGTTCCATGATTTTCTAATAGGTCAATATATGGAACATATGTTTTATTATAATTATCCATACTGAAAGGTTCAAAGTTTTGAACATATAAATCATGGTTGAGTAATTTTTGTGAAAAAGGTTCAAACAAAATTACATCCAAATCAACATGCAAAAATGGCTCTTTCTGAATACTGTACGCTTTAATTTTTCCCAAAGCCCATAAACCTTTGTCATATTTTTCTAATTCATCAAGATCAGTTTTGATGGATTCGAAGGGCAATCCTAATTTTTCAATCCATATTTTACTTGCACTATCAGTAACCATTTCTACTCTTCCGTAATGTTTGTAGCTATTAAGAACTGATATTACCATTGATGACAACATTAGCCTTGAGCTAAACCAATTGCTAGGCTTTTTCAAGCCATCACCAGTATCCCAGTAACTGTATACAACTTTCATTGAATTATTTTATATGAATTATGATAGTGTATTGGGGGCCAGATGATGTGACTGTCGCTCTTAAACTACTGCCAGTATTGGAAAAATATCCATTTGTACTGTTATATCCTGCGTTCATATAAAAATAATTTGATGACGTTAAACCTACAGTAGGGGTATATAAATCTAGAACAAATGTTCCATTAGAGAATATAAGGTTAGTATATGAAGTGCTAAAATTGAAGCTTGCTCCACTAGCAAGAGTAGGAAGAGTAATATTGGCAACTGTAGTTCCGTTTGCTTTAACTGTCATATAAGTCGCGCTAATGGTGCGTCCTGTCTCATTCCAGATTACACCAGTATTTACTGTTCCACCTCCACTAGAACCACCTCCAGAAGAAATTGCTTTATGATTATATCCTCTCCATTCGCTCATAGAGGAAGGCGAGAGGCCATTTGGTCTAATAGTGCTATTCTGGTTAATAGCGATGCCATAGCCATTTTTCTCGGCATCATTTAATGATATTTGCAATGATGGTGAGTTTCGTTGTAATTCTGTATTGATCTGACTCATCGATATTGGTCCTGTTGATAAAATTGCCATTTTTAATTAATGTTTAAATGTTTAAGAATTAGTTTCAATTTTTCACTCTGCTCTTGAATTTGCGTCTGTTGTTTTTTAACTGCTTCAAATAATACAGCAACCGCATTTTGATATTTAACAGCTTTTGTTCCGTCTTCTCTGGTAAGAACCAATTCAGGAAAGTTTTCTTCAAGTTCTTGAGCAATAAATCCGATATTGTCTTTTTGGTCGTTATCAGTTCGATCATAAACAACTCCTCGTGAAGCTTGAATTCTTTCAATTACATTTTCGATAGGCCTGATGTTCTCTTTAACTCTGGCATCAGAAAATGCAGTGACATCACCGGAAACTGTTAAAGAAGCTCCAGTAATTGCTCCTGAGAATGCTGAATAAGAAGCGTAATTGCCAGAATGTAAGATGTCGTACCAGCCTCCCCAAGTAGTATCAATTCCTTTGCGAAGTCTCAATCCAGGTAATCCAGAGCCATTTATACCGCTTTCATTTCTAAATGCTAATTGATAAGAAGAATCACCTGTAGATGCTGAAAGACCATCCCATGGAGCAAAGGTCATCACACCTCCGTAATTTCCTGATCCTCCAATTGCAGCAGCATTCGCAAAATCAAAATTAACGGTTCGTGCAAATGTATTTGGTAATCGGTCAGCTAAAGTTCTTGGTCCATCGGTAAAAGTTATTCTTCTTGCTGAAGTAGATGTTTCAGCATTCCCTCCGATGCTTAGTGAACCAGCTGTCCCAGTTAGACCAGTTCCGTTTCCACTAAAGTTATTTGCGATTACAGTTCCAGTACTTGATTGAATTTTTACAGCATCACATGAAAATGCATAAGTCGAGGCATTACCAGTCATTGGATTTGTTCCTTGATTAACTCCCCAAAGGATTGGATATGCGGCAACATCAGTTCTATTTGCTAACAAATCGACATATCTTGAAGAACCGCCAGCACTTCCTGTAATATTAATACCCCAGTTTCCATTGGCACCAGTTCCTGTTAAAGTTGGTGAATATGAATTATAATTGCCCTCATGCAATACTCGTCTCCATGGCGTAAAAGTTGTTCCATTCGAGCTCCATCCTCTAAACCATAATGAATCATTATTATGGCCTCCTGCTATTTGCAATCCTGTATCAATACCTTTAGCAACAATTAGGTTATTGTAAGATGAACCAGGACCATTTGTTCCTGTTGAATTAACATTATAAAAACCTGATGCCGTAACAGCGCTATTGTAATTAAGATCTGATCTTGTTCCATCTTGATGAGGAACTTTATCGGTATTGTTTGTTGGAATTGTAATATTTGCAGAGCCATCAAAAGAAATACCATTAATTGTTCTCGTTGTTTGTAATCTAGTTGCTGTTGAAGCGTTCCCTGTTAAAGCTCCTGAAAAAGCTGGTGCCGTAACTGTACCTGTAAAGATAGGAGAGGCTAGAGGAGCTTTTAAAGCATCATTTCCATTTAATTTATTAATAGCTGTTAAAATAGAATCGGTTGCGGCAATAGTCCCCGCTGTTGAAGTATAGCCAGTCAGTACCGAAGCAATTGATCTTGCATTTGAAAAATATAAGTTGCCAGATTCAGGAACATTGGCCGTAGTTAAAACCTGCCAAGTTTTATCTCCTCTCCAATATTGAGAAGTTGTACCCGCAGCAATACTATTTTCTTTTGTTGAATCAGCAATCGTAATGTTTGCAGAACCATCAAAAGAAACTCCATTGATTGTTCTAGGACTTGTTAATTTCGTAGCAGACAAAACATTTTTAGCAGTATCGGCAGTATTATCCACACTTCCAAGACCGACATCAGATTTAGCCAATGTTACAACGCCAGTTTTCCCCGCAACGCTATCTACCGCACCACTTGTAATGTAAACATATACTGATCCTCCCCAACGATAGGTTTTGTTGGTGTCTTTTGCAATATAAATTTTACCAGTTTCGCCAGTTGTTGGAAAACTAGCCAAATTTGTAAATTCCAAAACATCATCTACATAACTTGGCAGTTGTGATGTTAGAATAATACCGCTGGCATCAAGTGTAGCCACTCCATTAGCGGCACCTTTTTCGCTAGAAGCAATTCTTGGAGTTGAATCTGTAGCACTGATTGTGATATTTGCAGAGCCGTCAAAAGCAACTCCATTGATAGTTCTGGAGGTTGTCAGTTTGGTTGCAGATAAAACATTTTTAGTGGCATCAGAAGTATTATCTGCGTTAGGCAAACCAACAGCAGTTTTGTCTAGCGTCTGCCAGCTTTTATCACCTCTAAAATATTGACTTGTAGTGCCTGAGGCAATGTTTGCTTGTTTTGAGTTTAGCTGTGTCTGAATACTAGATGTGGCATCATTAAAAGTATTTTGATTGGCCGTTTGAAATTTTCTCGATGCAGTTTCACTAATTTGATCGGCTGTATAATCTCCTGTTTGAGAGGCAACAGCTCCGTTACGGCCAAAAACAGTCGTAACAGCATTTGGCGGAGTCAGCAATTCTTGCCAATCGCTTATTAATGTTGGATTTGTTCCTTTTAAGACATAAGATTTATTTACATCACTTCTAATTGCCATATCTCCTGTTTCTGCAATTAATGCTAACATGGCAGTTTGGGAAGCGGCTACGAAAGTATTTTTAATTGCAATTGAAGGCAATTGAGCAGCGATAAGTTTTCCGTCTGCTCCTAGTCCTGCATAACCATTAACTGCATTTTTGTTTGCATTATTTTCAGGAGTAAATCCGAGAGCAGATTGTTTTGCATTCCAAGTGGCTTTTTCAGCATCAGAAACAAAACGATTATTAGCATCTTGTGCGATTATGCTCGGAGCATGAGTTGTTGGATGTGTGTAGTTTACAAGTGTCCCCAGACGCGTAATTTCTGAATCAGAAAGAAGGCTTTTTCCTGCTGCCTTATCAACTTTATTGTTTTGCAGCACTTTCCCCATTTCTGCAGATAATGCTTTTGTAGCTCCACCAGTTGTAAGGTCATTTACCAAAATATTATTTAGCGACGCTTGGATTGCTTCGATAGCATCTACTAATTCCTGAACGGTATTTAAGTTTGCATTATCAGAAGCAAGTAAAGCATTAATATTGTCAATAAGACCTTTTAAGATTTTACCTTGTCTGGCATCCAGAGATTTGCCTTCTAGGGTATAATCCAATGCATTGTAACTGATATTTTTAATATTGCTAAACTCTAATTCGCCATTGGAGTTTGTAATTAAAATTTGATCAGAACTGTTCGTTTCTAGGTCGGATACTTTTATCCTATTATGATTTGTATTCATATGAATTGATTAAATTATTTAGTTTTTACTGGTTTTAGAAAAAATAGAAATAAGTAGAAGCTTTTGTATTGAAAGCAAAATAGACAGTTCTAGATAGGTTTCTCTATGAATTATAGACAGTAAAGCATAAGGAGAATTTAAAGTTCTATTCGCCAATTTTAGCTAATAAATAATCTATCTGAGCTTGCTGTTCTTTTATAGCTTCCACTAAAAGAGGAACTAGTTTAGCATAGTTAACAGTTAAATAGTTTTCACCAGATTTAGAAATTTCCTGTCCTTCTTCTGTAACTTTTCTATCAAATGGAGCAGTAGTAACAACTTCAGGCAAAATGGCTTGTACTTCTTGTGCAGAAAGTCCGATTTGCAAATCAGTAGATTTATAACCAAAGCTTTTCGCCAAACGATTGTTCTTATAATAAAAACCATTTAAAGTTTTAACTTTATCAATAGCATTGGTAATATTGCCTTTTCTCGTTTTTAATCGTTCATCAGAATAGTAAGCAGTTATATCTCCAGTTGCAACAATACTATTATTAACCAAAAGTTGTTTATTGCCATAAATTTCTACGTTAGTTGAGTTTTGCATCCAAATTCCTCCGCCATAAGTAGAACTGTACCAGCCTGATGGACCTCCAGATCTGAACCACCCATCGCATGAAAATGAGTTTGCAACTCCTGCATCATACCCAGCAGCAAATCTTGATCCGGTAACAGCTCCAGAAGTCCAAATACCAGTACCAATAGCTGTTTTAGTAGTTCCAGCTTCCATAACTAATAGTTGATGGCTAAGTCCAGCGATTGACTGCCCTCCAACATTAGAATGCGTCCAAGCTAATCCGTAGCAGTTGTTAGTGGCAGTTCCATCTGCAGATAATTTATAGGCATCACCCATCGCATAAACTCCCTGATAACGTGTTGAAGAATAAACACCAACAACACCATTACCATAGTTGTCATCAATATAAAGGTTACCATTTGCTCGATCTGTTCTATCAGAAATTCTTGCAGAGTCGACTCTAAGACCGTAAGTATTAGCGCCATTCCATCCCATTAGAGATGGGTAAGTAGAAGACCAAGGAATTTGAGCATTGGCATTATTTACAGAAGTGCCTGAAGGAGATACAGATGCCGAAGCGTCAAAAATAGTATGGCCAGCGCCATAATTATTCCAGTTCATCTGGTTGGCTATTGTTGCAGTGCTGGCATTTCCAGATAATGGCCCAACAAAATTTGATCCTGTAAATACTCCGCTTGCACTAATACTAGCAATATTTGAACTTTCAGAACGGAATATCCATCCTCGATTATTAGCGCCAGCCATTGTAAAATAAGTAGCCCAATCTCCGCCAACTGATCCATGCCCGCCATAGTTTGATGTAGTAGCAAACATTAATCCGTAAGATGGCATACCATTCGCAGCACCAGCATACAAAGAAATTCCTTGCCCGCTTCCGTTTGTTTGTGCTACACCTAATGCAGTGCTTGTAGTTGTTCCCGATGTAATCAGGTTTCCATTACTGGCAAAAATAAAACTTGATCCTCCATTTGACGCAGACCCAAAATGCATTCCAATTGAATCTGTACCATATTGACCAGCAGCTCCTTGAAAATAGCTTAAACCACATCCATCAGCATCTGCAAAAGACCAAATTCTGTTTCTTGTATTAACAGCATAATTGGCAGTTTGGAAACCTAAACCAGAAGAAACCAGACCAGAAAATGCCGAATATGTGGCATAATTAGCATCGGATAGGAATCTTCCCCAAGCCCCCCAAACATTGGCATCTCCATTATGTGTTCTAAATCTAACATCTGCTACTCCTGATCCATAATTAGAGTTCAATTGTAAACTATATCCCCCAGAACCAAAATGTATTAGTTGACCGTTTAAAGGACAATTGTTCGCATATGAAAAGCCTGATTTATTTTCCCCGATAGTGTTAGCATCATAGCCGGGAGCGTTAACCCAACCATCATACCATCTATTTGTTGCAGTAGTAGCTAATCCTAAAGTATTTATAAAATTTTCAGGAGTATAATATCTCAAATATTGATCATTAGATGCAAAAATTCTGTTTATTGGAGTAGCTCCGCTATCACCAGAAATGGTATTGATCCATCCCGCTTGGATATAGCCATTTTCATCTGTTCTGACAATCTTATTTGCCTCATTATTTCTTGACGAATGAACTGCTAATCCACCCGCGGTATTTGCATTTCCAGTTACATTGATACTCCATGTGCCCGAAGCTCCTGAACCTGTAGTAGATGCTTTCGAATTTAATTGTGTCTGAATCGAACTTGTAGCATCATTAAAAGCTTGTTGAGTTGCAGTTTGAAATTTTCGAGAAGCTGTTTCAGTAATTTGATCAGCATTGTAGTCGCCAGCTTGAGCAGTAACGGCACCATTTCTTCCAAAAACTTTTGTTACCTCGCTCGTTGGCGTTAGTAATTCCTGCCAATCAGTTAAAAGAGCTGAATTGGAGCCTTTTAAAATAAAAGATTTACTCAAATCGGTTCTTACTGCGATATCTCCCGTTTCTGCAGTTAATGCTAACATAGCTGCCTCTGAGGCAATAACGAAAGTGTCATTTACGGTAATTGCAGGGAGTTGAGAAGAAATTAGTTTTCCATCTGCTCCTAAACCAGCATAACCATTGGCAATATTTTTATTCGAAGTATTTTCAGGAGTAAATCCCAAAGCACCTTGTTTCGCGTTCCAATTTGCTTTTTCAGTATCCGAAACAAATCGGTTTTCTGAATCTTGTGCAATAATATTTGGAGCGTGAGTAGAAGGATGCACATAATTTGATAGTGTTGCCAAACGAGTAATCTCAATATCAGAAATTAAGCTTTTTCCAGTAACTTTATCGACTTTATTGGTTTGCAAAGTTTTTCCCATTTCAGCCGATAAAGCTTTTGTAGTGCCTCCAGTACTTAAATCATTTACGACTATTGTGCTTAGAGAACTGCGGACCACTTCAATCGCATCTCCTAATTTTTGGAGTGTATTTAAATCGACATTGTCTGAAGCAAGCAGTTCGTTTGCATCATCAATTAAATCTTTTAAGATTTTTCCCTGTCTAGCGTCTAAAATTTTGCCAGGAGCAATATAATCAAGAGAATTATAAATGCTTGTTTGAATGCTATGTATATCTGTATATACAGTACTTAAAGAACTGCGGACCACTTCAATCGCATCTCCTAATTTTTGAAGTGTATTTAAATCAATATTGTCTGATGCAAGCAATTCGTTTGCATCATCAATTAAATCTTTTAAGATTTTTCCTTGTCTTGCATCCAAAGCTTTGCCTGGAACAATATAATCAAGAGAGTTGTAACTGATATTGTTTATGTCACTAAATTCTAATTCACCATTGGTATTGGTCATTAAAATTTTGTTTGGGTCATTTTTTTCTAAGTCGGCGACTTTTATTCTGTTGTGATTAGTGTCCATTTTTGTTTATTTATAATTGCTACGTATTTGAAGCATTTCTTTGGAAATGACATACACGTAAATCCAAATTCTACATTCTTTTTTTGACTAAAGATTATTTGATGGCCAATTTTAAAAAGAATTTTTCTGTAGAATTTGGATTAAATACTTGTAGCGTTTTTAAAAGAAGAAGCTATTTTATTACTTTAATTGGCGCTCGATTTTAATTATCATTATGATTTGCCTCTTTATAGTTATGAGTTAAAATTCCATTTGCAAAATATGTGTGAAATGGATTTAAGGTCATTGGATAGATGTTTCGTTTTTCTAAATTGACTACTACTGAGGTCACCGGAATAATTTCTTCATCTATTGTATATAAATTATCGCCAACCAAAATTTCTCCTAGAGGAATAAACCTCCAATATCCGTTTCGCTGAATTAATTGTAGGTGGGTAGGAGTAGCCTCTAACAACCCTTCATTAACAATAATTGTTTTATCGGCAACTTGTTTTGCAATTTTTGTAATAGGTGATATAATTCTGTTTTCAGATAAATATTCGCATGACCATTTGTATAATTCGTCAGGAATATTGGTATCCTTAAGCGTTTCAATTTCGGCAGAAAGCAATAATTGGTCAAGCGTAAGTTCTTCAATCGCTTTTTTTGTTCCGTCAGGTAATGTGATGAGAGTACCTTCAATAAAACATCCACTTCCACCTCCGCCTCCGCCAGAGGTTGGAGTGACTTCACAGGTTCCTGCAATATTTGCGTGAGACTGTACGGTGGCCGCTAACCACGCATCTGCTTGTGCATTAGCATCTGCAAGACTTACGGTAGAAACAAATTGGTTTGGAAGAGCAGTTAGTGTAACGGTGCTTCCGCTGTATCCCGATCCACAATCGTTCTTTTTCGCGCTTAATCTTTTTTCTATACTATAATATCTTATACTAGGAGCACATGTTATAGTGTCTAAAACGGGTGCGATATAATCAGGATCTGTAACTACATTTGGTTTAGTTGGCTGTCCTGTTGGGCTTCCGTCATCAACATAATATAATTCGAGTGCTCCAAAAGATTTGTATCCTGTATTTCCCATACTTTTTGTTTTTTAATATTTAATTACGATTTTTCCTGTAGACGAGTCTTTGATGTAGGTAACGTATCCAAGATTAGTAACGGCTTCAATGTTTTTAGCCAAATTGGTTCCTTGGATTGGTACTTTTTTAGAAAAGTTCTTTCGATCAACTAGAGTTCCGCCAACATTAATGATGTCATAACCTGATTTTTGCATTGTGCCGCCGAGATACGTAACTATTTCTACATCTATATTTCCTGTTTCGACAGTTCTATACCATGAGCCAGCCATTCTTATCTGAACAGTACTTAAAGTAGGGTAATCTGTTATTATTTTACTGAAATTAACTAGACAGGCTTCAACACCATTTGCTTGCGTATTATCACCCGCCCACATGATGTAAGAATCTGCAGCTAGGGCATTTTGTGGAATTTCGTTGTTAAATCCGTGACCCCATCCCATCCATTTGTTATCTAGGGGAGTTCCTGAATTAATAATTCCGGTATAAGTGTCGAAATCTTGTCCTGCTCCTAATGCCCATTTATATCTAATAACCATGTAGTTAAAAGGAGATAAGTTTACATCAGGTTCAACAACACAAGACGGATTCACTCCTCTCCAGGCTGTAATTCTGCACGAACCTACGTTATTGGCATAGGCCTGAACATTTGCAGCTAACCATGCATCAGCTTTTGCATTGGCATCTTCAACACTTATTGTTGATACAAATTGGTTTGCATTTGCAGTAAGTGTAACGGAAGTTCCCATGACTCCAGCAGCGCAATCATTTTTTGCCGCAGTCAATGACTTGGCTATATTGTAATATTCCATACTTTGTTTATAATTAATTATGATTTGTCTCAACTTAGCTAAAGACTGCTTTAAGCAAAAACTAAGTTTGATGAGGTGAAAAGCTATTTTATGCGCTTTTTGATTTCACCTTTTTGAAGTGCTATTTATTTTATCGCTGAAAAATTGAATTTTATAAAAAAGCAATAATTTAAATGAAGCAGATTGTCTGGAAGTAAATAGGCGAAGACTGCCAATAGGAAGTATGAACTTGATTTGTACAAATTCAAAAGCTGTAAAGCCCAAATAAAAGTTAATAGGAACCACATCAGGTAGGCTGATAAATTTGTGGTTCCTAAATAACTATCTAAAAATGATGATCAAGAATTATTCTTGTTCTTGCTTTACAATTTCGCCAGTTTCAATGTTCACGCGAATGTCTCCGTACTCTTCTTTAATGGCTTTTTCCAATTCATTGAAGTTTTGCTGTTGAACAGCGATCTGACTTAAAATATCTGCTTTTTGAAACTCGTATTGAATAGACAATTCTCCCAATGATAATCTCGCTTTATCCATAAAGACATTAAAATCTTGCAATTTCTTTAATTGCTCTGCGTTGATTGTTTTTGCTTCTTCTTTATTGATTTTTGTATTTTCCATTTTATTGTTTTGATGTGTTTTTGAAATTTGATTTTTTGAAAAATGATTATGTTGTTATTCCACCGTCTCCAATTGACCAATTGTTTGGAGCTCCTGTAAGGATTGCTCTGGCAGCTGAACTTGCAGAGGTATATTTTGCATAGCCAAAAGAAATACTTAATGATGGTTTTACTGATCTTGTACTCCAACCGTTATAAATGGCATCGAGATTAGATGTTGAAAAAGTTGAAGATGCTTTTGGATACATAAAATTTGAAAAACTATTTACATTACTAATATTCCAATTACCAATATTTTGATCGAAAGCTACTGCACTATTAAACATATTGCTCATATTTGTTACATTTGAGGTAACCCAAGAGCCAATATTTTGATTAAAAGCTGTGGCGTGATTAAAAGTATAACTCATATTTGTAACGTTTGAAGTGTTCCAATTTCCTATGTTTTGATTGAATAACACGGCATTACTAAACATACCACTCATATTTGTTACAGCCGCCGTATTCCAAGAACCAATGTTTTGGTTAAATGCTGATGCTCTATAAAACATATAAGACATGCTTGTAACTGCTGATGTGTTCCAAGAGCCAATGTTTTGGTTGAATGCAATGGCTAAGTAAAAAGTATTACTCATATTTGTTACAGAAGAAGTAATCCAGTTGTTTATTTCAGGACTTCCACCATTATTGAATGATGATGCTTCTTGAAACATACCTCCAATGATTGCTACAGCAGATACATCCCATGCCCCAATGTTTTGATTGAATACTGATGCGCGAAGAAACATATTACCCATATTAGTTACAGTGGAAGTTACCCAATTGCTTATTTCAGGACTTCCATCATTGTTGAACGCTACTGCATCTTGAAACATATTGCCCATATCTGTTACGGCCGAAGTATCCCAATTACCAATGTTTTGGTTAAATGTCTTGGTAAAACTAAACATGCCATTCATGTTTCTAACAGAAGATACGTCCCAAGAACCAATAGGTTGATTAAATGATGATGCACCGGAAAATGCTTGTCTCATGTTTGTCACAGCTGAAGTATCCCAAGAGCTAATATCTTGATTGAATATTGAAGCACCACTAAAAATGCTGGTCATATCTGTGACAGTTGATGTATCCCAAGAGAGAATAGGTTGGTTGAATGCAATAGCTAATTGAAATGTACTGATCATAGTTGTTGCAGATGAAGTAATCCAATTGTTTATTTCAGGACTTCCGCCATTGTTGAATGATGATGCTAGTACAAACATATTATTCATGTTTCTAACAGCAGATACATTCCAAGATCCTATATTTTGATTGAATGATGATGCACCACGAAACATACTATCCATGTTCGTTACAGCAGAAGTTATCCAATTGCCTATATCAGGACTTCCGCCATTATTGAATGCTAATGCTTCTTGATACATATTACTCATATCTATCACAGCAGAAGTATTCCAATCACCAATGTTTTGGTTAAATGTCTTGGTAAAACTAAACATGCCATTCATGTTTCTAACAGAAGATACGTCCCAAGAACCAATAGGTTGATCGAATGATGATGCACGGGAAAATGCATATCTCATGTTTGTCACAGCCAAAGTATCCCAAGAGCTAATGTTTTGATTGAATGCTGAAGCACCAGAAAACATAAAACTCATATCTGTGACAGATGAAGTATCCCAAGAACCTATGTCTTGATTGAATGTTGAAGCACCAGAAAACATGCTGCTCATACTTATTACAGATGAAGTATTCCAAGAGCTAATGTCTTGGTTGAATGAAATAGCTGAAGAAAATAGACCATTCATCCAGTTGACAGCTGACGTATTCCATTCATTCATTTTATTTACAGTTGTCAATGATGTACATCCGAAAAAAAGGCTATTGAGATTTGTGGTTATACTTAAATCTAATATATCTGTTACACCAGATAAATCTAAATTAGAGCACCCCATAAAGTACCATCCTTCAGTAGTTCCAAGTTTTAAATTTCCCCATGAATTGATAGATAATATTTTTAATCGATCTCCACTATTTGCAAATCTCCACCCTTTGCAGATTCCTGTAATTTTAATAGTATACGTCCCAGAAGAAACATAAGTATGTGTAATTTCCGCTTGATTCCAGATTGTTATGGTATTTGCCATTCCATCACCCCAGTCTACATTAAAAGCATAAGTACCAGAGCTAATCAAAGGCAATTTCACTTGTGATGCCGTACTAGAACCTGTAGAGACATTATCAGTTTTCCAAGTAGAAACAAATGGAAGAGCAGGAGCAGCTTTGCTTAGTCCATATTCATAAAATAATAATGGATTCATAATTATACGTTTGAAATTCTTAAATAATCTGTAGTCCCAATGCTTGAAATTGTGGCAGTACTTCCAGCTGCTCCGTTTAGTGTAGCAGTTGCATTAACCTGTACTAATGTTCTACCAGAAGCCTGGACAAAAGTAATTGCGCCTGTACCATGTTTTAAGTAGGATGCATTAAAGTCTGTGCCACCATTTACAGTAATGTTTATGGCACTTGTTCCATTATTAATGATTACGTTTTTACCAAGTTGTTTTTTACTATTTGCATCTATCGTGTCAGTTGTAATGCTGTTATTTGTAGTAATGGTAATTTGCGACGGTTCTGATGTTACGACAATGTCTCCAGATCCAATAACGGATGTGCCATTTATAGTTTTAACGCCATTTTTAGTTACTAGATTTGATAAATCTAAATCGGTAGCTTTTAAATATTGAACATCTTCTAGGTAAGTTGAACTTACAACTAATCCTGTAGGATCTGTTTTTAATGCTTTTTGAGGTTGGATTAATTTTGATATTGTAGTTCCATCAGAAATATATAATTCTCCATTTTGGCTACATATTCCATTGGTTGCTCTATTAGGAGATGCCAAACCAGATACCCAATTTTCTGTTAAGTTGGTTCCATCTAATAATACTCTAGAAACAGAGTCTCGAGTGTTCATGTAAATATAGCCGTCAGAATGTAGAAATAGAGACTCAATTCTTTTCGTTATTGTAACTAAGTTGGTTACCGCGCCGTTAGTGATATCTACTTTTTTTATTGAATTATTATGTGCTGCATAAATAAATCCATTATTTCCACTAATCAAATCGCTATTTAGGTCTACCCCTACATTTGCAAAGTTTTCTGTTTTTACTCCTCCTAATGTACTTCTATGAATGTTTCCTGTCGAATATTCAAGCACATATAGATTATTGTCACTCGCTATAGTTATTCCATAAAAGTTTTGATTGCCTACTGAGAATTGAGCAACAATTTGATTATTACTACCATCTAGATCCATAGAGCGAATTCTGCTTGAATTTCCTCCTACATATATTTTATTATTGGCACTGTTAAAATATATAGAATATCCCATTCCCATGCTAATACCAATTGTACTAGCTACTTGATTTTCAACTTTTAATAAATAGGTGCCGGCTTTATAAAAAGTATTTCCAATACTAATGAGACCATAAGTATAAGTAGGAGTGGTGGCATAACTATTTCGAGTTTGAGTTAGTCTATTTAATTTTAAACCACTAACATTTGTAGTCCCACTATCAATAACTAACTCTCCAGTTTTGGTTTCGGTAGCATATCCTGTTTTATGTAAAACATTATCTAAGTCACCACCACTTGCACCAATCTTCTTCTCAACCCCATCACTACCCATTACATACATATCAGTATTAGTACCGTCTTTTTTGGCATATAATTTAGCATGATCTGCCATTGCAGTTGGAGTAGTAGAACCCGCTAAAGTCAAGAATCCATCCGTAATATCAGCTTTTTCGTTTAAGGTTGTAAATGAAGTTCCAGATACGTTTCCGTCGTGTGTGATAAATGCTTTTTCGACTTGTATTTTTTGAACGCTGATGGCTTTTCTGTTGACATTTTCAGTACTAGTGTCAAAAGTAGAAGTAGTTGCGCTTGAACTAGAGTTTTGAATTAATTTTAAGCAGTTCGCACTATTATTTTTCTCAATTGTTAGAACATCATCTGCCGAAGTATTGTGTGTTAACTTTAAGGCACCATCTTTAGTTTCATTGCCAGTGGTATGAATTACATTTGCGTCTTCAGCGTAAACTTTATCATCAAAAGAACCGTCTCCTTTTACAAATTTTTCAGCTGTTCCGCCTTCGGTAACAAATTTTTTAGCTGTTACAATTCCCTCAGCATCAATTTTGGCTTTTACAACATTATCTTTCGATACTTGCAAAGGATCTCCTGTTGCGGTTGAAGAAGAATTTACTTGTAAACCTGCTCCAGCTCCAGTGTTTGATACTTTAACACCAGTTCCTGTTGCTGTATTTTGAACCGCAATACCGCTTCCGGCACCGCTAACTGTTACATCCAATACTTTTGCGGCAGCATCGGCACCGCTGTTTGTTAATACAATTCCGCTTGTTGAGGTAGGAGTTGTGTTGTTAAAAGTCAGTATTCCGTTTTTAGTCTCATTTCCTGAAGTATGTAAAAAACTTGTAAAGTCAATTTGTTCGCCAGTACCGCCTCCTGGATTTGGAGTTAAATTTTTATACCAATAATCGACTTCAATATTTCTATTATCAATGTTTCCCGAAAAAGTAATTTTGGCCATTTCGTAATTGATGATGTAATCTCCGTCATTTCCTTCGCCTTCTTTCTCAAGCAATAATTGTCCATTTTTAAATACCTTAACACTATAATTGACTGGTGCATATTGTAAAGTAATGGTATTGCCAACAAAATTGTCAAAATGCTCTTTAAGAGGCATGTAGCTATTTCCTGTAATGATACCGATATTTTGTAAACCTGCGCGTAAAAGAGCAGGAGTTACATAATGCTGGTCATCGGTTCCTGTTTCGACCATTTGAAAATCGGCTTTATCTTCGTCAATATGAACGAAACTTTTAAATACCTCTTGGAAATCTTCGTGTGACGGAATATCTCCTTTTTCGAATTTGTAGCCAATGTTAGTTCTGTCTGTTGCCATGTTGTTTGAAATTTATTTTCTTTCTGTAAATATTATTTTTGATTAGCTTGATTTTGAATCCCAACAAATAATTTCGTTGGGATTCATTTTAGAATTTATAGGGTTAGAATTTTTTCTTCACTACTAAACATGCCTGAAGAGTTTTCAGCAAGCACTTTGAAATGATGGTAGATTCTTTCATCATCAGCATTTTTAATAGTTAATTCATCGGTTTCCAATTTGGTCTCCAGTAAAGCCAATGTCACTGTGTTTTCATTAGAAATTTTCTCTTGAATCTTATCCCAGTTTCCTTGATTATTCATTTTATACAAATGATATTTACCATTATGGACCGTTTTCTCCCAATTGAATACAATTGGTTTCAATACAGATTCATTTTCTCCAGTTGGAACGCCAGTAGCTGTTAATTCTGGAGATTCTGGAGCTCTATTATCAGCAATTATTGTAGCAGTAATTTTTGATGGTTGAGACGGCGTATAATCTATATTGATAATTGGGTTAAGATCGGTTGAGCTAGGATCAGCGTATTCAATTTCTCTTGAAACCGTAATTCTATAGAAAAGACCATCACCAAAAGGAACGCTTTCTAAATCTTCAAATTCATCATAAACCGTCCAAACACTATTAAAATCAGTAGATAAGGTGTCTTCATTAATCAGAATTTCTTTGACAGGAGTCATTGTTCTAATCGATTGTGCATCAAGCATATTTTTTGCACGATAGATATTTATTTTTCTGATGTTGTATTCTGGTTTGTAAGCATTTAATTCAATTTGAATAGAAGGCTTGATTCCTAAAACCTTATTTTCTAAAATAGGCATAATTCGCTTAATCTCTGGTGTTTGAGGCGGACTTGAAGGTACTAGTTTCACAGGCCCCAAGAAAGTGCTGAACTCGCTGAAATTCATTTTAATATCCATTTCACGAACACCATAGAAATAAATGTTTTGTGAATTTCCATCTAGATTAAAATCTGTAAACTGCGTTCTAAACTCAGCTGCATCTGTGATTTTCATCATTGGTGCAATGTCTAAATCAGGATGCGGATATTTTAAAACATTTCCATTCTTGTCTTTAATGGTTTGCTTTTTATTAACTGGCACATAATCGTTATCATTAATATATTCGTAAATAACAGGAACTTCAGTAAGCGGCACAAAAGTGGCATGAATGACTTGTTCTATAAAGTGTATTGCTAATAAATCTTCTTCAATTCCCGCTGTCTTCGGAATAATAACTTGATTAAGAGCTGTTAAAGTGGTTACGTCTGGAACACTTTGATTTTGTGATGTATTATGCCATTTAATAAATTCATTAATTTCATCTCTCAGTAATTTGCTGTCAGGAACTGGAAAATGATAATTTTCTCCAGAAACAGATTCAGGAGGATAAGCTTCATAATTAGCTTTATTCTGTAATCCGTTAAAGTCTAAGAAATTTTGCCATCTATTAGTAAAATACGCTTCATTATTTCCACCAAGTTTACTAAGCTCTTCACGAATTGCGGCAATTGTTGCGGTCTCGTATAAAGCACTTAATAAAGCTTGATCATTTGCCCTGTAATGCAGCATTCCGTAAGGTTTGTGCGTGTATCTAGTTGTGAACGTGTATGTTGATCTGTTGAAAAAGTCAGGTCTAGTGGCATACAAAGCTCCTTTTACATCCTCAGGTTTTACAGGGTTTTCAATTCTAACCGCATACATTGGAGTTGGCGCACTAATTTTAGAATCATAATCGTAACCATTCGAATGGCTGCTAATTCCGAAAATTGAATAATGGGTATTTTCTCCTTCTCTTGGCTGAATGTTTGCAGCTGTAATTCCGTTTGAAGGATCAGAAAAAAGATATACTTTATAACTTGGATAATAGTTTACTTTTTGCTCTTTTGGGTTGTGGTTTGCATCCTCTTCAAGAATAATATGATCATAAGTCGGATCCATTTCTTGGGTTCCGTCTTTTTTAATTTTAAAATTAGGATCATTGACAATTAACACTAAATCCTGGTCAGTTCCGATATTGTCTGCACGAACAACTTTAAATTCTTTTCTAGATTTTACCGGAATAGGATTAGAGCCTTCAAAACAGCTTGTAGTAAACAAACGAACAGTTCCGTTCGTCCATTCAACTGAATGTTGGTTGCCATTATTGAATTGTGGATGCTGAGCTAATTTTAACCCTTTGAAAGTAAGCTGATACAAACCAAAATGTTTTTTCTCTGTCGTTGGAAGCGGAATTGGGTTTCCGTCTTTATCTAATACATATTCTCCATTGGCATCTACTTGATAAGCTTGCTCTAGAACTTTTTCAACAACTACTTTATCACTCCAAATTCCTCTGGTTTTTTCTACTTGTAAAGTGTCATTTCCTTGACTGTCTTTTTGTGAAACAATTTCTCTATTTACAGTTTTTAAGGCTTGCGGTATTTGAACCTGAAAACCAATCGGACTTGGCTGGCGCCAGTTTGCAGGCGTTAGCATATTTTCAACTAAAGAACATAATTCGTTAACTGGTTTTTTGATTTGCTTAATCTGTTCAGAATCAATTGTAGCATTCCCATCAGAAAGGCTTTGACCTACTTCTTTTTTAAGTACTTCAACATCTGCATATCCAAACTTTCCTGCTGTAGTAACAACATTAATATTCTGAATGATATAGTTTTCCTCACCAACTGTTAAAATACCTCCGATAAATCTATCTTTATTAGCATTGGTTAAATTGATTTTAATGTCTTCGCCGCTACTTAGAATTTTGTATTCGTTAATTCTAATAATTGATGTAAGTTCATTTGAAGGACTATCAGTAATGTTTGCAATTTTTGCATGTTCAATCTGAGGAAGACTATCTCTAAAATAAACTTTAAAATAATCAGCAAACAGCTCTTCGTTATCTGGATAAATCTTATCAGAAAGTAAGGCGTCCTCTTTAGTCATTCCATCCGGAATATTGTAACTTAATAACTCCTGAGCAGAATAATATTCAAAAAGAAGTCGAATGTAAGTTTTATCAGTTATTGCATTATTGTCTAAAAGCGTTTTCAGTTTAACCTGCTCACTCATCGAAGTAAACATCAACGGATTTTCTTCTGTAATTAATAAAGAATTAATTCCAGTTGGAGGCATTAGCGTATTATTCGGTTTAATATGAGAAGTAATCTCTAACTGTCTCCCAGAAGTCGCTCTGGAGAAAATATTAATACCATAACCTTGATATATATAGGTTTGTAAACCTGTTTTCTCTTGACGAACATTCAAAAATGATTTTCCGGACTCAGGAATAATAATTGGTGAAGGTTCAAAAGAAGCATCGGCTAAATCTTTAGTAACGTTGGAATAAGCTGTGTCACAGGCTAATTCTGGTTTTTGCCAATTCAACTCACCTTTAAATTTATAATCAACTCCAGCATAGATAGGGAATGTAAAAGAACTTCCGTCAAATTCGTCTGTAGAATCAAAGAAAGAAGTATTTACATTGTAATCTGCGACGTCATCCATAAACAAACTCACGTATCTTTTCTTTCCATCAAAACTATAGCCGTTAGGATCTGTAATTTTTGCTGATTGATCGCCTTCATCTGAACCTGCGTTAAGGCCAGGTAAATATTTACTCAATTGTACAGGAAGAGGCAAACGTTCTGTGTTTACAGAAGTTGGAATACTCATCGAAACGTGCTGTACTTCTTTTGGAGTTGTGCCTCCTTCTAAATTTTTAAAAGTAACGTACTCTGTCAGATAGATATATTCACCAGAAAGAACGGTTTGATCAATATCAATGCATCCTAAACCTAACATTCTGGCAATATGATAATCATTTGCAGCAATGTTCAATAAATCAAGATTCGATATTTCAGTTGTATTTTCTTCAAATTTTGCTTCATCTCCAGGTGCAGGTTCGTTGGCAGGAATATTGTCTTGAAATTTGATAGTTTCTACTGCAGTCGGATTTGTACCGTCAAGACTCAATTGGATGTAACTTTCAACAACTTGTTTGATATTTTTATCATCCTCACCTTTAGGGAGGCTCCATTTATTTTTATAGTTGTTTACGTTGACGTATTCTCCATCATTAAATTTTAACCATTTTCCGTGAACAGCATTTAGTTTTGGTTCTAATTGTTCAAATGCTTTACTGTCAGTAGTCGTTAGAGCATATTTTCCTTTTAAATCCCAATTGCCACTTGTATTTGCATTTTGGATAAAATCACCATAAAATTCAAAATTGATTTCGCTTAACAGACATTTATTTGCTTTAAAACGAATGCTTCTTCCGTTTTCAGCTACAACACGAATTGGATTGACTTGTGCCGAAGAATAGGATTTACGGTTTGTAAGTCTTTTTGATGCAGCAATGCTGTTTTCAGCTACAGATAATGTTTCTAATTTAACAGTGCCTGAGATATCTGCGGGATTAAATTTAAGTTCGGCAGCAAAAAACAATTCGGTTTTGTTTTCAACCTCAATGATTTCGTTTCCATAAGCTTGAATAAAACCAGATGGATCTGTCATCGGATTAATGCTAGCTCTTGTTAAAAGATATTTTGCTTTGTTTTTGAAATAAACATAGATTGATCTTTGCAGAGCAGGAGTTTTATAAACCCATAATGCTTTATTGTTATCTACAGACTGAGGTTTTTTCGTTAAATCTAATTTATAGGCGACTTTAGCATAAGGCGCTCTGTACAGTTTTACGAAATCGTCTGGTTTGTTAAAATTAAGATTACCGCCTTTATATAAATCTCCTTTTGGAAGGTGGTTTGCTCCCAATTCTCCAGCCAAAAGCCAACGAAGATGAATACCTTTTGTACTATCAATACCTTTAGAACCTGCCGCTGCGATCTGCAAACTTGTAGATTGCAAAGCAGTTTTGCTAGAATTAATATCAACAATATAAACCTCTTTGGTTACAGTAAAACTGATTTTAAAATTGTTAGGATTTAAAACACCTGGTAAAACAATTAAAGCATTGTGGCTTTCCATTGCAGAAGGCGTTCCGTCAATTCGGATTTTTGCTTCTACGCTCGCCAAACCAGAAATAACAACGGTTTCTTCAAGTCTGAAAATCAATCCGCCAAGATTACTTGCATTGTGAATTCGTATTCCCGTTGGCAAAGTAATAGGAACGCGGCTTTTGTTTCTTAGAACCAAAGTTCCTGCACTTTCGTGTACGGCAAGACCTTTCTTTAAAACAGGATAAACCAATTTATTTTGAATAATACTCACATTAGGCAAACATCCAATTTGCGCCCCTGATAAATCGCTGCTTAACTTATTTAATTCTGCTCCTAAAGTGCTAAAATCAGGAACTCTGATATAGTCTGTATTTAGCATAGAAAGACCGCTGTTTTTTAGCACAGGCGTTTTTCCTAAAAAGTTAGTAATTGGTGTTACCAACTCGGTAGCATTGTTTACGGTGCTTGTGACACCGTAAACAAAAATATGTGATTTATCATCCAGATTTTGATATAAATTTTTCAGCAAATCGGTATCATTGACCTGCAAACCATCTGTAACAACTACGACAACGTCTGGAATTACGGTCAAATTATTCACCACTTCTAAACCAGAAGCCCAGTGATCAGATTGAGGATCGGCAGATCTTGAACCAAAACCGTTAATCCAACTTAAAAAACTCGAAGTATTTCCCGAAATTCTTTTTTGAATAACATGCTCTGATCTTGAATTGCTGTCGCTGCTAGACATTCCGATTAACGAAAGTGTAATTTTGCTTTGAGCTTGAGAATTGATAAATGAAGTCAGCCCATCTCGTATTTGCTGCGCTTCATTGCCATTTATCGAACCCGACTCATCGACAACGATAGCGATGTACGTTTCGCAACCTGAGGATTGGCTTTCTTGAAGATTTATAGAACTCATTTTTATTGTTTTTTAAAGATTTATATTTTCAATAGTTAAGGTTACCGGCTCAGCAGCACGAACTGTTAATGGCGTTGAATTGGCCTCAACAGTTCCGTTGTTATTCCACATTCTGTATTCGAACTTGATATTTAAACTTGAATCAGTAATTTTTTTACTGTCATTCATAATTAATACCTGAGCATAGTCTTTAGAATGAAGCGCTTTATAGTTTGCTTTTGCTACGCCAGCATCGTCAACTACTGAAATGGTATTTCGAATTTCTTCTAATGGAATTTTAGGAATATTGAAAGGCTCCGGATTACGAACTAAAAGCGCTACGACTTCACCAGTATTGGTATTGATAATTCGGTTAATTTCTGTAGACTGAGCTGGATCCAAAGGAGACATTTTTAGAATTCCTTCAAAAGCGCGATCAAATAAATGCTGATATTTTAATGCCAATGAATTGCTTAAAGTGTCATCAAGTCCTAAGACAACATTGTTTAAAGATGAAATCTGATCTTCGCTTAAACTCAACGGAATATCAAATAAAGCTTTTCTTGCTTCAGCTTGGTCAAGAACATAGCTGTTGACTTGCTCTGCAAAATCTCTATATCGAGAGGTTTGGAAACCAAATTGGTGCACCAATACATTTTCTGAGTCTTCTATTTGATTATTTTGATTTTTATCGAAATAGTTTTTCGCTAAAACAGTATATAATTTCGAAGGTTTTAAATCAGTTAATTTAACTTCATACCCATACGATTTTGGTTTTAAAGCATCTCCAATTGTAATGTCACATTTTATTTTGCCAGTACTTCCTTTAATCATGTTTTGCAACATTTGAATATTCAAAGGAATTCTAGGATCGTTATCATCAACCCATTTTGTGTTTTCTTTTTCTGCACGCGGATACATAGTAGGATTTTCTACTGTTTGTACTGGTAACGGATATGGAATTAAGACATCGTTTAAAGGATCTTTAATAATAAGATTTAAAGCACCACCAATTTTTGCTCTGCTGTCGTAAACATCCCATTCTTTAAGCATGTGATACACATAAGGGTTTTTAAAGAACAGCGATACTTTACATTGCTCATTTCCATAGAATGAAGGTTTAGATAATAATAAACTTCCATCGGCATTTGGGTAAGAACGGTTGTAATCTAAATACTGTCTCAATGAAGTCAATGGCGATTTTGATAAATCGGTTAATTCATTTTTAACAACTGTTTGTCCTGGAGGAACCACAGGATCTGGAACAGGGTAGTGCCCTACAGGTCCTAATGTTTTGAAACCATAATAATAATCGAATCTAGTTGTGTCTTTATCATCGACTCTATCTGCCAAAGTGAATTTTAAGCAATAAGTTGAATTTGGTCTCCAAATCGGTTGAACTGTATTTTGAATTGCAGCTTCCATTGCTTGATTATCTTCAGCAACAGCATCAGAACCAGGAATAGTTAAATTGTGCATTGCGCTTTCCTTAGTCAACCATCCAATTTCTTGAATAGAAGTAGAGTAGTTTACTTCGTTATCATCATCAGAATCTCCTCCAGCAGAACAAATAAGAGCGTTAATCGTCAATAAATTTGAAGATTTTGTTCCTCTTGTATAAATCACTTTATCGGTGCTTCCTAAGTCTGTTTGAGTTACAGTCGAATCTGTTAGAGCAGATGCAGACGAAACAACTGAAACAGTTTCTTTTGGATTTAAAGAACAGTTATCAAATTGATCATTAAATAAAGAGAAATAAATTCCTCTCTCATTTTGTTTCGAAGAAAGCATCAGAATTTCATTCTCCGAAGGTTCATTTTGAATGTTAATAATAGAGGCCTGATCATTTGCACTTCCTATTTCAATTAATCTTGAAAGGTTCAATGAGGTATTAAATACAAATAAATATTTTTCATTATAAGCAATAACAGAATTGTCAGCCAAAGTCTTATTCGATAAATAAATTGCAGAATCAAAAATTGTATCGTTTTTGACAACCGTAATAGCAGTTCCGTTAATTTGAGCCAATCCGAATTTTCCGTTTGTCAATTTAACCGTAAGCAATACTTTGTCATTAGCGATTACTGCATCTATAATTTCAGAAATGGACGCTTCTGAAACTAGTTTTGTATCTGTTACTGTAATTGCTTTAGTGCTAAGATTGATGCTGAAACGAATAACTTTTTTGTTTTTAGTAATCAAACTGAAATCAGTGATATTATGCTGAAGAACTTTGATAGCGACTTCGTCAACCTTTACGCGACGTAAAAGAGAACGATCTGTACCGTTAATCCAGTTAATTTGAGTTCCATCTGACAAAGTATTAATCCAAAGCAATTCATTATTTGACAATGAAATAAGCTTATTGAAACCTTCAGAATACGTATTCATATATTGCATTCCAGAGTTTCTATTTAATTCAGAATCTAGTTCAATAATGGCAGTTGCAGCAGCAGGAGCTACGCAGCCTACAATAAAAGTGTCATCAACAACAGCTTCTCCAATTCCTTTGCATTGCGTTGCATCCAAAGCTTGAGTAATCAATAAATTGTTATTTACAATTTGCATTGATGTTACCAAACCATTCAATAAACGTTCTCTTAACAGATTTCCTTTTGCGTCAATTTGTGCGACAACAGTAGTTTTCGGAGTTGGATGAAATGTGATTAAATACGTGTCATTGTATTTGAAAACTTTATCAAAAGCAAAAAGAGACCTTCCGTTGTATCCGTAAAAACGAGTAAATGTTAATGGCTCAGAAGTTCCAATTGGATTATCGTTACCAGCTTCAGCTTTTAATTGCTCCAATAGCGCCATTAAACGATCGTATTCTGCGATATCGCTTGGTTCTGATACAATAAATTCTCCATCAGTTGAAGCGTAAGTAGCATTGAATAACGCAGCAATTTTATTTCGAACATCTAAAATTGCGTCAGCATTTGCAGCCACAGGACTAATGACAATTCTGTCTATTTTCTTTTTCGATAAAATATCTCCGTTTTCATCAAATAAAGTTATTGGCGATCTCAATTCTGCTTTAGTGTAAGCGATCTCATCTAAAGCTGGCGAATTTATAGCCTTACGTATTTTAACTTCTTCATATTTAGGCAGTTTATCCCCTTCTTCAAAAACCGAAGTATAGGCAGTAATGTTTACTGTTTTGGCTTGAGTTGTAATTTTTAAAGTCGGTTCAATAGCAGATTCAGGGAAAATAATCTCTAATTTGTCATAATTTTTGAATGAAAGCGATCTTCTAAAACCAAAAGGATTGCTTTCTCCAGAAATGCTCATAAAATCTCCGCCAGAAAGCTTGCCATCCACGATTTCAGGAGTTTCACCAACGAGTTTAAAGAACAGACCATTGATTCTATCTGCTTCATATTGAGTAGGTACATAATAACGTTTTCCTATTTTTTTATTTTTAAAGTTGACATATTCTGCTTCAATGCTATCAGAGACACAGAATAGCTTAGAAGGTGTGATTCCGAATTGTTCTGGAACATGCCACCCAGGTTCTCCTGCGCTTAGGTATGAAAATGGATTAGTTGCCAATACACGAATGCTATCGTACTGATCGATTACTTTTTGCCATTGCGCCCAAGGCAAATCTTTTACAAGTTCTCTAGAGTCTTTATCAACAACAGCTTTAAAAGGATGATATGTCTCCCAAGAATTTCCATTTGCAGAAAGTAATTCAATCGATTCAATTGAATATTGATGTTTTACTTGACGAAGTTTTCTACCTGCTTTTGATGTTCCTTCAGGCGGCATTAAATCAGTATAATTTTTTGCATCAGCTGTGTAGCCACCAATTATTTTAGAAAGATTATTGTTTGGTAAAACTCCTTTAGTCATTTTAATATCGATAAAAGTGTCTAGCGGAATCACTTTAGAAATGGAACTAGGACTAGGCATTTGATTAAAATAATCAAGCAAGAAAGCTTCGTTGGTAAGCATGTGGACTCCTTTTACAGAATCGGCAGTTCTGTTGTCATTAGCATCTCCATGTGTGCCTTTAGGAAGCGGACTGTAAGGCGTACGATCGACAATTCTGTTGATATCCCATTGAAGCTCAATCAAGAAGTTTTTACGTACTCTAATGAAACCAAGTTTAACACGTACACTTAATTCTAATTTTGCATAAATCAAGAACGGTTTAAATGATTCTACAGAGAAGATGGTGTCTAAGACAATTTCAACATTAATGATCCAAATTTTAATCTGAATTCCTCCACCAGCGGCAATGTAACCGCCCATTTGAGGACGTTTGAATGAAATTTTTCCGCCCATTTCCAAATATGCCCATAATTTGACTTTTGCAGGTCCGAAGCTTTTCTCCAGTTTAAAGTCTAATCTTGCTCCGGCTTCAATTCCTTGTGCTGAAAGCATAAGAAAGGCTTTAGCTGTAAATAAGGTTAAGATTCTAGCCGTAATCGGATCTTTTTTAGAACCAAGATTAATGTACCAAGGTTTCTGGTTTTTGAAGAAAAATCCAGCTTCTAATAAAGCATGCAATTGAATTATCTGTCCGCCATCTTTTGGCATTTGAAAATCTGCTCCAGCGGCAAGTTCCAGTGAATTATCTCCGAAAGCAACCATTGCAAAGAATGGTGGAGTGCTTTGATCTTTCTCAATAGGGCCTAATCGATCGCCAAGAACATTTAATCCTGCCTCGATATAAAATAATGTAGGCAGAGAAAGCAATAACATCGCTCGCATGTTTAAAATAGTTCCGCCTGTTGATTCAAATGTTGCACCCGCTCCAATAGAGAAAGGTGATTTATATTGCATAGAATCTGGCGGTCCACTGAATTTTCTAATATTGATTCCGGCTTTTGGATGTTTGTAGAATTCGTACCAAGAATTTTCGGTTGTTAATCCAGCCGCTTTTTTGGTAGCCACATATCTAAATCCTAATAAACCTCTGAAACCTGTGATTGAAAGAAATCCAAGCGGAATACCTGTAGGCAATTCAATACCTGCATCAACTAAGAACGCAGGATATTTAGGTGCAAAACGCATTCCTACGCTTCCTGTAATTTTAGCTTTAGGCAATTTTAAGGAAACCTCTCCCATGAATTCTTGTGATTCTCCCGGCTGAGGTAACGAAATCATACCATGAATAATAGCCATAGCAGATTCTTCTGAAGCTGTTCCTGGAATCATCAAATCAACTTCAATAGTTTGAATTCTGATGAAAGAATCTTTGAATCCTTCTTCTGTGCTGTAATAGTATTTAATACCCTCACCACGAGCATCTAATCCAAGCGGATTGACACTGATAGCACCATCAAATCCCCAGAAATTATATTTATGTCCATTAATTTGTGTTGAACCAAAGTTGATGTTGCTTACCGCCATCTGAACTGGTCCAAGATTCACAGATAAATTAATCGGAATCGGAATAGAACCTCCCTCAACTTCAATATTTCCATCGCTATAAATACGAAGTTTTTCAACATCAAAACCTTGACCTTTAGCCAATCTGTTCATTAATGTTCCTTCAGGGAAAGAAACGTAGCAAGAAGTTCCTACATAATAATCGTCATCTTGTTTTCCTAGCTCAAAACTGTGAAAATCGAAATCTACTAGACCAAATAAATTGGCTTGAGGCTCATTTTCTTTATCAAAAGAAGCAGTTAGATTAAAATCTCCATCGTCGTATAAGTGGCCTTCAATGTCAACAATAAATGGAGTATTACCTTTCTTAAATTTTGGAATTTCTAATACACCTTTTATGTTAGAAGATATAACTCTATTTTGTTTGAAGGAAATATCAAACTTGTTAAAACCAACTCTGAAGCTTTTAGCTAAATTAAACCACATGTAATCTGTCTCATCGACGGGATTTCCAACAATCAGAGATTCTAATCCAATTGTTCCTGAGATTCCTCCTTCTGTACCAATTAATAATTGTTTTCCCGTGATTTGTAATGTAGCATCGTTTTCTTTTTTAAACCATTTTTCGGGTAATTTAATAGCTGCTTTTTCAGCGTAAACTCCTCTAAATGCTGCGCCTCTTCCGTCTGCATCTGCTTCAGGAATATTTTTGTCTCTGCTTAAATCTACTTTTAGTCCTGAAAACTCTGCGATTAATCCAGTGTTTCCAATCATAGATCTGTTTAGACTAAAACTAGAGATATTATTAAAGATAAATCCGCGATTAGAAGAATATTCCAAGCTTCCAACATCAAATTTTAAGTAGCTAAAATAATTTTCAGGCAATGGATCATCCAAAGCTATTCCGGTAACATTTTCATAACCAGTGTAAACTGGTTGTAGCCATTTTTGAGGAAATTGAAGCCCGACGCTAATTTCATTAATAGCCATTCTAAACTGAAGCGTTAAAGCTTCTTTGATATTTTTTTCGATATTATCGAAATAGCGGGCAAATAATTTTTTCAAACGATCTAGTCCTTCATCACCTACATTTAAAAGTGCATCGTAAGCAAATTTTAACAAGTCGATGTCTAAACTTCCTATCTGTTGAGACAAATGTTCTACCTGATTATCAAAGGTTGCATTTGTATCGTTTAAAGTTGCTAATGCATCTGTATGTACGTTATTAAACTGAGTAACAAAATCTAATAGCGCATTTGCTCCAGGATAGAAAGTATTAATAAGTTCATTTAAAAATGTTTTTTCATTTATTTCTGCCAATTCAAAAAGGATGCGCAATACAGATTCCACAGCATTATCAAATGATTCAAAGTTGAAATCACTGATATACTTTAAAATAATCCAGGAGTAATCAAAACTGATTGGAATTTCGGTATTACCATCCACAGTTGGATTTAAAACCAGCTTTAAATCTTGAGCAAGCGGAATATCTAGCCCAAGTGAATTGTATGTGGTCAATGTCATGCTGTAAAAACCAGAAGAGTTATCGTAACTCTGGCTGGCAATAAGATTTTTGACATAAACAGAATCAAAAAGACTGGCAAGTGCATCTCTAATCGCCTCTAACTCATTTGGAATCTTGTCCAATGGTAATAACTGGCTTAATGACGGGTGCATTATTTGATTTGACATATTTTTAAATTTATTTCTTTGTTAGTGGTTTGTAGATCACTATTCAAAATTTGTCTTCTGTCTCAACAGGATAATTTCTTTTTCAAAAGACATAAGTATTCTGTATTCCTTACTTGAAAAAGAGGACAATAATAATTTCGAAAAGTATTTTTTGAATTTTTTTACTACTCCGTTTAGAAGTAGTTTTTTTTAATGCATGATGCTCTTTATTAGAGTCTTATTACTTTTTGACATTGCAAAGATTTACAAAAAAAAAGGCTTTAAAAAACAACTGCAAGGCTGTCGAACAATTGTATTTTGGTACTTAACAGAGTTGTACAGAAAGTGAACATTTTGCTTTTTGCAAAGTAAAAAGAGAGCCTTTGAAGAAGATCAAAAGCGATTTGTTACTCAATAATAAAAATATCGAGAGCAGGAAATGGTTTTAATTTTTTTTTGGAGAACTTCCAATATCAATTTAATCTCAATCGATGAGATTTTAGGGAATCTACTTGTGTAGAATGAATTGTCAGAGAATGTGTCTGTTTAATGAAGTATAAAACTATCTTTTACTGCGCCTAAAACTTAAGCGCAGTATTGAGATAGTATTTTTTGTACAAACTAATTATAGTATTCGATTTTTCTTTCGGCAACCAAAGTTGGTTTTCCATCTGGTGTTCCTTCAAGAAACATGTTGCATTTTATCCAGTTGTTATGGCTGTCGTATTCGTAGGTATAGTAATTTAGCTTTTCAATTATGGGTTGATTTGTAAAATTAGGGATATATTCTTTTTTGATAATATCACCCTGTTCGTTAAATGTTTTGACAAAATTTCTAGTTGGATTGGATATTTCTCCAGGTCCTGTTACATAGTATTTTACCGTTTCTACATAATCTTTAATTGAATTATAAATGTACTCTTCTTGTGCAACTACTTTTCCGCAACCAAACAGACTTATTTTTGTAATGCGTGATTTTTCATCATATTCGTATTGTAATTGTAAATCTTCACAATAAGGACATTCAGTTCCTAAAAAGTTATAAGACATTTTATTTTTAGCGAATGGACCAACAGTTATTTTTTGATTTATAACCTGTCCCTTTTCATTATATATATTTAACTTTTGATTTTCTAAATCATCATCATTACATTCTTTATTTAATGTGTTTTTACCAAATCTAGATATAACATAAGTTTTCTCACTAATTATTCTACCTAGTTCATCATTTTGATATTCAAATTTATATTCTCTATAATCAGACCAAATTTTGCCATTTTCTTCATAAATATTGTTTTTGTTTGGAGTAAGAGTTTTATTTAGTTTAACTAACAAATTATAATCATTTACCGGATAATATTTTTTTTGAGATGATTTAAATTTACTCTTGTATAACCAGTCTTTTTCATCATATTCGTAATTTTTTTCTTTTTCTAGATCATTTTCTAAATAATTTGGTTTAGGAAAAACAATTTTTGATTCTTTTTTGATTCTTTGAAGTTCATCAAAATGTAGGTAAGCTGAACCTCTAATATCATTAGTAAAAATTGCATTTGTTCTTCTTGCTTCTGAAAGATTATCTCTTGGTTCGCTTATTTTAAGATAAACAGATTTTAAAGAATCTTTTAAATTTTGCTGATTAATTATGTTCTTTTTATAGCAGAATAGATTATTGAATTTTCGATTATTTTGTGCATAGTGAAAATTAGGTGTAAGAAGAACAATAAATATTGAAAAATTAATGAATTCTTTCATAATAATAAGTTTGTTTTTAATGAGAGGAAAATTACATTATTTTAAAATAAGATTGATTGTTTTTTATATTTAAAATTACTTACCTAGAACTTGAAACAAAGTTTTAGCGGTACAACGTTTATCATCAGTTGTGCCTTCCAGCAAATTTTTAATTTCATTGAAAGCAGCTTTAAGCGGGTCATTAGATTCTAGAAAGGTTATTTTACCGTTTTCATACAAAGTAGGTTGATAATTTATTTCGACAAATCCTTCTACTGAAGCACCAACAACCCCACCAAATATTCCTCCTTTAAGTTCTGCTTCTAATCCAAATTTTAATTTACTGTCTAATTTTGCCTCAAATCCTAATAATGAAGTCACGAAACTAAATATATTTATGATTTCGCTAATTGCATAGTCAGAATCCTTAGTTTGATCGGGTTTGAAATTGTTCATGTAAGCATTAGCAGAAAAAATTCCTTTTACAAATTTAAGGATCGGAGTAAAATAACTTCCATTTGGATTTCCATTATCACTAATTTCTTTATCTATATATGCATTTAAACCTTTTAATGAGCTTTGTGGGATTAAACTTTTACTGTATAATAATTCATATTGCTTTTTCCCTCCTTCAATATTTTGTTTTTTTAATTCATTAAAAATCTTTTCTTTTTCAATACTAATATTTTTATCTACATCATCGCTCAAACTTTGGTAATTTTGATAAACAACATATTTTAGATATAATTTTTTTAATTGAAATTCAAGGAAGTTTTTTAATAAAGTATCTTTACTAAAATCAATATTAATTTTTAGATCTAAATTTAATTCAGTTTCTGTATTTTCAAGTATTTTTTCTATAAAAGCAACAACACTTTTTGCTTCCGTTTTTATAATATTTGCTTTTTTTATAGCATTGATTATTTTGTAACATATTGAATTGTCATTAATTTTTACATTTTCGTCTTTACCAACAAATTCAAATATTCCGACTTGTTTGTGAAATTCAAATCCTTTAAAGAGTTTAATAGCAACGGCATAACTAAGAAAAAAATTAAGTCCACCTATCCACATATCATAAAATGTAGGCATATGCATACGGTATTTGACATCAGTTTTAGGTGAGCCAGCATCACCAGAGTAAGCACTGATATATAGTGAGACTTCTTTTGAGAGATTGGCACTGGGGTACTTTAAAGAGAAATCTTTTTCTTCATGAACAATGTTGTTAAAATTAAAATCATTACTTGTCAGCGAATCAGGAGGACCAGTTCTGTTAAATTCATACTGTGTACCAAGCATAATTCCTTTTTGGTCAAATTTTAAATTGTCAAAAAATGTTCCTATGTAATTGGGCTGAGACGCACCTGGTATTAGATTTGTAAACAGGTTATTTATAAGATCTAAATCAATTTTGGCATCGATGTAATATTGGTTTTCAATTTTTATTTTTGAGAATACTCTTCCTCTGTTTCCTTTAGTAAAAGGTGCATCATCGTATTCTGCCTGATAACTGAAAGCAGCACCTCCGTTGACACTTACATCGCCAACTACACCAATTGAAGGTATTTTTTGAAAAATATTATAAATTGAACCATAACTTTTATTTTGATCTTGGATTCCTAGCGGTTCAGAATTTTCATTAGGTAATTCTATTCCTTTCTTTAGCTGCGTTCCAATTTGTATTCCAACTTCAGCTCCAATATTTAAATTATATTTTGTTTCTAGCTTGGTTATATAATGTTTAGGGTCAACATTTAATGATTCTAAGGATGTGAAAATTTTAGAAGCATATTGAAGTATTTGACCAGCAAAAGCATTAATTGCCATGGTTAATAGCGCTGTTTCATTTTGTCTTATTGGAAATTCATATTCAGATACTTGTGTTAATGTTAAGCCAGCAGAGGCTTCAAAACCGGCTAAAGCTCCAAAGAGTTTTTTTGATTGGCCATGTCCAGAATATTGACCAATACCATAACTGAAACCTTCTACATGTTCTACGCCTAATTCGATTGATTGCTCAGTAGTGTAAATTAAAGTAAGCTCGGTTGCTTTTGTCATTTTACGAGAAATGCTTTTCTCTATGGTTCCCTTAGTTTTTACTGGTATACCCCAAGTCACACTTGCTCCAATATTAAATTTTCCTCCAAATCCTCTTGGCCAATAATCAACCAAACTCTGTATAACAAAATTATATGCAGAAATAAAAAAGTCAACAGTTTCATGGTATAATTCAACAGCATCTGTTTTTACCTCGTCAGCGACTTCATCCAAAGTGTCAATAGCACTTGATAAAGTATCAACAAGATCGTCTAAAGCTTCGTTTTTTATATAATCTACTATAGAGATAGGTTTTTCATCAGGATCATCAGGGACTGCTTCCTGTGTTACCAACATTTCGTCATGTCTAAAATTTAAAAAGTAGTACATGGTGTCTGCAAATTGTCTGGAAGGAATTCTTATGTTTTCTCCTGTAACGGTTGTAAAAGAAGTTACAATTCCTAAAGGATCAAAAATCATTTTACTATTAGCATTTAATTCTTCCATTTTTTTTAAAAAACGATAATAGTTTGGTAATGCAGTATTTGGATTACTTTCTTCAAATTCATTATCAAAAATGCTAACCATGTCTAAATGATCAATAGTATATCTTTCGTAATTATTTGTTCTAAACCCCCATTCATTTATTGGGCTATTTCCTTTTTCTTGGGAGTTATAATAATACAATAGATTATGGTAGAATTGAAAACGTGCATCATCTTTTCTTTTATCTTCAGGAAATGGTGTTCTTTCTGGTAAAGTAAAGATAGGAACATTGTTATATGGATCCATAATGACATATCCCCCTCCTCCATAGTAATTGTCTAGTACTATTTGAGATATAGTATCACCTTCTTTTATTTTGTATAATTTGGCACCATTATCATCAAATAATAGTGGGGCAGTTTTGTTTAATTCTTCTTGAATATTTGTCATCGGAACACTCGCATTAGCAAATTCTAAATTGTAATCTGATTTTGCGAAACCTACACTTTTTATGGGAGGAATACCTTCAATCGCTCGTTTTGAATTTTTTGCAATTACTAAAGGATGTTTGTCGATTTCTATTTGAAATTTTTCATTTGGAATACCATATACATATTTCCCATCGTTTCCAGAATTAATAAATGTAAAACCTAATTCTGGTTTTGCTTCTATTGTAATTTCATCACCACCTTCTATAATAATTTTATAATTAGGTTTTGGGTTAGATATATCACTTCCAATGTAAAAAGATGATTGAGGGCTTACTTGTCCAACATATTTTTTATTTTCGTAATCAAAAATATTATGTTGACTCAATGCATTATCAATTGCTAATAAGGTTTTTGAATCTACAATTCCATTAATAGTGATTGATCTATTTTTAGTAAAAGATTCAGTTCCTTGGAAAATTTTAATTGCATTTTCAAGATTGAGGTCAAAAATTCCAGTCGCTGTTAACTTAGTAGGAATTGTATATTCATCATAAATTGCATCAATGGCGATTAAAGCCATTTTTAAAATTGTTATATGTGGTCCAGAAGAATTGTTTTTTAGTCCAAGTTTTTTATTATTTACATCGTCCACCGCTAAGTTTTTTAAATAATCACTAGTAGACAATGGTTCATTTAGGATAATTCCTTTACTAATATTGTTAGTCAGATTTTCATCAGCTAATGGAATATTATTAATTGCATTTTTGGATATGTATAAAGACATGATTTAGTTATTGAAGATTAGTTAATGCTTGTTAAGGTAATAGGCAAATCGTTATAAGTGATTTCATCCAATGAGTTAGCAATTGTTAAGAAATTTAAAGTTGGATCATTGTAATCGATAAGAGTTGGGATTCCTAATGTTAAAATGTAGTTTTCAAGTTTGAATGTTTGATATGGTGTAGAAGAATATTCTTTACATTTTATAAATAATGAATGATTAGGAAAATTAGTATTTGAATTTTGTTGATGCGTTTTTAAAATATTATATTCAGCGTGAGTTAAAGTAATGGATTCAAAAGTTTTAAAAACTGCATCATTAGAAGCAGAATCTCCAGTTTTTGCGTAAGTAAGAAATTTGGTTTTTTCTTCTGCATTTTCATTAGAAGGAAGCGAAAACTTACTCAATTCAAAATTTCCAATTTTTGATGTTTTAGTAATTTGATTTAAAAATCCAATATGCGGATTTTCAGTGTTTTCATAATCATAGTCACTGGTTTTGAATTCTAAATTAAACTTGCCTTTGCCAATTAATGCTACAGAATGATCATCTTTATTATTTGTACTTCTGTAGGCAGCAACATCTTTATAAGCAAAAAATGTTACATGATTTTTGTCAATAGCAATTCCCGAAGTAGGTAAATAAGCCTCACCTTTTTTGGAATCTATGACTAATGGAGAATTAATAGAAGAATAAGTATAAACTCTAAAGTCACCATCAATTAAATTATCTAACCCAAAAATATTATTCATCTTTAAAGAGAAAAAATTGTTCCATATAGATGAAATGTTTTGTTGCTCGTTACCATTGCCTTTTGTTGACTTTTTCAGCAGAAAATAATTAGATCCTAATTTATTATCATCATATTTCCAATTTTTTAGTTTAACTGCTTCAGATTCTTTAAGTTGAATTTTACTGCTCCCGTTTCCATCAGCAATTATAAAATGTTTTTTTTGCGTCGTATCAACTTCTGTTGAAATTTTACCGACATAAGATGATAAGAAATTTGCGTTTTCAGGACTACCAATTCCGATAGGGATTTTGATATAAAACCACTTCTTACTATTGTTATAAACCTGATCGGTAATTTTAAGAATCGGCCAATTTGTATAATAATTCATGCCAGAATATACAGGGTCTTTAATAGCGCTATCTGCAGAATAAAAACCAACATTTAACTCATCCTTAAATTTAAAGAAGTGATTGTATGAAAAACCCCAATCGTCTCTGATGTCAATATAGACAGTATTTTTGTTGTAAAACTTTTGCAAGAAGTCGTTGCCATTATCGGCTCCTTTAATTCTTAATCCTTGATTTTTTGCAGCACCATAAAACGCTGTAATATCCAGATAACTTAAGATTTCTTCTTTTTGGAATCTGTTGTTAAATTTTAGTTTTAGTTTATCAGGTTCAGTTGCATTACTGTCAATTGTTGGTTTATCGATTTCTAACGTATGATTTGAAGCTTTTAGCAATTTAAATGTTGGCTCATAGCCAATCATGTCAAGGATAACTTCAACTCCTGCAAGAGTAGATCCACCGGCAAATTTTCCGATTTGGCATCCTCCTTCAACAATTAAAGGATGGAAAGTATCGGTGTCATCGAAGAATATTTTTTCGATAAAAGTAGTGTCAGGAAGTTCTGAAAAGTTTAAACCTAAACAATCTGATTTCGCAATTAAATTGGTGCCATTTTTTGAATTCAGTTTATCCTGTACCTCTTTTATGACTTTAAGAATGTTGCTAGAAGACCACGAACCATCTGATTCAAGGATATTTCCAACATTATCAACCAATGAGGATTTTTTAATTCCTCTGTAAATAAACATTTTTACAGGGAAGCCACTCACATAGGTGTTCATAGGAAGCAATGCAATGTTCAATAATGAAGAATTCGCATTACTTGGAATTGCCAGTACTAATGATTTTGTAATGGCATAAGCTGGAGCATCCTCAGAAACAGAAAAATTATTATCCAGATTGTATTTTTCAACATTGCCTACATCTGGCTGCTGTCCAAAAGCTAATTCTGCTAATTGATCAGTTTCTATTGAGCTTTCTTTTGTAAAAAAATATACTTTCGACATGCGTTAAGTTTTTTAAATCTAAAATTCAATTGAAATTTTAGAATGAATTATTTTTTAAATTATTTACTTGACCCTAGAATATTCTGTAGAATCGTGCGATTGGCTTTACAGCATAATAAACCAACACCAAAAGAAAAATCCTCCCCAGCCAGATTTGTACCTTTTGCCAGAAAGTCAAATAATTGACAAATTTTGTGGTGTTGATGGTTTTTACTTCGGTTTCTTTTACTTGTTGCGATTTCCAGCGAGCGTAAAGTTCCTGCTCTTTAAGTTCGCAGTCAACGTTAAGTTTATTGCTATCAAGACGAACCTTTGGGCTTTTTAATGTACGCCCTGGTTCGGCTTGAGTAACATTCTTAACAACTACTTTTCCGTTTTGGCATTCTAATAATGCTTTGAAAGAACTGCTGTCTTTCTGAATTTTAAAAACAGTATCATGTACCATTTCTTTGATTGTGATCGTTTTGGTTTTTTCTTCGCTTAGAACTGGCTTCGGACTTTTGCACGAAACCAGAACTAAGGCTGAAAAAAACAAAAAAACAAGACATTTTAAATTATTTATCATAAATTATAATTTGTTTATTAAGTGTGTTTTAGAGCCTTAAAAAGCCTTTAATGCTTTTAATTTCTCTTTTTCTTCTGGCTACTTTATAACCTTCTCGTCCTCCCATGTCGTTTGTATTTCCTTCAATGGTATAGATAAGACTTCCTGCGACTTTATCAACAATTCCAGCATGACCTGTTCCATTTTTAAAATCGATGATAAAAACATCACCAGGCTGAGGATCTTTTTTTACTAGAGGTTTGCTAGAATTGTATTGGTCTAAAACGCCTCCTGTTTTCTTCAAAGGATTTTTGACACCCAATTGCAATGCGGCTTTTTGAGTACACCAGTAAACAAAAGCCATGCACCAAGGATATCCTTTTGGCAGTCCGACGCTTCTTAAATAAATTTCGACTTCAGGGCCAGCGTTGCTATTTCGAGGCATTTCTTCAACACCAACTTGAGCGTACGAAATTTCTAATGTTTTTTGGGCTAATGTCATTGTTGTTTTCCGTTTAGTTGTTTAAATTTTTGAAGCTCATCTACCAATTGCTGATTTATGAGCATGAGCTCCTTGTGTTGTATTTCCATTTTTTTGATGGTTTCGGTTGCCGTGGTAAGTCGAGCGGTAAGGTCGTCAAGTAAGTCACGATAATATTTTACAGCGCTCACGGCGTTATCAAGTTCAGCAGCTCTATCTTGAGCTAATGATTTTCTCATTGAGAAAAACCAGGTAATAAATGCGGCAAAAAAAGCGGTAAGAGTGGGGTATAGAAACTGTTCCATTTAATGTTTTGAAAATATGTGTTAGGATTAAAATTTGTTTTTGAGAAACTGCTTTAAGTATTGTTTTGTGGAAGAAATCTGGCCTTAATTTTCTGTAGTAATTGCTGTAGCTGTTTCCTTTTGTGGGTACAAAGATTGCCTTAAAAAAGCAGTAAAAAAAACGAATGAAAGGCACTTAAACACTTGTATTCTGGTGCTTTACAGAGTTGTTCAGTCAGCGGACAGTCGCTGTTTTTACTGAGAAAAACACCGCATCTTTGCAGAGCGATTCAGATAAAATAACAGTAGCCAATTTGGTTTTGCTGCTTTATAAATTCTTGGTCTGATTCGAGAGCAGTTCTTCTATTTTTTTGAGTTCAGAAGTTATCGGAGTACAAAGAATTTCATACAAAGTGGTACGAGAAATAGGGTAGACCGGATAAATATATTTACGCCAAACTACAGTAGTAGGAATATCTTCCGTTTTGTGTTTTTGATACAATTCTTTGATAAGCTTATAGCGTAAGAGTTTATTTTTTTGAATTCCGAGACTTCTGTTATTAGATATTGCCATAATGAAAGAATAAAATGATTTAAAAAGAATTGTTTTAGAAAGAAATACAGCCATTTGAGGCTTAAATGAATACATAAATGCATTACAGATAACCAAAACCATTTGATCCTTATATATCAATGGCCACTCTCCTAATGCCGAAAATCGTCTGGAACTTCGTCCTGAAGTTATTCTTGCAAAAGCACTTAAATAATTTAAGTCAGCAGAGTCCGCACGACAATTTGTTCCTGAGTTATAAACTTGGAACATCCTGGGAAAAAGAATGGTTTTGAGTTATTTGATTAGGGCAGAAAGCGCCCGCTTTTCGGTTCCTGATTTTCTTAAAATAAGTTAAGAAAACAGGAACCTTTTTTATTTGCTGCAGTTTTAAAAACAGTCAGGTTTTGAGTGGGAAAAATTCATATCAAACTATTTCTGTTTGATATGAATTTCAATAAGTAATAAGGATGTGAAATTTAATTTACAATTTGTGATTGTCCTTTTTTTTAAGCTCATTTTTGTATTGCTTAAAAGTTGAATTTATTTTGAAATTAATCCATTCGCGAAAATCCAATATCGGTTTTAAATTTGTTGCAATTAAAAGAGCTCCTAAAAGAAGAGAAGCATAAATGTCATGGTTTGGTAACATCGATTTATAGGTTTTTGGGTTATGTAGAGAAGTCTTAATGTAAATTTATGTTGACTATTTTTCTTGGTGTTTAATCATGTTTACGCAATTGTAAAATAGTTCTTAATTTTTTCAGATCGTATTCAATTAGGCTTCTTTCAGCACTATTAGGATTTTTAATTAGCCAAGATTCTAGTTCCTGTATTTTTTCGATAATTTGAGAAATAGTCATTTTGATTTAGAATTTAAAATAGGTCGATTTTTTTGCATAAATGAGTTTATGGATTTATGGTATTGGGATGTTATTTTTTTGTAAATGAATTGTCTTGAATTTACAGATGGAGAAGATTGTTTCAAAAAGTGAAATCAAACAGAAAGCTTTTTTTGATTCACGTTGGAAGATTAATTCGAAGCTTTTGTAAGTATAAAGTAAAAGGAACAGTGCGTTTAGAAAAACGTTTTAAGATCAAAATCGAGTTTTGATTAGAAGAAAAAGCCTGTAAAATAAATTGTTACAGGCTTTTTCTTTGATTAAAATGTCAAAAGAACGTATTTCAATACTATGATTTTAAATCAATTTAGATGATTTTTGATTCAGATTTTTAAAAATTGAATCTAGTTGAGAGAGCAAAGATCTGAGCTTTATATGCTTAAAAAAAGTCAATGCAAGGTGGTTGAACACCAATGTTCGAAGTTTTTACAGACTTGTACAGAAAAGCAATTTTAGCTGAATTTATTAAGTAATTATGAAGCCATTTTTTGGCTCAATTCTTCGATTTTTTTCAATTCGATTGTAATCGGAGTACACAGAACTTCGTAAAGTGTAGTTCTTGAAATAGGATAAACAGGATAAATATATTTACGCCAAACAACTGTAGTTGGGATATCTTCCGTTTTGTGTTTTTGATATAAATCCTTGATAAGTTTATATCGAAGTAATTTGTTTTTTTGAATTCCGAGGCTTCTTTGACTTGAGATTGGCATGATAAAAAGATTAAAGTGATGAAATAATGAAGTGCAGTAATTTGTGGTATTTGGTTGAATTTAATTGCCTAAAAAAGAATTTTGTGATCTGTTTTTAACTTTGTTTTTGAGTTCATTTCTATATTGTTTGTACGTAGTGCTTATTTTAAAATTTAGCCATTCATGAAATATCAAAATAGGCTTTAGATTGGTTGCAATTAATAAAAGCGCTAAAAGTGCCGATGCGTAAATGTCGTTATTAGGCTGCATTGGGATGTTCGTTTTGTTGATTAAAAAAATTGAAAACATATCCTTGTAAAAAATCAACAGAAGACATAGACAATGGAATATTAGTTCTTGTTCCGTTTTCGTTAATTGTGCTTGCTTCAATAAACCAGCTTGAACGAATTGGTCTAAATGATGAAGCAATGATTTCGACGCCATCAGTGAACTCTTCATTGTTGAATTCTTTGGTAAGCTTCTGTAGTTCAAGAACTCTAGATCCTTTCAGATTTCCTTTAGCATCCTTTTTTAAAAGATTGAAAACAATTTTTACCAATGAAGCCGTTTCTTTATTTGTAGAAAGCGATGCTATGTAATTTTGTACTTTTTCAATACCGATTGTTACCGTGTCATCCCAACCTTCATTAATGCGGTATCCAATTGTAATTTCTTCTTTTTCATTAGAAAAAGTATGAGACATTTGTTTCTCTTTAAAACCATAAACCTGATTTTTTAAATCTAAAATGGTTTCGAAAAGCTGAAACGTTTCTGTTTTTACATTTTGAATCATTTCAGAGGTCTTTTTTAATTTCAATAGTGCTTTTGGAATGGTCTCCGCGACTAGTTTTTTATAGGTATCTCTTTCCTGATTTTTTTTGCTTTCAACTCTAATTAAGGCCTCTTTTAGTTGTTTGGCTGAAAATTGAGATAGGTCAATTGTCTGGTTGCTGATAATTGTGTTCATAGTTTTTTGATTTTAAATTTTTATAAAGTCGTATCAATTTCTTCTTTAAGTGGATCTGCATAATAAGGCTTAAAGTTATATTGTAGAGCTAGTTTCGATATGGCTATGATTTTGTTTTCTATAGCAGATGAAACAGGTCTTGGAGCAGCTTCTTCGTTTCCTAAAATATGCATCCACTGAAAACGTTCCTGATTAATACAGATTCTTTCTCCGGCGGTAAAAGTTTTCTTTTTTTCAGAACAGTATTGAAGTGCCAGATATAATGTTGCAATACGTTCTTCGATTTGTGCGTTACTCATGATTTTTTTCTAATTGATTTTTTAATTTTTTAATGTCAGATTCGATTAAACTTCTTTCGGGACTGTTTGGATTTTCAATAAGCCAATTTTCCAGTTCCCGAATTTTCTCTTTGATTTGAATTGTTCCCATTTTCGATTTGGATTAAAGATTAATGCTATTTTTTGATTCTCGTTAAGTATTATTTTTAGATGCGTAGTATTTTACATTCTTTTTGGGTTTTAGGGTAAAATTTTTACGCATTATGTATTTGTTGTTTTTGTTTGTTGTAAATCAGTTTGTTGTGTTGGTTTTTGAGTTTTTATTATTTATATTTTTAATATATTTTCTAGCTTAACCCCTTGTTTTTCAATTTTATTTTTCTTTACTTTGCAAATATAATGTAAAATAACACATTAAAGCAAATTTTTAACGTAAAATAATACATCTTTTTATGGGGTCAACGGAAAGAGTGCGGGAATATCTTGATTATAAAGGGATTACTAAGTATAAGTTTTGTAATGATTTAGGTTTTTCTAATAAGTTTTTAGACAATAGCAGTAATATGGGAACCGATAAGGCGTGTAAAATATTACACTATTATCCAGATCTGAATTCGGAGTGGCTGTTAACAGGAAACGGACCTATGATTAAAGAAGAAAATACTAGCGTAATGATTATGAATAGTGATAGAAAAACAATCGATTCGCTGCATGCAACTCAGGAAATTCCTTTATATGATCTAGAAGCGGTTGCAGGTTTAAGAGAATTGTTTAGCAGTGGAGAACCGCAAAGAATTTTGGATACGATAAAAATTCCGAATCTTCCAAAATGTGACGGTGCAATTTCTGTAACAGGAGATAGTATGTATCCTTTATTAAAATCAGGAGATATTATTCTGTATAAGGAAACAGAATTTGAGAATATCTTTTTTGGCGAAATGTATCTTTTAAGTGTAAAGCTGAACGATTGGGAAGAATATATCACAGTCAAATATGTTCAGAAATCAGATCAAGGTCAGGAATTTGTGAAATTGGTTAGTCAGAATTCGCATCATCAGCCAAAAGATATTCACGTGTCAAAAATATCTGCTTTGGCACTTATAAAAGCAAGTATCCGTATTAATACGATGATGTAGTTGTTTCCGTGAATTTAATGAAACTAAATCTTAAATAAATTATGGACGATTGGTAATTCTTTAGGAATCTTCCATAATTTATTTTCCCTTCAACAAATTAATGCTCACCGTCGCCGTATCAGCATCTGGAAATCGCTTGAAAATAGATTTATCTGGAAACAAACCAGCCTCTGCTGCAATGGCATTAAAAACATCGATTTCAACAATATACTGATCAGAAAAACCGTGAGTTGCATCGTAAGCTGTTGCAGGTGTTCGGCCTAAATTGCTGGCAGTCAATTTCGGATTTATGGTATGCAGTTCTATCAGAAGCAAACCAAATTTATGTACATAAGGCGACCATTTTTGCAAATGCTCCAAAAGATTATCTTCAACTTGATTGTTGCTTATTCGTCTTCCTCTGTAAGCAAAAGCGCCAGTAGAGTTACTGATTCTATTTGGGTTAATATGTTCTGGTTCCTGCCAGATTCTGTTGTGGTCTAAAAAAGTCCTCACATTCAGCAGCTCTTTCAGGTCAATATTATAATTTTCTTTCAGATCGGTTGCTAGTAAATCAGGACGGCCGATGTCGCCCCAGATTACTTTTGCCCAGATATCTGCATTGATAAGATTGGCTCGAGTAACTTTCAAAGCAGTCTGATTGTAATCTACTCCAACTATAAATAACGGATACTCATCGAGCATTTTTCCTCGTAAAGTCTGTCTGTCGACTACCTCAAAAATATGCTGTAGAAAAGCGCCATTTCCGCAGCCCATATCCAGGATTCCTTTAGGCTGTTCTTCAATAGGAAGGTTAAAAAGTTTGATTAGAATTTCGTCCACGACTTTAAAATAAGTGTCGTGAGCGCCGCCGCTTCCCCAAACATTCATTTCACGATCCACATGAATTTCGTTTTCGCCTTCAGCAGTTCGTAAGGCATCCGGATTGCCGAAAATTAATTCTTCAATTTTAGCAAATGTTGGTAAATAAGAAACCGTAACACCATACGCACTGGCTCTTTTAGCAAAAAATAAACCTGCTTCTGTAAACTGATAATTTCCATTTTTTTCTAGAAACCAGCCCAAATGCACAAAAAAATCTAAAATCTTTTTAAAATTTTCAGGAGATTTATGAAATTCTTCGGGTCTAAAAGAAGTTTCCATAAAATATTTATGAAACATTCCGTTCATGGCCAGACGCACAATTGTGGGGCCAATTAGATAGCCTTCAATATGTTTTAAAATTTGTTCCTGAATGCTATTGATTAGAGAATCGTTGGAAGGCTCAATTCCGTATCTTTTTTTATATTTTTCAAAAATTACATTAAGTTTTTCAAAAGGCGTATCTTCAAACAAACGCGGATGAAACTGTATCGATAATTGAAGCAATGTAACAACATCTTCATAGAGATAAAACAGCGAAAAAGCAGTTTCGGTTTTTTCATTTACGGCAATGGTAATAACCTGCGTTTTATTATCAATCTCATAATCTAAAAAACCTTGAGAAGCCAAAACTCTCAAAGCGACATTCAGATAGCCTTCATTGACATTAAAAGCAGCTGTAAGTTCAGATAGTGTTGTCTGCTTTTTGTCTGAGATAAATGGTAATACAAATTTATTTTTTAGCGCAATTGCCACAGGAGCAGTAACCAAGCCATCAAGATGCCTGAAAATGGAACTTAAGAGTTGTGATTTATCGGTCATAATGCAAAAATGAAGGTTAGTTAAAAATAATGATTTTTTTCTTACCTATTGCATGTTGCTTTTTGTTATGAAGAGGTTTTTGTTTTTGGATTTTATTCATTCGTTTGATATAAATATTTTTAGCATTTTAGGGATTATTTTTTCACTTAGAATGATTTGCTTTTCTGCTAATCCTTGTGAAATTAATTTGTAGGTTTGGGTAAAAGAAAATTCATGTTAAATAAGGAATGGTTATTATGAAAAAAATTGGCATTAAAATAATTGGTGTGATTTCTGTAATTTCTATAATCTCATTTTTTTTATTTTTTCTATTCTTACTTTTTGAGGGGGCACTTATAAGAAAAGACATTAAGTCTAATGGTAAAATTTCTGTGGGGAAATGTATTTTACATCGTAAATACAATAGAGCGCAAATTGATTATTTAATTTACAATATTGATGGAATAAGATATCAAGGAGAAGGAGGCGATTCAGTTGGCTCTTCAGAAAATGTTGGTAGGTTCTATAAGATTCGTTATTCTGAAAAATTTAAGGGGTCTTTAGAAGTTTATTTTGATCAAGAAGTTACAGACACTTTAGAAATCCTTAAAGCGGGCTTTAAAAAAAGCGAAATTAATGCATTAGGAGGTAATTCCATAATTGCTCGTGAAGCATCACTTAAACAAGAAATATTTGCAATATTCAACATTAAAGAATAAATCGGTTTTGGAGAAAATCCATAAATGTTTAAAAGAATCTTTAATTATTAATTATGATATAATTTGCGTCAAAAACGATTTTTGATGTATTGGTTTTCTTATTCAACTTTCTGAATTTCTATATTTTTTGTCCTTCTCAGTAGAACTGAAAAAAACTATTTTTTCGTTTTTTATGGCAATAATCATGGCCAAATGTAGTTAAAATCAATATCAAAATCATAAAATTGATATTAAAAGTCAGAATGACAATAACAGAGGTAAATCCAGTAATTACTGAATATTTTGTTGTTTTTTAGCTATAAAAAAACATTTTATTGAAAATAAATTTTACTAAAACGTTTTTGTAAGCTGTACTTACATATATTTGCTATGTAATAAAATATGCAACAATAAAATAATTACCCGATGAAAAAGATTACAATTAGAGATATTGCTAAAAAAGCTGAGGTTTCTATTTCTACTGTGTCTTTTGTTATCAACGGAAAGGGTGAAAAAATGGCCATCAGCCCGGCAGTGATCAAAAAAGTTCAGGATGTAGCACAAAAACTGCAATACAAACCCAGTATGATTGCGAGCAGTTTGCGGACAGGAAAAACGAGATCAATAGGACTTATTGTAGAAGATATATCCAATCAGTTTTTTGCAGATTTGGCAAGAGTGATCGAAGACGAGGCAAAAAATATTAATTATAGAGTTTTTTATTGCAGTACAAACGACGATAATGACCGTTCTGAAGAATTGGTGCAAAGTCTTTTGCAGGCAAATGTGGAAGGTTTTATTATTACGCCAACACGAAATTTGGAAAAAACAATAAGCCAGCTTTTAAAACTCCAGAAACCAGTTGTACTTATTGACAGATATTTTGCCAATCAAAAAGTAAGTCATGTTGTGATGGATAATTACGAAGGCTCTTACGCTGCTGCTAAATTTTTGATGAGTAAAGGGAGAAAGAATATTGCAGTCGTGAATAATAAGTCTGGAATGATTCAGATGAAATTGAGAGAAAAAGGATATGTTGAAGCCTTAAAAGAAGAAGGAATTTATAACGAAAAATATACGCTTCATTTAGATTATCACTCAAGCGAACAGAGCAGAATTGAAGCCATCATAAATTTCTTTACAGAAAATAAAGAGATAGATGCCGTTCTTTTTCTGGCAAATTATCTGGGACTTGCGGGGCTTCAAGCTTTTCGAGATTTGAAATACAAAATTCCAGACGACATTTCGGTTATCAGTTTTGATGATCACGACAGCTTCAAACTGCATACGCCCACAATATCGGTAGTTGCCCAACCTATAGAACAGATAGCGGTCAAATCCATACAATTGCTAATGAGTCAAATGACAAACCTGGACGATTTTAAAATTGAAAAAGTTCTCGAAAAAGGCAATTTAATTATAAGAGAATCAATTTAAAAAAATATAAAATGAAAAGTGAGTTTAGGCTTTTTTTTAGTCATTTCACTAAAACGTTTTAGTTAAAAACAAAAACAGCAACCCTAGTAAAAATGGGCGCTGAGACATTGAGACAGAGTACAATTTTTTATTAATTATTTAAAAACAAACAGAGTAGAACAAACACAAAACGAAGTCAAAACCAATAACCAAAAAAGCTTATGAGACAAATATTAGCAGTGTTAGGCGTGATATTGCTTAGCAGTTTAAGTGCTGCAGCGCAAAATCGATTAATAACCGGCATAGTTACAGATGCAGAGAACAAGGGAGTTGTTGCTGCATCAATCGAAGTTCAAGGAAAACCATTTAGCGCTGTTACAGATGCTGAAGGGCGATTTAGAATGAATGTTCCAGAAGGTAAAGTTACGCTGAATGTATCTTCTATCGGGTTTCAGTCACAGACAGTTGTGCTTCAGGAAAAAGATACCAGAGTTACTGTTGCACTGGTTGAATCTACACAAGAATTGAAAGATGTTGTGGTAACTTCATTTGGAGTTAAAAAACAAAAGAAAAGTTTGGGTTACGCCGTTGGAGAGTTAAAAGGTGAAGATCTGACAAAAAATAAAGAAATTAATTTAGGAAATGCTTTGCAGGGTAAAATTGCGGGCGTAAACGTTTCGGCGCCAGTTACAGGACCATCTGGTTCTAGCCGTGTGGTCATTCGTGGAGCGACTTCGGCATCTGGATTGAACCAGCCGCTTTATGTGGTAGACGGAATTCCGATTGATAACACGCAGCAAGGAAATGCAAACATGTGGGGAGGCGCTGACAAAGGAGACGGAATGTCTTCTTTCAATCCAGATGATATCGCATCGATGTCGGTTTTGAAAGGTAGTGCCGCTTCTGCGCTTTACGGGTATAGAGGTTCAAATGGTGTTATCTTGATTACGACCAAAAAAGGAAAAAGCGGTACAGGAATAGGAGTAGATTTTAGTACAAATTCTACTTTTAATACGCCTGCAAGCCTTTTAAAATGGCAAGATCAGTATGGCGCTGGAGCTCCAAACGCGAGCGGTGTACCAACAAGATTTACTAATTTACAAGAACTTAGAGATTCGTACTATTTTGCATGGGGAGATAAGTACGACGGAACACCTTCTTTGTCTCTTGACGGTGCTACAAGACCTTATCAGGCTTACGGAAAAGATAATGTGGAGAATTTCTATAGAACGGGATATTCTTTCAGTAATACTTTAGCGATTTCTGGCGGAAATGAAACTACAAACTTTAGATTATCTTTCGGAAATACCAAAGATGAATCTATTCTGCCAGAAACTACTTTTGGAAGAAACAACGTGGCTTTAAGTTTAAATTCGGCTCCAAATAAAAAAATCAGCGTAGAAACTAATGCGCAGTATATTTCGGAGAAAAGCCATAATCGTCCATACTTAAACGATTCGCCAAGAAACCCATCTTTCCCAACCACTTTTATGACTCCGGGAACAGATATTAGATGGTTAAGCAATCCGTATGATGCAAACGGCGGTGAAGAAGATTATTTAGGAGCAAACGTATACCATACCAATCCTTATTTTGCTACAAAATCGCCATTAAACGACGACCTTAGAAAGCGTTTTATCGGATCTGCAAAAGTAAATTATAACATTACAGAAAAAATTTATGCTAAAGCTGTTATTGGTATTGATGATATTAATTATGAATACACTGAAATTGAACCTACTGGAATAAACTACAGCCCAGGAGGATCAATCGAAAACAGAGTGGAGTCACGTTCAGAATGGAATGCTTCTGGTTTCTTAGGTTACAAAGGAGATATTGTTAAAGATCTTTCGCTAGATGCCTTTATTGGTGCAAACCGTCAGCATAACCGATACAGCGGTATTAAAATGAAAGGAAATAATTTTATTGTTCCGTTCAAATATTTCTACGGAAATACACAGCCAGATAAAACAGAAAAGTTATTTTCAGAAAGCGAAGTAAACTCACTTTTCTATTCTGCCGATATTGGATACAAAGATTATTTATTTCTTAGTTTAACAGGCCGTGAAGATTGGTTTTCTACTTTAGATCCGTCAAACAATAGTACTTTTTATCCTTCTGTAAGTTCAAGTTTTATTTATTCTGAAGTGATTGGTCTTCCAGAATGGATTTCTTATGGTAAACTTAGAGCTGGCTGGGGTAACGTTGGTGGAGCATTGCCAGATGCTTATGCTTTATCTTTAACTTATATAACGCCAGACGGACAGACAGATTCATTAGGGCAGCCAATTTTGGGTGTAAATGGAGAAACAATTCCAAACAGAACTTTAAAGCCATACAACGTAAGCACAATTGAGTTTGGTTTTGAAAACACATTTTTCAACAATAGAGTAAGTACAGATTTAACATTCTACAGTAAAAAAACTACGAATGATATTACGGATGCCGATGTTTCTCAAGCTTCTGGATACAGAACGACGAAAATCAACGTTGGAGAAATCCTAAACAAAGGGGTGGAGTTTGCTATTAATGTAAAAGCAGTTAAAACAGAAAGTTTCACTTGGAACGTAGGTTATAATTTTGCTTATAATGATAGTGAAGTGCTGAATCTTTCTGATAAAATTACAACGAAAACATTAGAAGGAAACAGAGACGGAAGAGCTAATGTAGTTTTAGAAAAAGGACAGCCTTTTGGAGTTATTAAAGCTTACGATTATTTAAGAGATACAAACGGAAACATTGTTTTAGATACAAATGGTAAATTTTTAAGAGGAGATTTAATCATTGCAGGACAAGGTGTTGCACCGCTTTCTATGGGATTCTCAAATGATTTCTCTTATAAAAATTTCACTCTTTCTGTTTTTATGGATGCTAAATTTGGAGGAGAAATCTATTCTGCTACCAATCAGTTAGGGACTCGTTACGGATTAAGTGAAATTACTCTTCCAGGTCGTGAAAACGGAGTTGCAGTAAGCGGAACAGATGTAAACGGAGCTCCTGTTAACACAACAGTTTCGGCTTATGATTACTGGAGAAGTTACAGCGACGTAACCTCAAACTTTGTTTACGATGCCGATTTTGTGAAGTTGAGAGCCATTTCTTTTGCATACAATTTCCCAAAAGCATATTTGAAAAAAACACCATTTCAGTCTGTTAGTTTAGCCTTTTCAGCACATAATTTATGGACTATTTATGACAAAGTTCCAAACATAGATCCAGAGTCAAATTACTCAAACAGTAATGCGCAAGGTATGGAGAGAGCTTCTATGCCATTGACAAGAAACTATGGTTTTGCACTTAATGTCAAATTCTAATACTAAAAAAGATGAAAAATAGATATATTAAAATATTTTGTGTCGCAATTGTTAGTGCTTTGACATTGGCATCATGCGATAAAGGATTCGAAGAAATGAATACGAATCCAAATGCTTTAACAGATCCAGCTGTAAAATCGATGTTTACACTTGCCGAAATTTATGTTGACGGACAAGATTTTTCTAACACAAGAGGAAATAATATTTACGCAGCGCAGATTGTGCAGCAATTTTCGTCACCGAGTGGCGCAGGTTCGAAATACGCCTATTCTTCTGAATATTCGGCTGCTCTTTTTGGAGAAACGTACGGAAAAGGATTAAATCAGATTTTCCAATTAATATCTGTAGTAGAGGATACGCCAGAAAATACAAATATGATTCAAGCTTGCAGAATCATGAAAGTTTTCTTGTTCCAAAAACTGACCGACACTTATGGTGAAGTTCCTTATTTTGAAGCTGGAAAAGGATATAATGGAAATGTTTTTTCTCCAAAATATGATACTCAAGAAGCTATTTACAATGATCTTTTAAAAGAATTGGACGAAGCTGGAACGGCGCTAGACGCAGGAAAACCTTTTGTTGGAAATGCTGATTTATTTTACCAAAGCGATGTAGCAAGATGGAAAAAACTGGCAAATTCTTTAATGTTGAGAGTAGCCATGCGTTTGTCTAAAGTAAATCCTGCAAAAGCAAAAGAATTTGTAGAAAAAGCATACGCTAAAGGCGTTTTTACTTCAAATGATGACAGTTTGGTTTTACGACATGATGCAGGGCCTCCGGGAGTAAAAACAAATCCGATTACTTCTTCATGGGTTAGAAATGATTTGAACGGAGGAGAATCGAATATCAAATTCAGTAAAACTTTCATCGATTTATTGAAAAACACAAACGACCCTCGTTTAAGAATTTATGCAAAATTAGAAGCAACAGGAGATAATAACCCTGCAAATCAGCAAGGTTTAGCAAATGATGCAAAAGAATTTCCAGGCGGAGACAAAAAACTTTTCTCAGATCCTAATACGTCAACCGTATTGCGTTATGATGCTCCAACGCTAATTATGTCTTATGCTGAGGTTCAATATTTATTGGCAGAAGCCGCAGTAAAAGGATGGAATGTTGGAGGATCTGCTCAAACGTATTATGAAAACGGAGTAAGAGGGGCAATGAATATTTTAGCCATTTTTGGAGACAAAGTGCCTTTGGTTTCACCAGCAGAATATACCACTTACATTACGACTTATCCGTTCAAATCTGCAGGAACAGAAGCAGAAAAAATCGAACAGATTATCACTCAAAAATGGATTTTGTTATTGTTTAATGGTTTTGAAGCATTTTCAGAATACAGAAGAACAGGTTACCCAGTTTTAGTTCCTGTAAATGATCCAACTGGAGAGACAAAAGGAACAATTCCGAGAAGATTAATTTATGATCAGTCAGAATTGATCACAAACGAGGCTAATTATAAAGAAGCAATTCAACGTCAAGGTTTAGATTTAATGACCACAAGAATCTGGTGGGACAAATAGATTTTTAAATTTGGTTGGTTAGTTAGTTAAAATAAGTCGGGTCATGAGCATACCCGGCTTATTTTTAAATCAAATAAAGAATTGATCTCACGAGTGTAATTGAAAGTTATTTTGCAGATTCAAATGCTTTTTTTTCGCAGAAAAACAAAATTGTATTCTGCTGAAAAAGATGGATTTATTTTCAGCATTTTAAATAAAATATACTTAAAGTTTATTTCATTATTTGAATTTAAACAATACAAATCAAAACCAAAATAAACATAGGCAGTGGTAAAGAAAATATTTCTAGTTGTATTTTAGAGTTACTAACAAAGAATAAATTCTGCAGAGAAGGAATAACACGGTCAGTTCTTTCCTTCTCTAAACTGCCAAATTAGGTGCCTTTTTACTAATTTTAGAAGGTATTAATATAGTATTCCAAAAAATGAATTATCACAAAAAACTTCGCTGGTTAACGAGCTTATGCCTCGCAGGCTTTACATCGATTGCTTTTGCACAGCAAATCGATTTAAAAAACAATTGGACATACCGTGAAGAAAAAACTAAAAAATGGTATCCCGCAACAGTTCCGGGAGAAATTCATACCGATTTGCTGAACAATAAATTAATTCCTGATCCATTTTATAGAGACAACGAAAAAAACTTGCAGTGGATAGAACGTAAAAACTGGGAATATAAAACTGTTTTTCAGGTTACTGCAAAAATGCTGAAAAAGAAAAATACAGAATTAGTTTTTGACGGATTAGACACTTACGCATCAATATATGTAAACAATCAGCTGGTTTTAAAAGCCGATAATATGTTCCGTCAATGGCGTGTTGAGGTTAAAAAGAACTTGAAACCAGGAAATAACGACTTGCGAATCGTATTTCAATCGGCGCAAAATGTAGTCGATTCGCTGGCTAAAAAAGATCAGCCATTTGTAATTCCAGACAATCCGAGAGCTTATGTACGCAAGGCGCAATATCATTTTGGCTGGGATTGGGGACCAAAATTTACCACTTGCGGCGTATGGAAAACGCCAAGATTGGAAGCTTATGACGAAAAAGCGCCTGAGAAACCGTATGTTTTAAATCGAAAGATTGAATTAATACAAGACAAAGACAGTCTTGGGAAATCTTTTTATTTTAAAATTGATGGAAAGCCAGTGTACATGAAAGGAGCCAATTACATTCCGTCTGATGCTTTTCTTTCTAGAGTAACAAAAAAAGAATATGAAAAAATAGTTTTATCGGCAAAAGAAGCCAACATGAATATGCTTCGCGTTTGGGGCGGAGGCATTTATGAAGATGATTATTTCTACGATTTATGCGATAAATACGGAATAAATGTCTGGCAGGATTTTATGTTTGCCGGCACAATGGTTCCTGGAGACGATGCTTTTTTTGATAATGTAAAAAAAGAAGTGCAGTATCAGGTAAAGAGATTGCGCCATCATCCAAGTATCGTTTTATGGTGCGGGAACAACGAATCTGACGAAGCTTTTAAAAATTGGGGTTGGATGAAAAGTTTTAAAATTTCCAAACAAGATTCGATTCGTTTATGGAAAGATTATACGCGTTTATTTCACGACAGTATTCCGAAATGGGTAAAAGAAGCTGATGGCAAACGTCCCTATTTAAGTTCTTCGCCTTTATATCATTGGTCAAAACCAAAAAGCGTAACAGAAGGAGACAGCCATTATTGGGGAATTTGGTGGGGAATAGAAGATATTGAAGCTGTTCAGAAAAAAACGGGACGATTTGTGAGCGAATACGGAATGCTATCGTTACCCAATTATTCTTCAATTGAAAATTTTACCTCAGAAGAAGATTGTCATTTATATTCAGATATACTAAAAGTACATTTAAAAGCGGGTAAAGGTTTTGAGAAGTTAGATTCGTATCTCGGCAAATATTTTATAGATGCCTCTAAAATAAAAAAGCTGAATTTGGAAGATTATGCATACTTGAGTCAGTGTCTGCATTATTATTCCATAAAAAATATTGTTGGAACCCACCGTTCAAAAGCGCCGTATAATATGGGAACTTTGGTCTGGCAATTAAACGACTGTTGGCCAGTTGCCAGTTGGAGCATAACCGATTACGAGAACCGACAGCCTAAAGCGGCATGGTATGCTATAAGAGAAGCTTACAGAGACGATATCAAATCAGAAATTGATTTTACTCGTCCAATAAATTTAAAACTGGAAGATCCAAAAATAAATTGGCAGATAAAAGGAAACACAATTATCCTAAAAGCAGAAAAAGCAGCTAAATATGTTTGCATTTCAGCCAAAGTGTATAACGGAAAATGGAGCGATAATTATTTTGATTTACAAGCGGGAGAAGAAAAAATAATTTCGTTTGAAGGAAAAGTCAAGAAAGAAAATATTAAGATTTATTCTTTATATGAGGTTTTGAATAGGTACTAAGGTACTGAGACTCTAAGGTTCTAAGTTGCAAAGAGACAAAGAGACAGAGTTTTTCCGTAGAGGCGCACCGCAGTGCGTCTACTTACGAAGACGATAATCTATCTTTTATTGGGTGTTTTTATAAATTTTTATGTAGAGACGCACCGCAGTGCGTCTCCTTATGAAGACGATAATTTATCCTTTATTGGGTGTTTTTATAAATTTTTCATGTAGAGGCGCACCGCAGTGCGTCTCCTTACGAAGACAAGATTTTATTCTATTACTAGGGTTCTATAAAAGACAAAGGGTCTTCCCATGAATTCAAAAAAATAAAAAATTACAAATGATAAACAGCAAACTAATTTTTAGCGGAGTTTTAATTTTTAATCTGTTTTGCGGCGGTATTGTATTTTCTCAAAAAAAGAAAATAGAAAATACGGCAAATTATACGCAATATGTCGATCCAATTATCGGATCTGCTGGCCATGGTCATGTTTTTGTGGGGGCTAATGTTCCTTTTGGAGCGGTTCAACTAGGTCCGGTAAATATTTTCGAAGGTTGGGATTGGTGCAGCGGTTACAACTACGCCAGCAATACGATTTTAGGCTTTACGCATACACATTTAAGTGGAACCGGAATCGGTGATTTAAACGATATTTTGGTGCTTCCTGTAAGCGGAAAAGTCGGCTTGACGAAAGGCACAAAAGAAGATATGGTAAACGGATACGGTTCGTATTTCTCTCATAAAAACGAAGTGGTTAAACCAGGATATTACAGTGTTCTTTTAGACAAATATAAAGTCAAAGCCGAATTAACAGCAAGCGAAAGAGTAGGATTTCATAAATATACTTTCGAAAACACAAACGATTCTCATATTTTAATTGACCTCGCTGACGGAATTGGCTGGGACAGACCTGTAAAAACATTCATTAAAAAAATTAGCGAAAATAAAATAGAAGGCTATCGCTATTCGACAGGCTGGGCAACAGATCAGCGCATTTATTTTGCAATGGAATTCTCTGAACCAATTGCCAATATAGCAGTTTACGACAGCACGGCAGTGGTTAAAGGAACACAAGGCGAAGGCTTAAAAATAAAAGCAGTTTTAGATTTTAAAGCTTTAAAAAATAAACAGATTCTAGTAAAAATTGGAATTTCTCCAGTAAGTACAGAAAATGCATCGGCGAATATAAAAGCAGAAATTCCAGATTGGAATTTTGAAGCTGTTGTAAAATTAGCAGATTCAAAATGGAATAAAGAACTTAATAAAGTTCAGATCAAAGCCAATGAAAAAACAATGAAAGTTTTCTATACAGCATTGTACCACACCATGTTTGCGCCTTCCATTTTTAATGATGCCAACGGAGATTATAGGGGAACAGACAAAAAAGTATACGAAAAAGCTAACTTCACCAATTACACTACTTTTTCGCTTTGGGATACTTATCGAGGACTACATCCTTTATACACCATTACGCAGCCAGAAAAAATCAATGATATTGTAAAATCATTTTTAGCGATTTATCAGCAGCAAGGAAGATTGCCAGTTTGGCATTTAATGGGCAACGAAACCAATACCATGAACGGAAATCATTCTATAGCCGTTATTGTCGATGCGTATTTAAAAGGATATCGTGATTACGACACAGAGTTGGCATACGAAGCAATTAAAAAAACGGCAATGCAGACCCGTGACGGAATGGATTATGTTCAAAAACTCGAATATATTCCTGCTGATAAACAGTTGGAATCTGTTGGGAATGCTTTAGAATATGCCATCGATGATTATTGTATTGCTTTGATGGCAAAATCTTTAAACAAAACAGACGATTATAATTACTTCACCAAAAGAGCCAATTTATACAAATTGTATTTCGATAAAGAAACCACTTTTATGCGTGGTAAATTGACTAACGGAAATTGGAGAACACCGTTTAATCCGCTTTCATCTGCGCATCGTAAAGATGATTATGTCGAAGGAAATGCTTGGCAGTACACTTGGCTAGTTCCGCAAGATCCGTATGGATTGATTGAATTGTTTGGAAATGAAGAAAAATTTATAGCTAAACTGGATTCACTTTTCTTGCTAACCGACAAAGTCGAAGGTGAGGATGTTTCGCCAGATATCAGCGGTTTAATTGGACAATACGCACACGGAAATGAACCGAATCATCATATTCCGTATTTGTACGCTTATGTGGGACAGCCTTGGAAAACAGCCAAATTAATTCGCGAAATCGACGATAAATTTTATTCTACAAAACCAGACGGATTGTGCGGTAACGAAGATTTAGGGCAAATGTCGGCTTGGTATATTTTATCTTCGATGGGATTTTATTCTGTTAATCCAGCAAACGGAATTTATGTTATAGGAAGTCCGTTAGTAAACAGTGCCGTGATTCATCATACAAAAGAGGTTTCTTTTACAATAAATGCGGTTAATAACAGCGCTTCAAATATCTATATTCAAAAAGTAGAATTCAACGGAAAACCGTATACAAAATCATACATTACACAAGAAATGATCGTAAAAGGCGGAGAACTGAAATTGTATATGGGAAGCAAACCATCAGCAACTTGGGGAGTGAAGAAAGAGGATAGACCTAAGTAATTTTAGATTTTTGGATTTTAGATTTTAGATTACACGTTCCTGCAAGGTTTCCAAAACCTTGTAGGTATAATTTAAAGTTTAGATAAATGAGATTTAAATTTCGCAAAAAAGATAAATACCTACAAGGTTTTGAAAACCTTGCAGGATAACACATATAATATGAAAATAAAGAGTTTAATTTTTCTTGGAATAGTGCAATGCAGCCTTTTTTTAAACGCACAAGTAAAAGTCTTAGATCCTGTAGAATATGTAAATCCTTTAATGGGAACACAATCGTTGCATAATCTTTCAAACGGGAATACGTATCCAGCAGTCTGCCGACCGTGGGGAATGAATTTCTGGACGCCTCAAACTGGAAAAATGGGCGATGGTTGGGCGTATACTTATACAGCCGAGAAAATCAAAGGATTTAAGCAAACGCATCAGCCTTCGCCGTGGATGAACGATTACGGTCAGTTTTCGATTATGCCGGTTACGGGTAAATTGGCTTTCGCCGAAGATGAACGCGCGAGTTGGTTCAGCCATAAAGCAGAAGTTTCAAAACCTTATTATTATAGCGTTTATCTTGCCGATCATGATATTACAACTGAAATTACAACAACAGAAAGAGCGGCACATTTTCAGATTACATTTCCAGAAAATGAAAAATCTTCTATTGTAATCGATGCATTTGATAAAGGTTCTTATATCAAAATAATTCCTTCAGAAAATAAAATAATCGGTTATACAACTCGCAACAGCGGCGGTGTTCCTCAAAATTTCAAGAACTATTTTGTTTTACAATTCGATAAACCATTTTTAACCAATTCAACTTGGCTTAATAAAGATTTAACTGCTGATAAATTAGAATCAGAAGGGAATCATGTCGGTGCAGTTATTGGATTTAAAACTAAAAAAGGAGAAAAAATCAATGTAAAAGTGGCTTCTTCTTTTATAAGCTTTGAACAGGCGGAATTAAATTTAAAAGAATTGGGAACAGCATCTTTTGAGGAAACTGTTGCAAAATCTAAAGCAGAATGGAATAAAGTTTTAGGAAAAATTGCTATAGAAGATACCAATACAGATCAGTTAAAGACTTTCTATTCTTGTTTATACCGAACCGTTTGTTTTCCTCAAAAACAATATGAAATTGATAAAGACGGAAAAATTGTGCATTACAGTCCGTACAACGGAAAAGTGCTGCCGGGTTATATGTATGCAGGAACGGGATTTTGGGATACTTTTCGTGCTTTATATCCTCTGTTAAATCTGGTTTATCCGTCTATAAATAAAGAAATGCAGGAAGGATTAATAAACGATTATAAAGAAGGCGGATTCTTGCCAGAATGGTCAAGTCCAGGATTTAGAAATGTTATGGTAGGAAATAATTCTGCCTCAGTAGTTTCAGATGCTTATATAAAAGGATTACGCGGTTATGATATCAATACTTTATACGAAGCTTTGCTGCACGGAGCGAATAATGAAGGTCCGCTAGAAGCTGTTGGAAGAAAAGGAGTGGAGTATTACAATACTTTAGGATATGTTCCGTATGATGTGAAAATCAACGAAAATGCGGCTCGAACTTTAGAATATGCTTATGATGATTTTACGATTTGGAAATTGGCAAAAGCGTTAAATCGTCCGAAAAAAGAAATCAGTTTGTATGAAAAACGAATGATGAATTACAAAAATCTCTATAATCCAGCAGTAGGTTTAATGAGCGGAAGAAATAAAGACGGCTGTTTTCCAGCCAATTTTAATCCATTTAAATGGGGAGATGCTTTTACCGAAGGAAATAGCTGGCATTACAGCTGGAGTGTTTTTCATGATATTCAAGGGTTGATTGATTTAATGGGCGGAGAGAAAAATTTCACAGCAAAATTAGATGCTGTTTTTGCGACGCCTCCAATTTTTGATGACAGCTATTATGGAGCTGTTATTCATGAAATCCGCGAAATGCAGATTATGAATATGGGGCAATATGCTCACGGAAATCAGCCCATTCAGCATATGATTTATTTGTACAATTATGCTGGAGAACCGTGGAAAACACAATATTGGTCCAGAGAAGTCATGAACCGTTTGTACAAATCAACTCCAGATGGCTATTGCGGAGACGAAGATAACGGACAGACTTCTGCATGGTACATTTTCTCAGCCATGGGATTCTATCCCGTTTGTCCGGGAACAGAAGAATATGTTTTGGGAGCGCCATTATTTAAGAAAACAACTTTACAGTTAGAAAACGGAAAACAGCTTGTCATCAACGCGCCAAATAATTCGGAAACCAATAAATATGTAAACGATTTAAAATGGAATAATGCTCTTCATACTAAAAATTACATCAATCATTTTGAGGTATTAAAAGGTGGAGAATTAAATTTTGATATGACCAATTCACCTAATTTTAAAAGAGGTACAACAAAAGAAGCATTCCCATATTCTTATTCAAATTCAAAATAAAAAGATATGCAGTCACGTAGAAAATTTATAAAAAACGCTGGCATTTTTTCAGCAGGATTATTGGCAGTTCAAACAGAAGCATTCGGATTTAATTCAGATACTTTTCAATTTCCTTTAAAAGATTTTGTTTCAAAAAGACCTCCAGTTGCCGAAAGAAAATTTACAAGTAAAGCCATTGAAACTGCGATAGTACGCGTTAAAAAACAAATCGCCAATCCAGAATTGGCTTGGATCTTCGAAAACTGTTTTCCAAATACATTAGATACCACAGTAGATTTTGAGATTATAGACGGGAAACCAGATACCTATGTCATTACTGGCGATATCGATGCTATGTGGCTTAGAGATAGTACAGCGCAGATTTGGCCGTATATTCCGTTTGTAAAAGAAGATCCAAAACTGGCAGAATTAGTAAAAGGAGTAATTAATCGTCAAGCGAAATGTATTCTGCTCGATCCGTATGCCAATGCATTTTATAAAGATTTTACAAAAGAAAGCGAATGGAAAAATGACCTTACCAAAATGCAGCCCGGAATTCATGAAAGAAAATGGGAAATTGACAGTTTGTGTTATCCAGTTCGTTTAGCGCACGGGTATTGGAAAGAAACGGGAGATATCAGTTTATTTGATGCCAAATGGAAAGAAGCCATGCTTTTAATCCTTCAGACTTTTAAAGAGCAGCAAAGATTAGACGGAAAAGGCGGGCCTTATAGTTTTCAGCGTCAAACGGCGTGGGCAACAGATGGAGTTCCGTTAGGCGGTTACGGTTATCCTGTAAAACCTTGCGGATTAATCGTGTCGACTTTCAGACCAAGTGACGATTCTACTTTATTCGGTTATTTGATTCCGAGCAATATGTTTGCTATTGAAATATTGGGATATCTGATTGAGATTTTCTCTCTTCCAGCTTTAAAAGACAATGATTTGGTTGCAAAAGCCACAGAATTAAGAGATCAAGTTCAAAAAGGTTTGAACGAACACGGAATTATCAATCACCCAAAATTCGGAAAAATTATAGCTTTTGAAGTTAACGGTTACGGAAGTTTCCATATGATGGACGATGCCAATGTACCATCATTACTATCATTGCCTTATTTAGGCGCAATTGCTCCAAATGACCCTTTGTATTTGAATACAAGAAAAGTAGTGCTATCAGAAAACAATCCATTTTTCTACAAAGGAAAAGCAGGAGAAGGAATTGGCGGTCCGCACACGGGAGTCGATACGATTTGGCCAATGAGTATTGTTTTAAGAGCGATAACAAGTGTAGACGAAAAAGAAATAAAAACCTGTATTAGCAATTTAATTAAAACCAATGCCGATACTGGATTCATGCACGAATCTTTTCATAAAGACGATGTGAACAAGTTTACTCGTAAATGGTTTGCTTGGGCGAATACCTTATTTGGCGAAATGATTGTGCACACCAGTATTCATTATCCTCAAATTTTAAAAGATAAAAATATCTAGTACTAAAGCTAAAAAAGTAAAAATGAATACATCACACGCCATTGGGCTAGATATAGGAGGAACACATATTACAGCTGCGGTCATCAATAAAACCGATATGAAAGTTTTGGACTTTTCACTCTGCAAAGAATCCTTTGATTCGAATAAGCCTGCAGATGAGGTCATGAACATTTGGAAAAAAGTAATCTGCACCGCAATAGAAAATTCTAAAATTAAAAATATTACGGGAATAGCAGTTTGCATGCCAGGCCCATTTGATTATAAAAACGGTATCTGTTGGATTAAAGATCAGTCCAAATACGAACATTTTTACGGATTAAACATCAGAGAGTTGCTTCTAGAAACTCTTGGTTTTACTGCTGATTTTCCAGTTCTTTTTGAAAATGACGCCGTTTGTTTTGGAAAGGGAGAAGTTTTTAAAGAGCAGGAAAATCTTTCTAAAAAAGTAATGGCAGTTACCTTAGGCACCGGATTAGGGGCTTGTTTTATTGATAAAGGAGTATCGATCAGTTCAGGCAATTCTGTTCCTGCTGATGGTGAAATTTATAATTTGCCTTATCAAGAAGGTATGGCAGAAGATTATGTTTCGGTTAGAGGTCTTTTAGCACATTATAAATCTTTAAGCAGTATAGATCTTAATAATGGTTTAGAATTGTATAATCTAGCAAAAAATGGAGATCAGTCGGCCATTGCAGTTTTTGAAAGAATGGGGGAGGATTTAGCAAAAGTTGTTATTCCGTGGATTAAAAACTTCACAGCAGATCACATCATTATTGGTGGAAAAATTGCCAATGCGAGCGATTTGTTTTTGTCTTCATTTACTAAAATAATCCAAGAATCGGATTTAAAAGTTGAGGTTTCCATTTCAAACGATAATGAAATTGCTGCCTTACTAGGAGCCGTCAGTTTTCTTTGCGATTAAAACAAAAACGGATGAGTAAAACCAACTCATCCGTTTTTGTTTATAATACATTCGATTGAAGTGCTACTAGCTAAAGCTGGAGGTAATTTATATCGAAAAACTTTGTCAAATTTTTAAACTTCGACAAATTTTCCACACGTAAATTAGTGAATTCGTGGCTACCCCAAAACCATTCTTAATCTCTCCTTAAACCCATAACAAATACTTTTAGATTCAAATTTTAATCCTTACTTTTGAGCCTCATTAATTTTAAACAAAAATCATGGCATCTATCACATTAGGAGGAAATCCAGTTCATACATCAGGCGAATTACCAGCAGTTGGATCGCAATTAGCTGACTTCAAATTAGTTCAAAACGATTTATCAGTTGCGTCTTTGAGCAATTTCGCTGGTAAAAAATTAGTTTTAAACATTTTCCCAAGTGTTGATACAGGAACTTGTGCAACATCTGTTAGAACTTTCAATGCAAGCGCAAGCGGATTAGAAAATACAACTGTTTTATGTATCTCTAGAGATTTGCCTTTTGCTCAAAAACGTTTTTGCGGTGCTGAAGGTTTAGAAAATGTAGTAAACTTATCAGATTTCCAAACTGGTGCTTTTGGTAAAGCAAACGGACTTGAAATTGTTGACGGGCCATTAGCAGGTTTACACTCAAGAGCAATTATTGTTGTTGACGAAAACGGAAAAGTTCTTCACACAGAACAAGTTGCTGAAATCGCAAACGAACCAAATTACGAAGCTGCTTTAGCTGTACTATAATATTTTCCTTTAAATGGAGTTTCAAAAAGATAACACCTTTGTTACAGGTCGATTAAAAAGCATGAAATATGCTTTTAATGGAGCTGTAAAATTAATAAAAACCGAACACAGCATTATGGTGCAATTCTCATTGGGAATTATCATGACTATAGCTGGGTTCTATTTTCATATTTCACAAACCGAATGGCTATGTCAGACATTAGCCATCGGTTTTGTTTTAAGCATTGAAGGATTAAATACGGCAGTTGAAAAAATAGCCGATTTTATCCACCCCGATTTTAGCAGACGAATCGGTTTTATAAAAGATATCGCTGCAGGGGCAGTATTTTTTGCTGCAATGACTGCAATAGCAATAGGCTTGATTATTTATATTCCAAAATTTATTTAGGCAAAGGAAAACGCAAGAATGGCAAAAAATAAAAAAGAAACTGTAGATAAAAAAAACGATAAACAAGAAGGAAATAAAAGATCTTTTAAGATGTCTAAACAACAAAAATTTGTTTTAGGATGTCTTTTGGTTCTTTTTTCTATTGCCCTTTTGGTAGCATTTATTTCTTTTTACGTTAATGGACAATGGCAAAACGATCAAAGCGTTGTAAACCAGCTTGGCGATCGCACTGAGGTGGCTGAGAATTGGCTTGGCAAATTCGGAGCTTATCTTGCCGATTTGATTATCTATCGAGGTTTCGGTCTTGCATCTTTCATATTCGTGCGTTTATTTTTCCTTACGGGAATGTTTCTTGCATTGGAACTTTCGACCCAAAAACTAAAAAACACTTGGTTCTGGGATATTTTTGCCATCATTATCGTTTCTGTATTATTTGGTTTCTTTGCTACTTCTGCACCAGAATTAGGAGGTACAATTGGTTACGAATTAAATATATTCCTTCAAGATTATATCGGAAAAACAGGTACTTTGCTTACGCTGCTTTTCGGTTTAATTGTATACTTGATTTTCAAAATCAAATTATCTCCAGAAAAAATCCAGTCTTATTTTGATTCGACTAAAAAAGAATTAAAATCAGAATTAGACACATTAAAACCAGCAGTTGCACAACCAGAAAGTGCTTATAATCTGGAAGAGTTTTCTATTAAAGAAGAAGAGGAAGAAAACGATCCTGAATTGGATAATATCCATATTAAAACTGTCGATTCTCAATTTGAGATCAATAAAGAAGCTTTAAAACCAACTATTTCTCATTCGTCTGAAATTGAATTAAATCCTATTTTAAAGCCAATTCAGCCGCCTGTTGCGCAAGTTACTGCCACTCCAGACGAGGCTTTTGTTATAGAAAAAGCAGAAGAAGAGGATATTATAGAAGAAAACTTAGCTTCTCGCCTAGTTGCCGATTTCGGCCTTTTTGATCCGACTTTGGATTTATCAAATTACAAATTTCCAACCATTGATTTATTGAAAGAATATTCGACTGGAGGAATTACAATCAATCAAGAAGAATTAGAAGAAAATAAAAATAGAATTGTAGACACACTTCGTAACTACAAAATTGAAATTGCACAAATTAAAGCAACCGTTGGTCCATCGGTTACTTTATATGAAATTGTTCCTGAAGCGGGAATTAGAATTTCTAAAATTAAGAGTTTAGAAGATGATATTGCTTTATCATTATCCGCACTAGGAATTCGTATTATTGCGCCAATTCCAGGAAAAGGTACTATCGGGATTGAGGTTCCGAACAAAAACCCAACTATGGTTTCTATGAAAAGCGTAATTGGAGCGGCGAAGTTCCAAGAAGCTGAAATGGAATTGCCAATTGCATTAGGAAAAACCATTTCTAACGAAACTTTTGTAGTCGATTTGGCTAAAATGCCTCACTTATTGATGGCTGGAGCAACGGGACAAGGTAAATCTGTCGGATTAAATGCGGTTTTAACTTCGCTTTTATACAAAAAACATCCTGCAGAAGTAAAATTTGTTTTGGTTGACCCGAAAAAAGTAGAGCTTACACTTTTCAATAAAATAGAAAGACATTATTTAGCGAAGCTTCCAGACACAGAAGATGCTATTATTACAGACAATGCAAAAGTTGTCAACACATTAAATTCGCTTTGTACAGAAATGGACAATCGTTATTCTTTATTAAAAGATGCGATGGTTCGTAATATTAAAGAATACAACGAAAAATTCAAGTCTAGAAAATTAAATCCAGAAGCGGGTCACCGATTTTTACCTTACATCGTTTTGGTTGTCGATGAGTTTGCCGATTTGATTATGACAGCAGGAAAAGAAGTCGAAGTTCCGATTGCCCGTTTGGCTCAGTTAGCGCGTGCCATTGGTATTCACTTAATTATTGCCACGCAAAGACCTTCTGTAAACGTAATTACAGGTTTAATTAAAGCCAATTTCCCTGCCAGAATTGCTTTTAGAGTAACTTCTAAAATCGATTCAAGAACCATTTTGGATACGCAAGGTGCAGATCAATTGATCGGGCGAGGAGATTTATTATATACCAACGGGAATGATGTAGTGCGTGTTCAGTGCGCGTTTATTGACACTCCAGAGGTTGAAAAAATTACAGATTTTATTGGCGGGCAAAAAGCGTATCCAAACGCTTATTTGCTTCCAGAGTTCGTTGGGGAAGAAAGTGGCATCAATCTTGATATAGATATTTCCGAAAGAGATACTTTATTTAGAGAAGCGGCAGAGATAATTGTCAATGCACAGCAAGGTTCTGCTTCTTTATTGCAGCGAAAATTAAAATTAGGATACAACAGAGCTGGTCGTTTGATCGATCAACTTGAGGCAGCAGGTATTGTTGGTCCGTTTGAAGGCAGTAAAGCACGCAGTGTAAACATCTTAGATTTAAATGCTCTTGATCAATTTTTTAATAATGAACAAAATTAATCCAATCATGAAAGCAAAAATTCAAGAAATCAACAACAATTCTATCACAAACATGACTAAAAAGTGTTTTCAAATGGCAGTTATATTGCTTTTGAGCTTCACTTCTATTCAGGCTCAAGATAAAAAAGCGAAAGATTTATTGAACGAAGTAACTTCTAAAATTAAAAGCTACAACAATATTGTCATCGATTTTAAATATTCTTTGAATAACGCCAAAGAAAACATCAATCAAGACAGTAAAGGAAACGTGACGATGAAAGGAAATCAATATGTTTTGAATTTTATGGGCGTTACCAAAATTTTTGACGGCCAAAAAACGTATACTATTGTTCCTGAAGATGAAGAAGTTACTATTTCTAAAGTAAACGAAAAGGATGATAACGCTATTACTCCTTCTAAAATGCTTACTTTCTTCAATTCTGGCTACAAATACAATATGGATATCGTTCAGAATGTAAAAGGAAGAAAAATTCAATACATCAAATTAGTTCCTACGAGTGGAAAAGACCAAAGAAAAGAGATTCTTTTAGGTATTGACGTTCAAACAAAACACATCTATAATTTGATTGAAACTGGAAAAAACGGAACAAAAACAACTTTAACCGTTAATTCTTTTAAAACCAATCAGCCATTATCAAAAAATCAATTTACCTTTGTAGCGAGTAAATACCCGAAATACTACATCAATAAATTAGATTAATCAGAAGGTTGAAAATTCTAGACAAATACTTATTAAAAACATTCTTATTTACATTTACTACGGTATTTGTAATCTTATTTTTCATATTCATACTTCAAACAGTATGGCTATTTATATCAGAACTAGCAGGTAAAGATCTCGACTTAATATTGGTCGTGAAATTCCTGCTTTTTTCTATGCCTCGTATTATCCCGCTTGTGCTACCGCTTTCGGTATTATTGGCTTCGATTATGACTTTCGGAAATCTAGCCGAAAATTACGAGTTTGCAGCCATGAAATCTTCAGGTATATCATTGCAAAGAGCAATGAGAGTGTTGATTATCTTTATTTTCGTTTTAAGTATTGTTGCATTTTGGTTTGCAAACAATGTTATTCCGTATGCCGAATATAAGTTTGTCAATTTTAGGAAAAACATTGCACAGGCAAAACCTGCAATGGCTATTGCCGAAGGTCAGTTTAACGATGTTGGTACTTACAACATTAAGGTTAACAAAAAATCTGGCGAAAACGGAAATCATCTGGCAGGCGTGACAATTCACGAAAAGGCAAATACTATGGGTGAAAACAAAACCGTAATTAAAGCTAAAACCGGCGAATTGGTCAGCAATGAGAAATCCAGCATTTTGAAACTGGTTTTAAATGACGGTTATTACTATCAAGACGTTACTCCGAAAAAATATGAGGATCGTGCAAAATTGCCTTTTATAAAAGGAAAATTTAAAAAACAGATCATCAATATCGATTTGTCTGAACTTAACAAAGTTGACGACAGTAAAGAAAGTATTGCAGGAACAAATGCAATGCTGAATGTTAATGAGCTAGGTTATACTTTAGACTCATTAAACAAAAATTTAGACAACGAAATTGCTTCTTTTTCTGAAAACATTAATCAGAGAGTTGGAATTAAAAGATTTGCTAAAGATTCTCAGAAAAACATTAAAAAGAAACCGCTTCCAAACGACGTTTTGTCTATTTATTCAAATAAAGATAAAGTAGATATCTTAAAAATGGCTGGAAGCAATATTACGAGTAATATATATTCGATCGAAACAACTCAGCGAGATCTAAAAGACAAACAGCGAGAAATCAACAAACACTACAATGCATTATACGAGAAATTCGTTATTGCGTTTGCTTGTTTCTTAATGTTCTTTATCGGAGCTCCACTAGGTGCTATTATTAGAAAAGGAGGACTTGGACTCCCTATTGTATTTGCTGTTTTAATTTTCATTACATTCCATTTCATCAATACTTTCGGAAAAAGGCTGTCTCAAGAAGGCGGAATGGCTCCATTTTTAGGTTCTTGGATGTCTTCATTCATATTGTCGCCGTTAGCTGTATTATTAACCTACCGTGCCACTAACGACAACGGATTGATTAATTTTGATGCGATAACAACGCCGATTTCACTGTTTTTTCAAAAAATTTCTGAGCGGTTTTCACCTGCTCAAAAGCAATAATAATTATGTCAACAATAAAAATACAACTGAATACCATTGAGGAAGCTATAGAAGATATCCGTCAAGGTAAAGTAATCATTGTAGTCGATGATGAAGATCGCGAAAACGAAGGTGATTTTTTGGCTGCTGCCGAAAAAGTAACTCCAGAAATGATCAACTTTATGGCTACTCACGGACGTGGATTAATCTGTACGCCACTTACAGAAAGCCGTTGCAAGGAATTGGATCTTCGTGCCATGGTTACCAACAATACAGACCACATGGAAACCGCTTTTACGGTTTCTGTTGATTTGAAAGGAAATGGAGTTACAACTGGTATTTCTGCCGCTGACAGATCGAAAACTGTTCAGGCATTAATTGATCCAAATACAAAACCTCACGACTTAGCTCGTCCTGGACATATTTTCCCTCTAATCGCAAAACAAGGCGGTGTTTTAAGAAGAACTGGACACACTGAAGCTGCAATTGATTTTGCACGCCTAGCTGGATTTAAACCTGCTGGAGTAATCTGCGAAATTCTGAACGAAGATGGAACAATGTCTCGTTTGCCAGAATTGATTAAAGTGGCTAAAAAATTCGATTTAAAATTAGTTTCAATCGAAGATTTAGTTGCATATAGAATGCAGCACGATAGTCTAATTGTTAAAAAAGAAGATTTTGATATCGAAACCCGTTTTGGAACTTTTAGATTAAGAGCTTACGAACAGACTACAAATAAACAGATTCATATTGCCTTAACTAAAGGAACTTGGAATTCTGGGGAACCTATTTTAACTAGAATTCACTCTTCTCAGGTAAATAATGATTTACTAGGAACGCTGACTAATAATGCCGAACAGCAATTAGACGATATGTTTAAAGTAATTAACGAAAATGGAAAAGGTGCTGTAATCTTCATTAATCAAGACATGACAGCTGTTAATCTTTTAAACCGAATTTCTGAGCTTAAAAATTTACAGGCCAACGGAACATTAAAAGCTCCGAAAGTTATTATTGACAGCAAAGATTATGGTATTGGAGCTCAAATTCTTCATGATATAGATATTTCTAAAATCAGATTGGTTTCAAATACGGAGCAAACAAAACGAGTTGGTATGATTGGATACGGACTTGAAATTACAGAATACGTTAATTATTAATATGGGAACAGTAGAAGAAAGAATTCAAAAATCAGAAACTCGAATTTTTAAAGCAGTTTTCCCTAGCACAACCAATCATTACGACACTTTATTTGGAGGAACAGCATTGCATCTTATGGATGAAGTTGCTTTTATCTGTGCTACGCGTTTCAGCCGTAAGAAAGTAGTAACAATTTCAACAGGTCAGATTGATTTTAAAAAAGCAATTCCGGCAGGAACACTAATTGAATTAGTAGCAAAAGTGGACAGCGTTGGAAGAACAAGCTGTAAAATTCATGTCGATATTTTTATGGAACAAATGTATTCTGAACTTCGCGAAACGGTAGTTTCTGGAACTTTTTCGTTTGTTGCCGTTGACGAAAACAAAAAACCAACGCCAATTTTGGATGATTTGGATTAACTTTTGAAAAAATCTCATTTTCGGAAATATTGATAACTAGATACTTGGAAATTATTTTAAAAAAGTTCAAAAATAATTCCAAAAAAAGTTTTGATAACCGAAAAACCGTCTTATATTTGCACCCGCAATCAGACAATGAGAGCGACATACTGGAGAAATGGCAGAGCGGTCGAATGCGGCAGTCTTGAAAACTGTTGACTGTAACAGGTCCGGGGGTTCGAATCCCTCTTTCTCCGCTGAATTTTAAAACCCTTAACTTTGTTAAGGGTTTTTCTTTTTTAATGCTTTCTTAAAAATTTTGAATAAGAATTTAATTTCAAGTTTTGGATGAAACTTGCCATCGCAAAATAAAGTTTAGGAAAAGTAGGGAAGTAGTTTAAAGTGATAGTTAAATTATCTATTTCGCATTGCTTTTATCAATTTCTCATTACGTCTGTCCGCTCTTGAATTTTGAAGCGATATCACAGCCCATATTGCGGCAGGCAGCCAACCGATTAAGGTAAGCTGTAAAATTAAACAGAGTAGTGCAGTCAAAATTTTACCTCTTAAAAAAAAGGAAATACACGGAAAAAATATTGCTATAAGTGTCATCATTTTATTTCTAGTTTATTTAATATGTCGCAAATCATGTAATTTGTTACTTTAAAATCTCATTGTAAAGTAAAATTAATCCATCTAAAAGAAAAAAATAAAGCATTTTGCAAAATGAAATCTAAGGCTTTCTTATTTTATTTTATCCGTTTCTGCTTCACTTTGAAACCTTTAGCTTTATCGCAGATTTTCTTTTTTGTACGCACGTAATTTTCTTTGCAAATAGTTTCAAAAAAGTTTTCACAATCGAAAAAACGCATTATATTTGCACTCGCAATCAGATAATGGTTGTAACATACTGGAGAAATGGCAGAGCGGTCGAATGCGGCAGTCTTGAAAACTGTTGACTGTAACAGGTCCGGGGGTTCGAATCCCTCTTTCTCCGCTGAAAATAATTTCAAAGGAAATTAAAAAACTAAAGCCTTTTAATCTTACGATTAAGAGGCTTTTGACTTTAAAAGCATAAAGATTCACAATCTTGTCATCCTTCCTTTTCAGGATAACACTGAAAAGAAATAAAAATATCTTTTGAAACCGTCCCGCGAGAGGGATAGGAGCAATCCGCCGCAGCGGAGCGGATAGCCCGACAGCTTCCCGATAAAAGGGCAAATACGCACGAAGTGAATAAGCCCTTTTATCGGGATGGTGGCTCGCCCAAATGATTATTTTAGATTTTAGAAGGGAGATTTTAGATTTAGTTTGTCAGGCTGAGCGTCCCGAGACTTCGGGAGAAGCCCACACATGTAGCTCCGCAATCTAAATCGCCAATCTTTGTGCCCTTCGACTTCGCTCAGGGTGACAACCGTATAAACAGACTAATAAAATTCTGAACACTAAAAAAACTGACCACTGACCACTAAAAAAAGCGTCCCTAAAAGTAGAAACGCTTTCTTAGCCTTGTTTTTTGTATTTAATCTTGGAGGGTGTCGATTACTTATCGATAGAACCTAAAACACGTTTCATGAACGTATTTAAAGCTTCTTTTTTGTCGGTTCCTTGAGCTACTAATTTTTGAACTTCAAGGGCGCCGTACATATTGGAGATTAATTCGCCGATTACGTCTAATTCTTCGTCTTTAAGAGAAGGGATTTCGGTCATCGCTTCTAGAACTTCGATAGTTTCAATGATATAATCCTGATCGTTTTCTTCGATGAATTGCGTTAAATGCTTTATTACTGGTAATTTCATAATTTAGACTTTCTTAGATTTTTAGACATTCTTAGACTTCTTAGACTTGTTTTAGACTTTAGAACAACATCTAAGAAGTCTAAAAATCTAGCCAGTCTAGCGAATCTAAATTTAAGCAATTGCGTTTACAAGATCGATTAAAACTTCTTGTTTGTTGGTTTGCGTTTCGCCAACCAATTGTCCGTTTACGAAAGTAGCGAAAGTAGGCAAGTTGCTTACGTTAGCTAATTTTCTCGATTCAGGAGAATTTTCTGCATCAACCAAAACAAAAGTGATAGCTTCATTTTCTGTTGCTAATTTTTTGAATTTTGGTTTCATAATACGGCAATTTCCACACCATGAAGCTGAATATTGTACTACTACTTTTTCGTTTTTAGCAACTAAATCTGCTAACGTATCTTCGTTTAAGTCGATTAACATTTGTTTATTTTTTTTAAGGTTAAAGTGGCAAAGGTTCAAAGAGACAAAGTTTTACAAACTTTGTGTGTAGAAGTTTTTGCAAAACTCGATTTGTTTTGCTTTTGACCTTTGCTTATTTAATTAGAGAGAAAATTTAAAGTAAGCAAAGGTTCAGAGAAAAAGTTTTGGACTTTATTTGCGAAGCAAAGAAATCTTTGCCACTTTGTCCCTCTGAACCTTTGTAACTTTATAAAAAATTAGTTTGCGCTTAAGTATTCAGCAGTACTAAGTCTGTCAGCAGACATTGCTTCTTTACCAGCTTCCCAGTTTGCAGGACAAACTTCACCTTTAGTTTGGATGTGTGTATAAGCGTCAACCATTCTTAAGTATTCGTTTACGTTACGTCCTAATGGCATGTCGTTAACACTTTCGTGGAAGATTTTTCCAGTTTCGTCAATTAGGTAAGTAGCTCTGTAAGTTACGTTTGAACCTTCAATGATAACTGAATCAGTATCTTCGCTGTAGCTTGTAGATTCGATATCTAAAATACCTAAAATGTTAGCTAAGTTACGGTTTGTATCTGCTAAGATTGGGTAAGTTACACCTTCGATACCACCATTGTTTTTTGGAGTGTTTAACCAAGCGAAGTGTACTTCGTTAGTATCGCAAGAAGCTCCGATTACGATAGTATTTCTTTTTTCAAATTCTGGTAATGCAGCTTGAAAGGCGTGTAATTCAGTTGGGCAAACAAAAGTAAAATCTTTTGGGTACCAGAACAATAATACTTTTTTGTTGTTGTTTACTGCTTCTTCAAAAATGTTGATTTTTAAATTATCACCCATTTCTGAGATAGCATCTACTGCAATACTTGGGAATTTTTTTCCTACTAAAGACATATTTTTCGTTTTACGTTAAAAATTTATTTCTGGTGCAAAAGTAGGGCGGAAGTCTATGTATTTACAATAAGATGTGATTATAAAAATTTATAAGTTGATAAATTTTGACTATTTAATGTTTTAACTTATTGAATTTCAATGTTTACTGGTAAGATGCCGTCGAAACTATTTTTTTCTAAAAATTGAATTCCTGAGGTTTTTTGAAATTCTTCAAAATCCTGATAAGCTTCTACAAGCCCTGTAGCATTTTTAAGGTTTGGAATCAGTGGCAAAACGTACGGATTTCCGAAAACGTAAACGATGCATTTTTTGGTTTGCAATAATCTTGAAAGCAAATCGAAAACTTCATTGTCGATTTCGAAATTATTTAAAGGTTTCGCTTTTGGCGGAAACAAAGTAATTAAAATAGTATCGAAATTTTCAAGCTGTTTTTCGATTTCGGAAATGTTAGAATTTTCTAGATTTTCAATAGCAAATTCTGCTGAAGGCAATTGTGTATTTAAAGTTTTGAAAAATGTATTGTCGGTATTTTTATATAAACTTAGTTTAGCTAATTTGTTATTTTTTTGAGCTTCAAAAGCTAAATCTGAAATTCCGTTATCGATGATTTTTGTAATGGCATTTTGAGCAATTTCAAGATTTAAATCTGATGTTTTGTCGAAGTTTAATTCACCAGAAGCGTAAGTATCTCCAGATAGAATTCCTGCTTTTTCTTTGGCTTTCATGATTCTATTATAGCTTTCGAAAATTCGGTCTGGTGAAGCATTTTTATAAATAGTTTCAATTCCTTCTGGAACATTTTCTGCGAAACATAAAACGTCATTTCCTGCATTAAAAGCTTCCCATTCTAACTGCCCTTTTACATCGTATAATTTCGAAACGCTGTGCATGTTTAAAGCATCAGAAATTACTAAACCGTCATAACCTAATTTATCTCTCAATAAATCTTGAATTACGGCTTTTGATAAAGTTGCCGAAGTATCTTTTCCGCCATTTAAACTTGGAACAGCCAAATGTCCAATCATAATCGAATCGACATTATTTTCAATTCCTTTTATGAACGGAACTAATTCGTTTTCTAATAATTCTTCTAAAGTTTCTTTTAAAACAGGCAATCCTAAATGCGAATCGACATTCGTATTTCCGTGTCCAGGAAAATGTTTTAAACAGCCTAAAACACCAACTTCGGATTGTCCTTTTAAATATTCGATAGCAAAATCGGCTACCTTTTCTTTGTTTTCGCCAAAAGAACGATAACCAATAACAGGATTATTTGGATTGTTATTAATATCTGCCAAAGGCGATAAATTGTACTGAATTCCGGCAGCTTTTAAATCTAAACCAATTTGTTTTCCAACTTCGTAAACTAAATTAGATTTGGTTGAAGGTAAAGCGCCAAGCGTAATTGCGTACGGATATTGAGGTGTTTTTTCAATACGCATTGCCAATCCCCATTCGGCATCAATACTGATTAAAAGTGGAGTAGAAGCGGCTTTTTGATAACGAGCAATTAAAGCTTTGATTTTTTCGTAACTGTCATCATTAAAAACAACTTTTTTCTTGCTTTCGTAATTCGTTGCTGCGCTCGCACGGCTGTGGAAAAAAGTTAATCCGCCAATATTGTGTTCTTTGATTAAACGTTCGGTTTCCTGAATGTTTTCTTCGGTATCGTTTATGAATACGGCAGGAAAAAAGAATTGTCCTATTTTCTGTTTTAATGCTTCGGCTGTAATTTTCATTATTATAAAGTCTTTTTCATGCAAACACTATTTTCCATCTTTTCGTAAGGCGGATAATTGGGTATGATGGTATAATTTAATTTTTGATATAAATTGATGGCTTCAGGCTGGTTTTTTCCTGTTTCCAAGATCGTGTAAGTGTAACCGACTTCTTTTGCCCAGATTTCGAGTTCATTTAAAATGGCAGAAGCGATTCCTTTATTGCGGTGATCGGGATGAACATACATTCGTTTGATCTCCGTTTTGTCTGTTTCTTTTTCGCGGAAAGCGCCACAGCCAACAGGAATATCATTTTCATAATAAACAATCGTGTGTTTTATTTTATCGGTTTTATTAAACTGATTGTAAAACGCATGATCTTCACCGTCTCTAATCGCTAAATCTTGATCTAATAAAGCAACCAGATTTATAAAATCAATATCGTCAGAATTGGTTCGTTTTATGTTGATCATGAATTAGTGGTTTTAGTTGTTGAGTTTTTAAACACATAGAAACATAGATTATTGAAGCGTAAAAAAGGCGTTTCACTTGTTTAAAAAAACATAGCGAGATGTCAATTCTTTACGCAAAGCTTTGTCAAAGTTTTAAACTGTGACAAAGCTACTAACGTTTAGCTATGTGTGGAGAAACGAGTTTCTCTTTTATTTACTCTTTTACACAAAAGAAAATCTATGTTTCTATGTGTTAAAAATGATCTTATTTCAATTTAGCTTTTTTCTGTTTTGCCAATTGCTTCTTAGTTTCAAGAGCCTTTTCTAATCGGTTTTTAAAACGGAAAAGTTTTGGCAGTCCTTCCAATCGGTCTTCGATGGTAATTATTTCGTAAACCACAATTGCTTTTTCTAAAACCCGAATTTCATTATCCAGATCGTTTTCGTTTTTGTAGATCGTTGCCAATCGATCGTAAGGATGATTTCCTTTAAAGCCTTCTGCAACATTTTCTTCATACAATTCAATCGCTTTTTCAAGATTTCCATTTTTCTCGAACTCAGCTCCTTTCAGATTTCGTTCGTTCTGCAAATTTTCATTGATTTCCATAGGTTAAAGTTTGATTTGGGGTTTAAACTTCTTCTGATTTCTTCCCAAAATCTTTTGGGAAAGTTAAAAAACGTGATAAAATAAGACCTGGAATTGTAGCTAAGAAAACCCAAATAAAGAAGTTCTGATAGCCTAAATATTTTTGTATAAAACCGCTCAACATTCCTGGAAGCATCATTCCTAATGCCATAAAACCAGTTGCCAGTGCATAATGTGCTGTTTTTGATTCTCCTTCGGCAACATGAATTAAATACATCATAAAAGCCGTAAAACCAAAACCATAACCGAATTGCTCTACAATAACAACGGCATAAATATAATAAATTGAGGTTGGATGAAAGAAAGCCAATAATATAAATCCTAAAATAGGAAGGTGCATGGCCAGAAACATAGGAAACATCCATTTCGTAAGTCCTTGTTTTGAGATTGCAATTCCGCCCAAAATACCACCGATAGTTAAAGCTGCAACGCCGCAAGTTCCGTAAATAATTCCAACGGCTTCGGTATCTAATCCCATTCCGCCAGATGTTTTAGGATCTAATAAAAACGGACTTAACATTTTAAGCAACTGCGATTCTCCTAATCTGAAAACAAGAATAAAAGTCAGAATTAATCCGATTTGTTTTTTCTTGAAGAAACTGATAAAAATGGTCGCAAAATCTTGAGAAGGTTTGGCTTCTTTGTTCGCAACAGTATTAATTTCATTTTTTGGTGTAAAAATAAAATTATAAGCCGTGATGAAAGCCATCAGAAAACCTACGGAAATCATCGTATAAGACCAAGCTTTGGTATTATCTCCAAATTTGTGTTCCAAATAACCTGCAAAAAGCACCACTAATCCGTTTCCAGCTAACATTGATAGTCTGTAAAAAGTACTTCTGATACCAATAAAAAAAGATTGTTTGTCTTCTGGTAAAACCAATAAATAAAAACCATCGCTGGCAATATCATTTGAAGCCGAGGCAAAAGCTGCAACCCAAAAAATAGACAAAGTCATGATGAAAAATCCATTTGTCGGAATCGTAAATCCAACCAGCAGAAAGGCAATGGAAATGATTAACTGCATCGTTAAAAACCATTTTCTTTTGGTTCCGATTAACTCAATAAGCGGACTCCAAAGCGGTTTAATAACCCATGGCAAGTAAAGTAAACTAGTGTAAACGCCAATATCTTCATTAGAAATTCCGAGATTTTTATACATAATTACCGAAACGGAGATAATTATTGCATAAGGCAATCCAGAAGCGAAGTTAAGAAGCGGAATCCAAAACCATGGTTTATTATCTATTTTCATTTGGTTGAGCTGGTATATAGGTTTTTAAAGGCTTTTTTAGATCTATTGCAGTTGGCGAACTTTCGTTGGCATAATAATCAATAAAAGTTACAGCGCAGGCTTTGTAAAGATTTAGTTTTCCGGCTGCAATGGCAAAACTGATTTTTCCGTCAACTTCTTTTACCGTTACTTTTTCTACAATTTTTGTGGCATCATTAGTATCGATTTTTGAAACATGCTCGGCTCCGTAAACCACCATATAGCGAACCTTTGTATTAAGCGGACTTTTGAATGTAAAGTTGTATTTAATGCTGTCTTTATTGTATTCCAGTACTTGCGGCGTATCGATAATAACGTGTCTTAAATTTGGGACAGCGATTGGAAGTGCAGGATATTTATACTGGTTTTCTTGTAGCAAACGCACCACATCATAGTTTTTACCGATGAACCATTTAGCGCTAAAATAAGCGCTACCAGATACATTTTTGAATGTTCTTAAAAAATCTACTTGAGTTGGAATTTCAGTTGCAAAATTCCAGCTTTTGTCGCCATCGCCTCTAATTTTATACGGAGCGTGACCAATATAAATGGCTGTACCATTAGAGTTTTCTGACCACCATTTTACTAATTTAGAATAAGAAGCCCTCGGATTATTCATACTCCAATACAATTGAGGCATGATATAATCGATCCATTTTTGGTCCATCCATAAAACAGGATCGGCATACAAATCGTCGTAATTGGAAGTAGATTGGGTTTCTGAACCTTTTGGATCTTGAGATTTATTTCGCCAAACCCCAAACGGACTAATTCCGAATTGAACCCACGGTTTGCTTTCTTTTATAGTTACCGAAATAGAATGCACAAAGTTGCTCACATTTGCGCGTCGCCAGTCGGCACGGCTTAAACCTGCGCCATATTTTTGGTAAGAAGCATTGTCGTTAAATGTTTTTCCTGGAACAGCATACGGATAAAAATAATCATCAAAATGAATCGCATCAATATCATATTTATCAACGACTTCTTTAACGACTTTGGTTAAATGCGCTTGAACTTCTGGTAAAGCGGGATCGTAATACCATTTTCCGCCGTATTCGATCATCCATTCTGGATGTTTGAAAAGATCGTGATTTGGACTTAAAAGGTTCTTATTTAAATCGAAAGTAGCACGATACGGATTCAGCCAAGCATGAAATTCAAAGCCTCTATTATGCGCCTGTTCAATCATCCATTCCAAAGCATCATAATAAGGATTTGGTGCCAGACCTTCTTTTCCTGTCAGAAATCGTGACCAAGGCGCAAATTCTGAAGGATAAATAGCATCACCAACGCTTCTAATTTGTACAATTACAGCATTGTAATTCAGTTTTTTATACGCTTCTAGAATTTCAAGATAATCGGCTTTTTCCTTCTCTACATTATCGATGCTTGTTTTCGGCCAGTCGATATTGACAACCGTTGCAATCCAAACACCTCTAAATTCATTTTTAGGATGCATATTTTTTTCCTGCGCAGTAGAAATCGAAATAGAGAAAAATGAAAATAAAAGAAAGAATATTACGTGCTGATTTTTATGCATTTCAATGTTTTTTAACAGGAATCAAAAATAGTTTTTTTTCTGCCACGAATTCACGAATTATTTTTAATTAAAGTTTTTTCGCCACGAATTCACGAATTTTTTAATCAAAGTTTTTTGCCGCGAATTGCTTCGCTAGTTTGCTTTCGCTTAATCACGAATTATTTTTTAAATGATTACGTGTTTCCGCCACGAATTCACGAATTTTTATTTTCTCAAAGTATGAAAAAAATAATTCGTGAATTCGTGGCTATCTTTTTTAATCAGGAAACGAAATTTTCCCCATTGTTACCGATGGAATTCCTTTACTGTTTCCGAAATTGTAATTGCCTCCAGCAACCGTTTCGTTTGCTAAAAGCGCAAATAAAACTGCTTCTTTGGCATCGCTTAAAATACCCAAATCGTCGCTGGTATGAAATTGGCAAGGCAATAATTCCTTTAGCCATTTTACCAATAACGGATTATTTGTTCCGCCTCCCGACATATAAATATGAAAATCCTCTGCCGGAATTGGAGTATTATTTATGGTGAAATAAATCGCTTCAGCAATTGTTTCAGCACTTAAACGCGTTAAAGTCGCCAGCAAATCTGATGCCGAAATGTTATCTAAATTGTATTTTGCTAAAGCTGACTGTACAAAATCGAAATTAAACAGTTCCTGACCAATTGATTTTGGAAAGCTTTTCTGGAAGAAATCATCTTTTTTAAGTTCGCTTAAAAGATCCTGATTTACCGTTCCCTGACTGGCGATTTCAGCGTCTTTATCATAACTTTTTTCGGGGAAATAATGTTTTGTATAAATGTCGATTAGCGTATTTGCAGTTCCTGTATCGGTTACAAAAACTTCCTCGGCGTTTAGAGAGGCTGGGAGATAGGTATAATTTCCAATTCCCCCCATGTTAAGCATGATTCTGCTTTCGCCTTTTTTTCCGAATAATAAATAATCGCCGTAAACCGCCAAAGGTGCGCCTTCACCGTCCGCCGCAACGTGTTTCTGTCTAAAATCGGAAAGGGTAATAATTCCCGTTTTTACCGCAATATGATCGCCGTCGCCAATTTGTAAAGTCGCATTCGGAAATTTTTCCTGCCCGTGCAAAAACTTAGGTGCATGCAAAACAGTCTGTCCGTGCGAAGCGATTAAATCTACTTCGGTTGACGTAATATTCCATTTTGCAAGACAATCGTTAATCATGCCGCTGTGCAAAATTCCGATCCACTCGTTTAATAAAGCCAAATGCTGAAAATCGATTGTTTTCTGAGCAAACACTTTTCTGATTTCGTTTTTAATATCTTCTGAATAAGAAATGGTTTCAAATTCTAAGATTTTAACGTCTGTATTTTCCCCAGAACCAGAAATAGCACAAAGCGCAATATCGAGTCCGTCGAGAGAAGTTCCAGACATTAAACCGAGTATTTTTCGGGTTTGCTTTTGAGCTATAGTATAGAGTGCGGTTATATTTTTATTCATTTAAAATGAGGGTTTATAGAAGTCAGTTTATTGATAACGCTAAAATGGGATTAATTTGGATATAAAATTAAGGAAATTGAGTTTATATGCAGAATTTTAGTCATTTTAATAAACAGGTATAAATACGTGCTGTGTCATTTTTATTTATTGTTACACTTGCTTTAATAAATTTTAGTGAATTATGGTTTTCCGTAAAGTGGTTAATTATTAAGTACTAATCTTTGATTTTTCAATCTTAAATTTAAAACCTAATATGACAATACCACAACAATATAAAGGCAAGTATTTTTATCATTTTACACACATCGACAATTTAGATTCAATTCTTAAAAATGGTTTGATTTCAACGAACGAAAAGAAAAAAAACGGGCTTAGTCATAAAAATGTTGCTAATGAAAATATTCAAGAAAGGCGATCACAAATGAATGTTACTGTTGAGCCAGGAGGTACAGTTCATGATTATGTCCCTTTTTATTTCTGTTCTACAAATCCAATGCTACTTGGCTTAACAAATAATAAGAATATCGATCAGCCCTATTTGATTTTTTTTGCAATACCATTTGAAGTTATTTTAAACGAAAATGTAATTTTTACTGATGCATCCGCTAATACAGCTAAATCGCCGAATTTCTATAATCAAATTCAAGATTTAGACCAATTAAATTGGGATGTAATAAATAACACTAGATGGGGAACTGCTAGCGAGGATCTCAAACATAAAAAAATGGCAGAAGTGCTTATTCACAAGTCTGTACCATTAGAATGGATTAAATATATTATTGTATGGAATGATAAATTTTTTAATATAGTTAAAGAGAAATATGCTGAACATGGGCTAAATTTACCTCAATTATCATTTATACAACTAAATAATAGATATTTTTACTTCACAAAATTTGCTATGGGAAGGGCAAGAGAAACATTAACTACTGGACCAAATTACTTATTAGAGATTTTTAATAATGTTATTGAAGTTGTTTTCTCAAAAAGAGGAGAAAGTGATAAATTATATACTTATAAAACAATTGAAAGTTTATTAGAAGCTATAGATTTGAATTTTAGTTCGCTTAAAGAAATGCAAGGAATTTTTGAATTAGAATGTGAAAATGAAATTCATGATGAAACAGTTAGTGATCATACATTAAGAGTTGTTTCTAATTTAATAGATAGTACATATTATAATATGGTAGATAAAAATGATCAAGATATTTTAAAATTATCTGCATATTTACATGATATTGGTAAAGGTCCTCATGAAAAATGGCCTTCTAAAAAGCAAAAAGTGTATCCTGATCATCCTGTTGATTCATTAAAAATGACAGGCCGAATATTAATTGAAGAGATTGAAAATTTATCAGGATATGAAATTAGAATGATATGTTTGCTTGTCGCATATCATGATCTTCTGGGGGAGATAATAGGAAAAGGGAGAAATAAAGAACAATTATTTGCCATTTTAGAGAATGAAAAAGAATTTGACATGTTAAATTGTTTAAGTTATGCTGATGTATTATCTTTTAACAATTATTGGCATATAACTTATAGTATTCAAATTGGGCAATTAAAAAAAGAATTTTTAGAACAATTAGGAAAATGATGAAATTTGTAGAGGGAAATTTTTTTGAACATTCAGCAGATATACGTATTAATACAGTGAATTGTGTTGGGGTAATGGGAGCTGGAGTTGCATTGCAATTTAAAAATAAATTCCCTGAAATGTATAAGGAATATTTAAAAGCCTGTAATGAAGGAATTGTACAAATTGGAAAGCCTCATGTTTGGGCTAATAACTCTTTTTTTAATGAGGAGGAAAATGTTATCATTATAAATTTTCCGACGAAACTTCATTGGCGAAATCCTTCTGAATATGATTATATTGAAAAAGGATTAGAATGGCTTAAAAATTTTTTATTAGATCATGAGGGAAAAAGCATAACAATTCCTGCATTAGGTTGTGGGCACGGAGGACTTGACTGGAGCGTGGTTAAGAAGATGATTATTAGTAGTTTGTCCGATGTTAAAATGGATGTTTTAGTCTTTGAGCCTGAAAGCTCCATTGAGAAAAACGAAATAGAAATAGAAAATAGGCTTTTAGAAGAACAAATTTTAAGGTTATCACCAAATAATGATAATTATCCATCAAAGATTAAAGGTACAGCAGGTTACGATATTTATACAAAAGGAAATTTGTATTTATTGAATAATAAATTGTTTTCCCTTATTACAAATTCTAAACCAGATGAAAAAGAAAGAACCGTCATTTTTGATTGTTTAGATAATGAAGAGCTTGCAAAATTCACTTTTCTCTTGGGATATAATAGTAGTTTTGAAATAGATATTGTTAAATATTTACTTTCCAAAAAATATTCTGTAATTATTGCTTTACCTTACAGCATTCTCAATTTAAAAATTAGAAAAGATTTGTTAGAGTATTGGGATGAAAATTTGATAACTCTTGTTTCGCTTTCAAGTCCAGAAAGTAAATGGAATATTTCTGATTCTGTTAAGATGTTAAAGTTTAGATTGAAGTTTTCAGATATTTTATTATTTACATATCATGATTTGGAACCAATAATTAAATTTAAAAATGACATAATTGAGAATAAAACAGAGAGATTCTTTATTAATTATTGGAATGAATCAATTAAATTTTATGAATCAATTAATGCTATTAAAATTGGAAAAGATAGGTTAACTAATAAACCTAATCTTAAACCTATTTTAGGATTAAGTATAAATATGTAAACTTTTTTCAGGGTGAGACAGTAAAAGAACCCCTCGATTAAGAATCGAGGGGTTTTCTTTTTACTCCAACTCCAAATAAGGATTTAAAGTTTCTGCCAATTCATTGAGCCAATAAAAGCTGTCTCTTAATTTGATAATTTCACTTTGAAATGTTTCATGTTCGCTTAAAACACATAAAGCCATTGTAAAGTTTATCTGCCTTAGTGTTTTAGCCATTTCTACAGGATCGATTCTGTCGTTGAAAAAATTCAAAAGCTTGATTTCAGTTTGTTTTGAAATTGTGTTGGTACTCATAATCTTTGTGTTTAGGAAAAGAACCCGCACAGCTAAGGTGTCCTACGCCACAAAGTGCGTTGCAGTTGTTTCCAATACCGCCACCATACCGCACGGGCAAAAGCTTTTTTGATATCATATTCTTTGTGTTTAGGACTGTAAAGATATCAAAAAAATATTTTAAGTAAGAAAAATATTATATTTTAGAAAGCTAATTATTTCTACGAAGTAAATATAAAACGTTATTTTTACAAATGAGAATATTCAAATAAATGAAATATATACAAGACGAAAATATTTTTGTTGTAATTGGTGGAATTGTATTCTGTGTTTTTCTAATATGGTGGATTAGAATTGGAGATATAAAAGAATCCAAAAAACTAGAAGAAGAAGGATTAGAATTGGATTCAATGACTAAAATGCGTAGTTGGAGGGTTTATCTTATTGCAGGAATTGGAATCATAGTTATGTTGTTTGAAATTTTGAAACGATTGTATCAAATGATCTTTCACTAAACTTCTTATGACACCAAGTGCCCTAGCCCAGATGGAAGCGGCATCCTTTTGTGTCTCGTTTTTTAACGAGACACAAAAGATATAGTGGACAGCTGGAAATAGCTTCTAATAAAATTATAAATTCCAATTTTTTAAATTGCTTCGCCTATTCGCTAGCGCCCGAGTCCAAAACTTATGGGTTTCATAAGCCTTCGACTTCGCTCAGGGTGACAATCGTGTTATAGGAATCGTTCGGGTAACAATTAGGAGAGAAAACTTAGCATCTCAGTAGCTTAGAAGCTTAGAACCTTTACTTCAACATAAACTCATTCTCCTTCAGCTTTTTCAAAACCGCAGCAATAATCTTAGAACGGCATTCTGAATTTTCGTTATACGGACCGGTTTTAACCCAATATCTGATATTTAAATGAATCACACCAGCGGCGGCAACATCGGTAATTACGGCGGCGTTTTCGTGGTCTTTTTCGGTTACTTCTTCGCTGTTTCCGAGAATTTCTTTTACGAGTTCGATGGCGCGGGTATAATCAGAACCATATTCGAGTCCGACGGTGAAAGTCTGGAGCAGAAATCCTTCGCTGTTGTAATTAATGAGCGTGTTTTTTATAAGAAGCGCGTTTGGAATATAAATGATTTTCGAATCGCTTTTGACTTCGGTATCGCGAAGGTTGAGGTTAATGACTTCGCCTTTTACACCATTACTTTCGATAATATCGCCAATAGAAAATGGTCTTTTAAAAGCTAGCAGAATTCCGGCAAGAAAATTTTCTCCAATATCTTTCAGCGCAAAACCGATTACAAAAGCAGAGATTCCGGCACCGGCAAGCATACTTTGCGCAACGCCTTCGAGACCAATAATTCGGAACATAAACAAGATTCCGATAATAATTAGTACCGATTTAATTAAACGGGCAATAAAAACCGCCAAAAGACGATCGTGCATTTTGGCTTTGAGTCGGTTTCCTGCAAAAATACCCACGCGACTTGCAATGAACCAGGAAACGAGAATGACCAATATGGCCAGAATGAATTTTGGCGTAAGATCGACAATGCTGTTGTAGTAACCTTCGAGATGGTTGATGACGTCCTGAAAGAAATTTTCCATAATAATTAAGGCGTAAAAAAGTTGTAGTTCGTTGGGTTATTTTTTTAACACATAGAAACATAGATTTAAAAAAACTTAAAAAAGGCGTTTCACTTGCATAAATTCACATAGTTTGCTATGTGTGAGAAATGTATTTTCTTGGCAATCTTTCTGCATAAATGAACCTATGTTTCTAAGTGTTTAAATTTTATTCATTTCCAAACGAACTAAAATTTTAAAATTAGTTTTTTAGTAAATGAAACGCTTTACAGGATTCTCTCAGAATTTTATAAAATCTTTCGGAAGTGTTATATAAATTCCCAAAATAGAGCCGTTTTGCTTTGCGATATTTTTATCTTTGTGGTCTGAGTTTTTTCAGGAAATATTTTTATAAAAAGCACCATTTACATGTTGATCCAATCTCATTTAGAGCAATTAGCCACTAGTCTCGAAGGCACACTTTTATTCGATGAGCTTCATAAAACGCTTTATTCTACAGATGCTTCGGTGTACCGAATTAAACCGAATGCGGTGGCGTTGCCTAAAACGACTGAAGACATTGTCAAGCTGATAAAATTTGCAGCGGAACATAAGCTGTCGATTACGCCGCGAACTGCGGGAACTTCGCTGGCAGGACAAGCAGTAGGAGACGGATTGGTGATTGATGTGTCGAAGCATTTTACGAAGATTATTTCGTACAATGCCGAAAATAAAACCGTTACGGTTCAGCCAGGCGTAATTCGCGATGAGCTGAATTTATTCTTAAAACCTTACGGCGTATTTTTTGCTCCAATTACATCAACATCAAACCGCGCGATGATTGGCGGAATGGTTGGAAATAACTCTTCTGGAACAACTTCGATTCGATACGGGGTTACGAGAGATAAAATCGCTGAGGTAAAAGCACTTTTAAGCGATGGTTCTGAAGTGGTTTTTAAAGACCTGACTTCGGCTGAATTTATTGAAAAAACAAAAGGCGGGACTTTAGAAAATAAAATATACAAAACGATTTACGACGAACTTTCGGTTGCAGCGGCTCAGGAAGAAATTGTAAAAGAGTTTCCAAAACCTGAAATTCATAGAAGAAATACGGGTTATGCGGTTGATATTCTGCTAAAATCGGAATTATTTGGCGGAACTGAACCAACGATAAATCTTGGAAAACTGCTTTGCGGAAGTGAAGGAACACTCGCTTTTACGACAGAAGTTACGCTAAAAGTTGACGATCTGCCACCGCCTCATAGTATTATGGTGGTTGGACATTATCACACGATTCAGGAATCTTTAGAATCGGTTGTCGTGGCGATGAAACATCATTTGTACACTTGCGAAATGATCGACGACACGATTTTGGATTGTACGAAAACCAGTCGTGAGCACGTTAAAAACCGTTTCTTTTTGGTTGGAGAACCTAAAGCAATTATGTTGTTTGAAGTGGCATCGCACACTCTGGAAGATGCCGAAAAACAAGCCGATGCTTTGATTGCCGATTTAGATAAAAATAATTTTGCTTACGCGAAAGTAAAAATCTACGGAAATGATATTGATAAGGCGAACGAACTGAGAAAAGCGGGTCTTGGACTTTTAGGAAGTATTGTAGGCGATGATAAAGCAGCCGATTCGATTGAAGACACGGCGGTCGAATTGAGCGATTTGCCTGCTTATATTGAAGAGTTTTCGGCGATGATGTTGCGTCACGGGCAGGAAGCGATTTATTACGCTCATGCTGGAGCAGGAGAATTGCACCTTCGTCCGGTTTTAAATTTGAAAAAAACATCCGATTTAAAATTATTCAGAACCATTGCGACAGAAGTAGCGCATTTGGTGAAAAAATATAGAGGTTCGTTAAGCGGTGAACATGGTGACGGAATTGTACGCGGTGAGTTTATTCCGTTTATGATTGGCGAGAAGAATTACGAATTGCTGAAAAGAATCAAATTGGCATTTGATCCGAATTCGGTTTTAAATATCGGGAAAATTGTAAATGCTGGCAAAATGGACGAAAATCATCGTGTCGTTTCGGGCAGAATTGAACCGGATATTAAAACGTTTCAGGATTTCTCAGACAGTTTAGGAATTTTGCGTGCAGCCGAAAAATGCAACGGTTCTGGCGATTGTAGAAAATTGCCATCGGCGGGAGGAGCAATGTGTCCGAGTTATCGTGCGACTAAAAATGAAAAGGAAACAACTCGTGCAAGAGCCAACGCTTTACGCGAATATTTGACGTATTCGGAAAAAGAAAATAAATTTGACCAGAAAGAATTATACGAAGTTTTTGAGTTGTGTGTAAGCTGTAAAGCCTGCGCAAGCGAATGTCCGAGTAATGTTGACGTTGCAACTCTTAAAGCAGAGTTTTTATACCAATATCAAAAAGCAAACGGATTTTCGACCAGAAACAAGATTTTTGCCAACAATGCCAAACTGAATAAAATGGGAAGCAAATTCCCGTCGATTACGAATTTTATTTCGAATCAGTCTTTGGTAAAAAAAACAATGGGAATTGCGCCAGAAAGGCAAGTTCCGCTTTTGGCGAAAAAGACTTTTAGAAAATGGTACGCCAATAATAAACCGTCACAAACTGATTTCGCAAACGGAAGATTGTATTTGTTTGTAGACGAATTCACTAATTATTATGATGTGAATATCGGAATCGACGCTTTTGAATTATTAACGAAATTAGGTTATCAGGTTTTGGTTGTAGATCATGAAGAAAGTGGAAGAACCTATCTTTCGAAAGGATTTTTGGAAGAAGCGAAGAAAATTGCCAATCACAACATAAATGTTTTTAAAGATTTGGTTTTAGCCAACGCACCTTTAATAGGAATCGAACCTTCGGCAATTTTGACTTTTAGAGATGAATATCTTCGATTGGCCGATGATAAAGAAGCTGCAGAAAAACTATCTCGAGATTGTTTTACAATTGAAGAATTCTTCAAAAAAGAAATCATTGACGGAAAAATCATTCCAGATTCTTTTTCTGAAGAAACGAAAGAAATTAAAATCCACGGACACTGTCACCAGAAATCGTTAAGTTCTGTTGAAGCGACTTTTGCGATGCTGAATCTTCCTAAAAATAATACAGTAACGATTTACAATTCAGGTTGCTGCGGTATGGCAGGTTCTTTTGGTTATGAAAAAGAACATTATAGTGTAAGCATGCAAATGGGAGAGGATACGCTTTTTCCAAAAGTTAGAAACACAGCCGAAAATGTAAAAATAGCTGCTGCGGGAACTTCATGCCGTCATCAAATTTATGATGGAACGAAGAGAGAAGCGCAGCATCCTGTTTCGATTTTGAGAAACTGTCTGAAAGGTTAGCCACGAATTCACGAATTAAAAAGATTTTTGTTTCACGCTCCCGATAGCTATCGGGATGGCAGATTGAGCAGATTAATTTTTGTTTCACGCAGATTTTGCTGATTTCAGCAGATTTATAAAGGATTTTTTTACCTCTCGCAGATTATGGAGATTGTGCAGATTTATTTTTAAGTTTTAATTATCAAAAATCTGCGCAAATCTTTTCAGCGAATCAAAATCTGCACTATCTGCTAAATCTGCGTGAGAAAAAATATAGCCACAGATTAAAATGATTAGTAGAATTTTGTTTCCTGCAGATCTTATTGATTTGAGCAGATTCTAAAAAGATTTAATTTTTAAAAATCTGCGCAAATCTTTTCAACGTACTCAAAATCTGCTTTATCTGCTAAATCTGCGTGAAAAAAAAGTATATCCAAAGATTATAAAAAATAATTCGTGAATTCGTGGCAAAAAAAAACTTATTTCAAGCGTACTTTTTTACCTGTTTCAGCAGCTTTATAAATAGCGTTAATGATTCTAACATCTTTAATACCTTCTTCTCCAGTAATATGATTTGGGAGTTTTTGGTTGGCTAAAATCACTTTGCAAATTTCATCCATTTGAGTTTGCTGCTGATTTATGACTGGAAAATTAAACGGTTTTCCGTCAGATCTTTTTCCTATAAAAGGCCCATAACTTACGGCAGGACTCATTTCGAAGAAACCTTCATCGGCAGCAGCATGAAATCGATCGATACCGAAACCATACGAACTACAGCAATTAGCTACAGCACCGCTTGGAAATTCCATTTGCCAGGTAATATTTTCTTCTACTTCTTTAAATCGGTTTTTGTTATTTATAGTCCCAAACTGAGCCGTAACAGCAATTGGCTCTTCGCCCAAAACATAACGCGAAACCTGTATGCAATAAACTCCTAAATTGATTAAAGTTCCTCCCCCTGCAAACTTTTTAGTCAATCTCCATTCGTTGCGAGCGGTTAAATCTACAGGTTTATCAACGTCACGAAAATCATAAGTGCTGTAGCCTAGACCAGTTTCGATATAACGAACCTGTCCTAAAACTTTTTCCTGTCCCAATCGTTTTACTTCGAGATGATTTGGTTCGTAGTGCAGACGATAACCCATTGCCAATTGCACATTGTTATCATTGCAGACTTTGATCATTTCTTCGCAATCTGCAACAGTAATAGCCATTGGTTTTTCGACAATAACATGTTTCCCTGCTTTTGCAGCGCGAACTGTAAACTCTTTGTGCAATGAATTTGGCGTTACCACATAAACCAAATCTATATCTTTATTTTTTACGATTTCATCGAAATTTTCGTAGTTATAAATGTTCTTTTCAGGAATATTATATTGCTTTTTCCATTTTTCTGCTTTAGAAGGAGTTCCAGTAACAATTCCAGTAAGTTGGCAATATTCAGAAACCTGAAGGCCTTCAGCCAGCAAAGAAGCATAGTTTCCTAAACCGCATAAAGCAATGTTTAATTTTTTTCCAGTGTAAGGAATTCGAATCTTTTCTGTTTCGGTTATAAAAGAAGGAAGCGAAGTCATGACAACCGAAGCTCCAACGCCAAGTCCAAATTTATTTACAAAAGAGCGCCTTGTAATTTTTTCCATAAGTGAATCGTTAAAAAATTAAACATTTTACAGATTAGTAGATTAGTTTTTAGAAATGTTACAATTGATTTGCTGGCTATTTTGTTTCACGCAGATTTAAATAGATTAAAGCAGATTGCAAAGGATTTTTTTATCTCTCGCAGATTAGGGAGATTGTGCAGATTTTTTTTTAAATTCCAATTATAAAAAATCTGCGGAAATCTTTTTATCGTAATCAAAATCTGTATTATCTGCCAAATCTGCGTGAGAAAAAATATAGCCACAGATTAAAAGAATTAAAAAGATTTTTGTTTCACGCAGATTTAAATAGATTGAAGCAGATTAAGCAGATTTTTTTAAATTCTAATTATAAAAGATCTGCGGAAATCTTTTTAGCGTAATCAAAATCTGCTTTATCTGCCAAATCTGCGTGAGAAAAAATATAGCCACAGATTAAAAGAATTAAAAAGATTTTGTTTCACGCAGATTTAAATAGATTTAAGCAGATTAAGCAGATTTTTTTAAATTCTAATTATAAAAGATCTGCGTAAATCTTTTTAGCGCAATCAAAATCTCCATTATCTGCTAAATCTGCGTAAAAAATAATTTAGACACAGATTAAAAGGATTAAGAAGATTTTTGTTTCACGCAGATTTAAATAGATTGAAGCAGATTAAGCAGATTTTTTTAAATTCTAATTATAAAAGATCTGCGTAAATCTTTTTAGCGCAATCAAAATCTCCATTATCTGCTAAATCTGCGTGAAAAATAATTTAGACACAGATTAAAAGAATTAAAAAGATTTTTGTTTCACGCAGATTTAAATAGATTGAAGCAGATTAAGCAGATTTTTTTAAATTCTAATTATAAAAGATCTGCGCAAATCTTTTTAGCGCAATCAAAATCTGCTTTATCTGCCAAATCTGCACGAAAAATAATTTAGACATAGATTTTAAAAAAAATCTGTGTAATCAGTAGCAAAATAAAAATTAGAGAAAATTAGTGAATTCGTGGCAAAAAAACTTTACGCCTTAGAGTCTTCGTGGCAGAAAAAAATAGCACCGTAAAACAAAATCGTTTTATATATTTGATATAAGGATAATTTTTGCATTATTTGCAAAATAAAAGCATTAAGTCTATATTAAATTAATTTAACCGCAAGGCACTATATGGCATTTTCAAATTTATTCCGAAAAAAGACGGTACAAGATATTTTAAAACAAGTTGCTAAAAATGAGGCAGACGGACATGAGGCGTTGGGAAAGCACTTGACGACTAAAGACTTAACAGCTTTCGGAATCGCGGCTATTGTTGGAGCAGGTATTTTTAGTACTATCGGAAAAGCCAGTGCAGACGGTGGACCAGCCGTAATCTTCTTGTTCTTATTTACTGCTTTAGCCTGTAGTTTTGCCGCTTTTGCTTACGCAGAATTTGCTTCGATGGTTCCAGTTTCAGGAAGTGCTTATACCTATTCTTATGTCGCTTTTGGAGAAATTATCGCCTGGATTATCGGTTGGGCTTTAATCATGGAATATGCCGTAGGAAACATAACGGTCGCCATATCGTGGAGTGATTATTTTACGGGACTTCTCCAGAGTGGCGGAATTCATCTCCCGCAGTGGATACAAATGGATTATTTAACCGCTTCAAACGGATTTAACGATGCTGAAGCTTTAATGCGAGGCGGAAAATCATTTGCTAATTTAAGTACAGCTTTACAGCAAGCGCACACAGCTTGGACAACAGCACCAACAATAGGATCATTTCACTTTGTAACAGATTTGCCAGCTTTATTCATTATTATTCTGATTACAGCTTTGGTTTACAGAGGAATGAAAGAATCACGTAACGCCAGTAACTTAATGGTTGTAGTAAAACTTTGCGTCGTTCTTTTAGTAATTGCAGTTGGAGTGTTTTATGTAGATACAGCCAATTGGGATCCGTTTGCGCCAAATGGAGTTAGCGGGGTTTTAAAAGGAGTTTCTGCCGTATTCTTTGCTTATATCGGTTTTGATGCGATTTCTACAACAGCTGAAGAATGTAAAAATCCGCAACGTGATTTACCACGCGGAATGATGTGGGCGATTATTATTTGTACGATTCTTTATATTGCGATTGCTTTGGTTTTGACCGGAATGGTAAAATATCATGAATTAAATGTTGGAGATCCTTTAGCATTTGTTTTCGATAAATTAGACTTAAAATGGATGTCCGGAATTATTGCTGTAAGTGCAGTAGTGGCTATGGCGAGCGTTTTATTGGTTTTCCAAATGGGACAGCCTCGTATCTGGATGAGTATGAGTCGTGACGGATTATTGCCAAAGAAATTCTCAACCGTTCACCCAAAATTCAAAACACCATCTTTTGCTACAATTGTAACAGGATTTGTGGTTGCAGTTCCAGCATTATTCTTAAACTTAACGATGGTAACCGATTTATGCAGTATCGGAACTTTATTTGCCTTTGTATTGGTTTGTGCAGGAGTTTTGGTTTTACAGAATAAACCTGAAATTCCAAGAGGAAAATTCAAAACGCCTTATATCAATTCAAAATATATTTTGCCTGTTTTAATGATTGCAGGCTTGTATTATGCCTTTGCTTTCAACAATAAAGCAACAATGGCATTTATTAATAACGAAGCGCAGACTTTTGATGCAACATCAATTGTAACTTCATTAAATAAAGAAGAATCAGCAAAAGTTTTCAATTATTTGGAGAGTATCGATGTTGATAATAAAACTGCCGAAACATCAGATTTAGAGCATTTATTAAGCCAATATCAAGACGATGAGGTAAAATATGCTGAAGTTGTAAAAGGGCTTCCGATCAGCGATTCATTGAAATATGAAACAGGTTTCAGTTTATTTAAACATAAAATTCCAATGTGGATTTTCTTATTCGTGTTGGTTGGATTAGCGGTTTGGGCTTTCAGAAAAAATCTTTCTTTAATTCCGCTTTTAGGATTGATTTGCTGTTTGTATATGATGGCCGAATTAAGCGTTTGGAACTGGATTTATTTCACCGTTTGGTTGATAATCGGACTGCTGATTTATTTTGGCTACAGCCGAAAAAATAGTAAACTGAATACTGAAACTTTAGCGTAAAAGTTTAAAAAATAGAATAAAAAGCCGTTCTGGATATCTCTGGAACGGCTTTTTCGTTTCACACAGAGGTCACAGAAGATTTCTAATAAAAAAATCAAATTAATCTGCCCAGATCTGTTTAAATCTGCGTGAAACAAAACATTATGTGCGTAACTTATTTACTTCCAATATGTTTTAAAAACCTTACGTTTTTATACAAATAATCTTATGTTTTAAAATAGCTTTTCCTTAAGTTTGTTTTCGGTAAAAATTTAAAATATAGTCGATAATACATGGGTTTTCTTGATAAAATATTGGGTAGAGAAGAAGCTCCAATACAATCTTATAATGATTTCTGGAATTGGTTTTTAATGAATGAGAAGAAGTTTTTTAAAACAGTTCAAAATGGAGAAAATATACACCAAGTTTTTTTTGACAGATTAGCTCCAAAGCTGGATGAAGTGCACGAAGGAATTTATTTCCTAACAGGAATGTTTGACGATCAAACAGCCGAATTAGTGCTAACTCCCGACGGTGCAATCAGAAATATTTATGTGATTGAAGAATTGGTTAATAGTGCTCCAAAAATCGACGGCTGGAGATTTACAGCCCTAAAACCAGCTTCAGATATCAATAATGTTAGTATCACGTATCAGGGTTTTGAATTCAGAAAAGAAAACTTAAAGTTTTTCCCGCGTATTCACGAAGCATATCCTGACGAAATAGATTTAGTAATTGTTTACGACCATTTTATTGAAGAAAAAAAAGCAAATGTAACCAACGGCGTATATATATTTCTAGATAATTATTTAGGCGAACTGCACTCTGTAACTTTAATAGATAATCTTGTAGTTATCGGACCTAATGATACTTCTGAAGAATTAATTCCAATTGAAAAATTAAAGGATTATTTAATTTGGAGAGAAAAAGAATTTGTCGAGAAATACGAAGGAACGCGACACAATACAGAAAATGACGGTTATGCCAATTTTGAAGGCAAAAAAGAAGATGGCTCTATTGTGCTGGCTTTAATTAATACGACTATTTTAGAATGGGATAAAAAAGCATCGCATCCGTGGGTTTTTATAGTGGCAATTCCTTTTGATGACTGTGATAACGGCGGATTGCCAGATGAAAAAACATATAAGCTCTTAGATGAGATTGAAGAAGAAATAATCTATAGTTTGCCAGATTCTGAAGGCTATTTAAATATAGGAAGAGAAACGGCAAGTAATAAAAGAGAAATCTTTTTTACCTGTAAAGATTTTAGAAAACCATCCCAAACCGCCAATGAATTGATTAAAAAATACAGCGGTGCTTTTGAAATAAGCTACGAAATCTACAAAGACAAATACTGGCAGTCGTTCAGACATTTTGAGCCGAGATAAATTGCAAAAGCCGTTATGGGTTATTCAGAACGGCTTTTTTGTTGAAATTAGAAAAAAAATCCGCTTAGAGAAAATCTCCAGCGGATTCAAACAAACTACTAAAAAATCTTGCAAATTTATTTATAGAGAAGTGTTTCTTTTTTTAAGACGCCAAGTTCCATCATGCAATCCTTCATCATTTCGTAAGTACGTTGAATATCATTGTCCAGACCAATAGAAAAACGGATTAAACCATCTGTCAATCCCATTTCTTGTTGTTCGTCTAACGGAATCTCGCTAGAAGTTGAAGTTCCCGGCGCGCTGAATAATGTTTTATAAAAGCCTAAACTGACGGCCAGATAGCCTAGATTTCGTTCCTGCATTAACTCCATTAATTCATTCGCTTTCGCTAAAGAACCAACATCAATCGTCAGCATTCCGCCAAAGCCATATTCAGGGTTAATCATCGTTTTGTACAGCTCATGACTCGGGTGACTTTTCAATCCAGGGTAAACCGTTTTTAAGCCGTCTTTCTCAAATTGATCAGCCAAAAAATGCGCATTATGACTGTGCTGTTTAATTCTGATATGCAACGTTCTTAGATTTTTCATCACACTCGCAGAACGCAAACTATCCATAGTTGGTCCCAAAAGCATGCTTGCGCCAGAATTTACATTTTTAAGCGAATTAATAAATTCTTTCGACGCACAAGTCACACCGCCAACCGTATCACTGCTTCCATTGATATATTTCGTCAAAGAATGAATCACAATGTCAGCGCCTAATTTTGCTGGAGAAACTGATAATGGCGAAAACGTATTATCGACAACCAGCTTTAAATTATGTCTTTTAGCGATTGCTGCCAAACCGCGAATGTCAGCCACTTCCAATAACGGATTACTCACCGTTTCGCAATACAAAACTTTAGTTTTAGAAGTAATTGCGGCTTCCACAACATCCAATTTAGTGATGTCTACAAAACTCGTTTCAATGCCAAATCGGGGCGTAAAATTCTTTAGAAAAGCATACGTTCCGCCATAAATCGTTCGGCTCGAAACAATATGATCGCCCGCACCACACAACTGCAGTAGAGTAGGCGTAATCGCTCCCATTCCCGAAGCCGAAACATTGGCCGTTTCCGTTCCTTCCATCGCCGCCAAAGCCTGATCCAAATACAAATTACTGGGTGAAGAATGGCGCGAATACAAATAACAGCCTTCCATATTGCCCTCAAAAGTATCAAACATTGTTTTTGCCGATAAAAAAGTATAAGTAGAAGAATCAGAAATCGACGGATTCACACCGCCAAATTCGCCAAAGTATTGTAAATCCTGAATTTTATCTGCTGGGTTAAAGTCTTTCATTTTTCTGTCTTTGCGAGGAACGAAGCAATCGCCCTCTAATTAGTTATTTTTTTAAGGAGCTATTTCCTGCTGTCCACTTTATCTTTTATGGTGAACCCCACCATAAAAGGATGCCGTTACCATCAGGACTAGAGCACTCGTTTTCAAAAGAAATCTTTGTCAAAGAAAGAATGGTTTAGATAATTAATCAACCTTTAATCTAATAATTGGATTTTAAAACTATAAAAATTAATTTTAAATGATTTTTAATCTAAATTTGATAATCAGAATACAATTCTGTAGATTTTCTTTCATTTAAGAACAAACAATAAAATTAACCAGAGGATGAGATTAGCTAACGCTCAGTTCGCTTGCGCTCGAGTGCTTCGTTCCTCGCAATGACATAACCATGACATTAGACGAAATAGATAAAAAACTCCTCGTTTTACTCCAAACCGACAGTAAAAAGACAAATAAAGAACTATCATTGAAATTGAATCTTTCGGTAACAGCAGTTTACGAACGAATCAAAAAACTGGAACGTGAAGGCATTATAAAAAACTATGTTGCTTTAGTAGATAAATCAAAAATCGAAAAAGGATTTGTGGTTTTCTGTCATTTAAAACTCATTCAGCATACCAAAGAATTTCTCACGAAATTTGAAAGTGAAGTCATCAAACTTCCAGAAGTTTTAGAATGCCATCACGTAAGCGGCGATTACGATTATATTCTAAAAGTCTTAGTAAAAGACATGGAATCATACAGAGAATTTTTAGTGACAAAACTAACTTCATTACAACACATCGGAAGCACACAAAGCATGTTTATGATTAGTGAGGTGAAGAATTCGACGGTGATTTCATTGTGAGGTGCTGAGGTTCTGAGATGCTGAGATTCTAAGGTTTTTTTATATAGTTGAACGCATTTTTTGTCATTTCGACGAAGGAGAAATCGCACCCGGGATTCGACAAAGATTTATGATTTTGTTTGTGGAAATTCTAGTGCGATTTCTCCTTCGTCTAAATGAAATACTTTGAAAAAAATGTTTTATGACTTATTCCAATAGCAAACTCTTATCGGATAAACAGGAATTTGGTCTTTATCTAACAGCATCTTCAAAAGTCGGTCTTTCCCGTTTTCCGGCTATAACATCTTTTACAAGTGATTCAATATTTTTATTTATAGGATCATTTGGCTGTAATTTAATTGCTTCATCAATGGTTTCTTTTGCTTCTTGGTCTTTTTTAGCAATAAGTAAAGTCATTGCATGATTTCCCAATAGTGCAAAATCATTAGGGTTTCTTTTTAAAGATTCTTCAGAATAAAATATTGCTTTCTCAATGTCTTTTAAGTGCATTGCTTCAAGTGACGCCTCCATAGGAATTATATGGTTTTCTAATTCAAGTTTAAAGGCTAGTTCTAATTGTTCAAGAGCTTCTTGATGTCTTTCAAGTCTTTGAAGCGATTTAGACATTAATACCATGCTTTGCCAATGATCAGGAATTATATCAAGACATTTTTTGAAGTCATTTATGGACTCTTCCAGGACAGGCTTTTCGGATTCCTTCAATCTGTTGTTTTTGTATCCGTCTAATAAAACTAGTCCTTTTTGCTTATTACTAGCTTGCTCAAAGATTTCATTAAATTCTTGAATTCTTTTATTTTCAAGTTTCTGCTCATCAATTCTCTGATAGAGTGTGCCGTTTAAAAGATTCTCAATTTCTTTTGGAGTCAATTCTTTTGCAAAGTCAGAGTAAGGATTTAATATGAATGTTGCTCCATTCAGCGTTTCAAATAAGTCTTGTCCTTTTAAACCAAGATATGGAACATTTTTTTTCATTATTCCTTTGTCAAATATTCTATTTACGGATGTAAAGAGTGGAATTTGTCCGTTTTCAAAAATAAAACACTGTACAGTTGTGTTTTTCTCCATAGATTGATTTTCAATCTTTGACATAGAATTTTCATTTGTCAATATAAACAAATGATTTTTTAATAAATTTTGGTAAAATTCTTTTTGAATTGAAATATCTGAGAAAGCCTGCATCAAACATTCTTCAAGTTCATTTTCTGGAAAAGTAGATTCTGTTTTCTTTTTTTTAAATATGTCGAATATTCCCATTGTTTATGTTTTTATGTTTAAAAAATAGCTTTTAAAGTTTCGCCAAATTAATTGTTTTTATTGCATATGAAAAGAATTGATAATCTTTTTTATGGATGATTTAAATATGTGTTTTTTTAAGTTACTAGGTTTGTTACATGTTGAGATTCTAAGTTTTTTTAATCGCGCAAAGACGCTAAGGCGCAAAGTTTTTGAATTGCCTCCAGCTTCAGCTGGAGGAATTAAGATTTGAAATATAAGGGCTTTAGCCAAAACTCATAAAGTTTGGCTAAAGCCTTTTTAAGACCACCATAATTTACATCCAGCTAAAGCTGGATGCAATTATTAACTTTTAAAAAAACTTTGCGCCTTAGCGTCTTTGCGCGATTAAAAAAATCTTCATGATCTTTACATCGAAAACTAAAATCAAAAAACTTTGCGACTTAGCGCCTTCGTGGCAAAAAAAACAGCCCAAGAAAAACAAAACCTTTGTGAAGCTTCGCGATAAACCTCCGCGAATCTCTGTGCCACAAAACCTCAAAATTTCACACAAAAAACATTCAAATTTAAACTTTAAACAAAACTTTATTCCTTAAATTTGTGACGCTTAAAATAAAATAGATAAACTATGAGTTCATTTGACGTAGTCATTATAGGTTCAGGTCCTGGCGGATATGTATCAGCAATTCGTTGCGCACAATTAGGTTTCAAAACTGCTATCGTAGAAAAATATAATTCATTAGGCGGAACTTGCCTTAACGTAGGTTGTATCCCTTCAAAAGCATTATTATCATCTTCTCACCACTATGCTGAAATTGCACATTTTGCAGATCACGGAATCGAAGTTTCTGGTGATGTAAAAATCAATTTAGAGAAAATGATCGCGCGTAAGCAAGCCGTTGTAGATCAAACCGTAGGAGGAATCAACTACTTAATGGATAAAAACAAAATCACTGTTTTCAATGGTTTAGGATCTTTCGTAGACGCAACTCACATTGCAGTTGCAAAAGCTGACGGAACATCAGAAACTATCGAAGCAAAATATACTGTAATTGCTACAGGATCAAAACCATCTTCTTTACCATTCATCAAAATTGATAAAGAAAGAATTATCACTTCTACTGAAGCTTTAGCTTTAAAAGAAGTTCCAAAACACTTAGTAATCATTGGTGGAGGAGTTATCGGAATCGAGCTTGGACAAGTTTACTTGCGTTTAGGAGCTCAGGTTTCTGTGGTTGAATTCATGGACAGAATCATTCCAGGAATGGACGGAGCGCTTTCTAAAGAATTAACTAAAGTGTTGAAAAAACAAGGAATGAAATTCTACGTTTCTCACAAAGTAAAATCAGTTGAAAGAAACGGCGATGCTGTAACAGTTCAGGCTGAAAACGCAAAAGGAGAAACAATCACTCTGGAAGGAGATTATTCATTAGTTTCTGTTGGTCGTCGTCCTTACACAGACGGATTAAACGCTGACAAAGCCGGAGTTAAAATTTCGGATAGAGGACAAGTTGAAGTAAACGATCATTTACAAACTAACGTTCCAAATATCTACGCAATTGGAGACGTTGTTCGTGGAGCGATGTTAGCGCACAAAGCGGAAGAAGAAGGAGTAATGGTTGCTGAAATCTTAGCAGGTCAAAAACCGCATATCGATTATAACTTAATTCCTGGTGTAGTTTACACTTGGCCAGAGGTTGCAGCTGTTGGACAAACAGAAGAGCAATTGAAAGCTGCAGGAGTGAAATACAAATCTGGAAGTTTCCCATTCAAAGCTTTAGGGCGTGCAAGAGCAAGTGCTGACTTAGATGGATTCGTAAAAATCTTGGCTGACGAAAAAACAGACGAAGTTTTAGGAGTTCATATGATTGGTGCTCGTACAGCAGATTTAATTGCTGAAGCAGTTACTGCAATGGAATTTAAAGCTTCTGCTGAAGATATTTCTCGAATGAGCCATGCGCACCCGACTTTCGCGGAAGCGGTAAAAGAAGCAGCATTGGCAGCTACAGAAAATAGAGCTTTACACGTATAATATACGTAGAAATATATAAACCGTCCCGTCTCGTCAGAATTTGACGAGACGGGACGGTTTTTTTGTGCTTAAAATTTAAGCTTAGGATCATATAATAATCAAAAATAATTTTGTAAATTAGATGTGTAATTCTGGTGCTATCTTTATGATTATTAAAAAGATAGGATTATGAAAAATAGATATATAGTTCCAATTCTAATTGGAGCAGGTATTGGAATCGCGTTAAGCTCATGCGGAGGCGGAATTCCAAAAAATGCAAAAGCTGTAACAAACTTTGACAGCGCGAAATATCTCGGGAAATGGTACGAAATTGCCAGATTAGATTACAAATGGGAAAGAGATTTGAACAATGTAACAGCCGAGTATTCTTTGAATGAAGATAAAACTATAAAAGTCGATAATAAGGGCTATAATGTCAAAAAAGACAAATGGGAACAAAGTGTCGGGAAAGCTAGATTTGTCAAAAAAGACAATATTGGTATGCTGAAAGTCTCATTTTTTGGTCCTTTTTATTCTGGTTACAATGTCGTTGCAATCGATCCTGATTACAAATATGCGCTTGTGGCCGGAGAAAGTTTAAAATACATGTGGATACTTTCTAGAGAAAAAACAATTCCAGAAAGTGTAAAAGCAGATTTTCTTATCAAAGCTCAGGAAATTGGGTATAACGTAACCGATTTGGTTTGGGTTAAACACGATAAGGTGAATTAGAAAACAAAAAGTCCGTCCTGTTAATCTATCGGGACGGACTTTTTTGTTTTTATTTAAAAATGATTTATGCTGTAAAAACACTTTTATAATTATCCCAGTATCTGTAAATCAAAAATAAATTTCCTAGAAATAAAAGTACGGCAATAGGCAAGCCTTCGGGTGCAAGAAAATAATTGATAAACAAAATATTTACCGTAATAGGTAAGATCAAGACGTTTGCTAAAGTTACATAACGCCCAGTTACAAATACAATTCCACAAAGCAGCTCAATTGATTTTGCTAAAGGCATCAAATAAGTTGCGGCCATTAAACCTACATTAAAAGCTTTAAAATTTCCTGTAGTTTCAGGTTCAGGCATCAAGTGAAAAAAGTAACTGATAGAGGCAAAAAGCAGCAAAAGGCCAATTAAAACGCGGACAATAATGGTGGCAATTTTCATAATACTTAGGATTTTTTAGGGTTAAAAAATATAATTAAGTTATTGGAAAAGATGCAATCTAAAAGCTCAAAGTAGAATCACAAATTATGTTTTTTGAGGTTCTTTTTTAAGGATTTTACAATCAAATCAAGGCTGTTTTAGGATTAATCTAATTGTATATCAAATATAACGAATTTTTTCTTATAAAAAGTATGTCTTTTTAACAGTTTTGCAATCAGATTCAAATCATTTGATTATTTTTTTTGCTTTCTGCTAATGAAATAATTTTGTCGTAATTTTGACCTTTAAAATTACCATTTTTGAGAGTTTCCATCCATAAAAATATTGCCAATCCGAAACTGTTTAAGGAGCAGCTTTTAAGTTGGGCGCAGCAATTTCGCGAAGTTGTTTTTTTAGACAGCAATTCTTATCCGCAGCAGTATTCGAGTTTTGACTGCATATTGGCAGTAGATGCTTTTACGTCTTTAAAAACCGATTATTACAATGCTTTTGAAGATTTAAAACAATATCAGCAAAATACAAAAGACTGGCTTTTTGGATATCTTTCTTATGATTTAAAGAATGATGTGGAAAAACTTCAATCCAATAATTTTGATGGTTTGAACTTTCCAGATTTGTTTTTCTTTCAGCCTAAAAAGATTTTTATTTTGAAAGGAAATGAACTTGAAATTCAATATTTAATGCTTTGCGATGATGAGGTTGAAGATGATTTTGAGGAAATCGTAAAAACTCAAACTGAAACGTTTGTCACACTGAGCGGAGTCGAAGTGAAACAACGCATTTCCAAAGAATTGTATATTCAGAAAGTAAATAAAATGCTGGAGCATATTCACATTGGAGATATGTATGAAGCCAATTTCTGTATGGAATTTTATGCTGAAAATGCCAATATTAATCCATTAGAAAAGTTTCAAAAATTAAATAAAATTTCGCAGCCTCCTTTTTCGGTTTTCTTCAAAAATTACAAACAATATCTGCTTTCGGCTTCACCAGAACGTTATCTGAAAAAGGAAGGAGAGAAGATTATTTCGCAGCCAATTAAAGGAACTTCGAGACGTTTTGCAGATCCGGTTGAAGATGAAAAATCGAAGAGTACTTTAGCTATAGACGCAAAAGAAAGAGCTGAAAATATAATGATAACCGATTTGGTTCGAAATGATTTGTCGCATACTTCGCAAAAAGGTTCTGTTGAGGTTGAAGAACTCTGCGGCATCTATTCGTTTTTGCAGGTACATCAGATGATTTCTACAATTACATCAAGATTAGATCCGCAATATTCTGCGGTAGATGTTTTAAAAACAACATTCCCGATGGGAAGCATGACAGGTGCGCCGAAGATTTCAGTAATGGAAATTGTCGAAAATCTGGAAGAAACCAAAAGGGGATTGTACAGTGGTGCGGTGGGGTATTTTACACCAGATGGAGATTTTGATTTTAATGTCGTAATCAGGAGTATTTTATACAATCAGGAAAATAAATATGTTTCATTTTCGGTAGGAAGTGCCATTACAGCACAATCTATTCCCGAAAAAGAATATGAAGAATGCTTGCTGAAAGCGAAAGCAATGCATGAAGTTTTGCGATGAGGTTTTTTGCCACGAATTTCACGAATGACACTAATTTTTATTCTGATTGCGCATAGTTTTTTAGCCACAGATTAAAAAGATTTACACAGATTTTTAAAAATCATTATAATCCTTTTAATCTGTGGCAAAAATAAATTCGTGAATTCGTGGCTATAAAAATAAGACACTTAACATTTCGTTTAAAAATTGATAGCGTTTAATTCTTTACTTTTATCAGATGTTTTTAAAATTCCAAAATCATATCGTTTCGAGATTTCCATTTTTAGCCGAAAAAAAACTTTTTCTGGCTGTAAGTGGTGGGCTGGACAGTATGGTTTTACTACATTTATTAAATAAACTGCCTTATGAAATTGCAGTTCTGCATTGCAATTTTCAACTTCGCGGATTGGAAAGTTTTGGCGATCAAGAATTTATTCAGAACTATTGCGAACAAAACAATATTCCGATTTTTACCACTCATTTTGATACTGAAGCTTTCGCTAAAGATTATAAATTATCAACACAAGTTGCTGCGAGAGAACTTCGTTACAGTTGGTTTTACGAACTTTTAGAAGAAAAAAACTTCGATTATATTCTGACGGCACATCATGCAGATGATAATCTGGAAACGTTTATCATCAATTTAACGCGAGGAACGGGATTGGAAGGTTTAACTGGAATTCCAGAACAAAACGATAAAATTATTCGTCCACTTTTGCCTTTTTCAAGAGAAGAAATTTTGAAATATGCAAAAGAAAATAAAATAGAATGGCGTGAAGACAGCAGTAATGCTTCGACTAAATATCTTCGAAATAAAATCCGTCATAATTTAGTTCCAGTTTTAAAAGAAATCAATCCAAACTTTTTGGATGCTTTTCAGAAAACGCAATCCTTTCTTCAAGAATCAAAAGAAATGGTAGAAGATGCTTCAATTATGATTTATCAGCAAGTGGCAAAAGAAGCAGGCGATGATATTCATTTCGATTTAAATCAATTAAAAAAACTTCCCAATTATAAATCGTATTTGTACCAATGGCTGAATGAATTTGGATTTTCTGCATGGAATGATATCTACGATTTGGTTGAAGGACAGTCTGGAAAACAAGTTCTTTCTGAGGAATTTAGATTGCTGAAAAACAGAGAAACTTTGATTTTGAGCCCGTTTTCTGAAACGTCAGAAAAGGAAGAATATGAAATTGGTGAAAACGATACAGAAGTTAATTTTCCCTTAAAAATGAGTCTTTGTAACGTAGGTCACACAACATTCGGATCAAATAAAGTTATATTTGTTGATTCCGACAAAATCCGCTTTCCTCTGACTTTGCGTAAATGGAAAGAAGGAGATGTTTTTCAGCCTTTTGGAATGAATGGAAAATCTAAAAAAGTAAGCAAGCTTTTTAAAGACGAAAAATTATCATTGATCGAAAAGGAAAAAACTTGGATTTTATGTTCTGAAAATGAAATAGTCTGGGTTGTTGGAATGAGACAGGACGAACGTTTTAAAATAGAAAAAACCACAAATAAAATACTTAAAATAGAAATACAATAATGAACTTTACTCAAAATCTTCAGACAAGTTTGTCAAAAAACGTTTGGACTAAAACCATTTTACTTTTCTTGTTTTTCTTTGCTTTTGCAAAAGGTAATGCACAAATTTTAGAGCCAGTGAAATGGACTTCTAAAATTGAGAAAAAAGGAAACAATGCCGTTTTGATTTTTGATGGAACAATCGAAAAAGACTGGCACATGTATTCGCAGTTTACACCAGACGGCGGACCTTTAGCATTAGAAATCACTTTTAAAAATCAAAAAGGAAATTATGAGCTGGTTGGAAAAGCGAAAGAAGGCAAAACCAGAACCGCTTTTAATGATGTTTTTGGCGTAGATGAAACTTTCTTTGAAGGAAAAGCACACATCGAGCAAGAAATTAAAATCATTAACCCAAACTTAAAAACGGTTGATGTAGATTTTGATTTTCAGGTTTGTAAAGAAGTTTGTATCAATTCGAGTAAGAAATTCTCTATCGCAGTTCCTTCGACTTTTAAAATGAGTGAAGTTCCAGTTGTGACAGAAGTTAAGGCCGATGAAACTAAAGTAGTTGGTTTGGCTGTTGACACAGTTAAAACAGAAGAAGCAGTTCAGCCAAAAGTTGAAAAGACAGCAGAAACAGCAAAAGAAGAAATTCCTGCTCCAGCGCCTGCAAGAAGTTTATGGTCAATCTTTTTTATTGCTTTCTTATCAGGATTTGCGGCATTATTGACACCATGCGTTTTCCCAATGATTCCGATGACAGTAAGTTTCTTTACCAAACAAAGTAAAAGCCGTGCTAAAGGAATTAGAAATGCAATTATTTACGGTTTTTCTATTATTGCTATTTATGTTGTTTTAGGTCTTATTGTGACTAAAATATTTGGCGCCGATGCCTTAAATGCGTTGTCTACAGATGTTTGGTTCAATCTTATTTTCTTCGTAATCTTAATCATTTTTGCTACTTCTTTCTTGGGAGCTTTTGAAATTATGCTTCCAAATTCATGGGCAAACAAAGCCGATCAGCAAGCCGACAAAGGCGGTTTAATCGGAATATTATTCATGGCTTTGGCTTTGGCAATTGTATCGTTCTCTTGTACAGGACCAATTGTTGGAACATTATTAGTTGAAGCAGCTTCAAACGGAGGAATAGCTCCAATTGTTGGAATGTTAGGTTTCTCTTTAGCATTAGCGCTTCCGTTTATGTTATTTGCCATGTTCCCAGGTTGGTTAAATTCATTGCCAAAATCGGGTGGATGGTTGAATACGGTTAAAGTCGTTTTAGGGTTTTTGGAATTGGCTTTAGCATTCAAATTTTTATCAAATGCCGATTTGGTTTTACAATTGCATTTCTTAGAAAGAGAAGTTTTCATTGCCATCTGGATCGCTATTTTCGGAGCTTTGACTTTATATTTATTCGGAAAAATTACATTGCCTCACGATAGTCCGACAAATCACATCTCAGTTGGAAGATTGTATTTAGGATTATTGACTTTAGTGTTTACTATGTATTTAATTCCAGGGCTTTGGGGAGCACCTTTAAAATTAATCAGTGCATTTCCGCCGCCACCGCAATATAGCGAAAGCCCTTTTGGAGTTGGAGGATCAGGAAACGGAGCAGTTTCAGCTGGATCTATAAAAGGTCTTCCTGAAGGGGCAGAATTAGGCCCGCACGGAATTATGGTTTTCCATGATTACGAAGATGGATTAGCTTACGCGAAAGAAATCAATAAACCCATTATGCTTGATTTTACAGGCTATGCCTGTGTAAATTGCAGAAAAATGGAAAACAATGTTTGGTCTGAACCAGCAATTTTACCAATTCTAAAAAATGATGTGGTTCTGATTTCGCTTTATGTTGATGATAAACGTGAATTGCCAAAAGAAGAGCAATTTACAACTGAAGCTGGAGACAAAATTATTACAGTTGGTGACAAATGGACTGATTTTATGATTTCTAAATATAAAACCAATACACAGCCTTTGTATGTAATTACAGATTTAGAAGGAAATAATATGAATACTTCTAAACCGACAATTAGCTACGTAAGCGCTGATGAGTATTTAAAATGGTTAAAAGAAGGGATTGCTAATTTTAAGTAATTGAGTTAATTAGATAATTAGTCAATTAGAAAATTAGAAAATTAGAAAATTAGAAAATTAGAAAATTAGAAAATTAGAAAATTAGAAAATTAGAAAATTAGAAAATTAGAAAATTAGAAATAAGAATATTAAACCACTCTATCGCAATCTACAATCTACAATCTAAAATCAACAATAAAAACAAAAGGTTAATTCAAGCAAAAAGCACTCTAAGTCAAATTTAGAGTGCTTTTTTATTTATCAAGTAATGTGAGAAGGGAATTTATTCTTATAAGAATTCTCCGTGTTGAGAGATATCTAATCCTAGTTCTTCTTTTTCTTCAGAAACTCTTAGTGGAGTAATTTTGTTAACGATGAAAAATAAAGCGTAAGAAGCTACAAAGGCAAAGATTGAAACGATAACCAAAGCAGTTAATTGGTTGATGAATAATGTTGGAGTTCCGAAGATTAAACCTTGGTTATCTCCAACAGCAGGATTTATTGCTTTTGAAGCGAAAACTCCAGTTAAAAGCATACCTACCATACCACCAACACCGTGACAAGCAAATACATCAAGAGCATCGTCGATTTTTCCTTTAGGGAATTTGCTTACTACAATATTACTAACAATTGCAGAGAATAAACCGATAAAGATAGCGTGAGATATACTTACGAAACCAGCCGCAGGCGTAATAGCAACAAGACCTACAACAGCTCCGATACAAGCTCCAAGAGCAGATAATTTGTGTCCTAAAATTTTATCAAGGAAAACCCAAGCCATTGCAGCAGCAGCGGCAGCAACTGTAGTTGTTCCTAAAGCTTGAGCAGCAAGACCGTTTGCCCCTAAAGCAGATCCAGCGTTGAAACCAAACCATCCGAACCAAAGTAAACCTGTTCCTAGTAATACATAAGTAATTCTAGCAGGATTTGCTTTTTGAACTTTTCTTTTTCCTAAGAAAATAGCTCCAGCCAATGCAGCCCATCCAGCACTCATGTGTACTACTGTTCCTCCAGCAAAGTCAAGAACTCCCATCTTGAAGAAAACTCCATCAGGATGCCAAGTCATGTGAGCAAGTGGAGTATATATCAATAATATGAATAAAACCATGAATAGCAAATAAGCCCAGAAACGGATACGTTCTGCAAAAGCACCTGTAATTAATGCAGGAGTAATGATGGCGAATTTTGCCTGAAATAATGCGAATAAAATAAATGGAATTGTTGGTGCAAGGCTCCATGCTGTATTGGTTCCAACTCCTTCAAAGAATAAATTATAAGACGGATTTCCGATAATTCCTCCAATTGTTGGTCCAAAAGCCAATCCAAAAGCAACCACTGTCCATAGAATAGTAACAATTACCATTGCCATAAAACTTTGAAGCATAGTACTAATTACGTTCTTCTTACCTACCATACCTCCGTAGAAAAATCCTAATCCAGGTGTCATTAACAATACAAATGCAGTTGCAACGATCATCCAGGCAGTATCTCCCGTATCAAACTTTACAGCTTCTGCAGGAATTGGGTTGTCTGCAATGATAAAGTTCGAAATAAAGGTTAGTACTAAAATCGTGATAAGAATCACACTTAAAATAATTTTTCGCATAGTTATTTAGTTTTAAATTTTTTATAAAAGTATAAAATGATTTGATACCCCATAAAAAAATAGGGGTATGTGTTTAATTTTTGTTAAATTTAAAATTTAACCCCTATCATTTTGCGTAGATTTCTTAAAACAAACTTAAAATTTACAATTTAGCAACATTCTTTTTTCACTTAACGTCATTTTTGATAATTTTTGGGGTAATTGATTGCTATTTTTTGTAGGATAATAGATATTTGTTGTTTAAAAAACGTCTAGAGTTTGTTGTAAAGAATATTTTTTAATCTTTTTAACAATTTTGGTGATTATTATATAAGAATGGAAAATAGAAAAATTAAATGGGGAATTGTAGGACTTGGAAATATTGCAAGTCAGTTTGCATCAGATTTGTTATTGATTGAAAATGCTGAATTGACGGCAGTTGCGTCCAGAGATTTTTCTAAAGCAGAGCAGTTTGGCGGAAAATACAATACTTTAAGAATGTATAATTCCTATGATTTGCTTTTTGAAGATCCAGAAGTTGAAATTGTGTATATCGCAACTCCTCATAATTCTCATGCCGAATTGTCTATAAAAGCAATGGAAAATGGCAAACACGTTTTATGTGAAAAGCCAATAGCATTATCTTATAACGATGCAGAAAGAATGGTAGAGGCTTCTAAAAAACACAATACATTTTTTATGGAAGCATTTTGGACACGATTTATTCCGTCGGTTCAAGACGTTATGCATAAAATCAATAATGGAGCAATTGGAAACGTCAACTATATAAAAGCCGATTTTGCCTTTCACGGAAGTGAAATAGAAAATAAAAGACTTTTTGATAAAGAATTGGGTGGGGGCGCTTTATTTGATATTGGCGTTTATCCGTTATTTCTCTCCTATATAGTATTAGGAAATCCAAAAGAGATTTTTGCGAAAGCCATCAAACATAAAAACGATATCGATCTGCAGACTTCTATGATTTTGCAATACGACTCGGCACAATCTGTCTTACATGCTTCTATAGTTTCAGATTCTGATATGAAAGCCGTTATCGCTGGAACAGAAGGACGAATAGAATTAAATGCGCCGTGGTTTGTTGCAGACGGTTATTCTTTATTTAAGAACGAAGAAAAGGAAGCTGTTTTTACTTTGCCAACTCTTGGAAAAGGATATTCTCATGAAATTATTGAATGCCAGAATTATATTTTGAATAATGAAATTGAAAGTGAGTTTTGGTCACATCAGAATTGTTTGGATTTGAGTAGGATTGTGGAGGAGGTTAAGAATCAGATTGAGTTACCATTTTAATAATTAAAATTATATGATTGAGAAAACAGAATATCTTGCAAATAAAATAAATGAGTTTGTTGAAAAATATGGAGAAGTACCTCCTCAATGGATTTTCAAAGAAGATTCACATCCTTATAGTATTTTTTGGAGAATGGGAAGTGGTGACGAATTTTGCGACTGTCTTTACATTTGGTTTGTAGAGAATCTTAAAACAACTGAACAAAAACTAGATTATTTTAAGAAATATTCTCCTCCGCCAAGATGGCTAGCTACAGTAATTGAAGATACTTGGGAAGTAGAAGGATGGAACGAACCATTTTTTGATTATACTCCTTATTTAAAAAAACTTGAAGAATATGGTTTTGAAGGTACGTCTGAATATGAAAAAGATTTAGAAGATCAAAAATGGCTTGATATAGAAAATGATTTAAATAAAAAGTAATAAAATATTTACAAAAAATGTTTTGTACTCCTATTTAATTAAATACTTTTACTTTTTATAAGAATTTATTTATTTATGCTAACAAAAGTTTACGGAAGTGCCGTATTTGGTGTTGAGGCCACAACCATTACAGTTGAGGTACATATGGATGCAGGAATAGGATATCATTTAGTAGGTCTTCCTGATAGTGCTATAAAAGAAAGTAGTTTTAGAATTGCGGCGGCGCTCAAAAATAATGGCTATAAGATGCCAGGAAAGCGAATCACTATTAATATGGCTCCGGCAGATCTTCGCAAAGAAGGTTCCTCTTATGATTTGACTTTGACAATGGGAATTCTGGTTGGTTCAGATCAGATAAAAGCTCCTGAAATTGAGCAGTATATCATTATGGGCGAACTTTCTTTAGACGGAAGTCTGCAGCCTATTCGCGGTGCTTTGCCTATTGCCATAAAAGCCAAAGAAGAAGGTTACAAAGGATTTTTTCTTCCGATTCAAAATGTAAAAGAAGCGGCTATTGTAGCAGGTTTAGATGTGTATGGAGTTTCAAATCTCAAAGAAATTATCGATTTTTTCTCAAGAAGAGGAACGCTCCAGCCAACGGTTATCGATACCAGAGCTGAATTCTACAAAACGCTAGACTTTCCAGAATTTGATTTTTCAGATGTTCGCGGACAAGAAAGCATTAAACGCTGTATGGAAATTGCAGCAGCGGGCGGACATAATATTATTTTAATTGGTCCGCCGGGAGCAGGAAAAACAATGCTGGCAAAACGAGTTCCGAGTATTTTGCCACCGATGACTTTGCGTGAAGCTTTGGAAACGACTAAAATTCATAGCGTTGCCGGAAAATTAAAAGAAGTCGGATTAATGAATCAGCGTCCATTTAGAAGTCCGCATCATACTATTTCGAATGTTGCGTTGGTTGGAGGAGGAAGTTATCCGCAGCCTGGCGAAATCTCAATGGCACATAATGGCGTTTTGTTTTTGGATGAATTGCCAGAATTTAAACGTGATGTTTTAGAAGTGATGCGTCAGCCTTTAGAAGATCGTGAAGTGACCATTTCGAGAGCTAAATTTACTATTACTTATCCATCATCTTTTATGCTCGTGGCAAGTATGAACCCAAGTCCAAGCGGATTCTTTAACGATCCGAGTGCGCCAAACACGTCTTCGCCACACGAAATGCAGCGTTATATGAGTAAAATTTCTGGTCCGTTATTGGATCGAATTGATATTCATATTGAAGTGACGCCAGTTCCGTTTGAAAAATTAGCCGAAGAACGAAAAGCAGAAAGCAGTGTGGAAATTCGTAAACGTGTTACCGCTGCGAGGGAAATTCAAACCAAAAGATTTGAAACGGTTGAAAATGTACATTACAATGCCCAAATGAGTAGTAAATTGATTCGAGAATTTTGCGTTTTAGACGAACCTTCAAAAGCATTATTAAAAACCGCAATGGAACGATTAAATCTTTCTGCAAGAGCTTACGATAGGATTTTGAAAGTTTCGAGAACCATCGCCGACTTAGATCATTCAGAAAATATTATTTCGTCTCATATTGCCGAAGCGATTCAATATAGAAGTTTGGATAGAGAAGGGTGGTTGGGGTAAAATAAATAAGCTAATTGACAACACTGTCAATTAGCTTATTTAGTATGACTTATTAAATTATTAAAAGAAAGAATATCCAACAATTAAAGAAGTCGTTTGATATGAAGAGCCCCAATTTGGATTTTCAGCCAAGAGCCCTCTAGGAGTTTGGTATCTTACTTCCGCGCTAAACTTGTCCATAAGTTTCACACCTAACCCTAAACCGAAATTGATGCCCGATTTTATTTCTAATTTATTTAGTTCAGACCCATCATTTCTTGTAACACTTGCTTTAGAATTATTACTGAAATCTATTACGAGTGATCCATTGGCAAATATTTTTGTATTCTTATTAATGAAAAAATAGCGTCTCACACCAATTGGTAATTCAATTGATTTATAATCTACTTTACCAGTAAGAGTACCACCGACCACTTGAGAGCTTGCAATTGTTTGTTCTCCTTTATAATATTGATAAGTAGGTTCAATAATAATTGACCATCTGTCTTTGTTAAAAGGAAGAATAAACTCAGCTTCAATTCCCAGGCTAAAGCTTGATTTTTGACCAAAATCAAAATCTAATCCTTCAAAAATAGAGTTGTCCATAGTTAGTGAACTGTTATTATATCTTGGGCGCACTGTAAGATTGAATAGATCTTTTTTTTCTTTTACTTCAAGGTCAACAAATTCAGAATTAGTGCATTTATTGTATTTAGCGAAAATACGCATTAAAGCATTTTTTGTATAGCTCAGCGTTTCGTATTCGTTTTGCTGAATATTGTCACATTTCAAATCAAGATAAAGCTGTTCTCTAAAATAATTGTTTTTTGCAATTTGGTCTGTGTAGTCTTTAGCACGCTCATTATCTCCACTTGCGAGGTAAGTTTTGTAAACAAGTTGCTTTATTTCAGAATTATTTGTTTTATAAAAGAAACGTCTTACAGTACTGTCATCGTAAAGATATAGAGACGCATTTCCTTCCATAAGCGTTTGAAGGAATAATGTTTCCAAATGAAAAACAGGATTTTTTTCTGTAGTCATGGTTTGAAGATCTTTGGTAGAACGATCAATATTTACTGTAGATCTAATATATTTTTCTTGGCCAGTAACACTAAATTCCTTTACAGTTTTAATATCTGCGTTAATAATTGGAGAACCTTCTGATAATCTATATCTAAAATTGACAGGATTACTTTTCCAGTCCATGTTCTCAATTAAACATTCTGTTTTTTGATTGTTTTCTGTTATGATATAACCTTTTTCGAAAGCTATTTGGGAGATTCCAGTAATAGTAAATAGTAGAGTTAGGGCAGTAAATAAAATTTGTTTTTTCATTAAAAATAATTGAGATTTTAATTTTTTTTTAGTTAATATTTATTTTATGTGGTGCCCAAATATAATGTGTAAATGATCAATTATTTTTACGGGAAACCGTATTTGTTTAATTTTTTGTGATTTTTAAGTAATGATTTTTTAAGTGGTTTTTATTGTTTTTTCTGAATTATAGATAGTTATATCTTTGTTTTGAAGTAAAAAAAATCATAAAAGGAATTTTCCTTTTATGATTTTAGGTTAAACAAAATAGATCGTTTTAAATTTATTAAAATAGCATTTTGATCTCCGTCACAATAAACCTTCTAAATGCTAATATATGTTATTCCTTAACTTGCGGATAAAAGAACTTAAAAGAATTGGCAACAGCAGGATGCAGAACCGTTCCGTGATTTTCTTCAGGGAAATAATCAAAATAGACTTTGATGTTTTTGCTTTTAGAAGCTTTCAGTTTTTCCGTCAGCAAGTTAGCGTCAACTTCCATAACTCTTGGCAGTGCAGTTGGAGCTAAGCCTTCTTTTCCGACAGCGATATAAATTTCTGTTTTTTGATTGAAATTTTCTTTTAGAATTTCAGAATCCAAATCCAATATTGAACCGTTATTCCACCACAAGCTCGGACTCACAATAACATATTTATTAAAAAGAAATGGCTTTTTAAGTAAGATTTCGGTTTCTAATAATCCGCCTAGAGATTGGCCAATTATGGTTTTAGATTCGTTGGTTTTGTATTTTTTATCCATAAAGGGCTGTAATTCTTTTTCGATAAAAGCAATAAACTGATCAGAATGGCCCGTAGTTGGAAAACGACTTTTGTCCTTTTCAACGGTTGTCGGAAAAGTAAAATCTCTTCTGCGGTCGACGGTTGCAATACCCACAACAATAGATTTTGGAACTTGATTGATCCATTCAAAACTGTTAAACTGAACCAACCCAGAAATATGAATGAAATCTTCATCAGCAGAACCGTCCAATAAATAAATTACGGGATATTTTGTTGCTTCAGCAGGATTATAACCTTCAGGAAGATAAATGTTTAGAATTCTTTTTTCGTTTAATTCTTTCGATTGAATTTCATCGATAACGCCTAATATAAAAGGTTTTGAAGTTTCTACGGTTTTAGTTTTATTCTTTTGGCTGAATAACGTAGTTTGGCAAATAAGCAAAAAGATCAGAGCAAAAAATCTGTTCATTGATAGTAAATAAATATTTTATCTAACGAAAATACAAATTTAATAGCAGTTCAAATTTTTTACGCTGACCTTTATTTTTTTGATTTCAGAAATAATTATGCTTTCTCTTCAAAAATTTTATCCAAACCTTCCATAGCAATAGTGAATCCTTCTTTAAAGCCCATTTGTAGGATCGCTTCCAGGTCAGAAAGTTTTTCATGTTTGATTACCACATCAACAAAAGTAGAGCCTTCCTTTTCAGAGAACGTAACATCCCAGTCAGAACGCGGCAACTCGTTGTTTAAATTTCCTTCGCTGTCGCAAAAAGCATCCAACCATTTTACATTTGATTTTGCATCAATCGAAGTATAATCAGCAAGTGCCCAATGTTCTTCGCCTTCTGGACCAACCATTGCGTATAATCTTCGTCCGCCTTCCTTAAATTCCATGCTTTTTGTTTCCGATTTCCACGGAGCTGGCGCCCACCACAAATCCAGAATTTGAGGTTCTGTCCACGCTGACCAAACTTGAGGCAGCGATGCATTAAATTCGCGTTTTACATGTACCGTATTCGTTTCTTTGTTTACGGTAAAATCCATTAAAAGATTATTTTTCATATTCTTAAGATTTTAATTCGACGTTAATTTTATTTCTTTCTACTTTCAAAAATAGTATCCAAAGTTTTCATAGTTGCCGTCATACCTTCTTTAAAGCCCATCTCAACTATTTTCAGTAAATCTTCCAGACTGTCTCTAGTAATGGCGATGTCAACAATAGTTCTTTCTCCTTTTTCAGTAAAATTGATATCCCAATATGAACTGCCAAATTCAGAATTCGGATTTCCTTCAGCGTCGCAAAAAGTGGCAGCATATTTAAAGTTTGTTTTCGGCGAGATTGAGCTATAGTCAAAAGTGCTCCAGCGTTTTTGATCTTCTGGTCCAACCATTGCATAAAGTCTTCTGCCGCCTTCTTTAAACTCCATTATTTTGGTTTCAGATTTAAACGGAAGCGGCGCCCACCACTGATCTAATATTTCGGCTTCTGTCCATGCAGACCATACATCCGAAAGAGGAGCGTCAAATTCTCGTTTAATATTTACCATTTTGTTTTCCTTGTCAATCGAAAAATTCATTAATAGATTACTTTCCATTTTCTTTAGATTTTAAATTCATTAATACTTGATCCAATTGACTAAAACGCTGTTCCCAAATTGCCTTAAATTGTTCCAACCATTGATCGATTTCTTTCATTTTATCAATTTTGAGCTGATAATAAATTTCTCGGCCCAATTTCTTTTCTTCCAATAAATCACATTCATTCAATATTTTAATGTGTTTAGAGACAGCCTGTCTTGTAGTTTGAAACTGCTCCGCAATGGCATTTGGCGTCAATGCACTCGAAGAAATCAAAACTAATATTGCCCTTCTCGTCGGATCGGCAATCGCTTGAAAAATATCTCTTTTCATTTTTTTAAAACATTAATTAGCAACTAATTAGTTGCAAATATACGCAACTTTTTGGTTGCACAATTTAAAAATGAGATTTTTTTTGCTGAAAAGAACTTAAACAAAAAAAGATGCATCAAAAATGCATCTTTTTCATTATAAGTATGTTATATAATTATCTTCTAAATTTATTCTTTACTATGATGTCTTTTAACTTGGTTTTCAGGTCTTCACCTGTATCAAAAACCATCTGTTCGTTATTAGGAAACGCAACAGCGCGTCTGTCAAAATACGCCAAATAATTATCATCGCAAGCACCTCTGTTTCCTTTGTAAGTCGAATAAACATTTTCAAAAACATACTCGCTGCTAATCGGGAAAGTCTGAACTAACTGATTGCTTTTTAAATCTATATAATCAACTTTTGCCGTTAACAAGCAAGATTTAAATTGCCTGAATTCATAAACCGTTGCACGAAGTGTTTTGTAATTATCTACTTTAATTTCTTTGCCTAAACTATCTTTTACGGGTCTTCCTCGGCTGTCCAAAAGTGTTTTTACACCATCTTTTACCTGTCTTTCCTTAATAAATTCCTTCTCCTTAATCTGTTCTGGCGAAATGGCAATCTGTCTAAAACTCAGAATCAGACTGTAATCGTATGTCACATTTTTTTGTCTGGCACTGTGGTAAACCGTCCATTTATCATTCAATCCATAGGTTTTAAAATCAAGCAAATCTTCCTGAAGTACTTTCGGAATCACCATGTTTGTTTCGTTTTTAGCATAAACGTCCACAAAATCTGTTCCTTTAAAAAGTGCATCATCCATCAGCTTTTTTGTGTTTTTGTAGCCTGGATTGATGCTTTCCAAATAAGCAAAATCATCGTAAGCTTTTCTAAAATCCATTTTATTATTCGATTTCAAAAGAGCCGAAGCGTTCTCGTACAAATATTTAGAAAGAGCATTTTTGCTATTTACAATTTCTGTAGAATAATTTTCAAAAGGAAAATACGCGTTTTTTCCCTGCTTCAATAAAGGCAAAGGCAAAATCGGCCTAATTTTTTCCTGACGGTTATTAAGCTGTAAATAAGTAGTATAAATACGCTCAGCATTTGCAGGATTATTCTCTTTATTCAGCATTTCCAAATTGCGACTGTCACGATCCTTCGCTTTTGCAAAAGCTTCTTCCAGTAAATACACATAATCTTGTTTCCCTTTAGAATCCTTTTTGGTGCGAAGCGCTTCAACAGCACGATCAATCGCGCCATCATAATTTCCGTCGCTAAGCATTGATTGTGTTGTTTTTACCCCGCACGACGAGAAGACCAAAAACAATATAGAAAATAGAAAAGTAATTTTTTGCATAGTCTGTTTTTTGAAGGTGTAAATATATCTTTTTTAACTTTCAACAACTATGCCTTTTTCTAATTTATTTAAGGAGCAGAAAAGCTGTTTTTCATAGGAAGCACCTGTCCCGCTGTCCACTATATCTTTTATGGCGAACCCCGCCATAAAAGGATGCCGCTCCCATCGGGGCTAGATTAGAAGTTTAGTTTTTTATAAGAAACATAAAAACGGCTTTCGAGAGCTTTAGGCTTTTAGCAATAACTTTTTAATCAAAACAATTTGTCCTAAATGATAATAACTATGTTCAATCATAGCTTCAATATTTCTTCTGTAAGTTCCGTATTTAACATCTACAAAACCTTCATCGAGTTTTTCATCAGACATTTTTTCTATTAGAGAAGCAAATTCTTCGGCATCATTCCAAAACTGATTCAGAAAAGCATTCCATTGTTCTTGCGAATGAATTGGCGGAAAATCAAAACTAAATTTGTCTTTTATATCCAAAGTTCCGCCTTTAAAAACCTGATTGATTCCTTTGATGTAATAATGAATATGCTGCGCCAAAACCGCAATTGTATTTAAATTCTCAACCGGACTCACCGCAATTTTCCAATCTAGATTCTTGAGCTGATCTTTAAAATTGGTATTTGCAATCCAAGTTCCGTTTAAAATAACTTCTCTAAAACGATTTGCGATTTCTGTTGAGTTTTTCATATTCAAAATAGTTTAAAAGTTTATACCTGCTGAATACATTTCCATTAAGTTTAAATAAAATTTTATATCGAGATATGAATCTAAACATATTTCAGCCACCAATGTTGATTTTCGGCTTTATATTTTCCGAACCAGAGACAAGGTTTATACAGTAATGCCACTACAAATATCCAGATCAAATAAATTGTGCAAATAGGCAGTCCGCTTTCTAAATTTTTAGGTCTGCCAAAAGTTCCCGAAGCAAATTCAAATTGTGACCAATTGAAACCTTGGGCAAAAAGCATGATTAGCGTGAGAATATGGATGACATAAAAATGAACGACGAAATAAAACAAAGGCACTTTTCCGTAAACCAAAGTCACTTTTTTAATGCTGTTTTGAAATTGTTCTGCAAAAGCCAGAAGTAAAAACATTACGCCTAAAGTGGCGAAGCAAAATAGAAGAGAAGGCGGATATTTGGTAACATTCATAAAAGACAAGAAGGTAAAAATCGAATCTTTCTGCGAAGTCCATAATGCTGGATCGCCATAAACATTAATCAATCTGAGGATAACAAATAGAGTCAATGAACTTAAACCAATTTTGATAAAAAGTTTTTTCCTTTTTTCTGCTTCCAACGCAAAGAATTTTCCTGTTGCAAAACCAATCAGCATAATTCCGAGCCACGGAATCGGAGGATAGCCCATTATAAAAGCTCTTTCTGAAAAGGGAAAAACTATTGGGGCAAAAAATGGTGATAAAATAGCTTTTACAACCGAGTTTTCTGCAAATGGAATTGCAGGTAAAAGGTTATGAAAAACAATTATGATTAGGCCAATAATCCCTAATGTTCTGGAACTTATTCTTAATAATAATCCTAGAATTATAAAACCAAAACCTATCGCGGCGATGACTTCAAATAATAGTGTATGAAAACCAATATCAAAGAACAATCCGAAATTGACAACGGTAAATTCTAGGAAAATTAGCCAAAATCCTCTTTTAATTAAATCCTGTCTTTTCTCAGCAAGATTATTTTTATTTTGAAGCGAAAGATAAACCGAAGTTCCTGCCAGAAAGACAAAAATTGGCGCGCACAGATGTGTAATCCATCTTGTGAAAAATAATAATGGAGAAGTTGTCGCCAAATCGGTCGGACTTTGGGTAATCGAATCAACATGCATCAAATCCCGAACATGATCCAGCGCCATAATAATCATTACAATTCCGCGGACAATGTCTATTGATGGCTGTCGTTTCATGAGTTTGATTTTTAAATACTTAAAGTAAAACTAATGAATTATTTGATTTTTTCGATTTATATTCTTCAAACTCCAATTGACGTACTCGTCTCTAATTCTATTTAAATCAAGAGTTTTGGCTGTAATTGTTTGCTGTGGCAGAATTTTTCTAAGAAGTAAATTGACATTAAAATTAGTAATCTTGGTTTGAGAAGGATACATTAAATCAACTTTGCTTGATTTTTCGTTTAAGCTTTCAACATTGTAAACTGAAATTGGTTGCCCAAAATCTTGTAAAAAAGTAAATTCGTACATTTTTATTTCTTCTTTTTGATAGACAAATAATCGGAGAAAATGCCAAGCATCTGTAAAAACTATATGATCTTTATTTTTTTTGTAGTCGTTTACAAAATCATCTAATTTTTTATAATTCTGTATATCTAAATATCGATTTTCAAAGTCTATTTTTTCTTCATAATTATTAGAAAATAGATCTTTCTGATCATTTTTCTTTGCAATCCTGAAGATTTCTTTTTTTGTTGGTTTTACAAAATGTTGACTTAAAAATTCTGGAGTAAAATTTTCTCTATTAGTGTTTAATTCTGTCAATAAGTTTTCAATGCTTTCTTTAGAAATAATAGATTTTGGATCGTTTTTAACTTCAATAGTATCTTTGGTAATCTTTTGATTTTTTACTTTGTCATTTATTTTTAGATGCTTACTAAAAACGAAATCATTATTTTCATTCTTAGTCAATTCAAATATTTCGCTTTTAGAAAATATTCTGTTATTTCCCCAAGAAGAACCTCCAGAAGAATAAAATAACTTAATTTTTTCTACATTTTGCGAAAAGGAACAAAACCAGCTAAATAATAAAACAACAAAAGAAATGCATTTCATTGCTCTAATTTTTCTTTTCTTGTTTAATTTTTATCTGATACACAATTTCCCAAAAAATAATAGAGAAAATGGCATTGGCAAATATGGCTGTTTTTACCTGATACGGATCGTAATCTATAACCAAATGCAAATTGGTAAACTGCAAAGCCAGAAATAAAGCCAAAGTAGCGATTCCGACAGCGCAGATTATATTTAAAATAGCTTTCCATTTCAAACCAAAAAAAGCGTAAATAAGATTTAAAACCGCAAAACCACAACCTAAAGTAATGTAAGGATCTGTTTTTATAACTGCACCCAATGATAATATAAATTGAGTTAGAGTTAAATATAAAAAGAATAAAATAGAGTAAAACAGAATTCGTACTTGTGGTTTCATTTTGAATATTTTTTAAAATTGTAAGATTTTTTTCTTTTATTTACACTTTAGAAAATGAAAACATAAAAAAGATAAAATTATGGATAAATTAATTAATGATTTCAGCTTTGGGTTATTTATGTGGCAGTTTTTAATGATTGTATTTGGTGTTTTTTTACTTTATATACTCTATTTATTATTTAAGTTTTTACGAAAAAATGCTTAAGCCCTTTAGGATATTTTTCTTTATTAAAGAAATAATTGTGAGTGGCTACTTTTGAAGTAATTCTTTATTTCCAAAAATTCTGAAGTTTGTTAAAATCCTCCTCATTGTCTTCAGCGTCAGTATAAACATATAGATTATCCCAATAAATAGTACCTTCAATTTTAACGAAAATTTTATAATAACCTTTGTCAAGAGTTTTTATATCAAGTTTAGGATTGCTTAAAGATAATTCATTGAAAGAAAGTTCGGAACTTGATATAATAGATTGTTCGCTATATAAGTTGCTTTTTAAAATAGTGCTGAAGTCAACACTTTGATAAACTTTTTCTGGAGTTGCAGGAACAAACCATATTTCTGTAATGTCTCCTTGCGCCGAAATATAAAGCATATTATTATTGCGCGCGGGATTAGGATAAATTAAAAACTTTTTGTTTACAAGGGTATTTGGGTTTCCTAGTTTTAATCCCATATCGTCTGTAGTTTGTCTAAAATTAACTCCTGTTACGAGATTTATAGAAGTCTTATCAGTTTCAGGAGTCTTATCGTCATTGGTACAGCTTATTGCCAAAATAGAAATAAAAATAAGAAGTGTTTTTTTCATATTAAATAGTATTTTTTATTTTAAAATTGTTTCAACTTTAGTTTCCGATTTCTCTTTTAGCGGACTATCTGGCTGCAAACTCCAAATAACAAGAAATTTTCCTTTTGCCAGATATTCTTCTGGATGTTCAGCTGTTGGCTCGCCAGTTTTTCCCCATAATAATCCTTGAAGGAATCTATCGCCTTTAAAAACGTGATCAAACTCAAAATACATAATAGAACCTCGGTCTGCTTTGCTTTTAAAACTCTGAATGGCTTTACTTTTTACCGTTCCGACAATATTCGCATAAGTTTCAATATCATTATAAAAAGTACAGGCTTGTGGCGTAATGCAGATATTTCCGTCGCTTACCATATAACCGCCTTTCGGAATTTCTTTTGGTTTTAATTTTAAATCAGCGATGGTTTGGCTGAAAGAAGATATTGTAAATAGTGGGAGTAGGGTTAATAGGGTAATTGTGAATTTCATTTGATTTTGGGGTTTGATTTGGGAAGGATAAAAATAGGATTTTTTGAGTTTATTGGTTAAGCAAATCGTTTATAAAACTGTTGACTGTCTTTTGTGTCTACTACAATTGTATTGGCACATAAGTCTCCAAGTCTTTGGTTATATTTGGTGTTTTTTATGAGCAATATTCCTAAAAGCCCGAAAAACCATAAATCAAGAATATCAAATAAATGTCTCAGAAAGGATTGACCGATGGTCAAGCTTGTCGTTTTACTATCTTTTATAGAAATCACACGTAAATCAAATACTTGATTACCAAGTGTTGCTCCAAATTTCACTTCAAATCCAACCATATAACCAAACCATATTGACCAATTGAGTAATGCAGGAAAATCTTGCAGTTCATAACCAGTTTCGTTTTTTTTTCCAAAGTAAAGAAACATAACGAGAGTTACTCCAAGTATTATTGAATAGTCAATTAATCCGGCAAGAATTCTTTTTTTAAGATTTGGTTTTGTGGCAATTTGTTCTGGGGTCATTTTTTGGATTTAAGTTGATACAAACATAATTTATAAAAATTAATATTTGATATTTTTTTTTAAGCGTGAGGGATAGAGGCGGTATCCTTTTGTGAAGTGGAATGGAACAAAAGATATAGCCGAAAGCCCGACCCGGAGGGACACGCCCAAATTAGTATTAATTCTCAAATTATATAAATTCCAAATTCCAAAAACTTTGCGGAGTTTCTTGCGGAGATTTCTCCCTTCGGTCGAAATGACAAACTTAGGCGGAAACTTGGATTGACAAACTTTGCGTGGGCTTCGACTTCGCTCAGCCTGACAATCGCAACTCAAAAAATCTAAAATCTAAAATCAGAAATCTAGAATAAAAAAAATCCCGCCTCAATTAAGAAACGGGATTTTGCTAACCGCATACTTAAGGATTATTTTTTCTTTGTATTGTTAGTAAAAGTATTTCTCTCATTTTTTCTCCCCAACTATTCCAATTTAGCTCTTCTTCGAATTTCTTTCTAGATTGTTCTGCTAGTTCTTTCAGTTTTGAACGATTATTTATAAGTTTTTCAATTTGATTAGCATAATCAATTGATTGGGATTCGAAAGGAAGTGTAAAACCATTTAGGTCGTTTTTAATAATGGAATTAACACCACCTGTATCTGTAGTAATCACAGGAATACCAAAAGCATTGGCTTCGCAAAATACTATTGGAGTACAATCTGCACGAGTAGGAACAAATAGTAAATGAGTTTTATACAAAATATCTAAAAAATTATTGTATTCTTGAGCATTATTTTTATTAAGGAATGGAATAATTTTTATTTTAGAATTTGATACTTCATTTGGCGGAGTGCAGCCACAAATTGTTAACGTAACATCATATCCTTTATTTAATAAAATATTAAAAGTTTCTAATACTATGTCACCGCCTTTTCTTTTCCAATGAACTCCTAGAAATAATAAATTAATTGTACTGTTATAATTTTTTTTTATATCTGTTGAAGCTGGAGCTATATCTATATTTGCACCAAAATTTACAGTAAAAACATTTTTTCTATTAGCATTATAATTATTAATTACATAGTCTGCGGCCCAATCTGAGGAGTAAACTTGAATGGTAGAATTTCTTATTGCTTTACTCTCAATTATATTTGATTCTTTAATGGATAGATCAGATAATCCGGAAAAGGTATCGTAGTAATTACTGATTTGACCGAATGATGTGTCTGATAAGTAGCAAATTGGAATAGAGGTTTTTAAATAAGCAATTTCGGTAGAAGCAGCTGGTGCAAATAATACATCAATCTTTTTGTTTTTAAGTTTTAATTTAATTTTTGAAGCATAAAACCTGCTGGATATTATAGTATGAAAAATGTTATATTTTTTAGAAAATAATTTTAAGTGGATTTTTTCTAATAATTTCTGTGTTTTTAATAATAATCTGCTTTTTTCAATTGGGCCGAAAACATGTACCTCCTCAAATTCATTTAGTAAAGCTTGATACATTCTGTAATGAATTCCTGACCAACTTCTTTTATCACTAGGATTAGTTGAAGTAATAAATCCTACAACTTTTTTTTCTTTCATTTTGGATTGGTTTGTTAGGCTAAAATAATTTTTTATTTAGACTAATAGATTGTTTGAGATACTTTTTTGCAACTAAGTTTTATTATTATCGATAAAATAAAATTATTTAGTTTTAACTATTTTTTTCCTGACATGTTTCATAGAATAGTTCTCCTAATTCTGTCAATATATATGTTGTGTTAGATAAAATATTGACATCTAAATCAACGTCAGTATGAGTTTTTTCATATTTAAATTCATTTGGGATTTCTAATGTTTGTCTTTTCGCATAGAATTCTTTTACTTCTTTTATTAAACCAAGTCTTATTAAGTTTGAGAATTCAAATTCTTTAAATAAATTTTTAGGGACAATTTCTGCTTTATTTGCTTCAAAGCGAATTTTATGTTCTTCGTCCTTCAATGTTTTAAAATCATTTTGTAAACCCGAACGGATAATATAAAGATTTGTCATTTCAGGATCAAAATATTTATTTTCCTTTTCTAATTTGGTTATAATTTTTTCAATACTTTCAAGCTCATTAATTATCGTCATTTCTTTATTTACCTTTTCTGCAAAATAATTTTCAAGCTCAATTTTATATTTTGAGAATCTCAAAACTCTTTTATTGTAAATTTTTTCTAAAGAAAAGAATTCATCTTTTGATAATTGGCTTAATATATACGGAAAGACATTGTTTTGTATATTTTGTTCTGAATCAATAAGGTTAGAAAGTAATATTGACCATTTGTCTTGCATTTCATCATCTTCTTCTAAACTTGAATATTCCAAAAGTGGTGATAAAATTTTGAGAGATATTTTCTTAGGGCTAATATTGTGTTTTATGCAATATTCCTTTGCTTTATTTAACATCTTTACTTGATTTTTAAAACGCCACATTGTGATATGATCTTTTAGAAATAGTCCTGTTTCTTCAATTGATGGCATAATAAGCTTGTCAATAAATTCTTTTGCAATTTCTAAGCCTTTTTCAATAGTTGTTGATTTAAGGTCAATTTTTTTATCCATTATTTAATATTTTATAAAAAGTAAAAGTTTCAAATTTGTTTATTCTATTTACATGCAAACAAAAAAAATCCCGCCTCAATTAAGAAACGGGATTCAATAGATATTCTCTTTTTTTTTATTTTAAACTGTTGCAGCAATTTCTTGTGGCAACGGAATTTGATTTTTAAGTAAATCTTCGAAAGTTTCGTGAGCACGAATCAAGATTCCTTGTCCGTTCATCCAAAGAACTTCAGCTGGTTTGTATCTTGAGTTGTAGTTTGAAGACATTGAGAAACAGTATGCTCCAGCGTTACGGAAAGCTAAAATATCGCCTTCTGTAATTTCTGGGATTCTGCGGTTGTTGGCAAAAGTATCGGTTTCGCAAATGTATCCTACAACAGAGTAAAAACGTTCTTTTCCTTTCGGGTTAGAGATGTTTTCGATATGGTGTGAAGATCCATACAACATTGGACGGATTAAGTGGTTGAAACCACTGTCTACTCCAGCGAAAACTGTTGAAGTTGTTTGTTTCACTACGTTTACTTTTACTAAGAAATGACCTGCTTCGCTTACCAAGAATTTTCCTGGTTCGAAAATTAAAGTTAAATCTCTACCGTATTCTGTACAGAAAGCATTGAATCTTTTAGATAATTTTTTACCTAATTCTTCGATGTCTGTTTCGATATCGTCTTTTTTGTAAGGAACTTTGAATCCGCTTCCGAAATCTAAGAATTGTAAATCTTTGAAGTGTTTTGCGGTATCAAACAAGATTTCAGCAGCATACAAAAATACTTCAATATCTAAAATATCAGATCCTGTGTGCATGTGGATTCCAACGATACTCATTTTTGTATTTTCAACAATTCGCAAGATATGCGGAATCTGATGTACAGAAATTCCGAATTTACTGTCGATGTGTCCAACAGAAATATTAGCATTTCCACCCGCCATTACGTGCGGATTGATACGAATACAAACTGGAATATGTGGATGTTTGGTTCCGAATTGCTCCAGAATTGATAAATTGTCGATATTGATTTGCACACCCATAGCAGCAACTTCTTCGATTTCTTCTAGAGAAACTCCATTAGGTGTAAAGAAAATTTTGTCAGGATCATAGCCAGCGTGAAGTCCTAACTGAACTTCCTGAATTGATACAGTATCTAAGCCAGACCCCATGTTCTTTAATAACTGTAGAATCGCAACGTTAGACAATGCCTTCATGGCGTAATTAACTCTTAAGTTTTCTACCTTAGAGAAAGCTTTAGTTAATCTGTTGTACTGAGATTGGATTTTTTCAGCATCGTAAACATACAATGGACTTCCAAATTGGTCTGCTAACTGCAGTAAATCTTTTGCTTGCATTTTTATAAACTATTTTGAGCAAATGTATTACACTTTTGTCTATCAGCAAATAATTTGCAGAAAAATAACAAATTATAACAAATTGTTTTATTTTGAACAAAAAGTTGCTGTTTTTGGAATTTTGTAACCTTTATAAGTTGCAAAGTGACAGAGGGACAAAGTTACTAAGTTTTTTAGCCACGAATTCACGAATTTTCCTAATTGTAAATACTGTTGAAAATTAAATTATGCTACAGATTACACAGATTAACACAGTTTTTTTATTTAAAAAATGATTTTCGTAATTTTTTAAAGAACATAGCCCACGGTTTCAACCGTGGGAAAAGTATTGTTGCGCATCGTTGAGGATTTGCATTGTGTACCCACGGTTAAAACCGTGGGCTATGTTTGAAATACATTCGAAATAAGATTTTCAAAAAAAATACCAGAAATCTGTGTAATTGCTTCGCCTGTTCGCTATCGCTCGGGTCGTGGCGGAAAAAATCTTTGGAAAAAAAACAAAACCCCTGAATATAAATTCAAGGGTTTGTTGTAGTAGTTATGTTGTTATCGGAATAAAGATTTTTAAGATGCTAAAAGAAAAACTTAGAAGCTTAGAATCTCAGCACCTTAGTAGCTTTAATTTACAAACTTGGTAAATCTCCTTTTCCTTTAGTAGGCAAGTTTGTAGATCCCATAAGGAATAAATCTACTTCTCTTGCTGCTTCGCGACCTTCTGAAATAGCCCACACGATTAATGATTGTCCACGACGCATATCTCCAGCTGTGAAGATATGAGGAACGTTTGTCTGATAGTTATGAGCTTTGTAATTGCTTCTCATATCAGTTTCGATTCCTAATTGCTCGCTTAACGTTTTCTCAGGGCCTGTAAATCCAAGAGCTAATAACGCTAAGTCACAAGGCCAGATTTTCTCAGAACCTTCTTTTTCGATTAGTTCTGGTCTGTTTCCTGGGGTCATTTTCCAAGCAACTTCAACTGTTTTTAATCCAGTTAATTCGCCTTTTTCGTTAGAAATGAATTCTTTAGTATTAATCAACCAGTTTCTGTCACAACCTTCTTCGTGAGAAGATGAAGTTTTCAACTGCAACGGCCAGAAAGGCCAAGGAGTTGACTCGCTTCTTCCAACTGGAGGTTTTGGTAAAATCTCAAAGTTAGTTACCGATTTTGCTCCATGTCTGTTTGAAGTTCCGATACAGTCAGAACCAGTATCTCCACCACCAATAACGATTACGTCTTTACCAGTAGCTTTAACTTGGTCTGGAATAGATTCTCCGAACAGAACTTTAGTCTGTTGCGTCAAGAAATCCATTGCTTGAACAACGCCTTTGCTTTCGATTCCTTTAGTTGGAAGACTTCTTCTTTCAGTTGCTCCTCCGCATAAAACGATAGAATCGAATTGGTTTAATTCTTCAACGCTGAAGTTAACTCCAACATTTACATTCGTTTTGAAAGTGATTCCTTCTGCTTCTAGAATAGCTACACGACGGTCAATAATTCCTTTTTCTAATTTGAAGTTTGGAATTCCGTAACGTAATAAACCTCCAATTGCGTTGTCTCTTTCAAAAACAGTAACGGTGTGACCCGCTCTGTTTAATTGTTGAGCCGCTGCAAGACCTGCAGGTCCAGAACCAATAACCGCAACTGTTTTTCCAGTTCTAGTTTTTGGTGCTTGTGGTTTAATCCATCCTTCAGCAAAACCTCTTTCTACGATGCTTTTTTCGATGTTTTCGATAGAAACCGGATCTTTGATGATTCCTAATACACATGATTTCTCACATGGAGCAGGGCATAAACGACCTGTAAATTCAGGGAAGTTGTTAGTAGACTGTAAAATCTCTAATGCACTCTGCCATTCTTCCTGATGTACCATGTCGTTGAAATCAGGAATTAAATTTCCTAACGGACATCCACTGTGGCAAAAAGGAATACCACAGTCCATACATCTTGATCCTTGTTCTTTTAATTTATCTTTTGGTACCGGAATAGTAAATTCGTTGTAGTTGGCAACACGTTCTGCAACTGCTAAATTACTTTCGTCGGCTCTATTATATTCTTTAAATCCGCCTATTTTACCCATGACATTTAAATAATTTTCAATTTTAAATTCCAATTTTTAAAATTCCAAATTCCAAAATCCTTCGACTCCGCTCAGGAAGACATAGTGAAGAAATCTAAAATCTGAACTCTAAAATCTAAAATTTAACCTGCTATTAATTCTTCTATTTGTTTTTCTTCTGCAATTCGTTTTAATGCTTTTTTGTAATCTGTCGGCATTACTTTTACGAAGTGCTGTGTTTGATTTTCCCAGTCTGCTAAAATTCTTTTTGCTAATGGACTGCTCGTGTACAATGAATGGTTTTTGATCAGTTTTCTTAGTTTAGTAACGTCCTCTTCTTCCAATGGATCAAATGCAACCATTTCCATGTTACATACTGTTGAATCGAATTTCTTGTTCGGATCGTAAACATAAGCCACACCACCGCTCATACCAGCTGCGAAGTTTCTTCCTGTTTTTCCTAAAACTACTACTGTACCACCTGTCATGTACTCGCATCCGTGATCTCCAATTCCTTCTACAACTGCTGTTGCTCCAGAATTTCTCACACAGAAACGCTCTCCTGCGATACCATTAATATAAGCCTCTCCGGTAATAGCTCCGTAAAGGGCAACGTTTCCAATAATGATGTTGTCTTCAGGACTGAAAGTCGCAGTAGGAGGTACTTTTACAATTAGTTTTCCTCCAGAAAGACCTTTTCCTAAATAATCATTACAGTTTCCGTGAATTTTAAATGACAATCCGTTTGTTGCAAATGCACCAAAACTTTGTCCGGCAGAACCTTCAAAATCAACTAAAATAGTGTCATCTGGTAATCCTTGTGCGCCATAAATTTTTGAGATTTCGTTACTCAAAATCGCACCTACAGAACGGTCTGTATTTTTAATTTTGAAGGTAACTCTCGTTTTCTCTTTTCTATAGATAGATGGAATTGCTTCTTTGATGATGTCGAAATCCAATACGTTTTCAAGAGCATGATCTTGAGTTGTTGTATTGTGAATTGGCACATGTTTCGCTTTTTCCGGTTTGTATAGAATAGTTGATAAGTCTAAACCATTTGCTTTATAATGTTTGATAGCTTTGTCTACGTTTAATTTTTGAGACTGACCAACCATTTCTTTTAATGTTCTGAAACCTAACTGAGCCATGATTTCTCTTAACTCCTCAGCAATAAAATACATGAAGTTGATTACGTGCTCTGGAGTTCCTTTGAAATTTTTTCTCAATTCTGGATCCTGAGTTGCAATACCAACTGGACAAGTATTTAAGTGACAAGCTCTCATCATGATACATCCAGAAGCTACAAGCGGAGCAGTAGCAAATCCGAATTCTTCAGCACCAAGTAAAGCTGCGATTGCAACGTCACGTCCTGTTTTTAACTGTCCGTCACACTCTAAAACTACACGGCTTCTTAAGTCGTTCAAGATTAAAGTTTGTTGCGCTTCAGCTAAACCAAGTTCCCATGGAATACCTGTGTGCTGTAATGAAGTTAATGGTGCAGCACCCGTTCCTCCATCATAACCAGAGATTAAGATAACGTCAGCTTTTGCTTTTGCAACACCGGCAGCAATTGTTCCAACTCCAACTTCAGAAACTAGTTTTACGTTGATACGAGCTTCACGGTTTGCATTTTTCAAATCGTAAATCAACTGAGATAAATCCTCAATAGAGTAGATATCGTGGTGAGGTGGAGGCGAAATCAAGCCTACATAAGGCGTAGAGTTTCTCGTTTCAGCAATCCAAGGCACTACTTTTTCTCCAGGTAACTGTCCACCTTCTCCAGGTTTTGCTCCCTGAGCCATTTTGATTTGGATTTCTCTTGCGTTTGTCAAATAGTTGATCGAAACCCCGAAACGTCCAGAAGCAACTTGTTTGATTGCAGAGTTTCTAGAATCACCGTTAATTTCTTTCTGGAAACGTCTTGGATCTTCTCCACCTTCTCCAGAGTTACTTTTTCCACCAATTCTGTTCATTGCAATCGCTAAGTTCTCGTGTGCTTCCTGGCTGATAGAACCGTAAGACATTGCTCCGGTTTTGAATTTCTTAACGATTTCTGTCCATGGTTCTACTTCATCAATAGAAATTGGATCTAAATTGTTGAATTCAAATAAACCTCTAATCGTCATTAAGTTTGAGCTCTGCTCGTTTACAGCATTTGCATATTCTTTATAGCTTTCTGGGCTGTTTAAACGAACTGCCTGCTGTAATTTAGAAATCGTCGTTGGGTTAAACATGTGTTTTTCACCACCACGTCTCCATCTGTAAATACCTCCAATTTCAAGAGAAAGCAAGTTTGCAATTTTTGAATTTGGGAAAGCTTTTTGGAAACGTTTCTTCACTTCTTTCTCTACTTCCATTAAACCGATTCCTTCAATTCTTGATGGAGTGTAAGGGAAATATTTAGATGTAAATGTTTTGTTTAATCCTAAAATCTCGAAAATTTGGGCAGCTCTGTACGAATGTAACGTAGAGATACCGATTTTGTTCATGATTTTTACGATTCCTTTTGCAATCGCTTTGTTGTAGTTTACAACGGCGTAATCTGCTTTTACTTTTGTAATGAAACCTTTTTCCACTTGATCGTGAATGATTTCATTTACCATGTAAGGGTTGATTGCACTTGCGCCATATCCGAACAATAAAGCAAAATGATGTGGTTCGCGTGGTTCAGCAGATTCAATGATGATTCCGAATTTTGAACGAACTTGTAAAATGTTTAAAGAGTGGTGAATATAAGAACAAGCCAATAACATTGGAATTGGAGCTAATTCTTCGCTAACACCTCTATCTGATAAGATAATGATGTTGCATCCGTCTTCAACCGCTTTAAAAGTCGCTTGAACGCATTTTTCAAGAGCACGCTCCAAACCATTAACTCCTTTTTCTATTTTGTATAAAGTAGAAATAGTAGCCGATTTGAAATCTGCGTGATCGATATTTCTAATTTTATCCAAATCCTCATTAGAAATAACTGGATTTTGGATTTTTAATTTTTTACATTGTTTAGATTCGATTTCGAAAATATTGAAATCTCCTCCAATTGCTAAACTGATATCTGTGATGATTTCTTCACGAATACCATCCAACGGCGGGTTAGTAACCTGAGCAAACAATTGTTTGAAGTAATTGTACAACAACTGAGGCTGATCTGATAAAACCGCCAAAGGTGTATCATTACCCATAGAACTGATTGCTTCAGCTCCGTCGCTTCCCATTGGATTAATGATTGTTTTTAAATCTTCAATTGTATAACCAAACAAACGCTGTCTTGTTAAGAAATCTAATTTTTCAACAGGAGTAGGGTTGTTGGTGTAAGGAACTTTAGCAAGTGGCAATAAGTTTTCGTCAACCCATTGCTGGTAAGGACGTTTTGTAACTATCGCTTTTTTCACTTCTTCGTCTTCGATGATACGCCCTTCATTCATATCAACTAAGAACATTTTTCCTGGCTCCAAACGTCCGTGCTGAATTACATCTTCTGGATCAATGTCTAATACACCAATTTCAGATGACATAATTACGAATCCGCTTTTCGTTAAAGTATAACGAGAAGGACGAAGCCCGTTTCTGTCTAGTAAAGCTCCAATTACATTTCCATCTGTAAACGGAATAGAAGCAGGACCATCCCAAGGCTCCATGATGCAAGCATTGTACTCATAGAAAGCTCTTTTCTCAGCAGACATAGTTTGGTGTTTTTCCCAAGCTTCAGGAACAACCATCATCATTGCCTCTGGAAGAGAACGGCCAGTCATTAATAAAAGTTCAACCACCATATCCATAGAAGCAGAATCTGATTTTCCTTCTAAGATAATTGGGAATAATTTTTTGATATCATCGCCAAAAACTTTGCTTTGCATAAGCTCTTCACGAGCACGCATACGGCTTACGTTTCCGCGAAGTGTGTTAATCTCACCATTATGACACATGTATCTAAACGGCTGAGCTAAGTCCCAAGACGGGAAAGTATTTGTTGAGAAACGCTGGTGTACAAGTGCAAGACGAGTTACCAAGTCTGGATCTTTTAAATCTATATAATAACGGCTGATGTCTTCTGGCATCAATAGACCTTTATATATTATAGTAGTTGTCGATAAACTAGTAAAATAAAACATGTGGCTTTCAGAAGTTTTAGATCCTCTTACGGCATGTTCTGCAATTTTTCTAGCTGCAAAAAGTTTTGCATTAAATTCTTGTTCTGTTAAATCCTGTCCGTTTTTAGAAACGAAAACTTGTTTAACAGTTGGTTCTTTTTCTGCGGCGATTTCACCTAAATTTTCAACGTCAACTGGCACATCTCTCCAACCTAAAACTTTTAAGTTTTGATCTTTAATTGTTGCCTCAAATGCATTAATACAAAAAGAAACTTGGTTTTTGCTTTTTGGTAAAAAAACCATTCCTACTGCATACTCACGCGCTTCTGGGATTTCAAAGTCACATACTTTCTTAAAAAAATCATGAGGAATGTCGAATAAAATTCCGGCTCCGTCACCAGTTCTTCCATCAGAACTTACGGCACCACGATGTTCCAATTTAATTAAGATGTCTAATGCTTTGTGAATAATATCATTTGACTTAATACCATTCAAATTACAAATAAATCCTGCACCACAATTGTCGTGTTCAAATTCAGGCAGATAAAGCCCTTGTTCTTTAACTCTCATTCTTGATATTTTTTTTACAAAAATAAAGATTTCGTTAAACATAATGTAGTGAATTTATCTATTCGCTTTCATTTTTATAGGAATATTAGAAAAAGGGTTCTTAAATGATAAAATTATCAGATTAAGCATTGCGAATTATCAAAATCATAATTGCGATTAAAATATATTAAGAAAAATCGTCGCTTAGGTATTGATATCAGTGAAGTTTTTGTTAAATCTCAAACGTTTTAGCGTTTTTGTGTTAACTTTTTAGATACAATTGTTTAATGATTTTTTTTCTTTCGATTTAAATAGGTCAAGAATCAATTAAGGACTAGTTATTAATTTAAAAAAGATTTTACTTTTAAGTTGTATTTTGTTACTTTTGTCGCACTTTTATTCTGAAATAAATTCAGGACCAGACAAATTCTATATTATGAACATACACGAATATCAAGGAAAAGAAATTTTAGCGAGTTACGGAGTACGCGTGCAACGCGGAATCGTGGCTAATAATGCAGTTGAAGCTGTGGCTGCTGCAAAACAATTAACTGCCGAAACTGGAACAGGATGGCATGTAATTAAAGCACAAATTCACGCAGGTGGTCGTGGAAAAGGTGGTGGAGTTAAGCTGGCTAAAAATTTACAACAAGTAGAAGAGTTAGCAGAACAAATCATCGGAATGCAGTTGATTACGCCTCAAACTCCGCCAGAAGGTAAAAAAGTAAACAAAGTATTAGTTGCTGAAGATGTTTACTATCCTGGAGAAAGCGAAACTTCTGAATTTTATGTTTCTGTTTTATTGAATAGAGGTACAGGACGCAACATGATTATGTATTCTACTGAAGGTGGAATGGATATCGAAGAAGTTGCTGAGCACACTCCACACTTAATCTTTACTGAAGAAATTGATCCTTCTGTAGGATTACAAGGTTTCCAAGCTAGAAGAGTTGCTTTCAACTTAGGTCTTTCTGGAAACGCTTTCAAAGAAATGGTGAAATTCATCGATGCATTATACAATGCTTACATTGGTTCTGATGCTTCTATGTTCGAAATCAACCCAGTTCTTAAAACTTCTGACAACAAAATCTTAGCAGTTGATGCTAAAGTAAATATCGACGATAACGCTTTATACAGACAACCAAAGTATGCTGAAATGAGAGATATCCGTGAGGAGAATCCAATCGAAGTTGAAGCTAAAGAAGTTGGTCTTAACTACGTTGACCTTGACGGTACTGTAGGATGTATGGTAAACGGAGCTGGTCTTGCTATGGCAACTATGGACTTAATTAAATACGCTGGTTTTGAGCCTGCTAACTTCCTTGACGTAGGAGGAACTGCAGATGCTAAGCGTGTTGAAACAGCTTTCAGAATTATCTTGAAAGATCCAAACGTAAAAGCTATCTTAATTAACATCTTCGGTGGAATCGTTCGTTGTGACCGTGTTGCTCAAGGTGTTGTTGACGCTTACAAAAACATGGGTGACGCTATCAATGTGCCAATCATTGTACGTTTACAAGGAACAAACGCTGAAATTGCAAAAGAATTAATCGATAATTCTGGTATGCCGATCTTATCAGCTGTTCAATTCCAAGAAGCTGCTGACCAAGTTAAAGCTGCTCTTTCTTAATTAAAATAAGAAATTCAATTCTATAGAAAATCCTAAGCGAAAGCTTAGGATTTTTTGTTCATAGGTTAAATGATTATAAAAGAATAATAACGATGATTCAAATAAATAAGATAATCAGAAATTGGTTTTTCAAATTACTAATTTTGGACTTGTTTCTATTGTTATTCTATTGGCACTTACAGCCCTTCTGCGAACCTTGTTTAGATAAAAATAATTGTCCTCCGTGTATTTCGACAGAACAATATTTTATAATTTATCTAGCAATAGGGTTAAATATATTATTTAGTATTTATTATTTTTTTAAACGCAAAGTACGCAAAGCTATATAGATAAAGCTTTGCGTACTTTTGTATTAACATAAATACTTGGTAAAAAAACTTAGTGGACTTTGCGTAATTCTTTGTGCTCTTTGCGGTTAAATTATTCGCAACACTATTTCAAAACAGTAGACAATTCTACAATTTCAAATGCAGGATCGTGCATTATAAATTCTCTAATAATTGAAGCATGACCAGCGCCGACCAAAACCATTATTTTAGTATCAGTACTTTCAGTTAATTTCTGAATTAAAGAATACATATATAAATTTCTTTTGTACCAATTTGCAACCAAAGATGGTCCTGCAAAATCATCTGGATTTCCAGCTCTGTTAGCAACTTCCAAATACCACTGAAGATTTTCGTTTTCGGCTTCTTTTGTATTGTAATATAACATCATTTCTTGTAAAGTGCTTTTTTTGATTTTTTCGTTATGTTGTTTTTCAAAATTTTTTGTTGATTCATCATTTCTTTTTATTAAATCTTTTTGATTTGCTTTTTCCATTGCAATCATTAAACTATCATATCGAAAAGGAGTATAAAGATTCATCCCATACAATTTTTTATGATTTAATTTTTTAGCCGTACGAAGCGCCAGTTGAGTTATTTCGCTTTTGTTAGTTTTTAAAAGACTATCCGTGTTTTTATTGTAAAACTTGTCTAAATCGGCTTGTTTTTTAAATTCCCATTCGACAAATATTTTATCCGGACCAAATTTTTTGATTTTGTCACTCATTGTTTCGAGTTCCTTTTGACTTTCTTCAGACATGATATTGAAACTATTTATTTGAGCCACATCAAGACCGGGATTGGCATAATGAAAAGTCCCAACCAATAAAATTTGCTTTTTCTTAGTTTGAGAAGAAGCGATGTTAAATGTAATAAGAGCTAATAATAAAATGATTTTTTGCATGATTTTTTGTTTTTAAATTTAGGGCAAATGTATTGTGTCTTTTGACCTCTATTTTTTGTTTTTGATGAACCTACGATTTCATTTTATAAACTCATAAAATTTATTGCGTAATAATTTCGTGTATCGTTTTTGATAGTTCATCCCTAAAAAAATACCTTTTAAATAAATATAATTTTCTATTAAAGCCATAATTGTATTTTTGAATCAATTATCAAGTGCTATGAAATCAAAAATTCCTTTTTATTACCATATTGTCTTTTTCTTTTTATTACTTCTAACCTATATTTTATGGGATATTGGACTTAATGACAGAAAAATAGAAATCGTAATGAACGGAATGTATTATTGGACAACGGTAACGTATATGTTAGCTGTGTTTTGTATTTACCTTCTCAATTTTTATTTCTTTTGTAAATGGTTTTTAAACAAGAAGAAATTACTATTTTACCTACTTAGTATTCCGGTTTCATTATTGCTTTTTACAGCTGTTCGTTATTTTTTACAGGAAGTAGTGATGTATAATATCACTGGAGAGCACAACTACTACAAAGAAGCAAGAGAAATTACATATTATATAAAAGATAATTTTTTCTTCGGATTGCCAGCTGTAATTTTAAGTGCATTGACTTTTTTGTTTTGGCAATATCAAACGACGCAACATCAAAATCAGGAATTGCTTTTGGAGAATAAAAAAGCCGAATTTCAAATGCTAAAAGCGCAAGTTAGTCCGCATTTTTTGTTTAATACTTTGAATTCTTTTTATAGTCAATTAATTTTGAAAGACGATAAAATGGCTGATGATATTTTGGTGCTTTCTGACTTGCTTCGTTACGTGATTACTGAGACAGATAAAGATGAAGCTATACTTTCAAAAGAGATTCAGTTTATTCAAAACTATATTCATTTACAAAAGAAAAGATTTGAAGATCAGCTGTTTTTAGATTTTTCAGTTGAAGGTGACTATTCAAATGAAAAGATTCTTTCTTCGGCTTTAATTCATTTTGTGGAGAATGTTTTCAAACATGGAAAATTCAATAAAGAAGAAGAAAAGGCTAGTATTTCAATTCGGATAAAAGAAGATTTTTTGGAGATTACAACTTTTAATTATTTTAACGAAGGAGAAAATTATTCTTCAACTGGAATTGGTTTTGATAATTTGACCAAAAGATTAGAATACACGTATAAAGACCAATTTATTCTTGAAAAAACAGAAGAAAATAATACCTTTAAAACTTACTTAAAAATACCGCTAAAGAAGTAATTTATGGCTTTTAAATGCATAATTGTCGACGACGAACCGCCAGCAACTCGAATATTAGAAAACTATATCGGGAAAGTAAATTTTCTCGAAAAAGAGGGCGTTTTTAATGATTCGCTAAAAGCATTAGAATTTCTAAATTCAAAATCTGTAGATGTTATTTTTCTGGATATTCAAATGCCGCAATTGACAGGTTTACAGCTTTCTAAAATCATTTCAAAAAATATAAAAGTGATTTTCACAACTGCTTATCCTGATTTTGCTTTGGAAGGATTTGAATTAAATGCTGTTGATTATTTATTAAAACCGATTTCATTTGAGCGTTTTTACCAAGCTGTTTCTAAATTGAATTCTGAACCAAAATCAGAAACTGTAATTGCTCCAAATTCTCCAGATTTTATTTTTATAAAAACCGACGGAAAGAATAAATTTCAAAAAGTATTTTTATCTGATATTTTGTATGTAGAAAGTCTGCAGAATTATGTTTGCATTCATACTTCAAAACAACAAATTATAACGCATTCGTCATTAAAAAATGTAATTGAATCGCTTCCGTCAACTGATTTTATTCAAATACATAAATCGTATGTAGTTTCGTTGCAGCATATAGAATCAACAGATAACTTTTCTGTTTTCGTAAATGGAAAAGAACTGCCTATTGGAGCAACTTTTAAAGATGCTTTTTTTGATAAGATCGAAGAGAATAAAATATAGTTTTTACCGAAAGATTAAAACGGAATGTATATCGTAGAGACGCATTGCAGTGTGTCTACGCAAAGTTTAGCGATGTGGTTACGTTACGTAAGATGCACTGCAGTGCATCTCTACAATAAATTCTGTGTAAAAAAATATAGCCACAGATTAAAAAGATTAGAAGGATTTAAAAATCTGTGTTAATCTTTTAATCTGTGGCTAAAAAATATCTTAGCGCGATTGCTGTTAAATCACCAGTTAAGATTTTTTCTTATTGCCGTTTTTGAAAACCACTTTTTCTACAACCACTGGTTTTCCGTTTCCTTTTGGGAATGATTTCTTTTTAGGTTTTCCAGCTGATGATCCTGATTTTGATGGACTTTGATCGCCTCTTGCTCTTTCAGAATCTTTAATAGCAGGTTTAAATTCCTTTCTCTCAGCAGTATTTTCTTTCTTCGGAATTTCAGCTTTATGCTTCGCTAAAACATCTGTTGGATTTTTCGGATTTTCTTTCGTTCCTCTCAAATGAATTACCAATCCGTTTAGGAAGTTTCTCAAAACCTGATCGCCACATTCCATGTAATTTGGATGGTCTTCGGCTCTAAAAAAAGCACCCAATTCTGATTTAGAAATTCTAAAATCTACTAATTCTAAAATTTCAACTATTTGGTCATCACGGAGCATCAAAGCAACGCGAAGTTTTTTAAGTATATCGTTATTTGTCATCGTTTATTTTTTACAAAGGTACGTTTTATTTTTTTGCCACAAATTCCACAAATTTGCACAAATTTCCCATTTTTAGAGAAAATAGAATTTGCGAAAATATGTGTAATTTGTGGTAACAGTTCTAATTATCTAAAACGCTAATCAGTTTATCTAAATCTTCTTTTAAGTGATTTGCGGTTATTACAATGCGATTTAATGGTTCGGCTTCTTTGGTATATCTAAAACTGGCAATAATGATGTTTTCTTCTTTTAATTTATGAACTAATTCTTTCGATAACAAATAAATTAGCGGATAGCTCTTGTCAAACTTAACATTATCATTTTGTACTAAAATCGAATTGATATAATTTAAATTATCAAGCAGTTTTTGGTGCTGTTTTTTATAAATTTCTGAAGCATCTGAAAGTGTCTGTACAAAAGCAGGGTTCATTCCCGCGGCGCTTGTAAAAGTTTCGATTTCTTTTATTTCTTGAATAAATTTAGCATCTGAAGCAATTACTCCGCCCGTTAATCCGAAAGCTTTTCCTAGAGACGAAACGAGTATTTTTCTTTTTATTGGAAAATTAATTGACGAATAAATTCCAGAACCATTTTCTCCGATAATTCCTAACGAATGGGATTCGTCCATAACCAGCGTAATTTCCTTTTGATTTGAAATTTCTTTTAATAAAGATAAATCAACAGGTTTGGTTTGAAACGAAGGTACGCCATCGGTCAGAATCGTTATTTTTTCAAATTTCGAATCTAATAAACGCTCATTTAGTTTTCCATTTACAAATACAGGAAGACTGTTTTCAGTCTGGATAGCCGAATGAATTTCATTTAAATGAAAGAAACAATCGGTTTGGCCTTTTAATTTTTCTAAAACCAATTTTCCAGCCAGCATTCCAGAAGAAACCGTAACAGCATCTTCAGAACCAATATGTTGAGCCAAGAATTTTTCGCCCGCAGTATAAGCGCTAAGTTTTACATTAGCAGTTCTGGAGCTTCCGTAAGTGGTTCCCCATTTTAAAATGTTCTGAACGACTAAATCTTGAAAAGCAGAATGAGTTGGAAGTCCTAAATAGGCAGTTCCTCCAAAATACAAAAACTGTTTTTGGTCAATTTCAATGATTCGATCTGGAAATTTTTCGACTGTCATTTTAAAGTAATGTAACGCCCGTTCCGTTTAAATCTGAATAACTTATAACACCATCTTTTATCGTAACTCCCGTTGCAATATCTTCAGCCAAAAGCAAAGCGCCATCCATATCAACATAATCCAATTGAGGAAGCAAATGCGCAATCGCAGAAATTCCAACGGTAGATTCGGTCATACAGCCCACCATAGTTTTTAAACCTAATTTTTTAGCTTCTTCGATCATGCGTTTTCCAGGAGTAAGTCCGCCGCATTTTACCAATTTTACATTTACACCATGAAAATGATTGAAACATTTTGCTACATCTTCTTCAATAATACAGCTTTCGTCTGCAATAACAGGAAGTACAGAATGTTTGAATACTTCCTTGTGGGCTTCCCAATTATCAGCTTTCATAGGCTGTTCTAGAAATTCGACTCCCAGTTTTTTTAATTCAACAGCATTGTTTATCGTTTCATCAACCGTCCATCCGCAGTTGGCGTCAATTCTGAAAATGGCGTTTGTGTGTTTTCTAAGTTCTTTTACGATTGCAATATCTTCCTTTGTGCCCAATTTAATTTTGTAAATCGGCCAAGGCAGTTCTTTCATTTTAAAAACCATTTTTTCTATAGAATCAATTCCGATCGTATAATCAGTCAGCGGATTATGATCGGTTTTGTAATTCCATAACTCGTATAATTTTTTGCCTTTTTTGCGAGCATACAAATCATTATAAGCCAAATCTAAAGCGCATAATGCAAACATATCGTCTTTTAAATACGGATGCATTTTTGCCCAAAAAACTTCTGGAGTTTCATTTTCGGTGCTTTCAATAATTGACCTAATTTTTTCTAAATCCTGAATCATCATCGGAACCGTAATATGATAATATGGGTTAGAAGTGGCTTCTCCAAAACCAGAAAAACCATCGCTTTGGAATTCTACAATTAGAGAAGGCTGTACATCAATAGATTCTCTAGAAATAGTGAAAGTGTGCTTTAGTTTGAGATTATATTCTCGTAAAATAAGTTTCATTTTGGGGTATTTTTTATTTTTTAATTAGTAGCCTAGCCAAAGTAGCGCTTCAGCAAAATGATCGCGCCACAGTTTTTCATTATGTTCTCCGCCTTTTACAATTTTCGTTTTATCCAAATGAAGACAGTAGCAGCGTTTGGTATCTAATAAACGTTTCATTTTAGTTAAATCGTTTACCATATCATCACTTTCTTTGTCTCCACATAAAAAATAGATTTTAGTCTTTATTTTGGATTGTTTTTCCGCGAAAGCGTAAATATCATTCGAAAACCAAAAAGAAGGAGAAAAAACGCCCGCTTTACCAAAAACATCAGGATATTTTAAAGCGCCATAAAACGAAACCAATCCGCCAAGCGAACTTCCGAAAATAATAGTATTTTTAGCTTTTGTCTTGGTTCTGTAATTTTGGTCAATATGCGGTTTTAAAGTTTTTACGATAAAATCTAAATAATTATCGGCATTTCCTCCGCCGTATTTTTCGTTTTTAAAAGGAGTAAGTTCATCGATACGTTTTTCGTTTCCATGTTCGATTCCCACAACAATTACAGGAGCTTTTAAGCTGTCTAATTTTTCGTCAATATTCCATTCGCCAACAAAAGAAGTTTTGGCGTCAAAAAGATTCTGTGCATCGTGCATGTAAATGACGCTGTATTTTTTCTTGAGATCTTTTGAATAATTTTCAGGAAGATAAATCCAGATTTTTTTTGAAGTATGGAGCTGAGGCGCTTCAATTGTAAAAGTAGAAACATTTTTTGAAGCCGTGCTTTGCGCTTTTCCAATAAGAGTAAACAGAAGTAAAACCGCTAAGAAAATCCTCTTCATTATCCGTGTTTTGTATTTTTATTTAAAAGCAATATTTTAGCTAAAAATAATAAATTGATGAATACAGAAGCAGAAAAAAGAAGTTTACTTTTAGAAATGATTATGTTCGCTACAGTTGATGGTCATTTGCACAAACGTGAGCTTGATTTTTTAAGACTTGTAGCTTTAGAGTTAAGTATAAGCGAAGCAGAATTTCAAGATTTGTTTCATCAGGAAACCGAAACAATTCCAATAAAATCAGAAATGCAGCGTATCAATCAGTTTTACCGATTAGCTTTATTAATGCATATAGACGGCATTTTGCACGAAAGAGAATTTAATGCCATTCAGCAGATTGCTTTAGAAATGGGATTAAACCTTTCGGCGGTAAAACGTGTTTTGGAAATGATGAAAAAAGCGCCAAATACAATGATTAATCCAATTACATTGCTGGAGATTTTTCAGGAACAGCATAATTAAGCAAGCTGTTCCTGTAGTTTTTTAATTTCATCACGAAGTTTGGCAGCTTGCAAGAAATCCAGTTCTTTTGCTGCTTTTTCCATAGTTTTGCGCTTTTCGCGAATCATTTTCTCCAATTCTGATTTAGACAGATAAGCTGTTTCTGGCTCTGCTGCCACAGGAATTGGATGTCCTAATTCGTACTCTACCAAAGGATTTTTGGTGAAAGCACTTTCGATTTTCTTATTTAAAGGCTGCGGAACAATATTATTTTCCACATTATAATTCATCTGTTTCGTTCTTCTGTAATTGGTTTCGTCGATTGTTCTCTGCATGCTTTCTGTAATTTTATCTGCATACATAATCGCTTTACCGTTTACATTTCGAGCTGCACGACCAATAGTTTGTGTCAGCGATTTTCGGTTACGCAAAAAACCTTCTTTGTCAGCATCTAGAATAGCAACAAGAGAAACTTCGGGTAAATCTAAACCTTCACGAAGTAAGTTTACACCAATCAAAACATCAAAAAGTCCTTTTCGCAAATCCTGCATGATTTCGATACGTTCTAAGGTGTCGACTTCAGAGTGTATATAACGGCATCGAATGCTTACTTTAGTTAAATATTTGGCCAATTCTTCTGCCATTCTTTTGGTTAAAGTCGTAACCAAAACTCTTTCGTCTAACTCGCATCTAACTTGAATTTCTTCAATCAAATCATCAATCTGGTTCAAACTCGGACGGACTTCAATCACAGGATCTAATAGTCCAGTTGGACGAATAATCTGTTCGACATAAATACCATCCGATTTTTGCAATTCATAATCGGCTGGAGTTGCAGAAACATAAATCACCTGATTTTGCAATGCTTCAAATTCCTCAAATTTCAACGGGCGGTTGTCCATTGCGGCAGGCAAACGGAAACCGTATTCAACCAAGTTTTCTTTTCTGCTTCGGTCACCTCCGTACATGGCGTGAACCTGCGAAACCGTTACGTGACTTTCATCTACAACCATTAAAAAATCACTTGGAAAATAATCTAATAAGCAGAAAGGTCTTGTTCCTGCTTCACGGCCGTCAAGATATCTTGAGTAGTTTTCGATTCCTGAGCAATATCCTAATTCTCGAATCATTTCAAGATCGAAATTGGTTCTTTCTTCCAGACGTTTCGCTTCAAGATGTTTTCCAATTTCTTTAAAATAATCTACTTGTTTGACCAAATCCTGCTGAATTTGCCAAATGGCACCTTGTAAAACTTCTGGCGAAGTCACAAACATGTTTGCCGGATAGATTGTTAAACGCTGAAATTTTTCTATTACTTGAGAAGTTTTGGCGTCAAACGCTTCGATTTCTTCGATTTCATCTCCAAAAAAATGGATTCTGTAAGCATCATCAGCATAACTCGGATAGACTTCGACCGTATCTCCTTTTATCCTGAAAGTTCCGGGATTAAAATCGGCTTCTGTTCTGGCATATAAACTCTGAACCAAACTATGCAATAATTTGGTTCTCGAAATAACCTGATCTCTTTTGATTTCGATTACGTTTTTCTGAAATTCAACTGGATTTCCGATACCGTATAAACAAGAAACGGATGCTACAACCAAAACATCACGTCGCCCTGAAAGGAGGGAAGAAGTAGTGCTCAAACGCATTTTCTCCAATTCCTCATTGATAGATAAATCTTTTTCAATGAAAACTCCCGTTACAGGCATAAAAGCTTCTGGCTGATAGTAGTCGTAGTAAGAAACGAAATATTCAACAGCATTATTTGGAAAGAATTGTTTGAACTCTGAATACAATTGCGCCGCCAAAGTTTTGTTGTGAGCCAAAACCAAAGTAGGTCTTTGTACTTCCTGAATTACATTGGCAACGGTAAACGTTTTTCCGGAACCTGTAACTCCTAATAAAGTTTGATATTTATCTCCGTCGATCACTCCTTGTGCCAGTTTTTGTATGGCTTGTGGCTGATCTCCTTTTGGACTATATTCTGAGGAAACTTGAAATTTCATTTGCGTGGGCTGAAAATTTGGATTGTAAATATACGAAGATTAATTGGTTTTACTTTTAGCCACGACCCGAGCGATAGCGAATAGGCGAAGCAATTTCACGAATTACGCTAATTTTTTATTTAATGCTGAATAATGTTTAGCCACAGATTTCCCAGATTAAAAGGATTTCTTTTCTCTAAAATTCAATTAAAAAATCTTTTTAATCCTTTTAATCTGTGGCAAATAAAAATTCGAGAATTCGTGGCTAAAAAAAAACATTATTTCAAAAAGTCAACCATAGCGTCGTTTACTATTTTTGATTGATCTATAGAAAGAAAATGTCCAGCATCTTTTATGACTCTGGTTTCGCTGTTGACTAAATATTTCTTTGCTCTTTCGATGCTTTCTTCGCCATTAATAACATCATGATCGCCAATTAAAATCAAAACGGGATTTTGGATGGATTCTAATTCTTTCTCGGAAAAAGGCATCATTTTCAGCATACTCGAATTTGATTTGGCATATTTATTTGCTAAATAAAATTGCCTTTTGTAAAGCGGACTTATTTTTTCGGGATGTGTTGAAAATGTGGTTAAGGTTTTTCCGAATTTCTTTTCACTCGGAAAAAGTTTTAGCATCAAAGCCGAACTTGTTTTTCCAATTTTATCAATAAATTTAAAAGTCTGCGCGGGACTCAATAAAACAATTCTATTTATCGAATTTCCTTTTTGAGTGGCTAACAAAGTGGCAACCCAGCCTCCGCGGGAAGCGGCAACAATATCAAATTTCTTCAATTGATAATGGTCGAAAATTTCGTTGTACCATTTCACGATTTCGTTAGCAGAAGGAGAGATTCCAGTAAAAATGGAGTTTCTTGTATAAACGGATTTATTGGGTTCCATTAAAAAATCGATAGCATAAACGCGATGATTTTTGGCTAAAGCTTTAATGTTAGGATACCACATTGTCGAGCTGGCATCCATTCCGTGAAGTAAAACCAGTTTTTTCCCGTTTTTAGGGCCTGCAATAACAACATGAGCAGTTCCTAAATCAGTTTTTACATCTTCTTCGGTGTAGGGAACATCCCAAAGTTTAAGCGCATTATTGTAAGCCTTTCTATAAGATTCTTTGTCTTTTTTGGTTTTAAAGCTGTAATCGCTAAATTTTTGTGTCGAAGAACAACTGACAAATAAAAATAAAACCGCAATTTTTAGAGCAGATTTAAGCATGATAGTGAATTAGATTTATACCTAAAATTACTTCAGATGAAGATTTAAGGTGTCATATAATTTTAGTTTAAACTATCAAAATTTTAAGGTCTATTCCTTTTTCGAAGAGAGATAATAGATCTGCACAAAAGCCAAAATAGCATTAGGAATAATAACTGGCCAAAGCCATTGATTGAAATCTCGATAATCATTTAGAAAAATGCCATAAATGACAAAGCAGATACAGCCAAACATATTAATGAACCGAATTGCTCTAAGGTTTTTAAGCAAGAAACCGCCAACAATAAAAACAGACGCGAGATAACCAATATATTCTGCCATAATCTTGATTTTAAAATGTTTACAATAAATGTAACAAAAGGAAATTATAAAATCAAGGTTTAGGTTTGGAAATCAGGTTTTTAAAATTAATGGAAGTGCTTTTTAATTTATTTCTTTTTCCAATTTTCAATTTCTTTTTTCATTTGATTGTGAGTAAGAAAATTTCCATTTTGAATGTCTTCTTCAGCTTTTGCTAAATCGCTATTATATTCTTCTAAAGAAGATTTTTTAGTGGTTAATTTCCAAGAATTTCGTTGAGAATCATTCAAAAAACTCCAAGCGACAATGCGACTATTTTTTTGCCCTTGTGCCATCTCAATTGTTTTAACAGAAACAGCATTTACTTTCTTCAAGGTTTTATAAATAGCGGGAAGATTTTCTTTTTTTGATACCAAAGTTGTAAACCAGAGACATTGCGATTTGTAATGTGCACTTTCATAAATCATTTGCGTTATAAAAGCGATTTCACCACCATTGCACCATAATTCGTTGCTTTGTCCTCCAAAATTTAAAACGGGAGCATTTATTTTTTTGTCTTTCGGATTAAGGTTTTTGATTTTTCTTAAAGAACCTTTAGCTGCTTCTTCTGCAGAGGCATGGAAGGGCGGATTACACATGGTAAAAGAAAATCGGTCTTCTGGAATTATAATATTTTTGAAGATGAATCGAGGTTCTGTTTGTTGCTGTAAACTTATAGAATCTATAAGATGCGGATTTGCTTCAATAATTTTACCGCAATTTTCGATTGCTTTTTTATCTATATCGGTAGCAACAAAGCTCCAATTGTATATTGAGTTTCCTAATATCGGATAGATCATATTTACACCTGTTCCGATATCTAGACCTAAAACGGTAGCGTTATTCGGAATTACGCCATTGTTTGTTTCTGCTAATAAATCGGCGATGTAGTGAATATAGTCTGCACGGCCGGGAATAGGAGGGCAGAGATAATGCAAAGGAATATTCCAAAAGCCAATATTATAATAAGTTTTGAGTAAAGCTTTATTTAGGACTTTTACTGCTTTTGGATCGCTAAAATCAATTGTTTCAATTTGGTATTTGTTGATTGAAACATATTCTTTTAACTCAGGACAATTTGAAATAAGAAGCTCAAAATCATAACGGGAACGATGAAGATTTCTTGGATGTAAATTGCTTTTTTCTAAATTGTCGTTTGCTTTCATTTTGTTTGATTTCGATTGCAAAGATAGGTATTCCATTTTTGGAATTAGAATTCCGTAGGAATGGTCTATATTTTGTAGCAACGGATTTTAATCCGTTGAATTTGATTGATGATATTCAGATGAGTTCCATAGGATTGATTTATTCTTGAAGATATGTGCCGAACCTCTGGTTCTCAAAATTGTGGATGTATATCATTATACTTCGGATTAAAATCCGAGGCTACAAAATTATTCGAGCGGATGGCTCTTTTTTAATCAAAACACTCCATTAAAAGCAAATCTCCGTCTGAATGAGTAATAGAAACAATTCCATCTTTTTCGACAGAATTACTGCTTCCGGTTCTGTAGCCCATAGTGAGCGTATCGTTGTTTAATTGGTATTTTAAATTGGTAGACGAAATTCCGTTTACAACGCCAATCGGAATAAGAGAAATTGGCGTATTTGCGGTATACCATTTCTCAAATTTTGTTGGCAGAAGGAATATTTTAGAATGATCGTCTAAAATGACGATTTTAAGCAAATTTCGATATCTCACAATATTGGTAAGATTGGTAATCGTATGGTCGGCGCGTCTTCCGGTTGCCCAAACTACATTTACGGCTGGAATTTTTCTTTCGATTAAATAATCAAAAGCCTTTTCTAAATCGGTTTTGTCTTGATCGGGAGTATGGACAATTTCTATCGGAAATTGAGAAGTTTTGTAAATTTCTGGATCGAAACCACGGTCAAAATCTCCCAACAAAACATCGACTTTGATGCCTAATTCAATCACTCTTTCTATAGCCGAATCTAAAACCACAACCAACGGAGACCATTCTAACAACTGTCCTAATAATTCAGGATCGCAGGCGGCGCCGTTTGCAATTATTAAAGCGGGTTCTTGATCGTCGCGGACTATATGATGTGATGACATGTACGTTTTTTTGAATGAAGTGCAAAGTTAATGAGATAATTGGGAAATTAGATAATTAGATAATGTAAAGCAATCAAGAATCTAAAATCTAAAATCTACAATCTACAATCTACAATCTGCAATCTAAAATCTAAAATCTAAAATCTGCATTCTAAAATCAGAAATCTAGAAGTCTTCTGTGATAGTTGATTTGTCCTAAATGATAAGCTAAATGTGTTGAAAGATGAATAAGGAAGAAACCAGTTGTCATTTCTTTTTCAAAAACAATCTGCGGGTAAATCTGTTCTAAATCTTTTTCAGTTAGTAAATCTAAAGCGTTATTGACAACTTCAATTGTGCTTTCGATTTTAGAAATTAATTCCGTTTTTGGAATGTCTTTTAAAGAAAATTCCAGAGGACGATTTCGCACGTAACCCGTTTTTCCTATTTCTGCGCCAATGTAGGTGTTTAGATTTCCAATTAAATGCAGACATAGATTTCCCGCCGAATTCGAAATGTTTTTATCGACTGCCCAAATTTGTTTTTCGAATTCGTAAGATTCAATTTCAAATTTTAGTTTGTTTAAATCTCTATTAAAAAGTGATTGTAAGGTTTGTATTGACATTGTGATATTTGATTAATTATAAAAAAAGTAGAGGCAGAGAAGTGTTAATACAGTTCCCATAAGCGAACTGATAAAAACAAACGAATTATTTCGCGTTTGTTTGGTTATGAGTTTAATAGTGAGGTAGCAAATAAAATATACGGCTACTATTGGATAGTATATAAATCTTCCAAATAGATTAATTATGAAAGCGTAGAACATCAAGCTGATTATAATTCCTACTGTCATTCCAATTAGACTTCCATAAATTGTTTTTTGATTAATTAATTGCTCTATCGCTTAAAATTGCTTGATACTCATTGAATTTTGAGTTAACTAATTTATCTAATTCGTCGGAATCTAGTATATCTGATTTTATAAATTGTTTTATAAAGTCCAAATCGGAATAATCATAACACAAGTCATAGACTTCTTTTGTTATTCTCTGTATTTCTTTTTTATTGATTTTATTAGATTCTAGCATTGATAAAAAAGCATCAATTCCTCCTCTGTTATCAATTTCAAAAAGAATTTCCTTGCTGGCCTTTCCAGAGTAATCAATCATACTTATGTAGGCTTCCTCAAGATCTTTATCGGAATAATTTTTATAATTCATTCGATATCGGATTTTCTAATTATCTCTCTTTTTTATCGGAATCCAGATTTCTTCTTCAGAATTCGCGTCATCTTTTTTATATTTTTCATTCATAACAGCAAAATGCGGTCTATTGTCTACGGTATATTCAGAATTTGGAAGCCATTCTGCAAAAATGTAATGATAGGTTTTGTGCGCGTCTGAAGCTGGTCCTAAATGAAGAAAAACGGCATATAAACCATCGGGAACAACTAAGGTTTGCATTCCTTCTGGAATACTTTCGTAATCTGAAACTTCTACGGCAGCCCATTTTTGGAAATTGTCATTAGGATCAAAATTATCAAAATGGTCTTCTGCATATACTTCTAAAGAATACAAATTAGCGCCAATTGCATTTTTTATTTCTTTTCGGTGTGGCATAAAACCGCTCCATAATTGAAAAGTTTTATTCTCAATAAAAGACATTTCTATAAAATGCCCAAGGAGTTTTTTCTCGGTTAAGTTTTTGATTATCGGTCGCATGATTATTCGATTTTGTACTTTTTTGTACTGGTTTCGCTTAAGGAAAAATATCCAAGCGGATAATTATCTTTTGTAGTTACATTGACCATATTTCCTTTTACGGTTGCTGGCGGAGACTGAAAAGGTCCTCCAAAATTGCTTCCGGCAATGCTAACTAAGATACTCATATAATTATAATATTGTTTTGAAATTCCGTAATGCGTTATTTCGATTTCATTTCCAATTTCTAAATCCTCATCGTCTGAAATACTGAAGAATTCATTGCCATTAAAAAATTTATCCTCATCTACATAAAAGATCGATTTGACTTTATTCGGATATAAGTATTTATACAAATAGTAATTTTCTGCATCGGCAGGATCATTATAAAACGCTTTTATTTCGATATCTTTCCCAGTAAAACCGCCTTGATTATTTTGGTCTATTCGCGTGATGGGCGCTATTGATTTTAAAGTTTCAGTTCCGATATATCTACTTCCTCTGCTAATTATAGTTAAAGTATATTCTTCGTCAATAACAGGTTTAAAATTGCTGCAGGCATATTGCCCAGTCTTTTTAATTTCGATAAAATTAAATCTCTCTTTGTGACTGTCTTCTATATAAATAATGGCGCCAGAAACGGTTGGAATTACGTTTTCAAAATATCCCGTTGTAGTCGTCAGCGTTATGGTCTGGTCATTTCCTTTTGTACCTTTTTCCCAATTGATAGCAGCTTCGATCACCAATTTTGGAGGAGCTGTATCCAAATCAACATCAACAACTTCTTCGCAGCTTATGAAGAGTAGCGATGTGAAAAATGCGATTAAAAAAACTAATTTTTTCATATTTATATTTTTAGTTTTTAATTGATTTTTTTAGAATTTGAAATTATAACTTACCGCTGGAACTATTCCGAAAATGGATGTTTTAATGGCTTCATTTACACCTGTATCGACATTTTGACGAAAGTTGATTGAGGCAGCATTCATACGATTGTAAACGTTGTAAATGCTGAAAACCCATTCGCCTTTCCAATTTCTATCTTTATTTTTTGTTGGTGTTAAAGTTGCAGAAATATCCAAATGATGATAAGCAGGAAGTCTGTTCTCATTTCGAAGACCGTAACTTGGCACCGTGATTCCTAAATATTCGTATTGGCCATTTGGATAAGTAACAGGCTGTCCTGACTGCAAAGCAAAGTTAGCACCAAATGACCATTTTTCATTTAAATTGTATGCCGATGTTATGGCTAAATTATGAGTTTTATCATAAGCCGAAGCGTACCAATTACCGTTATTAATTCCGATTTCTTCTGGAGTTCTGCCAGGAGTTTGCTGTTCTGATTTGGAAATCGTATATGAAATCCATCCGTTAAATTTGCCTTTATTTTTCTTAATCATTAATTCTAAACCATACGAACGCATTTGACCATTTAAAATCACCTGCTCAATGGCATTATTGGCAATTAAATCGGCTCCGTCAATATAATCTAATCGGTTTTGTATTTTCTTGTAATACGTTTCGACTTCTAGCGAATAAGCGCCATTATAAATATTTCTAAAATACCCGACAGCTCCCTGATCTGCAAGCTGAGGTTTGATGTAATTGTCACTTGGCATCCAGACGTCTAGCGGAGTAGGAGATGAGGTGTTAGAAATTAATTGGAGATACTGCGCCATTCTGTTGTAGCTGGCTTTTATGGCTTGATCTTCATTTAATTGGTAAGAAATAGAAAAACGAGGCTCAAAATTATCGTAGCTTTGAATGACTTTATTTTTGCTAAAATACTGTGTCGAAGTTGGAGTTCCTTTTTCGTAAATCTGCATATTGCTATTATAGACAACTGCTTGATTATTATCATAATAATTAATAGTAGAAGCACCCAATCTATAAAATAAACTGTAGCGCAATCCGTAAGCGACAGTAATTTTTTTAGAAAGTTGACTTTCTGCATCCAAATAAACAGAAGGTTCAAAAGCGTATTTTTTATCCAATTGATCTGGATTAATTCCTGAATCTTCACTAGAAGGTTTAATCGTTCCGGGATTGAATTGATAATAAATTCCGTTTACGCCATAATTCAGTTTTAATTTATCTGAAAGATAATGTTTGAAATCGTATTTAATATTATAGTTTTTAATTCCAGAATCCCATTTGAATCCCACAAAATCAAGATCTAAACCGTAATAATAATCGCTGTAAATTAAAGAAAGATTGGAAAACAGTTTGTCGGAATATAAATGATTCCATCTAAAATTTAAAGTAGAATTTCCGTAAGTATTGGTGAAGCTTTTATTTAATCTGAAAACATCTCGGCCAAAATAACCCGATAAGTAAAGGCTGTTATTATCGTTGAGTTTATAGCTCAATTTGGTATTTAAATCATAAAAATAAGCGGCATTATTTTTATTGTCTTCAGAGAGTTTCAAAAAAAGATGCGCATAAGAAGCTCTTCCGCCAATTAAGAAAGAACCTTTGTCTTTTACAATCGGGCCTTCAGCCAGCAGACGGCTTGAAATTAATCCAATTCCGCCATTCATGTGAAAGTCTTTACTGCTGCCGTCTTTTTGATAAATTTCTAAAACAGAAGAAGCTCTTCCACCGTAACGCGCCGGAATTCCACCTTTGTATAGTTTTAAATCTTTAATAGCATCAGGATTAAAAACAGAAAAGAATCCGAAAACGTGAGATGAATTAAAAATTGTGGCTTCATCTAATAGAATCAGGTTCTGATCGGCACCTCCTCCGCGAACATTGAATCCAGAAGCGCCTTCGCCTGCATTGGTAACGCCTGGAAGCAATAAAATGGATTTTATAACATCAACTTCTCCTAAAACGACAGGCATTTTTTTTATGGTCGAAATAGACAGTTTGTTCACGCTCATTTCTGGCGATTTGATATTTATTTTGCCTTTATTTTCGGCAATGACTACCTCTTGAAGTTCTTCTCCGCCTTCTTTTATCGAGAAATTGTTTTTTGTATTCTGATTTAAAACAATATTTTTTAGAATGGTTTGGTAACCTACATAGCTGATTTCAATTTCGTATTCTCCTTTTGGAGCAGAAAGAGAATAAAAGCCGTATTCGTTTGTTGTGGTTCCTATTTTTAAAGATGGAATAAAGATATTTACTCCAATCAAAGTTTCGTTGTTTTTGCTATCGCTGATTGTTCCGCTTAGAGTGAATTTTTCCTGAGCAAATGAAGTGAAAATCGTTAAAATAAAAAGAAAAAATGTGCAGGTATTTTTTGTAATCATTATATTGATTTTGATTTACATAGTTAACAAATTCTTACTACATATTCTTACGGAACTTTTGTTAAACATAAGTTAAGAAAAAAAAGGACAACCTTGTGAGTTGTCCTTTTGTTTATTTAGAAATACAGTTGTATTCTGAATTATTTGATTTTAGCAACAATAGCGTTGAAAGTTTCACTTGGACGCATTGCTTTGCTTACTAACTCAGGAGTTGGCTGGTAGTAACCTCCAATGTTCTGAGCTTTTCCTTGAGCAGCAATTAATTCGGCATCGATTTTAGTTTCGTTAGCTTCAAATTCAGCAGCAATAGGCGCGAATATCGCTTGTAATTCAGCATCTTTAGTTTGAGCAGCTAATGCCTGAGCCCAGTAGAATGCTAAATAGAAGTGAGAACCACGGTTGTCAATCTGACCAACTTTACGAGCTGGAGATTTATCGTTTGCTAAGAATTTATCGTTAGCCTGATCTAAAGTTTCAGATAAAACAATTGCTTTAGAATTGTCTAAAGTCTGTCCTAAATGCTCTAAAGAAGCACCAAGAGCTAAAAATTCTCCAAGAGAATCCCAACGTAAATATCCTTCTTCTGTAAATTGCTCAACGTGTTTTGGAGCAGAACCTCCAGCACCAGTTTCGAACAATCCGCCACCGTTCATTAAAGGAACGATAGAAAGCATTTTAGCAGAAGTTCCTAATTCTAAAATTGGGAATAAATCTGTTAAGTAGTCACGTAACACGTTTCCAGTTACAGAGATAGTATCTAAACCTTTGATGATTCTGTCTAAAGTAAATTCTGTAGCAGCAACTGGGTTTAAGATTCTGATATCTAAGTTAGTTGTATCGTAATCTTTAAGGTATTTTTGAACTTTTACGATCAATTCTCTATCGTGTGCTCTGTTTTCGTCCAACCAGAAAACAGCAGGAGTACTTGATAAACGAGCTCTGTTTACAGCCAATTTAACCCAGTCTTGGATAGGAGCGTCTTTTGCCTGACACATTCTGAAAATATCGTTAGTTTCTACGTTTTGTTCCATTAAAACAGTTCCGTTCGCATCAACTACGCGAACAACTCCGTCTCCTTTAATTTGGAAAGTTTTGTCGTGAGATCCGTATTCTTCTGCTTTTTGAGCCATTAATCCAACGTTAGGAACACTTCCCATTGTTTTAGGATCAAAAGCACCGTGTTTTTTACAGAAGTCAATTGTTGCAGTATAAACTCCAGCGTAAGAACGATCTGGAATAACAGCAAATGTATCTTGAGCTTTTCCTTCTTTGTTCCACATTTGTCCAGAAGTACGGATCATTGCAGGCATAGAAGCATCAACAATTACGTCAGATGGAACGTGTAAGTTTGTAATTCCTTTATCAGAATTAACCATTGCTAAAGCAGGTCCGTTTGCAATTGCTTGATCAATAGCAGCTTCAACTTCTGCTTGCTCAGGTCTTCCAGCAATTTTAGCGTAGATATCGCCTAAACCGTTTCTAGTATCAACGTTTAATTCAGTAAATAAAGTTGCATATTTAGTGAAAACATCTGTAAAATATACTTCAACGATAGCGCCAAAGATAATTGGGTCAGAAACTTTCATCATTGTAGCTTTCAAGTGCACAGAAAGTAAAACTCCTGCAGCTTTAGCTTCAGCAATTACATCAGCAGCAAAAGCTTTCAATTTGCTTACGCTCAAAACTGAACTGTCAATGATTTCGCCAGCTTTTAATGGAGTACTTGCTTTTAGAACAGTTGTAGTTCCGTCTTTAGCAACAAATTCGATTTTTACATCATTAGCTTCGTTTACAGTCAATGATTTTTCACTTCCGTAAAAATCACCATTGGACATAGAAGCTACTTTAGTTTTTGAGTCAGCAGACCAAGCACCCATAGAGTGCGGATTTGCTTTTGCAAAGTTTTTAACTGCTCTAGGAGCTCTACGGTCAGAGTTTCCTTCACGTAAAACTGGGTTTACAGCAGAACCTAAAACTTTTGCATATTTTGCTTTAATTTCCTTTTCAGCATCGTTTTGTGGATCTTCTGGGAAATTTGGTACGTTGTATCCGTGCGATTGTAATTCTGCAATTGCCGCTTTTAATTGCGGTACAGATGCAGAAATGTTTGGTAATTTGATAATGTTTGCTTCTGGCTGCGTTGCTAATTGGCCTAATTCTGCCAATGCATCTCCAGTTTTTTGAGCATCTGTCAAAGAATCTGGGAAGTTTGAAAGGATTCTTCCAGCCAGCGAAATATCTCTGGTTTCGATTTCAATTCCAGCTGTTGCTGTAAAAGCTTGAACAATTGGTAACAAAGAGTAAGTTGCCAATAACGGCGCCTCATCAGTTAAGGTGTAAAAAATTTTTGATTTTGTCATTTTCTTTTTTTTTTATAATCGTATCGTCAGGAGTTAACGATGTAAAAGATATATTCGGCTCAAAATGAGCGGAGCAAATATAATAAAATCACAACGAAAACGGTTGAGTTTTGAAGAGAAAAGATGAAATTAACAGATTGTTATTTCGAGCTTGTTAAATTGCTAAATTGATGATTTTGATATTAAAAAATTACGGTTTTCTTAGTGCTGAAATTAGGGCATAAAAAAAACTCGTTTCAAACAGTATGAAACGAGTTTTTTATAACATTTAGATAAATGATTATCTTCTTTTATCTTTAATCTTAGCTTTTTTACCAGTAAGTTGTCTGAAGTAGAAAATTCTAGCTCTACGAACAGCACCTTTCTTGTTGATTTCAATTTTTTGTAAAGCTGGTAAGTTAACTGGGAAGATACGCTCAACTCCAATAGCTCCAGACATTTTACGAATAGTAAAAGTTTCTGTGTTACCAGAACCTCTTCTTTGAATAACAACTCCTTTAAAAAACTGAGTTCTTGTTTTTTCACCCTCTTTAATTTCGTAGAAAACAGTGATTGTGTCTCCAGCTCCGAAATCTGGGAAATCTTTTTTAGCAACGAATTCGTCTTGAACGAATTTTAATAAATCTGCCATGATAATTTAAATTATGGTTTTTATATTAGAACAACATTCACGGATCTCGCCAGAGGTTGGTCAAATTCGGGTGCAAATGTAGGTAAAAAAAAGTAAATTCCAATAAAAATAAATTCCAAATTCCATTTTTTTTACATTTAAAATTCCAAGAAAATAAAAATTCCAAATTCCAATTGATCAGTGCATTACAAATTGGAATTTGGAATTTGAAAGATTGGAATTTAGAAAATTTATTCTAAAAGATCCGGTCTTCTATTTTTAGTATGTTCAAAAGCCATGTCTTCGCGCCATTTATCAATTTTTGCCGCATGTCCGCTGGTTAAAACTTCTGGTACTTTCCATCCTTTATAGTCTGCTGGTCTCGTATAGATTGGTCCTGATAATAAATTGTCTTGAAAACTATCTGTCAGTGCTGAGGTTTCGTCACTCAAAACACCAGGAATTAATCGGATTAAGGCATCAGACAAAACGATGGCGCCCAATTCTCCTCCAGATAAAACGTAATCTCCTATTGAAATTTCTTTTGTAATAAAATGATCTCTCACTCTTTGGTCAACACCTTTATAATGTCCGCATAAAATCATAATATTTTGGTACATCGACATTTTGTTTGCCATTTTCTGGTTTAAAGTTTCGCCGTCTGGTGACATATAAATCACTTCGTCATATTCACGCTGACTTTTCAAATGCGTGATACAATCATCGATAGGCTGAATTGTCATTACCATTCCCGCGCCTCCGCCAAAAGGATAATCGTCTACACTTTTCTGTCTGTTGGTGCTATAGTCACGAAGATTGTGAAAATGCACTTCGACCAAACCTTTATCAATGGCGCGTTTCATAATTGAGGCCTCAAACGGACTTCTTAATAATTCAGGTAAAAGAGTAATAATGTCAATTCGCATCTTTATTCGATAATTTTCTTGCGGGCAAAGATACAAATAATGCTAATCAGTCTTTTGGTAATAATTATATAACATACTTAATAAATTATGTAAAATTTAATGTTATAACTTTAGGTATTATTACATTGTTAATTATCAGTAAAATAACAACCAAAACACCAACATAAATTTAAATACTGAGTTATGAAAAAAGCAATATTAATTCCTGCGTTACTCGCGCTCTTTATTTCCTGCGCAAGTACCAGTTCAACCACTGTCGCTGTGGGAGAATCCAAATCTAAAGTGCTTAAAATCTTGGGTAATCCGGTAAGAACGTTAGATAATAATCAAAATGGTGAAATTCTAGTTTATGCAGATCAGGTTTTTACCGACGAAGGTTCGTCATCAATAGCAGGATCAAATTATTGGCGCTATAATTTTGTCTATGTAAATAAAGAAGGCAAAGTCACATCAACACGCCAAGAAAAGCAAAATTATCCGCCGCAAGCAATTGATTCGGCAAAGCAGTCAGGATTATCAGCTAACTTCTAAATATTTTTCTTAGATATTTTAAACAATTCGTATTTTTAGATTCCATTTAAAAATACGAATTGCTTATTTAATGACTTCACCAAAAATAAAAATCCTCGCTATATCTGGCAGTACAAGAAATAATTCCAGTAATTTCAAAATTCTGAAATACATTTCAAATTGCCTAAACCCTCAATTTGAAGTAGAAATATTTGAAGATTTAGATCAGCTTCCTCATTTCAATCCTGATTTAGATACCGATAATCCTCCGCAAGAAATTCTTTCCTTTAGAAATAAAATCATAAATGCTGACGGTGTTTTGATTTGCACGCCCGAATATGTGTTCAGTCTTCCGGGAAGTTTGAAAAATGCTTTAGAATGGTGCGTTTCGACAACCATTTTTTCAAACAAAAAAGCAGGTCTAATTACCGCTTCTGCCTCTGGAGAAATGGCTCATGAACAGTTGCTGTTGATTATGAAAACCCTTGAAGCTAAATTTGACAATGCAACACAGCTCCTGATTCAGGGAGTGCGCGGAAAAGTTAATGCCGATGGAGGAATTGTTTCAGAAGAGACTGAAAAAACGCTTCAAAATTTTGCTAAAAACTTTAAGAGTCAATTTTTATAATATATTTACTTTCTGAAATTTATATCATAAAATGATTAGCAGAAGAAATTTTATCGTAACCACAGGTCTTGCCACGACAGCAGTTTTGGCATCGCCATCATTTGCATTTTCTATGAATAAAAAAGAAATAGGTTTACAGCTGTATACGCTCCGCGAAGAACTTCCAAAGGATGTAAAAGGAACTTTAGAAAAAGTTGCCAAAGCAGGATATACCACTGTCGAGACATACGGTTTTTCGACCAAAGATCAGTTTTGGGGACTATCACCTCAAGAATTGAAAAAGATTCTGGACGAAAACGGCTTAAAAGCAGTAAGCGGACATTATAATTTGGGAAGCTTTTTGTATGATGGAAATACAACAGAGTTAATTGCTTCAATTGAAGCAGCTAAAATTCTAAAAAGTGAATTTCTAACAGTTCCGTGGGTCGATGAACCTTTCAGAAGAAATATAGAAGATTATAAAAAGATTGCGGCGCGCGTAAATGAAGCTGCGAAAATGTGCAAAAAAGCGGGTTTGAAACTAGCGTATCACAATCATGATTTTGAGTTTCAAAAACACGATGACGTTACAGGTTTTGAAATTTTATTGAAAGAAACCGATAAAGATCTGGTTTATTTTGAATTGGATTTATACTGGGTAATTCATTCTGAAAATGATCCTTTAAAATTGTTTAAAGAAAATCCGGGGCGTTTTAAAATGTGGCATGTAAAAGATAAAGACAAAAAAAATAATGATTTAAATACAGAAGTCGGGGCTGGAACAATAGATTTTAAACCCTTATTCGCATCCGCAAAACAATCTGGAATGATTCATTTTTTTGTAGAACAGGAAAATAATTTTGCGCTGAATTCTTTTGATTCTATAAAATCGAGCTGTGATTTTATTTCGAAAAATTTAATCTAGTTATTCTTTATGAAGAAACTTCTTTTTTTTGTTTTTGTGGTTCTTTTCGCTTGTAATTCTAAAAATGACAAGAATGATTATTTTGAAAATATTTCGGAAAATGACATTAAACTTTACCCTCCAAAACCAGGTGACTGGCTGTATTCTCACAAGGAGAGAGGGCAGACTTTTGAGCAGTTTCTCAATTCAAAACATTTAATCCCAACAAAAGAAAATAATATTATTTATCTCCAGCCAATAGGTCAATTTGATTCACTGCAATCCAAACAAATTCAATTGGTTGAGGAATATTTGGAAATATTTTTTCAATTGGAAACTAAAACGTTGAATAATGTTTCAAATGATATTATTCCGAAACATGCTAGAAGAATTGGTCCAGATGAAAACGAACAATTTTTAGCAGGATTTATTTTGGACAGCGTTTTAAAAAAAGAAAAACCAAAAAATGGAGTTGGATTAATGGCACTGACCGAAGTAGATTTGTATCCTAAGCCAGAATGGAGCTTTGTTTTTGGTCTGGCATCGTACAGGGATAGAATTGCGGTAAGTTCAATTTATAGAATGCAAGATAGAAACCTAAAAGGAGCTGATTTTAATTTATGTTTAGAAAGATTGCTGAAAATTTGTTCTCATGAAATCGGACATATGTTCGGTTTACATCATTGTATCGATGCTAATTGTGTGATGAATGGAACAAATAGTTTATCAGAAACAGACGAACATACGCTTAGATTATGTTCAAATTGTCAGAGAAAATTAAATTCAGGTATAAAATACGATAATAAAAAAAGGTTAATTGAAATAGAAAAGTATTTTAAGAGAAACAATTTGGCAAAAGGAGTTGAGTTAATGGAAAAGGATCTAGAAAGTATTCAATAAAAAAAATAAAAAAGTATGAGTTTAGGAACAAGCAAACAATTTATAAAAGGAGACGAAATTGAGTGGGAAGTAGTCGGGGAAGGAATCAAACGTAAGATTTTGGCTTTTGACGAAAGAGTAATGCTAGTAAATGTGCATTTTGAAAAAGGCGGAATTGGTACTTTACACGATCATTATCATTCGCAGGTTACGTATATCGCAAGCGGAAAATTTGATGTAACCATAAGTGGCGTAACGCAGACTTTAAAAGAAGGAGACAGTTTTTACATTCCGCCTCATGCGGTGCATGGAGTTGTTTGTCTAGAAACTGGAATGTTAACCGATGTTTTCAGCCCTGCACGCGAAGACTTTTTGAATTATTAAAAGGTTATAATTTTTAAACCATATAAGTAATATAAGAAAATAGAAGCAGTGTGTCTGCTAATGTTTTAAAATCATATAAGTTTTCGTTCTGTATTTAAATGAATTAAAATTATTTATATGGTTTATAAAGCATTTAAGTTTTACGAAAGTTTTTAAAATGAACTTACATGACTTATATGGTTTGCAAAAACATTTAGGTTTTCACGAAAGCTGTATTAAATGAACTTAAATCGCTTATATGGTTTAGAAAGCATTTGAGTTTTCACAAAGTTTTTTTTAAATGAACTTACATGACTTATATGGTTTGCAAAAACATTTAGGTTTTCACGAAAGCTGGATTTAAATGAACTTAAATCGCTTATATGGTTTAGAAAGCATTTAAGTTTTCACAAAGCTTTTTTTTAAATGAACTTACATGACTTATATGGTTTACAAAAAAATCATTTAGGTTTTCACGAAAGCCTTTTTAAATGAACTTATATGACTTATATGGTTCAAAAAAATAAAATTTTATATATTTTTTAAAGTTTTGCTAAAGATTAGATTGGTATTTTTGCAAAATGAATTTATCAAAAACTAATGTACTGTTTATGGCAGTTTGCACTGGTCTTATAGTTGCAAATCTTTACTACTGCCAGCCTTTGATTGTTTTAATTGCCAACGAATTTAAAATTCCTGAAGCCAGCGCTGGAACCATAACCTATCTAACTCAGGCAGGTTACGCTATCGGACTATTTTTTATGGTGCCGCTTGGTGATAAAATAGAACGTAAAAGGCAGATTTTAATGACCACTTTTGCCACTGTAATTGCTTTATTGATTGCAGCAACGGCCAAAAGTTTTCTTGTTTTACAAATTGCTTCATTGCTAATCGGTATTACATCGATTGTACCGCAGCTTATTTTACCTTTGGCGGCTTCTTTGAGTGCGCCAGAACAGCGTGGAAAAGTTGTCGGAACTATTATGAGCGGACTTCTTGTCGGAATTTTGCTTTCGCGAACGTTAAGCGGTTTCATAGGTCAGGTTTTAGGTTGGAGATCGATGTTTTATATCGCAGCCGGAATTTGTCTTTTGATCTTTTTTGTCATTCAAAGTAAATTTCCATACAACAAACCACAGTTTCAAGGAACATATGGACAGCTGATTCAGTCACTGTTTACCCTTATCAAAACACAGCCAGTTTTGCGTGAGGCCACAGCAATCAATGTTTTCAGCTTTGCTCAATTTGGAGCTTTTTGGACTACAATGGTTTTATTGCTTTCTGGAGAGCCGTTTAACTTTAATAGTGCTACAATTGGATTATTTGGAATTGTTGGTGCATCTGGAGCTTTAGCAGCGCCTTTGGTTGGAAAATTGGGAGATAAAGGAAATTCTAGAATTGCAGTTGGTTACGGCTGTTTATTGGTGTTAATAAGCTTTTTGATTTTTTATTTTGCTTTAGAAAGCGTAATCGGAATTGCAATCGGAATTGTGTTTATTGATATAGGAATTCAAGGCGTTCACATTTCAAATCAGACTAGAGTGTATTCATTATTGCCTGAAGCTAGAAACAGACTAAACACGGTATTTATGTCGCTTACCTTTTTAGGAACGGCTGCAGGATCTGCTTATGGTTTGTTATTATGGAAACTAGGCGGATGGCATGCCGTAACAATTGGCTGTATGGTTTTATCTGCGCTGTCATTAACAATTTACGCACTTACATATAAATCAAAATCTAAAAAACAGAAAGCGCAAATTGATTAAAAAATTAATTTGTAAATTTGCTTTCAAATTAAAAATAACAACATGGAAAACGGAATATACGCTAAATTCAATACTAGCAAAGGTTCAATTTTAGTAAAATTGACACACGATTTGACGCCAGGAACTGTAGGAAACTTTGTTGCTCTTGCAGAAGGAAATATGGAAAATAAAGTAAAACCTCAAGGACAAAAATTCTACGACGGATTAACTTTCCACAGAGTAATTGCAGATTTCATGATTCAAGGTGGTTGCCCAAAAGGAACAGGAACTGGAGATCCAGGTTATAAATTTGATGATGAATTTCACCCAAGTTTAAAACACGATCGTCCGGGAGTACTTTCTATGGCAAACTCAGGACCTGGAAGTAACGGTTCTCAATTTTTCATCACTCACGTTCCAACTCCATGGTTAGATAATAAACATACTGTTTTTGGACACGTTATAGAAGGTCAGGATATTGTTGATGCTGTTGCTCAAGGCGATAACTTAGAGTCTGTTGAAATTATCAGAGTAGGAGAAGAAGCTCAAAAATGGAATGCAATTGAAGCTTTCATTGGTTTAAAAGGTGCTCGTCTAAAAAGAGAAGCAGCTTTAAAAGCAGAATCTGAAGCAAAAATGGAACAATTGGCTGCTGGTTTTGATAGAACAGAAACAGGTTTACGTTACAAAATGATTCAAAAAGGAGACGGTAAAAAAGCTGAGGCTGGAAAAACAGTTTCTGTTCACTACGAAGGATCTTTAGAAAACGGAAAAGTTTTTGATTCTTCTTACCCACGTAAAAAACCAATCGAATTCAAATTAGGAATTGGACAAGTTATTGAAGGATGGGACGAAGGTATTGCTTTATTGCAAGTTGGAGACAAAGCTCGTTTTGTAATTCCATCTGATTTAGCTTACGGACCAGCAGGTGCAGGAGGAGTAATTCCACCAAACGCAACTTTGATTTTTGACGTTGAATTAATGGACGTAAAATAAGAATTTAGAACAATTTTAAATTGTCCTTATAAGCAATCCCATGTGCCACGGCATATGGGATTTTTTTATATTTACTAAAAAACCAAAGACAATGAAAAAATATGTAATCCTGACAGGATTGGCTTTAGCATTAGCTTCATGCGGAACAAAAAAAACGACAGCAGTTGCAGAAACCAAAACGACAGCTCCAGTTGAAACAGCACAAGTTGCAGCAGCATTAACACCAGAATTAGCAGAAGGAAAAAATCTCTATGAGAATAGTTGCGCAAGATGCCATAAATTGTACGAACCAAAACAGTTCACCAAAGAAGATTGGGCGCCAATTTTAGTAAGCATGCAGAAAAAAGCAAAGTTAGATGATGTGAAAATGGCATCAATTACCAATTACATTCATTCCCAATTATAATTGGCTCAAAAAACAAAAAAACTGTTCAATCGAACAGTTTTTTTGTTTTTTGATAGATATAAAAAAACACCTTCAAAAAATGAGGTGTTTTAAATTTAAGAATGATGTACAGCTGAATTATCGACAGCTATTACTTTTAAAGTTTTGATACCAGCAGGCATTTCCCAGTCTACCTGATCATTTTCTTTAAAACCAATAATAGCAACACTTAATGGCGCTAGAATTGAAATTTTAGATTGCTTTATATCTGCTTCAGAAGGTAAAACGATCTGAATCTTCATTTGTTTGCCAGCTTTTACATCTTCAATCGTTACAAAAGAATGGACGCGAATCACTGAATTTAAATCGCTTTCTTTGCTTATTACAGCACGATCTAATTCTTGCGAAAGCTGATTGGCTTCTTTTGTATTAGTTTCATTTTTGTTTTTTAAAATCAATTCTCTTAAAAATTGATAATCTGCTTTGCAGAAAGTCGGTGTTGGTTTCATATCTATCTGAATTTTATTGTTGTACTAATTATGTGAATAATTTTTTAGAAAAGTTTGTTGTGTAAACTTTTTAAATGTTTGTTTTTGAAATTTATAAAATGAGAAAAAACAAAAAATATCTGACCAATTTGATTTTGTCAAATAATTTTAAGTATTTAAAATCTGGTAAAAATCCTCCGTCAAAAAGAAGAAAAAAGTGAAGTAGACGGAGGCCTAAAAAATAAAGGCCTTATTATGCGAAATAATTACAGCAGCAAGCGGTTCTGCTATGCAAAACGGCTTTATAGAGGCTGTAGATGGTATTGTATTTCTCATAAAGATGACTAAACTGATTTACAAAAGTACGAAATCTTTTTAAATTAATGCGTAATTACTTCCATTTTATGCCGCAACCTAAGCTTGGTTTCTGTGGTTCTTTTAAACTTCTGTTATAAATTAACGCATCAATTGCGCCCCTAAGATCGCTTCCGCTAAGCGGAATCCCGTTGCCAGGTCTTGAATCGTCTAGTTGGCCACGGTAAAACAATTTGTCTTGACTGTCAAATAAATAGAAATCTGGCGTACAAGCTGCCTGATAAGCTTTAGCCGTTTCTTGGCTTTCATCATATAAGTAAGGGAAATCGATTTTGTTTTCCATAGCAAAATCGGTCATCAATTCTGGACCATCTTGCGGATATTTTACAGCGTCATTGCTCGAAATCGCAATTACGCCAAGTCCCTGCACGCGGTAATCATTGGCGATCATTACAATTTCTGTAATTACATGGTGCACAAACGGACAGTGATTGCAGACAAACATCACCAAAGTGCCTTTAGAACCTTTTAAATCTTCAAAAGAAAAAGTATGGTTTGAATTGGTATCTTTTAGATAAAATTCAGGAGCAATTGTTCCCAATGGAAGCATTGTTGATTCTGTTCGTGCCATTTTATTTGAAATTTGATTTTCAAAAATAGCTTTAAAAATCTGTAAATAAAAGAGCACAAGAATAAAAATATCCAAAGAAAGCAGTTAGCTGTATCAGCTTGCTTCTTTGGATACTTTTTTATTTTTTATGAATTTAAGAATTGCAGTAAATCCTCATTCAGTTTTTCTCTGTCGGTATAAAATAAGCCATGTGGCGCTCCTTCATATTCTATATAAGTGTTGTTTGATATAGATTTTGCCGCTTTTCTAGAAGTAAGATCAATAGGGACAATTTTGTCATCGTCTCCGTGAATGATCAGAACAGGAACTTTTATAAAATCCAATTCGTCTCTAAAATCAGTATAAGAAAATGATTCTGCACATTTTAAAGTAGCACGCGGAGAAGCCACTGAACATAAAGCTCTATAGTATTCCAGTAAAGGCGTGCTTAAAGGTTTATTGATAATATTAACGCCGAAAAATGTTTTTCCAAAATTATCTATAAATCCGATTCGGTCTTCTTTAAGAGCTGCCGCTGTATTGTCGCTTTTCTCTTTTGGATGCCCATCAGGATTGTCGTGAGTTTTTAAAAGGAATGGAATAATAGAAGAAATCAAAGCAATTTTAGAAACGTTTTTTCCGCCATGGCGGCTAAAATAGCGAACAACTTCTCCGCCACCCATTGAGAATCCGACAAGTGTAACGTCTGTTAATTCCAATTGTTCGATAATTTCCTGAAGATCATCTGTTAAAGTGTCATAATCGTAACCGTCCCAAGGCTGAGAAGATTTTCCAAATCCGCGGCGGTCGTAGGCAATTACTCTAAAATTATTTTGTACTAAATGATCAATCTGATATTCCCACATTTCATTAGAAAGAGGCCAGCCGTGAATCAAAATTACCGGTTTTCCCTGACCGTAATCTTTAACATAAAGCCTTACATTTTGTGCGACTTCTATGTATTTATCGGTATGAACCTGTTTTAAATTAGATTCAAAATCTTTGATTGACATGCATGCATTTGGTTCAGTATGTTCCATGTTATATGTTTTTTACGTTTAAGCTACTAGTTTCTATAGTAAAATTAGCCCGTTAGTAAAAGAAATGGGTTATAGAATTAGGCGCATTAATTACAAAATTTATAGGTTTGTAATAAAAGCATAAATATGGATTTAACTTGGAATGAATTTGAACGAACCGACATGCGTGTCGGAACCATTATAGAAGTAAACGATTTTCCCGAAGCGAGAAAACCAGCCTTTCAGCTGACAATTGATTTTGGTTCTGAAATAGGCATCAGAAAATCTTCGGCACAAATAACCAAAAGATATCAAAAGGAAGATTTAGTAAATCGTCAGATTGTGGCTGTTGTCAATTTCCCGAAAAAACAAATCGGAAAATTTATGAGCGAATGTTTGGTTCTTGGTGCTGTAGGCGAGGAGGGAGATGTAATTTTACTGGCTCCCGATTTTAAAATAGAAAATGGACTGAGGATTGGGTAGTTTTCAGTGTTCAGATTTTTAGTGTTCAGTTCTTGGATCATTAATATTTTAATTGAATTGTCACCCTGAGCGAAGTCGAAGGGCGTCCCTATTGGCAAGGGCTTCGACTCCGCTCAGCCTGACAAATCTCCAAACTGAGCACTAAAAAACTGAGCACTAAAAAACTGACCACTGAATACTCTTAATTTATTTTAGAAAGAAACTCACGTAAAATCTCCTGTCCTTCTTCCCAATATTTTAGATCAGAATCGGAGTTAATGTGACCTTGTTTTCCAACGTTTACAAAATCACTTCCCCATTTTTCTGCGAAGAATTTTTTCCTTTCGAATAAAGAATAAGGATCGTTTTCGCTTGCTACCACAACCGATGGAAAAGGTAATTTGTAAAGTGGCATTGGCGAAAAATTTCTTGTACATTCTGGTGTGTGCTCAGGCGAATCTACATCTGCTGGAGCTACTAAAAATGCTCCAATAATATTTGGATTATTATATTTTTCTGCCCAATGCAAAACCAATGACACGGCTAAACTGTGCGCAACTAAAATGGTTGGTTTGTCCAGTTTCAAGATATTCTCGTTTAGTCTTTCAAGCCATTCTTCTCGAATCGGTTCGTCCCAATTATCTTGTACAACGCGAATTGAATTTTCGAATTTTCGATGCCAAAAAGTTTGCCAATGTTTTTCTCCAGAATCTCCAAGTCCTGGTATAATTAATAATTGTGTCTCCATTGCCGTGGATTTTTATTTAGTGATTATTTTTTACGTTCTTTCAAAATTCGGTTGACTTCATTAACCAAAAGCGGAAAACCAGGTTCTGTCATTCCGTGGCCGTAACCGTCCAATTCATATAATTTAGTTTGCGTATGCCCAACCAATTTCATCATTCTAGCCATATAAGCGTTTTCTTCATAACGTCCAAGCATTTCCAGTTCGCGGTCTCCTGTAATTAACAATATTGGCGGAGCATCGGCGCGAACGAAATATAAAGGAGCAAATTCGTCAATTGTTGGCTGTTTTTCTGGAATTCCATTTTCTCTTCTAATTTCAAAATGCGTAATACATTGACTGCTAAACGGGATAAGTCCTGCAATCGAATTAGCATCGATATTTTCTTTTTGAAGCCATTTTTTATCTAAACCAATCATCAAACTTAAATAGGCTCCAGCAGAATGTCCAGAAACGAAAATCTGAGATTTATCGCCACCATAATTGGTAATATTATTAAAAGCCCATGCGACCGCTGCCGCAGCATCTTCAATGCATTTTGCGGCTTTTACTTTTGGAGAAAGTCTGTAGTTAACTCCGATTATAGCAAAACCTTTATTTTTTAAAGCTTCAGGAATTTCTTTGTTTCCGCCAGTTAATCCGCCGCCGTGAAACCACACAATTGTCGCAAATCCAGTTTTATTTTTTGGATAATAAAGATCTAAAACACATCTTTCGTTAATGTATTTGTCTGCTTTATTTGCTGATGCATTATAATATTGAATGTTATTTTTCGTTTCATATTCTATATGCTGTGCAGAAAGAGAAATTGCGAAGAAGAAGATGAAACTTAAAAGAAGAATTAATTTTTTCATTTTGAAATATTTGAATTGAAATTACTGAAGAAATCTAAAATTTACATTCTAAAATCTAAAATTAGAAATTTAAATATATAAAAAAAGTCCAAAATGCAGAACAAATTGGACTCTTATATATGTAGATGATTTTGATTAAATATCGTCAAAATCAATATCTGTAAAACTAGATCTTTGGCTTTCAGCCTTCTCAGAGCTATATTCTTTTTTGAAATCTTTTTGGTGTCTTTCAGAAATTACTTCTTCTCCTTTGTGGTTTAAAACATAAGAAGTCATTTCTTCTAAGATTTCAGCAAAAGCACTAAAATCTTCTTTGTATAAATAGATTTTGTGTTTTTTGAAGTGAAAAGAACCATCTTCCTCAGTAAATTTTTTGCTTTCGGTAATAGTAATGTAATAATCATCAGCTTTGGTAGCTCTCACATCAAAGAAATAAGTTCTTCTTCCTGCTCGTAATACTTTAGAAAAAATCTCTTCTTTTTCTAACATGTCATTTTCTCTCATAATACGTTCTATCATTTTTGGAATTAATAGTACTCAAAAATCATAAAAATTTATCTATTACGCAACAATTAAAGTAATTCTTTTTCCGAAAGTTGTTTTAAATATAACGCTGCATAATATCCTTCTTGATTTATTAATTGATTATGAGAGCCTTGTTGAATTATACGACCATCTTCGAGGATAATAATTTTGTCTGCATTCTTGGCAGATGATACTCGGTGACTTACAATTATGGTCGTTTTATCTTTAGAAATTTCAAATAAATTATTCAGAATCATTTCTTCGGTTTCGGTGTCAACTGCTGACAAACAATCGTCAAAAAGCAAAATGGCAGGATTTTTAATAATGGCCCTTGCAATCGAAACACGCTGTTTTTGACCTCCCGAAAGTGTAATTCCTCTTTCTCCTAAAACGGTGTCGTACTGTTTGTTAAATGCAATAATGTTGTCATGAACTACGGCATTTTTGGCTGCTTCAAAAACCTCTTCATCCGTTGCATTTTGATTTCCGAATTTGATATTGTTTTTAATTGTATCCGAAAAAAGGAAGGCATCTTGAGGCACGATTCCTATATTGTTTCGAAGGTCATTTAAGTTTAAAGTGCTAATTTCGTTTTCATCAATTTTAACTTCACCATCCGTTACATCATATAATCTCGAAATTAAAGAGAGAATGGTTGATTTCCCAGAACCTGTTTTTCCTAAAATGGCTAATGTTTCTCCTTTTTTTACTGTAAAAGAAACATTTTTCAATGCTTCAATATTGGTATCTTGATAAGTAAAAGAAACATTATCAAAAGTAATATTTCCTTCGATTTCTGATGAATTTTCGTTGTTGTTTTTGATTTCTGGTTCGATTTTCAAAAATTCGTTCAAACGTTTTTGAGACGCTTCAGCTTCCTGAACCATAGACGAAACCCAACCTAAAGAAGCAACTGGCCAAGTCAGCATGTTTACATATAATATGAACTCGGCAATGGTTCCGATATTCGGAATGCTACCATTTATATACATAACACCTCCAAAATAAATGACAACCAGATTACTGATTCCAATAAGGGCAATCATCAACGGACCAAATAAAGACTGTACTCTTGCCAGGCTTAAACTTTTACGTTTGCTTTCTTCTGCCAGATCCACCATATTATTTTGATGCTGATTTTCTAATGAATACGCTTTAATAACTCGAATTCCAGAAAAGATTTCCTGAGTAAAACTTGAAACTTTAGAAAGATATTGCTGAAAAGTGGTGCTTCGTTTGTTAATTTCTGAACTCAATTTGAAAATACAGTACGAAAGAATCGGCAATGGCAATATAGTATATAAGGTAAGAAGTGGCGATACATTATACATATATAATATAACGATCGCAAAACGAATAAATGTATTGATAGTATACATTACAGCTGGCCCCACATACATACGAACTTTTGAAACGTCCTCGCTAATACGATTCATCAAGTCTCCCGTTCTATTTTGTTTGTAAAAATTTTGAGAAAGATTTTCGTATTGTCTGAAAACTTCATTTTTCAAGTCAAACTCAATATGGCGTGACATTACAATTAAAGTCTGGCGCATTAAAAACGTTAGAAATCCAGCAACAATTGTTGTTCCGATGATAAGCAACACATTATGAATAAGATCCTGACGAAACGTGGCAATAACAACTTCAGACTTTTGATCGGTTGGAGATAGCTTATCAAAATTTTCAATAGCGTTTAAAGACTTACTGATAAGCTTTGGAGTGAAAAGAGAAAATATTTGTGCGATTATAGTGATTAAAATACCTAGCGAAAAACTATATTTATATTTGACGAAATATTTATTTAAATAGCTTAATTCTTTCATTTTTTTAAGAAATCTGATATTGAATTGATTTGTATTTAAGAATTATTATTAAATAAATTTATAATAATTTGCGATTTAATCAAAACAATTATATTGTAAAATTGTTATTTTAAGGATAAAAAATTAGCACATGTGTATTTTTTAATTATGTTTGAGAAGTCTTTTTGACGAATTCATAATTTTAACTAATTTATACTAGCGCTATGGATGCAACTTTCGCAACTGGAAAGGAACTTCAAAAAATGGATCCTGTTTTTGGTCAGTTATCTTTTGACGATCACGAACAAATTGTATTTTGCAATGACAAAGATACAGGTTTAAAAGCAATTATTGGTATTCATAATTCGGTTATGGGGCCAGCTTTGGGAGGAACCAGAATGTGGAATTACAACACAGAATGGGAGGCTTTAAATGATGTTTTACGTCTTTCGAGAGGTATGACTTTTAAATCGGCTATTACTGGACTGAATATTGGTGGAGGTAAAGCAGTTATTATTGGTGATGCTAAAACGCAAAAAACACCTGAGTTAATGCGTAAGTTTGGTGAGTTTGTTCACTCATTAAGCGGAAGATATATTACTGCAGAAGATGTCGGAATGGAAACAAAAGACATGGATACAGTAAGAGATGTAACTCCTTATGTTACGGGTATTTCTGAAGAAAGAGGTGGTTCTGGAAATCCTTCTCCAATTACAGCTTACGGTGTTTATTTAGGTATGAAAGCCGCTGCTAAAAGTCAGTTTGGAACTGATGTTTTAGATGGAAAAAAAGTTTTGGTCCAAGGAATCGGACACGTTGGAGAAACTTTGGTTGAATATTTAACTAAAGAAGGAGCACAGGTTACTATTTCTGATATTAACGAAGAAAAATTATACCAAGTTGCTTCAAAATACAACGCTACAATTTATACTGGTGAAGATTTGTATACTGCAGATGTTGATATCTATGCGCCATGTGCGATGGGAGCAACAATCAACGATAATACAATCGAAAAAATTAAAGCTAAAGTGATCGCTGGTGCTGCAAACAATCAGTTAGCAGATGAGAATGTTCACGGAGCTAGATTGACAGAAAGAGGTATTTTATATGCTCCAGATTTCTTAATCAATGCAGGTGGAATTATCAATGTTTATGCTGAATTGGCTAACTACGGTAAAGCTGAAATCATGAGTAAAACAGAGAATATCTACAATACTACTTTAGAAATTATTGATTTCGCTGCTAAAAACAATATCACAACGCATAAAGCGGCACTTACAATTGCTCAAAACCGTATCGATCAGAGAAGAATCGAGAATGCGGCTAAGTAATTAAGTGTTCAGTTTTTGAGTGTTCAGTTTAATGCTCAATTTTACATAAAATAATATAAAATCTCAGTCTTCAGTTTTTCTGAAAGCTGAGATTTTTTTATTTCTACAACTAAGTAAGACTAAGTTCAATACTCAAAACTGACCGCTCAAAAACTGATTACTGACCACTTTTTACATAACTTTTCTCAAAATAAACGTTTTTTTAATGTGTAAATTTTAAAATACGCATCAAAAGTTATACTTTTGCAGACTAATTTTTAAATGTTCTTACACGGTGGTAAATAGAAGACACATACGCGTTAAAGTAATGCAATCCATTTATGCAATGCATCAAAGCGGTTCTGAAAACATGGAAAAAGAAGAGAAATTTCTTTTCTACAGCATTGATAATATTCAGGACTTATACCTTATAATGCTTTCTTCATTGATAGAAATTTGTAAAAAAGAATCTGTTTTTTTACATCTGTCAAGTAAAAAACACCTTGCTACTGCAGCAGAACGTAACCCAAATGAAAAATTTGTAAAGAACAAAATTTTTCAACTTCTTGCCGAAAGCAATTCTCTTAGTATCGCTTTAGAAAATCGTAAAATCAATAACTGGTCTTTAAACGACGATTATATTATTTTGCTTTTAAATGATGTTAAAGCAAGCGATATCTACAAAAAATACATGAGCAATAATGTAAATACATTTGAAGAAGACAGACAATTTATCATTGAGTTGTTTGAAAATGTTATTGTTCCAAACGAAAAATTATACGAGTATTTGGAAGATGATAAATTGACTTGGGTTGATGATATTCCGGTTGTAAATACTCATATTGTTAAACAATTGAAAGCAATCAAAACAGAAGATCCAGACGATTTTAGAGTGCCAAAATTGTACAAAGATGTTGAAGATAAAGATTTTGCAAAAGATCTTTTTAGAAGAACAGTTTTAAACGAAACTGCTTTTGCTAAAGAATATGAAGATAAAACGCCAAACTGGGACAGTGACCGTATTGCTGAAATTGATACGATTATCTTGAAAATGGCAATTTGCGAGTTTATTAAATTTCCTTCAATTCCAGTAAAAGTAACTCTTAACGAATATTTAGAAATTGCAAAAGAGTATTCTACACCAAAAAGTAGTATTTTTATCAACGGAATTTTAGATAATTTGGTTAAAGAACTTACTGCCAATAAAAAGATGGTAAAAGTAGGTAGAGGGTTGATGTAGAATTTTAAAATTCCAAAAAATAAATTCCAAATTCCAATACTTGTCACTCTGAGCGGAGTCGAAGAGCCAAAAGAAAAATATTAAATATAAATCAAAAACAAATTTAAATTATGGGACAATTATCTCAATTTGCGCCATTCCTTTTAATGTTCGTGGTAATCTATTTCTTCATGATCAGACCACAGCAAAAAAGAGCGAAAAACGAAAAAGAATTTGAAAGCAACCTTAAAGTAGGTGACAAAATAGTTACAAAAAGTGGTTTCCACGGTAGAATCGCTGAATTAGCAGAAACTACTGTTGTAATCGAAACCATGTCAGGAAAATTAAAATTAGAGCGTTCTGCTATTTCTTTAGAATTAAGCGCTGCTTTGAATAAAAAAGCGTAAGCTTTTTAAAATTCCAATAAAATTTAAAAATCCCAAATTCCAATTTTGAAGTGGAATTTGGGATTTTTTTTGTCTTGTTCAAATAATCGCATTGTAGGTCTTTACGAGGAACGAAGCAATCTCATTTCGGATGTTTTTGACGAACTTGATCAGTGTGGTTGCTTCGTTCCTCGCAATGACAATACTTTGCGTAGAAAAAAAACCTTTGTCAAAGTTTTAAACTTTGACAAAGGTTTACTGTTTAAATTCATTATGGAATTTCTAGTGTGATCCTTCCTTCGTCAGGATAACAAACTGCATCGAAATATTTTGCGTTAGACGCACAGCAGTGCGTTTCTACGATCAAACTTTGCGGACATTGCCTTCTCAAAATCTTCGCGTTCTCTGCGAAAATCCTTTGCTCCCGATAGCTATCACGACTGCATTAAATCTTTTTCACTCGGCAAAACTATGTGTTAGACGCACTGCGGTGCGTCTCTACGTCAATCTTTGCGGACATTGCCTTCTTAAAAAAACTTAGCGTTCTCTGCGAAAAAACCTTTGCGCTCTTTGCGTTAAAACTCTTCAACAGCTCGCATGATGACAACAGTATTGGAATTTGGAATTTTAAAAATTTGGAATTTGATTTATCGATATTTATCATTCAGCCCAACATTCGACAAAATCATCGGCATCACTTTCTCAATTCTCGTAAGTTTGGTCTTTTCCTGTTTTGCCGATTCTATATATTCTAAAAACTCATATTGCTTATAAGGAGCAAATTTTTCAAAAGCTTCTTTTAGAGCTGGGTTTTGTTCCATTTCTTTATTCAGCAGTTCAGAAATAATAGCTTCTTTTTTAGCAGGTTTTATTATTTTTCCTTGCTTTTCGTTTTCGATAGCTTCGTGAATGTATTCTAAAATATCCTTTTCGTTTATTTCTTCTTTTGATTTAAAACGCCATTGACGCAACGACTTTGTTACTTCCTCCTGAGCGTTGATCAGTTTTTTCTTTTCATCTTTCAAGAAAACACCATTATAAAACCAAATGGTAAAATAATCTTTAAAACCGCCGAGACCAATAACATTTTTTTTATTGAAAACATACACAGGTGCTCCCCATTTTACAGTTTCAATAAGTTCAGTTTTATCAATAATTGATTTAAGAAGAAGAATTTCTTCCTCCCACTGATTCATTTTGTCCCAAACGTTTTTTTTCTCAGGCATTGCTTAATTTTTTCTTTTAGATTTTTCTGTCTTATCGAAAATTCCAGGAATCGCTGTCAGTTCAGCAATTTTCACAATAACGTCAGTTGCTTTCTGAATGCTTTCTGCTGGAACATATTCGTATTTTCCATGGAAATTATGTCCCCCCGCAAAAATATTCGGACAAGGTAATCCCATAAAAGACAATTGAGAACCGTCAGTTCCGCCTCGAATTGGTTTGATGATTGGTTTGATGTTCAATTCTCTCATTGCTTTTTCTGCAATATCAACAATATGTTTTACAGGAAGAACCTTTTCCTTCATATTATAATATTGATCTTTCACTTCAGCAATTACAATATCTTCGCCAAACTTCTTCGCAAATTTTTTATTGAATTTCTTCGCGATTTTATGAATAAGCGCTTTTCTGTTTTCGAATTTTTTCTTGTTGTGATCGCGAATAATTAATTCTAAAACCGTTTCTTCGATATTTCCTTTAATATGATGAACGTGGAAAAAACCTTCGTAACCTTTCGTTTCCTGAGGCGTTTCTCCTTTTGGCAATTCATTAATAAAATCATTAGCCAAAAGCATCGAATTGATCATTTTTCCTTTGGCATAACCTGGGTGAACACTTTTTCCTTTAAAAGTAATTTTAGCGCCAGCTGCGTTGAAATTTTCATATTCTAATTCTCCAATCTGGCTTCCATCCATGGTATAAGCCCATTGCGCTCCAAATTTCTCCACATCAAAATGATGCGCTCCGCGACCGATTTCTTCATCTGGAGTAAAACCGATTCTGATTTTTCCGTGTTTAATCTCTGGATGCTGGATGAGGTATTCCATTGCTGAAACTATTTCTGTAATTCCAGCTTTGTCATCGGCACCTAATAAAGTTGTGCCGTCAGTAGTAATGATGGTCTGACCTTTATATTGCAATAAATCTTTAAAGTAGTTTGGAGATAAAATGATGTTTTTCTCCGCATTCAAAACAATGTCTTTTCCGTCATAATTTTCAACGATTTGCGGTTTTACATTCGCTCCGCTAAAATCTGGAGAAGTGTCAAAATGAGAAACAAAACCAATTACAGGAACTTCATGATCAACATTGCTCGGAAGCGTTGCCATGATGTACGCTTTGTCGTCAATAGTTACTTCTTCTAGACCAATTGCTTTTAGTTCTTCAACTAATTTATTGGCAAGATTCCATTGTTTTTCTGTACTTGGTGTTGTTTGTGAATTTGGATCCGATTCCGTATCAATCGTTACATAACTGATAAATCGATCTATGATATGTTGCATTTTTTTGATTTTTTAGCAAATATAGAAAAAAAAATCTGCTGGGAAATTTGGCTTTCAATATCTGAATGAATGAAAAAAGGGATTCTAAAATTGAATCCCTTTCTGTTATGATAAGTTAGTTATTTACTTTTTACGCATCTAAAACCTAAGTGATTGGCTGCAGATCGATATTCTCCTTTTCCTCTCGTTCCAACCATGTAGCGTGTGCAATATTGATCGGTGCATAAAAAAGAACCGCCGCGATGCACTCTTTTGATTTGTGAAGGATCATTCGGATCGTTGTAAGCACTTGGCCCTTGAGGGTTTTTGATCGTTTTTCCGTTTTCTGCTAAGGATTTATAATAATCTACACTATACCAGTCGTGTACCCATTCCCATACATTTCCGGCCATATCATATAAGCCGTATGCATTTGGAGCATATTGTTTTGTTGGAGCAATTCCTTTAAAACCGTCTTCTCCAGTGTCGCCGTCTTTTATAGGGAAATGTCCCTGATAGATATTTGCTTGAAATTTGCCGTCAGGTTTTAAATTATTTCCCCAAGCGTAAAGATTTCCTGTTTTACCGCCTCTGGCTGCAAATTCCCATTCAGCTTCTGTCGGAAGCCTTTTTCCTGCCCATTTCGCGTAAGCTTCGGCATCTTCATAAACCACATGAACAACAGGATAATTTTCTTTTCCTTTAATACTGCTTTGCGGTCCATCTGGATGTCTCCAGTCTGCGCCCGGTTCATAACGCCACCATTGAAGAAAATTATTCAAATTAACTGCAGATGGTGTAGGGGTAAATATAACAGAACCTGTAATTAAATCCTCTTCATTTGCAGTTGGAAATTCTTCTTTTGTTGGTTTTTGTTCCGCAACAGTTACATAGCCTGTCGCTTTTACAAATTTTTCAAATTCTTCGTTCGTAACTTCGGTTTCGTCCATATAATAACCGTCAACGTAAACTCTATGAATAGGAGCTGCATCTTTTGTAACGCCTTTTATACTGCACAAACTCTCGTCTTCTACATTTGAACCCATTGAGAATTCGCCTCCAGGAATCCAAACCATTCCTTTCGGAGCTTTTACAGCAGGTTTGAATTTATTTTCTACAGTTGGCTTAAATTCAGATGCTGTATTAGTTGGCGTTTCATGACATTCTGCGACAACTTTTTTTTCTTCTTTAGCAGCAAATTTGTTGTAACTGTAAGCAATCGAAATAATGGATAATGTAAGCAAAGCAAAAATCCAGAAGGTCTTGTTTTTCATGGTTAATTATTTTTGAACGAATAATGGGTTTGTCAATAGTGGGATAAAATTATAAAAATAACTTTATAATTATACTAATTTTATAGAATTAATAAAACTAACTTTCTTTTTCAACAGACACGACTTCATATTTGTCTTTACCATCCACTTGAACAGGCTGATAGTAAGTTTCTCCAAATTTGATATATTTCACATCTCCAATGGTTACTTCTTCGCCACCTTCTGGCAAACTTTCTACAATTGTTCCTGCTGTAGGAGCTACCACTTTGTAAGTTGATCCGTCTTTTTCGTAATAGGTTCCTCCGTAATAATAATTATTGACGGTTCCTGTATTAACGGTTTGCGCTCCACTCGGAATATTATTTACAGTTCCGCCAACAGGAGCTGGCACTGCCGTATAACCACCGCTGCTAGAAGTGTACCAAACTCCCTGATCATAATGATATTGCTGGCTTTCGACACTAACTACAATCGCTGTTACGGCTAAAGTGGCTACGAAAAATCCCCAAGGATGCCAAACTGGTCCCCAATAATAAGGTCTGTAAGGGTGATAGTAATACGGATGAAAAGTATTGTATCTATAACCTCCGTATACGTAAGGCGGACGAACGTAAGGGCGAGGTGCAGGTCTTACATAAGTGTTACGGTTGTTACGAACATGTACGCTATTATTAACGTTAATGTTTACATTATTTCGGTTTCTGTTTACGGTATTGCCGCTGATATTGGTATTTCTGTTTCCAATATTGTTTCTATTTACCGTATTGTTTCTGTTTACTGTGTTATTTCTATTTGTTGTAGATGGTCTGACCGCTTTATTATTTGAAGTGGCCGGTCTGGTGATCTTCTTGTTAGAATTTGCAGGTCTTGTGATTTTGTTTCCAGAATTATTGGCCGGACGTTTTATGCCTCCGCCATTAGAACCAGGTCTCGTATGCGTTGCTCCGCCGCCACGGTTTCCACCACCATGACGTTGTGCTAAACTGTCAATTGAAACAAGGAAAAATGTGCCGATCAAACACCAAAGTGCTGATTTTTTTACTGTTTTGGATATATTTTTCATATTCAGTGGTTTATATGAATTAAAGTTATGAAAAAAAATGAACGATTTATCGAAATTGATTGAAAGTTTAGCTGTATGATTTTGAATTACAGTGATATATCCCATTGGATTCTAAAACGCCAGCCTTGCTCTAAAGGCAGCGTTTTGTCTTGAAAACTAAAATAGCTTACTTCTGAAGTAAGTTTGTTTTTATGCCCTTTAAAAAACCAATTAAAAGCCAATGTAGATTCGTCTTGTCTATTTTGTCTAATCGAATTATCTGGTCGGTATGCTGCATGTCTTCCTGCCATTTCTAGTTTTTTTGGCCACCATTCGAAAACATTATGGAAAAAATATCCAGCCTGAACGTAATATCCTTTCATGACGGTCATTTCATCATTATTGTATTTGTCGATAATCTCTTTAGTATGCCATTCACTCTGCCAAGAAAAACCACGAAACATAAACGCGGTTTCCAGATTCCATTGATTGACTCTATACTGACCAGGCAATCCATCTTCAAAACCATCAAGAGAGCCTCCGCCGGCTTGAGAAAATCGAGTATAAGGGCTTCGGTTGGTCACTGCGGAGAAAGCAATTATAGGAGTTGGTTTTTCGTGAAATTCTAAATCGCAGCCTTCAAATTCAAGAGATCTACCTAAAAAGTTCCATTGTGCTCTTCCGAAATACATTAAATGATTGTCGTCATTGGTAGTGCTTCCTCGTCCTGTTCCTGTCAAAGCCGCAGCCCAATAATTAAAATCGGCAATTCCAGTTCCTTTCAAATGACCGTAAACTTCAACTCCGAGCTGTCTGTCTACCGTAAAAGGGCGGTTAATTAAGGATCGGTCAACCATCTGCTGTTCACCGCTGCTGATAAAACGTTCGCGAGTAAATTCTGTTTTCCATTGTCCAACTTTAAAACTCAGCCAATCCCACTTTTCAATCATAAGTCTGAAATCAAGTAAATTGGACTGACTTAATTCGTATTCCCAATAATATTTAAGCCAAGGTTCAAAAGCATGACCGCCAATTTTAAGTCGCGCACGATTAATTTTAAAAGTCGTTTTAGCATCTTGACTGTAATCGTCATACGTTAGAGGATCGGTATCATTTGGTGTTGAAAAACGAAACTGAAGTCGGCTTGCCAATTGAAAAAGAAATTTTTTGTCTCGAGTTTCCAGTTCGATTCCTTTATTGCCATAACGCACATTCATCAATTTAGTAGTGTCTTTTTCTTGTTGCGCAAATCCGTCTAATGCGAGTGCAGAAAATAAGGCTAAGAAAACCAGTTTAAAAAAGCGATTTGATTTATTCTTTTTGAATAACATATAGCGATCATTAAATAGTATTTAAAAGTAGCTAATATCTGTATCAGAGCAATCTGTCCACAAACCAAAACAGGTTTCATATTATAATTTGCAACAAAAAAGTATGCAATTGGCGGTGTTAATTCTTTTATTTAGGAATTGAACAAAATAGAAATTATTTGTTTTTGGAAATAAGCACCTTTTTAAACTATAATATCTAAATTTGCAGCTGAAAAAATAACACAACACAACTCTTATGTATAAATTGATAATTCGTCCGATACTTTTTTGTTTTGATCCTGAAAAAGTGCATTACTTTACTTTTTCTTTTGTAAAATTCATTTCAAAAATCCCTGGAGTTTCGGCAATTATAAGATCAATTTATGAAGTAAAAGACGCTCGATTAGAAAGAGAAGTCTTCGGAATTAAATTCAAAAACCCAGTTGGACTTGCGGCAGGTTTTGATAAAGATGCCAAATTATATAAAGAACTAGGCGATTTTGGTTTTGGTTTTATTGAAATAGGAACGGTAACGCCAGTTGGACAAGAAGGAAATCCGAAAAAACGTTTATTCAGACTAAAAGAAGACCAAGCGATTATCAACCGAATGGGATTTAATAATGGAGGTGTTCTAGAAGCTGTAGAGCGTTTGAAAAAGAATTCGGGTGTTTTGATTGGAGGAAATATCGGAAAAAATAAAGTAACCGATAACGAAGATGCAGTTAAGGATTACATCATTTGTTTTGATGCGCTTTTTAACAATGTTGATTATTTTGTAGTGAATGTGAGTTCGCCAAATACACCAAATTTAAGAGCTTTACAAGATAAAAAGCCTTTGACAGCTTTATTGCAGACTTTGCAGAATAGAAATGTTGAAAAACAAAAAACAAGTTCTCAAAAAGTAAAACCTATTCTTCTTAAAATTGCTCCAGACTTAACAGATGAGCAATTATTAGACATTATTGATATTGTAAAAACAACTCAGATTGCTGGTGTAATTGCAACAAACACTACTATTTCTAGAGAAGGTTTACAATCTGCAAACCAATCAGAAATGGGTGGTTTGTCTGGGAAACCATTAACAAAACGTTCTACAGAAGTAATCCGTTTCCTTTCAGAAAAAAGCAATAAAGCATTTCCAATTATTGGAGTAGGAGGAATTCATTCTGCAGACGATGCGATTGAGAAACTAAATGCAGGTGCAAGTTTAGTGCAGTTGTACACTGGTTTTATTTATGAAGGTCCAGCTTTAATAAAAGCAATCAACAAAAAAGTTTTAGGGCAATTGTAAAAGTAGCGCCTGAATTACAAGGCCGACAATTATTGCAATTCCAAAACTGATTAAAGTTCCAATCATTACATATTCTGTAAGTTTTCGGTCTTTGGCTTCTTTTAGATCTCCGAATCTAAAAATAGATTTAGCGGCCAAAAGAAATCCGATTGCTTCAAAATGAGCGGTAAGAATAAAGCAAACCACAAGAAGACGTTCTAGAATACCAATATAATTTCCTGCATTGGCAAGAGAAAAATCTTGATGGCTATTTTGGCTTTCTGGACTCCAGATCGAAATAATGGTTTTGATAAAAATCGAAGTTGGTTTGGTAATCAGTAATAATCCTGTTATTAGAATCCAGAATTCATTATCAGACCAGAAATTTATGATGCTTTTGTTTTGATATAGCAATACAATTCCAATCAGAATTAAAATATGAGCAATTTGGTCGACAACAAACCAAGTGCGTTTGGTTTTCTTTTTCTGAAAATTCAGTTTAATGAGATCAATAATTCCGTGTGTAACAGCAATTAAAACAGCATACGGTATAAAACGGATTTCTCCCGCCAGAATTGCAGCTAAAACTCCATGAAGCAAAATATGAACATATAAGTAAATGCTTTTATGTTTTTTAGTTTCTTTATCGGCGACCCAAGAATTGGGTTGCCAGATAAAATCTCCTAATAAATGAGCGAGAAGCAGTTTTATAAATAAGATCATGAGGCTGTAAGTTGTTTTATTTGTTTTCTAAAATAGCGGTCTAAATTCATAACCAGATCAAACTGCGCGCGCTTTTGTCTTCGACTCACAGCAGCTTGGTTTATCCCGAGTTTTTGTCCTAATTCTTCCTGAGATAATGTAGGGTTTTCAATAGCCAAAGCAACAAATTCGGCAGATTGAACCAGCCAACTGTCCATAAATGTTAATGCCAGCTGCAGCATTAAATTCAGATTTTCATCCAAACTAAAATCTCCCGTTCGCATGGCCAAAGTAACTTTCTGTTTTTTTAAAGTTTCAAAAAGTTCTCCCGAATTAATAAAAGCAGAACCATTACTTTCAGATATTCGTTCGGCATTATGTGTTTTATCTCCAAAACCAATGCTCATGCGTGCATCAGATTTTATGGCTCTCAAATGAGCTTTTACCAAAATAGCAGTTAGCAGCGCATCTTCGGGATTGGAAACTTCAATTTGAAATTCATCCCCTCGATACACTTCCCACTGGCTCGGTGTTTTGCCCAATGGAACTAAGATTTTTTTCAAATCTTCTACCCAATGTTCCGATTTTTGCTGTCTTGAACCAATTATATCGCCTGTAATTACACTAGTCATAACCAAATATAATTAAAAAATAATAAACTTTCTATTACAAATATAAGTAATAAATTTTATTATTACGTTTTTTGGTAATAATTTACAATATTACATTTTTTGGTAATTAATTGTAAAATTACGGTTTAATGTAATATTATATTAAATGTACTGTAGAGGCGAACTGCAGTGCGTCTCTACAAATACACGATGTATATATTGCATACGCATCCAATCTAATTAAATGAACTTATATTACTTATATGGTTTTAAAAAAAACATAATTTTTATTTCAATAAAAAGAAACTAACTTAGCCTTTACAAAAGAATAAGCTTTGAGTAAAGAAATCAAAATCATCGAATGTCCTCGAGATGCCATGCAGGGCATTAAGACTTTTATTCCGACAAAAAATAAAGTTACTTATATACAAGCTTTATTGCGAGTTGGCTTTGATACCATCGATTTCGGAAGTTTTGTTTCTCCAAAAGCTATTCCGCAAATGCAGGATACTGCAGCCGTTTTAGAACAGCTTGATCTTTCTCAAACTACTAGTAAACTGCTTGCAATTATTGCGAATACACAAGGTGCAATAGCAGCATCCAATTATGAGCAGATTCAACATTTAGGTTTTCCTTTTTCTATTTCTGAGAACTTTCAGATGCGTAATACGCACAAAACCATAGCCGAATCTTTGGTAACGCTCGAAGAAATTCTGGAAGTTGCCGATAAGAAAAACAAAGAAGTAGTAACGTATCTTTCTATGGGGTTTGGAAATCCGTATGGAGATCCATGGAATGTTGAAATTGTCGCAGAATGGACAGAAAAACTCGCTGGAATGGGCGTGAAGATTTTATCGCTTTCCGATACTGTCGGAACTTCTACTCCAGATGTTATTACCTATTTGTTTTCAGATTTGATTCCGAAATATCCAGAAATTGAGTTTGGCGCTCATCTTCATACCACACCCGAAAGCTGGTTCGAAAAAATCGATGCAGCGACAAAAGCAGGCTGTACCCGTTTTGATGGTGCTATTCAAGGTTTTGGTGGTTGCCCAATGGCGACTGATAAATTGACGGGAAATATGCCGACAGAAAAATTGGTTTCGTATTTTACTGCCAACAAAAAAATAACAGGACTTAATTCACTCAGTTTTGAAAGCGCTTACAACGAAGCTTCGAAATTGTTTGGAAAGTTTCATTAAAAAACTGTTATATTTTCTTACCTTAGATAATCATTGTAAACATAATGCGTTACATTTAGTATCGATATAAATATTGTCATGAGATCACGCTCCATCAGTAAAATTTTCAGCATATTTTTTTCCGTTTTCCTATTGTTTTCTTGTTCCAGCGAGTTAGATTTCGATCAGGTAAATGATTTTAAGCTAGAGCCCGTTTTTGTAGCCAACCTAGCTTATTTTGATATTCCTGCAAATAAACTCGTAGACGATGGAGGAACCAATATCTATCCTGACGTAAGAGATTTTGATATATTTAAGGATAAATTTTTTAACGAACGTCTTAAAAAAGCTGAATTTGATTTTGAAGTAGAAAATAATATAAATCGTGCTTTTATCATCAATATGATTCTGCTTAATGCAGAAAATCAGCCTTTGCAAACCATATCTTTTGCAGTTCCATCTTATAAAGGAACACCAAATGTTATAAAATACCCAACAGAAGTTTTTGAAAACACGCGATTAGATCTTTTAAAACAAACCCAAAGAATTGGTTTTGTGGTAATTATTACTGCAGGGCCTCCATTAAACAGTGAGAGTTTAGGAAATTTAAAATTAAGATCAAGTGCCACTGCTTATTTAGTAATCGAATGAGAAAAACGCTAATTCTTTGCTTGTTTTTTCATCTTTCATGTTTTGCACAAAACAGAGAGCTGTTATATAATTTTACCTCAATTCCGCAGTCTTCACTGGTAAATCCAGGAGCAGATGTTTCGTACAAATATTATTTCGGATTTCCTGTTTTATCTGGAATTTCAGCCAATGTGGGCTCCAGCAGTTTTTCTGCCTACGATCTGTTTGCAGACAATGGAGTCGACTTCAATCAAAAAGTTCGAAATGTTATTAATAAATCATCTAGCCGAGATAAAGTCGTAACCAACCAGCAATTGGAGTTATTTTCTGGCGGATTTAGAGTAGGAGGAAGAGACAGTAAATCTTATGTTTCGTTTGGCGTCTATCAGGAATTTGATTTTTTTATGTTTATTCCAAAAGATCTGGCTTTGCTAGCTTTAGACGGGAATAGAGATTATATCGGAAAATCGTTTAATCTGGGAGATTTGAATATGAAGGCTGAGGTGCTTTCTGTTTTTCATGTCGGTTTTCATAAAAAAGTCAATGATAAATTGGTGCTTGGAGGGCGCGCCAAAATCTACTCGAGCGGTGCAAATGCTACTTCGACAAAAAATTCAGGATACATTTATACAGGTCAGCAGGCAGGAACTCCAAATCTTTATAACCAAGTTATTTCTTCCAATTTAGAATTAAAAACTTCTGGATTATCTAGTTTTACAAAAGATGAATACGAAGGAAATATTGCTCAAGATCTTGTTAATAATACTTTTTTTAACGGAAGTTTAGGTTTTGGTGTAGATGCCGGAATTACCTATTATATAAAAGACAATCTGCAGTTTACGGCAAGTATTGTCGATTTGGGATTTGTGAGGCAAACCAAAGATATCGAAACACTTACCTATAAAGGAACTTATCAATACAATGGAGCAAATCCAGACTTTTTTAGTTTAGATGATCCTGAAAATGTTTTTGATGAATTCGACAAAGCCATTCCTAGAGATACGCTTTATAATAAATATACCACTTGGCGTCCGACAAAAATTTATTCTTCCATTCAATATTCTTTTGGCGAGGCACGTCCAGACGATGAATGCAACTGCCGTGGCAGCGTCGAAAAATATTATAAAAATGCTGTTGGACTTCAGCTTTTCGGAATGTCTGCTCCGCGTGAGCCTTTAGTTGCCTTGACTGCTTTTTATAGAAGAAATATTTTTAGAAAATTAGATGTGAAAGCCACTTATACTTTCGATACATTTTCGAATAAAAATATCGGTTTAGGACTCGCAGGAACACTCGGGCCAGTAAATATTTATGCACTCGTCAATAACATCTTAGAATATAAAGATATTTCTAAAGCCAGCAGTGCGTCATTTCAGCTCGGAATTAATTTTGTGTTCCAAGACAAAGACGATTGAATTTATGAATATTATTAGAAGCTATTTCCAGCTGTCCATTACAAGCACTCGAGCCAAAAAACTTTTTTTCAAGATTTAAAAAGAGCTTCCGCTGGTCGCTTTTTTAAATCAGAAAAAAATGTTTTTTGGCTTTTCGTGGCTTTCCATTTGCATCTGGGCTAGGGGTGTATTCTTTGTAAGATGATTCGTGTAAAATCAATTTTATGAATAAGTTAGTACTCAAGTTAGCAATTTATTCACTATATTTGCACGCAATTCAACTAGAAATTGCAACATGATAGCACACAACTCCAAGATTATCGGCGAAGGTTTAACTTACGACGATGTATTATTAGTACCTAACTACTCGAATGTGCTTCCCCGCGAAGTGAGCATTAAATCAAAATTCTCAAGAAACATTACATTAAACGTTCCGATTGTATCTGCTGCTATGGATACAGTTACAGAAAGTGCAATGGCAATCGCTATGGCACAAGAAGGCGGAATTGGTGTTTTACATAAAAATATGACAATCGAACAGCAAGCAGGAAAAGTTCGAAAAGTAAAACGTGCAGAAGCTGGAATGATTATCGATCCAGTAACGCTTCCTTTAACTTCTACAATTGCAGATGCAAAAAATGCAATGAAAGAATTCGGTATCGGCGGTATTCCAATCGTTGACGAAAACAAAATCTTAAAAGGTATTGTAACCAATCGTGACTTACGTTTCGAAAAAAATGGTGCAAGACCAATCATTGAGGTTATGACGAGCCAAAACTTAGTTACTGTTGCCGAAGGAACTTCATTAGAGCAAGCAGAAGTAGTTTTGCAAGGTCATAAAATCGAAAAATTACCTGTTGTAAATGCAAATAACGAACTAGTAGGTTTAATTACCTTTAGAGATATTACCAAATTGACTCAAAAACCAATTGCTAATAAAGATAGCTTTGGACGTTTGAGAGTTGCTGCTGCTATTGGAGTTACTGGAGATGCTGTTCAAAGAGCAGAAGCTTTGGTTGCTGCAGGTGTAGATGCCATCATTATCGATACAGCTCACGGACATACAGAAGGTGTGGTGAATGTATTGAAAGAAGTAAAATCAAAATTCCCTCAAATTGACGTAATTGTTGGAAACATCGCAACTCCAGAAGCTGCTAAATATTTAGTAGAAAGCGGAGCTGACGGAGTAAAAGTTGGAATCGGACCTGGTTCTATCTGTACAACTCGTATCGTTGCTGGTGTTGGTTTTCCTCAATTCTCTGCAGTTTTAGAAGTTGCTGCTGCAATTAAAGGAACTGGAGTTCCAGTTATTGCTGACGGTGGAATTCGTTATACAGGAGATATTCCTAAAGCAATCGCTGCAGGTGCTGACTGTGTAATGTTAGGTTCATTATTAGCTGGTACAAAAGAATCTCCAGGAGAAACGATCATTTTTGAAGGAAGAAAATTCAAATCGTATCGCGGAATGGGATCTGTTGAAGCAATGCAAACAGGCTCTAAAGACCGTTATTTCCAAGATGTTGAAGATGACGTTAAGAAATTAGTTCCAGAAGGAATCGTTGGACGTGTTCCTTACAAAGGAGAGTTAAACGAAAGTATGCTTCAGTTTATTGGAGGTCTTCGTGCTGGAATGGGATACTGTGGTTCAAAAGATATTCCGACTTTACAAGAATCTGGACGTTTTGTTAGAATCACTTCTAGCGGAATCACAGAAAGTCACCCGCATAACGTAACTATTACAAAAGAAGCTCCAAATTATTCTAGATAATTTTAAGCTTTCGAGATAAAAACAAAAGGCGTAAGAATTTAAATCTTACGCCTTTTTTTATTTCTTGTTTTCTTTAAAACTTAATCCATTCTTTCTTAATTCTTCCGAAAGTTTTGGCAAACTGCTTGGTCCAATTCCATGTAGGGATAAAATTTCTTCTTGTGTATATTGAGATAAATCTTCCGCAGTTTTAATATTCTTGCTTTCTAAAGCTCTTCTTGCCGGCGCTGATAAAACAGATAAAAGTCCAGATTTTGGTTTTCTTTCTGCTTCGCAAATAGGGCAAGTAGGGCAGTCGCTCGTTTTAATGTAGTGATGCCCTTTTTTACAGGTTCTATTATTTTTAGAATCCAAATTCATTTTGAATTTTTTATCTAAGTTAGTGTTTTTTGTTAAAAACGACTATTTAGAATATCTTCAGCCACAATATCAGAATGCAGTAAATCTTCCATTTTCTTCGTCATACGCTGCGCTTCTAGAGCATAACCAAACATTTTTTTCTCATAATTTTCAATGGCTTCGTCAATTGTATTGAATTTTCCATTGGTTAAATTTTCCGTCAAGTGAAAAGCATCAAATAAGCCCATATTTACACCTTCGCCTGCAAATGGAGGCATTAAATGTGCTGCATCGCCCACGAGAGTAATATTTGAATGTTCTTTCCAAGGTTCTTCTAAAGAAAATAAACGTAATGGCAAACCAGAAAAATCGGTTGATTTAGCAAAGAATTTTTTATAATCGTCGTTCCAATTTTCAAATTTTTCATTCAAAAAAGAAATTACAGCTTCGTTATCTTCAAAATTGATTCCGTTATTTAAAATCCAATCTTCATCGGCTTTAAAAGAAACTCCAAAGTGAACAGAACCGTCACGCATGGTATGAGTGTAAAACATTTTATGTTCTCCCATTGCCATCACATTCCCGTTTCCGTATTTCGGTTTGAATTCTGAATAATCCAAATCTGGATTCGAAATTTCTCCCTGAATAATATAGGTTCCAGAAAGTTGAGGCTCTTGATCACTTACAAATTTTCGCGCATTCGATCTTCCGCCGTTTGCTACAATTACAAAATCGGCAGTTGTTTTTGTGCCATTTTTGAATTCTAAAACATATTGATTTTCAGATTTTTCGATATTAATTAGCTGACTATCCCAAACCACTGTATTTTCTTCAAGATTGTCCAGCATAATTTTTCTCAAATCATTGCGGTCAATTTCTGGACGAGAAAAAGCGTTCGTTTCATCAGGCATTTCGTCAGAAGTAATATTTCCGTCCATGTCCGCCATTTTTTCGCCCGTTGGTCTCGCGTACTTATAAAATACATCCATTAATCCTGCTTTCTGAATTGCATATTGTCCCGAATCAGAATGAATATCTAAAGTTCCGCCCGATGTTCTTGCTTGGGCATTTACGTCTCTTTCGTAAACAGTGACATCGGCGCCATTAATTTGTAGAATTCGTGCAGTTGTTAATCCGACTGGCCCGCCGCCAATTATGGCTATTTTTTTGTTTTCTATAATTGAGTTTTTCATTTTAATGAAATTATATTGTATTTGAATTATGAATTATGAATTTTGCAGTTGATCTTAATATTTGCAATTGAGTTAGGGTGTCAAAGCTTTAAGAACCAGCTTAAATGCCTCATCTTTAATTTTATCAGTAAGAATGAAAGGTTTTCCAGACATTGATTTTCCTTCTCTATGAAATTCTAAAAGGGAATAAAGCGAACCGTAAGCAATGCTCCAGAATACTTCGTACGGAATAGAAATCAGTTCTTTTCTTTCAATTGCAGCAAGCATAAATTCGGTCATTATTTGCTTGTAATCGCCAGTTATTTCTGCTACAATTGCATCGCCATAAGTAGAATGTTTTAAAAGCTCAAAGCAAGTTGCTTGCAGGGCAAAATTTAAATTGAAATAAATGCGGTTTTCCCACTGATTTCGTAATCCATCTTTGAAAGACATGTCAGGAGAAAATCCAGTAAACATACTTTCAAAGAAATTTTTGCCAATTTCGATTCCGATTTTTTTAATTAAATCTTCTTTGTCAGAATAATAAATATAAAGTGTAGCAACAGAAATACCACATTCTTTTGCCAGCCGATTCATTCCGAATCCTTCTACACCTTGGTTAACAATCATTTCAATTGCTTTCTGTTTTACAATTTCTTCTTTATTGATATCTCGCGTTCTCATATTTCTAACTTATTATGATGCAAAGATATAAATAATAAATGAATGATCGCTTATTTATTTTTTTTTAAGGTTCTAAGATGCTAAGGTGCTGAGGTTCTAAGTTTTTTTTTTCTTAGTTGCAAAGTTGCAAAGTGACAGAGGGGCAAAGTTTTTTTTGAGCTTCTAAGCTTCTAAGGTGCTGAGAAGCTAAGTTTTTTTCTTAGTTGCAAAGTTGCAAAGTGACAGAGGAGCAAAGTTTTTTTGAGCTTCTAAGCTTCTAAGGTGCTGAGCTTCTGAGTTTTTTTCTTAGCCTGAGGCAAAGCGACAAAGGTTTAAAGATGAATTGCCTCCAGCTTTAGCTGGAGGTTTTAAAAAAGATCGAGAGAAAAGGCTTTAGCCGAACTATTTATAAAAAAAAATCAGCTGAAACAATTTTATCTGTTTTAGCTGATTTTATGCTTATGCTATATTTTTTAAAGAGTTTTTGTGGGTTCGGCTTCTCTTAGATTTTGGTTTTCTAAAATTTCCTTTAAATAGGGTTGTACCTGAGTATCAATATCGCTTTCAGAAATTTTTAAAGCTTCTGCGTCTGAGGCTAATTGAAGCCATGGTTTTGGTCCGTCAAAATTGTAACTTCCAAAAACGACTACTGGAGTTCCTTTGACTTTTACATTTTCTTTGTCTTTCAAAATCCATTCGTCGGCAAATTTATAAAGGTATTTGGCATCTTTTTCTAATAATCGTAAGCAAGAATGAGAAGCTGGATATCCTGGCAAATCATATTCGTGAAAACCAACACCTAGTTTATTTTCGATATTAAAATTCCATTTTAAATCCCATTCGTCATTAAAAGTACTGGTTGTTTTTTCTGCTTTCCAGTTAGTGAAAAATAATCCAGTTGGCGTTGGGTCTTTTTTTCTTCCCATATTTGTAGGGCCTGTACGCACTAATTCACCATTTTCATAGGCGGCAAAAGTTTGGGTAGGATAGGAGAAAAGTATAATTTTTGAAACTTCTTCTAACGCTGAAACATGCAATGGAAACGGAAGATAATAAACCAAATCTCCGCTAAAATCTGCTGGAATTACAACAGAATCTAACTTTTTAAAATTGGCTTTATCAGTACGGTTTAAAGCATAAACAATATCCATTTTCGAGCTGTCTGCTTCATTAAGTTTCAGCCAGTCTTTGGTTTTTTCTATTTGATAAGAAACCGTTTTAGGTTTTTTATATTCTATAACTTCCTTTTTCTCTTTTTTATTTTCAGTCAGCGTTATGGTATCGCTCTTTTTACAAGAACCTAATAAAACTAATGTTAATATAAGTAGGGCATTTGCGGTGTAATATAACTTTTTCATGGGTCGTAATTTTATGAAGATAAAGTTATAAATATGATAGCTGAAAAGGGTTACATAATTTTTGGAATAGGTTTCGGTATTTACATTTTAAAGTTTTTCAGCTTTGGCTATAAAATCTGTAACATCGCTAACCCATTGCGATTTATTTTTAATTAAATAATTTTCGTGTCCTGTTTCTTTATAAATCACAAGTTTCTTAAAACCATTTAAATTATGATAGATTTTATCTGTTTCTTGTTTGCTGACACTTTTATCTTTTTCTCCATAAAGAAGTAAAGTTGGGCATTTGATACTTTTAGCATAATCGGAAGGGTTGTGGTTGAAACCCCAAAAACCGTTTTGAATTCCTCCCCAAAATAATAAGATTCCAGCCATAGGAAATGTGGGTGCATTCATTTTCTTGAATCTGGCGCAAACAGTTTGATACATTGAACCAAACGGACATTCTATAATTATTCCTTTTGGATTTATTTTACTGTCATTAATGCATTTCATTATGGCAGCTGCGCCCATAGAACTTCCAAATAGGAAAATGTTCTTTTCTCCCGTTGAATTAATGTAATCAAAGCAAGTTTTTACTTCTTCTGCTTCTTTAAAGCCAATTGTTGTTTGGTTTCCTTCTGAATTTCCGCTACCCATAAAATCAACCAGCAGGGTGCTATAGCCTAATTTTTGAAATTCCTCAGATCGTTCAATTAAAGAAGATTTTTCAGAACCGTAACCATGAAATAAAATAACAGTTCCTTTTGGGTTTGGGTTTTGAACAAACCAGCATTCTATTTCTTTATTACTTTTCAGTTTTAGTGTTTTATATTTCTGAGAAGGAAATTTTGAATTTTTGGGTTTGGGATTATTTACTCCTAGCAATAATGTTTTCGCTTTTTGCCAAGATGATAATTTTTCTGGACTTTGAGTTTTTTCAGATTTGTTTTCTTTAAAATGAGTAAACTTATAAGCGTGAAAGAACGCGATTACGTTTATCAAAATAAATAGGAATAATAAGGTTTTTAAAAATCTATTTTTTTGTAATTTCATTTACTATTTTTTAATAAGTTTCAAAGTATATTCAAATTGAGTATCCTTATTTTGCATAAAATCTTCCAAAGTCTGTGAGATTTCATGATCTGGAATTACTCCTCTCCCAAAAATCTGATTCGTTTTTTTAGGAACGTCTTGTTCTAAATTTACAATAGAAAATTGTGTTTTGATTTTGGTATTGGGCAATTCATATTCAATAGGAGTGTGGCCGTTGTGTCCAAAATAGCCTCCCATAGTTTCTTCTCCAATTACAATTGCATTTGTATTTCCTGCCACAAGTGAAGCAAACAACGATCCTGCAGAAGCAATTCTCGGACTAATCAATAAGTAAATTTGCCCTTTAAAACTATTCTTATCAGGCTGTAATAAAATATTGAATTTACTGTCCTGAGGATATTTTTGATTTATCAGTTTTGGAAATTCTTCTATGATCTCGTCTTCAAAATCTTTCAGTTCTTCCTTTTGCTTTTTAGGATCGGTTTCTTCGTAAACTAAATATTTAGGAAATGGTATTTTTTGAAAATTCACATAAGCCGATTCATTTTCGCGAAAAGGCTTTTGTGTCAAATAAGAAAAACTTACAATGTCATTTGGATCGGTACCGCCGCCATTGTTTCTGACGTCGACAATTAGGTTTTTTATTTCCGAATGTTTGGAAAGGTATTGAAAACAGCTGTCCAAATATTTTTTGTACGCAATATGCTGTTTGTCTTTTGCATTTCGACCAATAACAAAAGTATGAACAGAAAGCAGTGCTGTATTGGAGGAAATTATTTTAAATGAATATTTATCTTTTGCTTTTTGATATTGCAGACTATCAATTGGAAGCGAAAATCTATTTTTAAAGTTTTCTTTTCGAATTTCATTAGAAACAGAAGAAATGGTTTTGGTCAGTTTTTGAGTTTGGTTGGGAAGAGAATATTCGACTAAAAAGCTTTTTTGCGGACCATATTCTATTTCGAAATATTTAGCAAAAGAACTTCCAATTCCGATTGATTTTCCTGTAATGTTATATCCGTCGGTTGTGTAATATTTGTAAAGAGAAGAAAGTATTTTTTGAGTTTCAATTCCGTTAATGCTGTATATTTGTGAACCGAGCGGAATTTCTTCATTTTTAAAATTAAGAATTAGCTTATTCTGGATGAGTTTTACAGGATATGGAAAGAGAACATTTCCCGATGAATATTTCTTTTCAAAATCATCAGGAAGTGTGGTGTCATTATGTAGGCTTCCTTCAAAATCGGTTATCTGCAAAATGATTTTATAGAATTCAATAAGTTCTTTCGGCTCTTTAATCTGCGAAAAAGCCCAATTGTAAATACTGTCAATCTGTTGTTTTGTTCTGTATTTGTAAAGTCCCGAATTGGCTTTTTCTCTAATTTCTCTAAAGATATTTAAATCTTGCTGGAGTTTTTCTGCTGGCCATTTTTCGCTTTGCGAAAAAATAAATAAAGGAAAAAGGAAAATTAGTATTATTTTAGATTTGAGCATTTTAGATCTTTTTGTCAATCTAAAATACTCAAAAAACTTTTAAATCAGACCTTTTATTTTAGCGTGCAATAGCAGCATAATTTTCTTAGCATTCGAAATTTTCCAGATTACATTTCTAATCTTAAAGTTTGTCCTTCTACAAACATTCCTTGCGAAGCTGTAATTTTTATTTTCTGGTCTTCTGTATAGCCTAAAGTTTCTCCATTTCGTAATGTAATATCACCATTAATTACGTACGAAATAATGTTGGCAAAGAAATTGAAAACTTCTAAAAGCTCTTTAGGAGATTTAATGATTTCCATTTCTTGTTTATCAAATTCAGGCAATCCATAGGTATACAAATAATTTCCTTCTTCAGAGGTTTTGATCCCGATATAAACCCACAAATGAGCTGGAGATTTTCCTTGCTGTAAATCATCAATATTTTCCAAGTATTGATTTCTAGGTATCAATAAAGTCTGTTTTCCTTGATATACACCTATTGAATTTGAAGTTGAAAGAATAGAACATAATAGTTTGCTCAAAATGGTATATCTCTCTACTTGACTTCCTTGTGCAGACATAACAGAAACAACTGCATGTCCTGTATAGTTTTTTAAATCTTCTTCTGCTTTATGCCAGTTGTATGCATATTTAATAGTTGTTGCAATTTCATCACCCGGAATTTGTCCTGGTACAAAAAATATAGTCACTAATTCATTATTTACTGTAAAAACAGCTGAATTATTATCTCCAGAAAAATTTATAATAGATAATCCCCAGAGATTTTTCAGATTTTGAATTACACTGTCTATATCGTAACTCTCGTTATTAATAAATAGTGGCATTGCAAGCAATGCGCCTTTTTCATTTTTTGGTTCAGAAGTTTCCTTTTTCTTAAGAAAGTCAAATAATCCCATAATTAATTGATTTGAGGTTTAATTAAAATAGGATTCTAAAATACTCAAAAAACTTCTAAATAAGACCTTTTATTTTAGCATGCTGTAATAACATAATTGTTTTAGCATCCGAAATCTCTCCAGATTCGATCATGGCGTAAGCTTCATCAAAAGTCAATTCCAAAACTTCAATGTTTTCTTGTTCAGCATCCAGTCCACCGCCTTCGCTAACTTTCATTTTTTCGTCATATTCACCAACAAAAAGATATAGAATTTCTGTTACAGATCCTGGCGACATATAGGTTTCAATAACTTTTTGAACTTTACTTAAACGATAACCCGTTTCTTCTTCTGTTTCGCGAATAATAGCTTGTTCCGCATTATCTTTATCCAAAAGCCCTGCGCAAACTTCAATCATCATTCCGGTTTTATTTCCGTTTAAGTAAGTTGGCAAACGAAACTGTCTCGTTAAAATAACTGTTTTTTTAGCAGAATTGTACAGTAATATTCCAGCGCCATTTCCGCGGTCGTATACTTCTCGTATATGTGACTCAACTGGCTGATTTTCTTTTTTATAATTAAAAGTAACTTTATTTAATACGTACCAATTATCAGATAATAATTTGGTTTCTGTAATCTCGATTTCTGGATTTGTTCTCATAAAAATATTCTTCAAAAAAAAACGCTCTGATTATCAGAGCGTTTAAAATGTATTATTTTGTTATTGTTTGTTTTCTGTCTGGTCCAACCGATACAATTTTGATTGGCACTTCGATTTCTTTTTCAATAAACTCAATATATTCTTTTAGCTCAATTGGCAATTCGTCAAAAGTTGTCAATCCTGTTAAATCTTGTTTCCATCCTTTAAACTCTTTGTAAACCGGAGTAACATTTTCTGGCTCAATGTTGTAAGGGAAATGAGAAATGTTTTGACCTTTGTAGTTGTACTCTGTACAAACTTTTAAAGTTTCAAAACCAGAAAGTACATCACCTTTCATCATCATTAATTGCGTAACTCCATTAACTTGAACAGCATATTTTAAAGCTACTAAGTCTAACCATCCGCAACGTCTTTGTCTTCCTGTAACAGAACCAAATTCGTTACCTACTTTTGCCATTGTAGCACCCACTTCGTCAAAAAGTTCAGTTGGGAAAGGTCCGCTACCTACACGTGTAACGTAAGCTTTGAAAATTCCGTAAACTTCTTTGATTTTGTTCGGAGCAATACCTAAACCAGTACAAGCACCAGCAGCAGTAGTATTTGATGAAGTTACGAAAGGATAAGTTCCGAAATCAACATCTAATAAAGATCCTTGAGCACCCTCGCAAAGAATAGATTTACCCGCTTTTTGAGCTTGGTGCATGTATTCTTCACTGTCAATAAAATCTAATTTCTTTAATTCTTCAATTGCTTCAAAGAATTCTTTTTCTAATTCAGCTAAGTTATATTGAATAGCAACATCATAGAAAGCAATCATTGCCTCATGTTTGTCTGCCAAAGCTCTGTAACGCTCTTTGAAATCTTCTAATTCAATATCACCAACACGCAAACCATTTCTACCTGTTTTGTCCATATAAGTTGGTCCAATTCCTTTAAGAGTAGAACCAATTTTTGCTTTTCCTTTAGAAGCTTCAGAAGCTGCGTCAAGCAAACGGTGAGTTGGTAAAATTAAGTGAGCTTTTCTAGAAATGATTAATTTGCTTTTGATATCAAGGTTGAATTTCTCTAAACCTTCGATTTCTTTTTGAAAAACTACAGGATCAATTACAACACCATTTCCGATGATATTTACTGAGTTTTTATGGAAAATTCCAGAAGGAATAGTTCTTAGTACGTGTTTGATTCCGTCAAATTCTAGCGTATGTCCTGCATTTGGTCCTCCTTGAAAACGTGCAATAATATCGTAATTTGAGGTAAGTACGTCAACAATTTTTCCTTTACCTTCATCTCCCCATTGTAATCCTAGTAATAAATCTACGGTCATTCTGTTTTAATTTGCGTTGAGGCAATCTAAGTTGCCCTACTGATTATGTAGTTAATTTTCTTTTTTTAATTTTTTTGAAAAGTCTAATCTTTAAAAGACTATGAATTTGAGTTTTGCTTTTTGTTTCCGTAGAAATAAAGCGAGTGATTTGTGATTTCGATATCAAAAATTTCTTCGATAGTCTTTTTGATGGTTTGAATTCTTGGATCACAAAATTCGATTACCTCACCAGAATCTGTCATAATGATATGATCGTGCTGTTTATCAAAATATGATTTTTCGTAGTAAGCCTGATTTTGTCCAAATTGATGTTTTCTAACCAAAGCGCAGTCCAACAATAACTCGATCGTGTTGTATAACGTTGCTCTACTCACACGATAGTTTTTGTTTTTCATTTTGATATAAAGATTTTCAATATCAAAATGCTCCTCGCTATCGTAAATTTCCTGAAGTATAGCATAACGCTCAGGAGTTTTGCGATGCCCTTTTTGTTCAAGATATAGTGTAAAAACATTTTTTACAATTTCTTGATTCTTAGTGTTGTCAGTTGAAATAAGTGTCATATCCGGCAAAGATAATTTTTTATTTTTAATGAATAAAAGTTTCGGGTTTAAAGTTTAACGTTTAAACTAGATTTTGATGAGTAATAAGGCACTAAATACAGGCTTTTACGTCAAAAATATTTTGAAAGCTCAATTTAGCTTAATTAACATAATTATTTTAATTTATGATAAAACTAACAATGCTTAATTTGTTTTAGTCATATACATATACCAGTTCCATTCCCAAGTTTTTCCTTTGTCATCAGACATGGCCTGACTCCAGATTGGATTTTTTTCGTCTCTTGCATCCCATCGAAATACTTGAATAACTGGTTTTTCTTCAAAAATATCTTTAGAAAAAAAATGTCCAACTTTATTTTCGAAAGACCCTACTACTGGCTTGTCTAAAACGCCAGTATTTGAGTCCGACCAATAGATGCTCCATAATTTTGTTTTCGGATTAAATAATCTTACCGTCATTCCTTCAAATGGTTCTCCATCAAAAGTAGCAAGAAAATTATCGATATTGCCAATTCCGTGCAAAATCGTGTACATTTCTTGGGTAGAAGGAAATTCAATCCAATCGTTACAATTACAAAGTCTTTTTTTTAGTTTTTTATTTCTAATAGTAGATTTGCCAATAAAAAAATCGAAATCATTTTTTGATGAAGAATCAGAAGCAGAGATAATCAGTTCTCCATTTTCGTCAAAAATTAATTGAGGAATTTCTATGTTATTATCCATAAAATAAAATTACTTTTCTAATAATTAAGTTCGATATTCTCTGGTAACCTTATCAACTCCGTCAATTTTTTTGATGGCGCTAATCATTTTTTTCAAAATCGTGTTGTTTTTAACAATTACTGCAATTTGTCCGTGAAAAATTCCAGCATCGGTGCTAAGCGAAATACTTTGAATATTTACGCTCATATTATTCGAAATTACCTTTGTTAATTGGTTGGTAAGTCCTAAAACGTCCATTCCAGTAATATTGATAATGGCTTTGAATTCCTCTTGAGAAGAATCAATCCATTTGGCACTCATAATTCGGTATGCATAATTTGACTGCATTCCGATCGCGTTCGGACAATCTTTTTTATGCACCTTGATTCCTTCGTTAATGGTCACAAAACCAAAAACATCATCTCCAGGAATCGGGTTACAGCATTGCGAAAGTTTGTAATCTAATTTATCATGCTCCGTTCCAAAAACCAGCATGTCGTAATTGCTGCTAATGACTGGCTTGTGAATATCTTCATCTGCGGTATCTTTGGTTCGTTTAATTTTATTTTTAAAGAAATTGATAAACGAATTGCTTTTCTGTGCCGCATAATCTTTTAACTGCTGATTTTCGATTGCACCAATTCCAACTCTATAAAATAAATCTAAACTTGTTTTTAGTTTAAAGAAATTAACTAACTCGTTTGTAACCTGTTCGTTAAAGGTGACTTTTAAATGCTTTAATTTTCGAATCAGTAATTCTTTTCCTTCTTCGGCAATTTTTTTAGTGTTCTCGTTAAGAACATTTTTGATTTTATTTTTTGCTCTAGAAGTCGTTACATATTCCAACCAGTTTACAGTTGGTTTTTGGTTTGGAGAAGTGATAACTTCGACCTGATCACCACTTTTTAATTCATAATTAAGAGGAACTAAACGCCCATTTACACGGGTTCCACGCGTTTTGATTCCGATTTCGGAGTGAATGCTAAAAGCGAAATCAAGAGAAGTGGCGCCTTTTGGCAACGATTTAATTTCTCCTTTTGGCGTAAAGACGAAAATTTCTTTAGAATATAAATTCATTTTAAAATCTTCGACAAAATCAACCGCATTGGTTTCTGGATTTTCCAATGCTTCACGAAGCAGATTCAGCCAAGTATCCAGACCGCTTTCCTCTGTGGCTCCGTTTTTGTATTTGTAATGCGCTGCGTACCCTTTTTCGGCAATTTCGTCCATACGCTCACTTCGTACTTGAACTTCGACCCAGCGTCCTTTTGGACCCATTACGGTAATGTGAAGCGCTTCATAACCAGTTGATTTTGGTGACGAAATCCAGTCACGCAAACGGCTCGGACTCGGTCTATAGTGGTCTGTTACGATCGAATAGATTTTCCATGCAATGAATTTCTCTTCATGCGGATCGGCTTTGTAGACAATTCTAAGCGCAAATTTATCGTATACTTCATCAAAAGTAACGTTTTGCGCGCGCATTTTTCGACGGATAGAATAAATCGATTTTGGTCGGCCTTTGATGATATAATCTACGCCTTCGTTGTCTAAAGATTTTTTCAAAACATCAGAAATGTCTTTGATGTAAGCATCTTGTTCTTCTTTCGTTTCACGAATTTTGCTTACAATGTCATTGTAAACTGCTGGTTCGGTATATTTTAAACCTAAATCTTCCAGTTTGGTTTTAATATTATAAAGTCCCAAACGGTGAGCTAGAGGCGCATAAATGTATAAAGTTTCTGAGGCGATTTTAGTCTGTTTGTATTCAGCCATCGAATCCATGGTCTGCATATTATGCAAACGGTCGGCCAATTTGATCAGAATTACACGAACATCATCGTTCAATGTCAGAATCATTTTTCTGAAATTTTCTGCCTGCATGGAAGCATTCAAATCTTTTTGAACTAAAGATATTTTAGTTAGACCCTCAACCAATTGCGCCACTTTCGGATTGAACAAACGCTCAATGTCTTCAACCGTCATTGGAGTATCTTCGACAACATCGTGCAATAAGGCCGCAGCAATAGAAGTCGCACCCAGACCAATTTCTGAGGCAACAATTTTTGCAACTGCAATAGGATGAAAGATATACGCTTCGCCCGATTTACGTCTCTGTTCTTTGTGAGCATCGACGGCAACATCAAAAGCTTTTCGAATTAATTTTTTGTCGGTTGTGTCTAACGTTTGGTAACTTATTCGTAGTAATTCCTTGTATTCCTGTGCAATAGCTTTGTTTTCTTTTTCTATATCTATTTCTGTCATAACGGCATAGTTCAAGTACTAAATATAGAAATTTGTTGCCATATACGCAAGGGGTTGGGATTGTAGATTTTTGATTGCAGATTTTAGATTTTTTCCTATAGGAATGTGACTTCGACTTCGCTCAGTCTGACAAATTTAAAGGTGCAACTTTTTACTTTAGAAACCTTAAAACCAATCAGTATGTTAGACGCACTGCGGTGCGTCTCTACGGAAAATCTTTGCCGCTTTGTGACTTTGAAACTTTGTCACTCTACATTAGAACCCTCTCTGTCTCTTCGCTTCAAAAATTAAAATTGCCGCGGCAACAGAAACGTTCATGCTGTCGATTTCACCTTGCATCGGAATAATGATATTTTGAGTCGCAGCATCGCGCCATTCTTGTGTTAAGCCTGTTGCTTCTGTACCCACAACTAAAGCTGTTGGAGTAGTAAAGTTTTGTGTATGATATGAAGTTGAATTTTGTAAAGTCGCGCTGTAGAAATTGATCTTTTTTTCTTTTAAAAATGAAATAATTTCTGAGGATGTTCCTGTTGCAATTTGGTTGGTAAACAAACAGCCAACGCTAGAACGCACTATATTCGGATTGTATAAGTCGCTTTTTGGATTGGCGATTAAAACAGCGTCCAATTTGGCGGCATCTGCGGTACGCAAGACAGCGCCGATATTGCCTGGTTTTTCAAGAGATTCTACGACCAAAATCAGAGGATTATCAGATAATTTTAAATCGGATAATTTTAAGGATTTACTTTTTGCAACCGCTAGAATTCCTTCTGTAGTATCGCGATACGCCAGTTTTTGATAGACTTCTTTATTGATTTCGATAAGTTGAAACGGATTTTGAATCAGTTTATTGATTTCAGATTCAGAAACTAATTCGGGTAAAAACAAAACCGTTTCGATTTCGTAACCGCCTTTTATTGCTAATGAAATTTCGCGTAAGCCTTCAATCAAAAATGTTCCGGTTTGTTTTCTGGCTTTGGATTTTTCTTGAAGTAAAACCAAAGATTTGATAAACGGATTTTGAATTGAAGTGATTTGTTTCATTTTTTTAAGGCTCAAAGTTGCAAAGAGGCAAAGGTACAGAGTTTTTTTTGAAAAGTTGCAAAGAGACAAAGTTGCAAAGGTTTTCCGCCACGAATTCACGAATTATTTAAAAATAAAATTCGTGAATTGCTTCGCCTGTTCGCTATCGCTTGGGTCGTGGCGAAAAAAACTAAAAAACTTATTTCTCAAAAACTGCTTTTACTTCTTCCTCAACAGGATGGTCTGTTTTGAAAGTGTAGCCTAGAAATTTTGCTATCGTTTGCGCGAATTGTTTTTGGTAGATCTGAGAATTGGTTTTGATTTCGCCTTTTGGAGCAATTTCTGGTCCCATTGCGGCAAACCAAATTTCAGAAGCGCCAGCAACATCAGAACCGTGATCTGTCCATTGCGATTTTACTTTGTCGCCGCGGCCGTGATCTACCGTTATAAATAAGGTTGTTTTATTTTTGTATTGCGGATCGTTTTGAACAAAATTCCAGATTTCCTGAACCCATTTGTCTACTTGATTTGCGGCATCTAAATACGAGCGATATTGTGCGTGATGCGCCCATTCGTCGGTTTCGCCGTATGCAATGTAAAGGACTTTTGGCTTTTTCGTTTTTAATTCGTCTAATGCCTGATAATGTGTAAAAACATCTAAACATTCGTCTTGATGAAAAGGCTTATACGAGTTGTCACGCATTTCGTTAAGCAGTTTTTGCGTTGCAGTTGGCTTATTTCCGCCCACTTTATCAAAAGCAGAAATTACAGGAAAACCACTTCTTTCTTCGTTCAAAATTCTGTCAAAAGCATCCCAAGCGCCAAAAGCGGCAACTTTTCCTTTTAGTGTAGACTGCTGGTTTAAAAACTCTAAAACATTAACATTCGGATTGGGTTTATAGCTGTTAGAATTAACTTTCAAATCGACATTTCCAGTCATAATTTCGCTGTATCCAGGATAACTAAACCAATACGGATTGGCAACATCTACTTTGTTTCCTAAATCTCTATTTCCATAAATCTGACCTTTCGAGGCAATTTCAGACCAGAAAAAAGGCATTAATTTTTTGCGAGATTCTTTGATGTCAGGACTGCTGTATTTTTTATAAATGTAAGCGCTGTCTCCTTGATTGAATTTTTTATCATTGGCAATTGCTGCATCTACTCCTTTAAAAACTTCCTGCCATCTAAAACCGTCTGTTGTGATGATAATGATGTTTTCTGTTTTTTGGGCAGTGGCTAAAAAACTGATTAAAATTAATATTGCTAAAAATAGTTTCTTCATTATAAGACTTTTTAAATGAAATTTAAAAACAATGATAATTCGAGTTTAATCGAAAAACTAATTATAAACGTTATTTCTTTTTTAAATATTTCATTGCTTCCTCGAGCACTACATCTCTATTCTTTAAGTAATCGTTAAGCGTGGGAACAATCTCTATGTCGGGTTTTATTCCGTAACCCACAAATTCTCTTCCATCAGGATAGGTATCTTTTTTGGTGCAGATTCTAGCTGAACCTCCACCTGGCAAATCTATTAGTAAAGGCTGTCCAGTACTTCCAAAAGATTTTTCTCCTATTTTGACCATGTGTTTTTGGTTATCTGCATAAATTAAAAAATCTTCAGCTGCCGAAGCGGTATCATGGCTTACCAAAATTACTGTAGGCACAACAATGCGTTTTGCTTTTAGACGAATAGTTTCTGGTTGGTATTCAAAATCATAAAAATAGTCATCATGATAAGATAAATAAGCTCTTTTTTTCCATGAGTTGTTTATAGTATCTTTTGCACTAACAAATTTGCCCCATGCTTTATAACTTGGGATGTGAGAACGACTTTTAGACTTTGAACCGTAAAGAATAGTATCGTTTGTTAAATACTGTAATATTGCAGTCCCAATATTGGTGCTGCCTCCACCATTGTAGCGTAAGTCAATTATTAAAGATTTTGCTTTATATAATTCTGGAAGTTTGTCTACAAACGAGCTATCGATTTTTTCGTCGCTAAAGGAATTTAAAGAAACATAAGCCGTTTCCTTATCCATCCATTTAAAATCTAAAAGTTTTCTATCAGCTTCAAAAGGGGGAAATACTTCTTTTTCTACTGTAGTTCTGTGTGTTAATGTCAGTTCTATTATTTTTTTATTAGGCTTTTTTATTTTGACTTTATATGTGTCTCCTTCCAAACCCCCTAGCAAATTAGAAATACTCCAATCTTGCAAAACATAATCAGTTGAAGAAGATTTATAAGGAGCCACATTTTCGTCAATAAATTGCTGGGTTGGCTTTCCATTAACTTCTATGATTTCACTTCCAACAGGGATTTCTTCTTTTTTGCTCAAATTTGTTCGAATTATAATTGCCTTACCTTGAACATTTTTTACAAAAAACCTGTAATCTCCAAACATTGTAGTCATTTGTTCAACAATGCCTTTTGGGATAAAGATGTTTGTATGACCATCCTTTAACAGCGCACAAAATTTTTGAAGTTCACGATAATATTCATAATCATTTTTCGTATTCTGAACAACTGAGATTAATTCCTTATATCGGTTATCCCACATTTGTCGGTCTACTTTATCCAAATAAACAAAGTTGTAATTTACTTCCTGCCAAAACTTTGAAAGTCCGTAAACCTTATCGCTTGGAGTTAAAGTATTTGAAATTTGTCCAAAATTAGAAATGGAGAAAAAAAGAAAAATAAAGGCAATTACTGATTTCATAAACTTATTACTATTTAGTATCGGTTTGCAATATAAGGAATAATTCTTACAAAATACCTCTAGACTTAATCTCCAAATATTTATTAATTGCGTCCAAAGTCAGATTCTCAGGTTGGGTTAAAACAGAATGTATTCCGTATTTTTTCAATTCGTTTACGATTAATCGTTTTTCAAACATGAATTTCTCGGCAATCACTTTGTCGTAAACTTCTTGAATAGTAGTTGTTTTTTTATTGATAATGCTGTTTAATTCTGTATTACTAAAGAAAACAACTACTAATAAATGACTTTTGGCAATTCCTTTTAAATAAGGCAATTGACGGTTTAAACCATCCATTGTTTCAAAATTGGTGTACAGAATTATTAAACTTCTCTGGTTGATGTTTTTCTTAATATCGACATACAATCTGCTGTAATCGCTTTCAAAGAAATCTGTTTTTACGTTATAAAGCGATTCTAATATTTTCTGCATTTGCGAACCTCTTCTTTCAGCAAAAACGCGGTTTTCTACTTTTTTAGAAAAAGAAAAAAGACCTGCTTTGTCTTGTTTTTTCAAAATAACATTAGACAAAACCAAAGCCGAATTAATAGCATAATCCAATAAACTTAATCCGTCAAAAGGCATTTGCATCACACGGCCTTTGTCGATTGCCATATAAACCGATTGTGATTTTTCGTCCTGAAACTGATTAACCATCAAAGAATTTCTCTTTGCTGTTGCTTTCCAGTTCAGCGTTCGCAAATCGTCGCCTTGCACATATTCTTTAATCTGCTCGAACTCCATGGTATGACCAATTCGGCGTATTTTTTTGATTCCGTATTGAAAGAGATTATTTGAAAAAGCAATCAAATCGTATTTTCTTAATTGAATGTAAGACGGATAAGTAGGCACCATTTGATCATTATCAAAAGAAAATCTTCTCGAAATTAATCTTAAAGGCGAAGAAACATAAATATTTAAAGCTCCAAAATGATATTCTCCACGTTCTGTTGGACGAAGATCATAACCAATTTCTTTTTGTGAAGCTGCTTTTATCGTTTTTACAATTTTGAAGTCACGAACTTGAAATTGAAACGGAATTTCGTCAATAATTTTAACCGAAATTGTAAAAGTATAATGGTTTTTTAGATTGATTTTTATAGGATTCAAATCTCCGTTTGATAACTTTTCGGGAGTAATTCTTTCTGCTTCGAGACCTGTTCGCGCTAGATACAAAAGTAAAATATCAAGTCCCAAAAAAGTAACTAAACCCAAAACCAACAGCCAAACCGCATTGTACATATTCGGAAAAATAAAGGCACAAATAAATAATCCTATAATGCCGATGAGCGCATAGAAAAAGAAATTGTTCAGATATAGACTTTTTATGAATTTCACTTTATTTTTTTGTTTACTTCGTCCGTTCGGCTTTCAGCCTCGGGTCAGGTTTAAAGTTTCAGGTTTAAAGTTTGCCCTTCGACTTCGCTCAGGGGGACAAAACTTGTTTGCAAATTTCAGGTTTCACGTTTCCTGCAAGGTTTTCAAAACCTTGTAGGTATTAGTTGTTCTGTTGTTAAGAAATACATCTACAAGGTTTTGGAAACCTTGCAGGAGTTTAAATTATCTCGGAATCTCTACTGTTTCAATAATTTGTTTAATGATTTCAGAACTTGTCAAACCTTCCATTTCGCGTTCTGGCGCTACAATTACACGGTGCTGTAAAACAGGAATTGCGGCTTCTTTAATATCTTCTGGCGTAACGAAATCGCGTCCGCGAATGGCAGCAAAACCTTTCGAAGCATTTAAAATTGCTATCGAAGCACGAGGAGAAGCTCCTAAATATAAAAAGGCATTTTCACGAGTATTTACCACAATTCTCGCAATATATTCCAGAAGGTTTTGCTCCACTCTAATTTGTTTTACCAAACCTTGATATTCTTTGATTTCTTCAGCAGAAAGAATGATTTTGATAGCATCTAATTTTCCGTGATCTTGCAAAGAATGTTCTCTTTGAATGATTAAAATCTCTTCATTCAATTTTGGATAATCGATCGTGATTTTAAAAAGAAAACGGTCCAATTGCGCTTCAGGCAAGCGATAAGTTCCTTCTTGTTCTACAGGATTCTGCGTCGCAATTACCAAAAATGGCGCTTCTAATTGGTAAGCAGAACCGTCAATTGTAATCTGGCGTTCTTCCATTACTTCAAAAAGTGCGGCCTGAGTTTTTGCAGGAGCACGGTTGATTTCGTCAATTAAAATCAGATTCGAGAAAATCGGACCTTTTTTGAATTCGAATTCTGAGTTTTTCAGATTGAAAATAGAAGTTCCTAAAATATCAGAAGGCATTAAATCTGGCGTAAACTGAATTCTGCTGAAACCGATATTTAAAGTTTTAGCCAATAATTTAGCCGAAATTGTTTTGGCAACTCCAGGAACACCTTCTAGAAGAACATGACCGTTTGACAAAATCGCAACCAAAAGCTGGTCTACCATTTTGTGCTGCCCCACGATTACTGTTTCGATCTCTTTTTTAATCGTATTTACATGCTCTAAAAGAGGAGTAAGGTTAATTCTCGTTTCAAAATTCACATTTTCATTTGTGATTTCGTTTGATGTTGTATTGATGTCGTCCATAATTGGGTCTGTTTTTATTTTCTTTTTACCACTGATTTTAAGGATTAAAAAAGATTTTTTTAGTTAATCTGTGCGAATCTTTTTAATCTGTGGCAACTATTTTTAGTTAATGTAAAATCTTTTCTATAGCTGTATTTATTCTAAGAAGATCTTCTTCCAGACTTCCGTGATAACTATTTCGGTGGTCATTAATTAATTGTACCAAATCTTGAATGTCTTTTTTGTCTTTTCCCGTTTTATAATGCAATTTTGTTATAAAATCGTCATCTAGTTTCGCAGTGTCAATCAAATAATCGGTTCTAATTCTTTCCAAAAAGTAAATAATCTTTTTATCAATAATATTGGTATGATCACCTTCTTGATAATATAAATTTCCAACGGTTTTAGTAAAATCAACGGTTAAATTTTGCAAAGGTTTTATGATTGGCACAATGCGCTGTTTTCTTTTTGCATTGAAAATCATAAAGATAAGAATTCCGATTAAGCCTAAATACCAAGCCGATTTCAAAGCGGGTTGACTCCAAATGTATCGCATTGGAGAACTTGAAATTCGTTTGTCGTCAAAACTTTTGTTGTACCAGAAAATATTTCCTTTCGGAATATAGGACACTAGATTTTCAGTATACTGATAATTGTTTTTTTTCAGCAGATTATAATTGGTAAAAGCAACTGGCTGCGTGTGCAAATAGAGATATCCATTTTTATACGGAACTTCAATAAAATTAACTTGCCTTTTGTTTTTACGAGTAGATTGGTATCCTAAAACTTTTGTGTTTAAAGTGTCAATTTTAGAAAAATAATCGCTTAAACCTGTATTAAAAGTATATTTTTTTTGACTTATGTTTTTATTTGCCATCCAAACCGAAGTGCTGTCATTGGGAATAAAATCGGTTTTCAATTCAATTTTTAAAGAATCCAATAACACTTTCGGGAACACTTTCATACTTAAAAAAGCATTATTTCCGTGAGAGACAAAATATAAAATTTCTTTCATCGACTGATCGTCAATGTTTTCAGCCTCAGAAATATTAATGAAAGTGCCTTTTATTTTATAGGTTTCTACATTTTCTCTTGCATCATATTGCGAGTCCAGATATTCATAAGGCGTCTGAGTCGAAATTCTTTCTACTTTTTGTTTAAAAAGACCATCAGCTTCCTGATCAAAAATGTACAATCCGAATGGGATTTTATCTTCAACAGAGTACGTCGGAGTCCAGTCAATAGGTTTTGGCTGTCCTTTGTCTACTAATAATGTTATTCCGAGAATTAAAACCAGAATAGCAATGTATATTTTAACTTTATTATCCATTGCCAAATGTTTTTAATGCTTTTTTAAATCTGTTTTCAGTCTTTCTAAATGTTGCTTCGTCAATTTCAAATTCTCCGTACCAAATATAATTGTACAAATAAGAAAGATACGTAAACTCTTCTTTATGAGCAGGGTTTTGCAATTCGTACAAATAATCAGAATTGGTTTTTTCGATATCCCATTCAATAAAATGATGTTGTGCCATAACTTTCAAAAGCCATAAATAGTAATATCTTATTGCAATTCTTCTCTCGCCGGCTTCAATGCTTTCTTTAATCAATTTTTCAAAATCTAAAAGATGGATGTTTTTCTCTGCATCTGAATAAAATAAAGTTCTTTTGGCATTTTTTCCGAAAATCCATCTTCCTTCTTGTTTGGTCAAAGCTCTGGCAATAAAATAAATCAAAACTATAACCACCAGAACTGCGATTATTCTAAACAGAATTGCAACAAAATTCAGAGATGTTTTTACACTGCTGAAATTAAACAAATTAAAAATTTGTCTCGCCAGCCAATGCTTAAAATGATCCCACCAGTTTTTTTCTGGAGTTTTATATTCGTAGATAAAATTTTTATCGGTATATTTTTTCTTGAAATTCTTTTCAAAATGTCTGGCTTCTACAGTTCTAGAATCGACTTGAATGTCTTTTTCGGTATATTTAATTCCAGTAATTTTTGGAGGATCCGGAGTTAAAGGAATAGAATCCTGAGCCTGAGAAATACCGCAGCACAAAAGAAAAGATAAAATAAATAATAATCTGGTCATTACTTGTTCTTAAAGTTTTTCGGCGGTTAAAGAATGAATTTTTTTGTGTACGATAAAAGGGTAAACCAAGTAATAAAACGAAATTATCGCAAGCGTAACTAAGATAATAAAACTGCTTAGCCAATTGGGCATATCGATAGAATATCTGGTAATAAAGCCTTCTAAAAATCCGGCACTTATCGTGAAAGGGAAAGTGCTCAAAAATATTTTGAAACTGTTTTTGAAACCTATTTTAAAAGAATTCAATCTCGAGAGAGTTTTAGGAAACAGTATAGAAGCCCCTAAAATAAATCCAGCAGTCGTTTCGATTACAATGGCGAAAATTTCCATAGAACCATGAATCCAGATGCCTCGCACACTTTTCCAGAAAACGCCTTGTTCGTAGAAAAAATATTGGAAAGAACCCAGCATAATGCAGTTTTGAAGAAATATATTAAAAGTGCCAATTCCTACAAATATGCCATAGAAATAGCATTTTGCGCCTACAAAAAGGTTGTTTACGGTAATGCCAATAAAACTTCCCCAATTGCTTCCCGAACCGTACACGGCCATCGGATTGCCTTTTTTGATATTTGCCAAAGTCATATTGACGTATTCGTCGCCTAAAATTAAACGCACAAAATCACGATCGTAACGGGCAGAAAGAACGCCAATTGAAACAGTGACAAAAAACAATGCAAAAGCATAAACCAAATACCTTCTGTATTCGTAAACCAATAAAGGCACTTCGACTTTAAAGAAATCAACAACGCGGTTTTGGTCTGTACGTTTGGTTTTGTAAATCTTCTGATAAATTTGAGACGCAAGATGATTAAGGTATACAACCGTTTTACTTTTAGGATAATACGTTTGAGCATACGACAAATCATTCATCATTTGAATGTACAAATTAGCTAATTCATCAGGATTTTTTTTAGCTTTACCAAAAATTGCCAGCTCAAACTCGAGCCATTTTTCTCTGTTTTGTTTTATAAAGGCGATTTCTCTCATTGTAGGCTAAAATATGAAATATGTCAGAATTATCTATTAACACGACACAAAATGTCAAAATAAATTTTATTGCTGCTTCTGTAGGCGAAAGATTAGGTGCTTTTTTTATTGATATGTTTATTGTAATCTGTTATATAACAGCGCTTTCGATAGTTCTTTTTGACTGGCTGCAGCTTGATCGGCTAATGGTTAATTTGGATGGATGGTCACGAGGAGCGATTTTTTTAATGCTCTATTCGCCAGTTATAGTCTACTCGCTAGTTTTAGAAAGTGTTTTTGAAGGGCAGTCACTTGGCAAAAAGTTATTAAAAATTAAAGTCGTAAAAATTGATGGTTATCAGGCAGGTTTTGGTGACTATTTAATCCGCTGGTTTTTTAGAGTAATAGACTTTTTTACCTTCTTCGGACTTCCTGGACTTATTGCGGTCATCACAAGTCAGAAATCACAGCGATTGGGCGATATGGCGGCAGGAACCGCAGTAATTACTTTAAAGAATAGAATTAATATCAGCCATACTATTTTAGAAGAAATTGGCGAAGCTTATGTGCCAACTTATCCTTTGGTAATTAAGGTTTCAGACAATGATATGCGTATTATTAAGGAAACCTTTCAAAAAGCGGTTGCTAAAAACGATCATGAAGTGATTTACAAATTGGTAGCCAAAATTGAAAGCGTAACAGGCATAAAAAATCAATCTGGAAATAATAGCGATTTTATTCGTGTAATTTTAAAAGACTATAATTTCTACACTCAGAATATGTAATTTTTCATTAAAGATTTAAAAGTGTTTTTTGATTTTTATTGATAATTTTTTAAATTTTATCAATATATTTACGATACATTTTTAATTCAAAAATTTCCAACAAATGAAAATTACAAAGCCATTTCTAGTGTTACTAGTACTATTGTCTGCTTGTATTACTTTTGCACAAAGCGGAAAAAAATTAGATAGAATTATAAAAAGAGATTATCAGATAATCGATTGTACGATTTTAAAAATGTCTGATAAAACCGTAGATTATTCGCTTCCTGGCGAAACAATTCAGATTTCGCTAGACGTTTCGCAGATCGCGAGAATCGATTTTGCAAGCGGAAGAACTCAAACTTTTGATGCGTCTTCAAGTCCAAACAACACAGCTCAAAATACTTCTCAAAGTATTGAAACTGCAGAGATGAAACCTAATACGATTGCGGTACTGCCAGTTCCTTACGTAAACGCCGATAATCAGCAAGGTTCTGAAGATATGGCAAAATTTGCTCAAAATGATCTGTATAACAAACTGTTGGATAAAGCATCTAATATTTTACCGTTAACGGTTCAGGATTTAAGAACAACCAATAGCCTTTTGCACAAAGCAGGAATCGATCATAACAATATTGACGAAACTCCAATTGCAGATCTTGAAAAAATACTAGGAGTTGATAATATAGTGGCTGCGAAAATTTCATATACCATTGGAACAGCTTCTACAGCTACTACCTACAGCAGTGGAGATACAAAAGTGAGCAACAATAACAAAAAAGTTAGCACAAGCGACATTTCGACTACTACAGCAAACAATCAGAGCTATTATTACTATACGGTTTATTTTGACATGTATAAAAATAAAGACAAGATCTACTCGCAAACCCGTAAGCCATTATTGGCAGTAAAAGACAGTTGGATAGATTCGATCACATATTTGCTAAAAAGAAGTCCGATTTACGTGAAAAGATGATAAGTACTTTTACGAGTCAGATTTGCTAAGATTATTCCTTGCAACTTTGTAACTTTGGCTTTTTGTTAAGAAAAGCTTAGCAGCTTAGAATCTTAGAAACTCAGCAACTCAAAAAGAATGTTTCACCTACTCGATATTATTGGGACCATGGCGTTTGCAATGTCTGGCGCCTTAACCGCAATGCACAAAAAACTAGATCCGTTTGGGGTTTTTATTATTGCATTTGTAACTGCAGTTGGAGGCGGAACACTTCGTGACGTTTTAATCGGAAGAACTCCCGTTGGCTGGATGCGCGACATGCAATATGTTTACGTAATTATTTTAGGATTTTTTCTAGCCATTCTTTTCAGAAAAAGCTTCGATAAACTTCGTACTTCGTTGTTTTTATTTGATACCATTGGTCTTGGCGTTTTTACTTTAATTGGTCTTGAAAGAGGAATTCTAACAGGACTTCATCCAGCAATTTGTATTGCGTTAGGAACCATGACAGCTTGTTTTGGCGGTGTAATTAGAGATATTTTGTGTAACGAAATTCCAAACGTTTTTCGAGAAGAAATCTATGCAACCATTTGTATATTAGGAGGAATTGTATTTTTTGGATTACGAAAACTAAACCTAAATGACGATATATTATATCTGGTTACATCTCTTGTAATTATTGTAGTTCGATTAATGGCTGTAAAATACAAATGGCATTTAAAAGCATTCGATCATAAGTAGAAAAATATTCAGCCACGAATTTCACGAATTTGCACTAATTTAATTCGTGAAAATTGGTGAAATTCGTGGCAAAAAAATAAAACTTTGAAAACATTCGTTGTAAGAAAATACAATAAAAACGATTATACTATTTGGAACGATTTTGTCGCTCAGGCAAAAAATGCCACTTTTTTATTTCATCGGGATTTTATAGAATACCATAAAGATCGTTTTGAAGATTTTTCGCTTTTAATTTTCGAAGAAGAAAAACTGCGCGCAATTCTTCCCGCTAATAAAAAAGGAAATTCTATATATTCTCACCAAGGTTTAACCTATGGAGGATTAGTGTTTTTGTCAAAAATGAAAGCAGAAAAAGTAGAATCAATTTTAGATGAAATTTTGCTTTTTTTGAAAGAAAATAAATTCGAAACTCTTTATTATAAGCCAATTCCAGATTTTTATTTTTCTGAAGGAAATGCCGCAATGGACTTTTTTTTAATGAAAAGAGGAGCGGTTTTAGAAAGAAAAGAAATGAATCTGGCCGTTAATCTGACAATTCCTTTGAATATTTCTAAAAGTAAAATGAAACATTTCAGAAGAATTGAAAATCTAGATTTAGATATTTTTGAAGAAGAGAATTTTGATCCGTTTTGGGAGAAAGTTTTGGAGCCAAGATTATTAGAAAAATTTGATGTAAAGCCAGTACATTCAAAAGAAGAAATAGCGATCTTAAAATCTAAATTTCCTCTAAATATTAGGCAATATTCAGCCTATAGAAATGATGAAATTATTGCAGGAATAACCATTTTTGAAACCAAAAATGTTGTAAAATCTCAATATGGCGCTACTTCAAAAACAGGAGAAGAATTCAGAGCGCTTGATTTTTTGTTCGTCAATTTGATCCATAAATATAAAAGAAAAGGAAAGCATTTCTTTGATATGGGTATTGTGGGTGAGGAAAATGAATTTGGTTATAATAAAGGTCTTATAAAGCAAAAAGAAGAATTAGGCTGCAGTGTTTATAGTCAGGACTTTTACAAACTTACATTATGATTTCTTTTCTGGATTTAAAAAAAATGAACGAGCCTTATGAAACTGATTTTCAGGAAAAACTGAAATCGGTTCTGGAAAACGGCTGGTATATTTTAGGAAAGGAAGTAGAAACTTTTGAAAAAGCTTTTGCTGAATATTGCCATTCTAAATATTGTATCGGAGTCGGGAATGGGTTTGATGCTTTGGTTCTCATTTTTAAAGGATACATCGAACTCGGAAAACTCCAAAAAGGCGATGAGGTAATCGTTCCTGCAAATACTTACATCGCGAGTATTTTGGCTATTTTACAAGCCGATTTAATTCCAGTTTTAGTCGAACCAAGATTGGAAACTTATAATATCAATCCGGATTTAATTCAAGAAAAAATCACTCCAAAAACCAAAGCGATTTTAGCTGTTCATTTATACGGACAATTGGCTGAAATGGAGAGAATCAATGAAATAGCAGAAAAAAACAATTTAATTGTTGTTGAAGATTGTGCACAAAGTCACGGTGTTAATGCAAATTCCGATATTTTTAAATCCCAAGTTCCAAATTCTGGAGATTTAGCTCGAAACCTAAAATCTAAAATCAACAATCTAAAATCTGCAAGCGCTTACAGCTTTTACCCAGGAAAAAATCTTGGCTGTTTGGGCGATGGCGGAGCAATTACAACAAACGATTCTGAATTAGCAAAAGTGCTTTTTTCGCTTCGAAATTATGGTTCAGAAAAGAAATATCACAACGAATATATTGGTGTAAATTCGAGATTAGACGAATTACAGGCTGGGTTCTTAAATTTGAAATTGCCAAATTTAGATTCAGATAATGAGAAAAGAAGAATCATTGCAAAACGATATTTAGCAGAAATTAAAAACGATAAAATAACATTGCCGTATTGGGATTTTTCCAACAATCATGTTTTCCATCTGTTTGTCATTCGAACAGAAAATAGAGAAAATCTACAAGAATATTTAGCTCAAAATAATATTCAAACTGTTATTCATTATCCAATTGCGCCACACCAGCAAAAAGCTTTTAAAGAATGGAATGATTTGTCGTTTCCTATTACAGAAAAAATTCATAGAGAAGTTTTGAGTTTGCCCATAAGTCCAGTTTTGAATGACTCGGAAGTAGATTTTATTATTGAAATTTTAAATCAATACTAATTGAATTTCTATAAAAAAATAATTCAAACGAGTTTGTTTAAGATCACTTCTTTAAACAGTTTCAGCGTTGCTTTAAAAATTGGAATCGGATTAATAACTTCAAAAATATTAGCGGTTTTTGTTGGTCCCAGCGGAATGGCTTTGGTTGGAAATCTCCGAAACTTCTTGACTTCATTAGAGAATATTTCTTCTTTAGGTTTTCAAAACGGAATTGTAAAATATACAGCTGAAAATGAGAAAAATAAAATTGAAATTCAAAAAATAGTTTCTACTGTTTTTATCACTTTATTGTTTGTTGCGCTTCTGCTAAGCGGAATTTTATTCGTTACAGCTTCTTACTGGAACCGGAAAATCTTTGGAAATAACATCGAATATTTAATTGTTTTTAAAGTTCTAGCATTGGTTTTGCCAACTTACGGACTTTCTATTTTTTTAATTGCAGTAATTAATGGTTTAGGCAAATTTCAAAAAGTAATTAGGATCAACATTATCGGAAATATTATTGGTTTACTAACTTCCATTTTTCTAATCCTACAATTCAAAACCTCTGGAGCTTTATTTGCAATTGTAATTGCGCCAGCGTTGCTATTTTTTGCTACTTTTTATTTAGTTCAGCGAGAGATTCAGTTTCTTCAAATTATAAAATTAGATTCTTTCGATATTAAAATTTTAAAGAACCTTTCTTCATACTCTTTAATGGCGCTTGTTTCTTCTGTTTTTGGACCTTTTGTATTTCTTGCAATTCGAAATCATATTATTCAGCATTTAGGAATTGAGCAAGCAGGATATTGGGAATCAATGACGAGAATTTCGTCCTATTATCTAATGTTTGTAAGTACTATTGTGAGCGTTTATTTTTTACCAAAACTATCTAAAACCCAAAGTGATTTAGAAACAAAAAACATCTTATTACAGTATTACAAGTTCATTTTGCCGATCTTTGGTATAGCACTCACTCTCATTTATTTTATGAGATTTTTTATTGTCCGACTGCTTTTTACAAGAGATTTTTTACCTGTAACCGATTTGTTTTTTTGGCAGCTTTTGGGAGATATTTTTAAAGTTTGTGCTCTTATTTTAGGATATCAGTTTTTTGCTAAAAAAAAGACTTCCGCATTTATTTTAACCGAATTATTTTCGCTTTCCGTTTTATATTTTGCAACTTTATTTTGTATTCAATTGTTTCAAATAGAAGGCGTAGTCATCGCTTATGTTTTTCAGAATTTTATATATCTGATAGTATTATCAGTTTGTTTTAGAAAGAGTTTATTTTAATTCTCGCTCCATTTCTGAATATACTTTTCTGCAATTTTTATATAATGATGATGTTCTTCAATAAAAGTCCTCGCACGCTTTCCTACTGCTGTAATTTCGTTTGGATTTTCAATTAAAAAAGACAATGCATTTACCAGATAATCTACGTTTGGAATGGCATTTATACAGACTTTTTCAGAAAGATTGTACTGCGCTGTAAATTCAGTTTCTGCGCCTGTAAAAACCACTTTTCCTTTTGCCATTGCTTCGAGCGCATTATAGCCTTGATCGTAAGCATAAACCATATCCAATAACATATGACAGCTATTGTAGAGATTGATATATTCAGCATAAGGAACGCTTCGCACGGTAATTATTTCGACTTTTGAAGCATATTTTTGCTCAATTATTTCTAATGCTTTTTCAAAATAATCGTTTCCCTTTTTTAAATAATTATCATTGTTAATGCCATGAAAAATGATGATTTTATCTGTAATGTTTAAAGGTTGAAAAGCTAATTTTTCAATATTAATTGGATTCGGTATTAAGCCCAAGTATTTTTCGTTTCCGAGAAGTGGAAGATGATAATCTAAATCTGAAGCAATTATTCCGTTTACGTTTTTATAAATAAACTGATGCAATTTGAAAAACGCTTTTTCTTGAAATTTTAAAACATTTCCAAAAGACTTTTTATCGATTTTATGATTCAGATATAACGGAAAAACAGATTTAAAATCGGGATTTTCAAAGCAATATTTTATATTCAGAAAATCGTAGCCACAGCTTAATAAATAAAGCTTCTGATTATTTTTTAAAAGATGTGAAATGATTTTTTTTTCGAAGAAAGGCTGGCAATTAAAGCTGTTTTCGTTGATGAGCTGTACCACATCAAAACCAGAACATTGCTTTTTGAATTTTAGAAACTGGCGATAGGTTATAAACGAACTAAAATCAAATCCAGATAATTTATACACCCCAACTTTAATTTTTTTGAGAAAACCCGAATCCCATTTTTTATAAATAGGGAAATCAACAGGAAAATTTTTAAAACCGTCTTTCTGACCGATAATAAAAACTTCATGCCCTAAAGCCAGCAAACCATCTTTTAAAGAATTGTGCAAATGGCTGTATTCGCCTACCAATAAAACTTTCATTTATATGTATATTTGACAAATATATCTACTTTTTTGGTTAAAACATGAGTAAAACGAAAGTTGCGATTGTATCACATTCTTTAGGGCAAGGAGGAGCAGAGCGTTTTGCAAGTTTGCTGACTTTTATGCTGGAAGATTCAGGTTTTGAGATTCATTCTATTATTGTCAACAATTGTGTAGATTATGCGTATACTGGAACTTTATTCAATTTAGAAAAAGAAATTTCGGGCTCAGTTTCTTTTTTTAGAAAATTAAAAAAAGGAAGATTATTGAGAAATTATCTGGTTCAAAATAATATCGAAATTGTTATTGACGGAAGATCGAGAAATGTCCTTTTACGCGAATTAATGACCAGATATATTTACCACGGTTTAAAAATCTATTATATCGTACACAGTTATAATTTTCAGAATTATTTTCCGTCTTCAAAGTTTTGGTCGAGAATGCTTTACAAGAATGTTGAAGCTTTAATTTGTGTTTCAAAAGCAATTGAAGAAAAAGTAAATCGATTATACGAACTCAAAAATACAGTTACGATTTATAATCCTTTTTTTATTGCCGATTCAGCATTTAACAAAGAAATTTCGGAACCTCAAAAAGTGATTTTATATTTCGGAAGATTTGATGAAAAAGTGAAAAACTTCGGCCTGATGTTAGAAGCTTTTTCAGAATCAAAAATATATGAAAAAGGATATCGTTTGCATTTGATGGGAGCGGGAGTTGATTTAGATTTCATGCAGCAGAAAATTGCAGCTTTGAATTTGAATGATTATGTCGAAATTTTTTCTTTTAAAGAAAATCCGTTTGATGAAGTTCGGAAAGCAAAATTTACGGTTTTGACCAGTAATTTTGAAGGTTTTCCGATGTCGATTGTAGAATCATTAGCTTTAGGAACGCCCGTTATTGCTGTCGACTGTAATTCGGGACCGAGAGAAATTATCCAAAATGAATTTAATGGTTTATTGGTCGAAAATCACAATTCTAAAGCTTTTGCTGAGGCCATGAATCGATTTACAGATGACGATGAATTATATAATTTCTGTAAAAAGAATGCTGCTGAAAGTGTAAAACATTTGTCTTTAAAAAATATTTCAGAACAATGGAAGAACCTCCTAAATCATCAATAATGACGAATATTTCAGATGTTCAGCTGATTGAAATTCCTAAAATTCAAGACAGAAGAGGAAACCTTTCTGTTGTAGAAGGAAATACTATTCCGTTTGTTTCTAAAAGAGTGTATTATCTGTACGATGTGCCAAGCGGAAGCAAAAGGGGCGGACATGCGCATATTGAACAGCAGGAATTTTTAATTGCTTTAAGCGGCAGTTTTGATGTGGTTTTAAAAGACGGAAAAAGCTTAAAAACCGTAACGCTGAATAAACCAAATGTAGGCCTGCTGATCGTTTCTGGAATTTGGCGCGAACTTAAAAATTTCTCTTCAGGAAGTGTTTGTCTGGTTTTATCTTCTGGCGAATTCAATGAAGAAGATTACATTCGTGAATATAAAAAATTCAGATTATTTAAAGACTGACGAACCAATTCCGGTATTGGCTAAAAAGGTTTTAAAAGAAATTAAAAAGTGTAAGGCAAAAGCAGGAAGGCGAAGTAAAAAACTTTTTTTCCAGCCTAAATTTTTTAAATCTATTGCGTTGTGATAGTTGTAAAAAAGTGCTTTCTCTCCGGCTAATTTGCTTTTAATAGCAAGAGAAAAACGGTTTAAATCCAGAAACTTTTTTAAATCTGAATTAGTTTTTTCTGCCATTTTAAATTTCGAAAAATCCATTTTTTCTTTTATGAAATTGCGGTTTTTTGAAAGACTGTTAGGATCATAAACATAACGCGCTAAAATTTTCCAAGAAAAAACAATAGGATAAACAAGTCCGATTCGAATCCATAAATCTACGTCTTGCCCGCTTTTAATTCTAGTATCAAAATTTCCAATTTCTGCAAAAACAGATCGATGAAAAACGGCGCAGGAAGTGCAAAGAACCGTTTCTTTTATACTAGCTTTAAAGTAATTTACAATTTCAAATTCGTTATTTGTTTTTGAAATAGAATAGGTTGAAGGAATGATTTTTTTAGAAGTATCGACTTCAATCGCAGCCGAAAAAACTTTCTGTTCGGACAATTTCGAAATTAAGCCAAACATCGTTTCTAAAAATGTTGGATACCAAAAATCATCAGCATCGAGAAAAGTGATGTATTCTGAAGTTGCTTTCTCGATTCCGAAATTTCTTGCATCGGAAGCGCCTTCATTTTGTTTACTGAAATATTGGATTCTAGAATCTTTAAACTGCAATAGCTTTTCTTCGCTTTTATCTGTAGATCCGTCATTTACTACAATAATTTCAAAGTCCTGAAAAGTCTGATCCAAAACGCTTTTCATCGTGTTTTCGATGAAATTTTCTTTGTTGTATAGCGGAATAATGATAGAAAAAAAAGCCATTTATTTTGTTTTTAAAGAACAGAAATAACCCAGTTTGTAAATATCGAAAAGAAAAAGAGATGGTTTTTCTGAAAGCAAATTTCGCTCGATTTTCCGTTCTGATTTTTGGAAGATAAAATAAAATAGAGAAACCAGTTTTAGTTTGTTTAAAAGCCCAAATGCAGTAATAACTTTACTCTGATCTTTTGATATTTTAAGGCTGGCCTGTAAAAAGACTAAATTTTCTAAAGCCATTTTTGTTTTGTTTATAAAAACGGCTGATGTTTCAAAATTCAAATGAAAAATCGGATTTTCAATTTGAGAAATCGTAATGCCGTTTGATTTTAAAACAGTAAAAAAAAGTAAATCTTCGTAACCGTATTTTGTTAATGTTTCATCAAGAGGAAAACGAATAAAGATTTCTTTTTTGATTAATAAGTTAGAAAGCAAAGCAAAATCAGATGCGCTTTTATTGCGTTCATGTAGACTCTGAGATTCTCTTTTTCTTCCGTAAATCCAGCGTAAAAGCAGTTCTTTTGCTGGTTTTTCGTCTTTATATAATTGTCCGCCAAAGACCATTTTTTTTTCCTCTTTTATGGCAGCGATATATTTAGAAATAAAATTATCGTGAACAGGAATTACATCAGCATCTAAAAGAAGCAGATTTTCATAAGCAGCTTTATTGGCCAATAAGTTCCGAATCGCGCTTCGTCCAATATTTTTTTCTAAAACAGAAAAAGAGCAATTTTGAAACACATTGATTTTTTCATTCTCTGTTGTAAAAAGAGTTGATGCATCGTCAAAGCAAAGTATTTCAAAAATAATTCCGCACGAATTGCATTGCTTTACGAGTTCGCCTGCGAGCGGTAAAACATTGTAATTATAAACCGGAATTAAAATGGAAAGCATTACACGCTTCTTTGCACCACTTCGAAGATTCTTTCATCTTCGCATTTTAAGGTTTTAGAAGGGAATTTCATTAATAAAGCATAATCATGCGTTGCCATAATAACGGTTTTACCTGCGGCATTAATTGCTTTTAAAACTTCTAAAACTTCAGAACTTGTCTGTGGATCAAGATTTCCTGTAGGTTCGTCAGCAAGGATAAATTCTGGGTCGTTCAATAGCGCTCTAGCGATTGCAACACGCTGCTGTTCTCCTCCAGAAAGCTGATGCGGCATTTTGTTTACAAAGTCTTTCATTCCAACTTTGTCCAAAACTTCATCAATTTTATGTTGCATGGCTTCTTTTTCAACCCATCCTGTAGCTCTTAAAACAAAAAGCATATTGTCTTTTATAGAACGGTCTGGAAGCAGTTTAAAGTCTTGAAACACAATTCCGATTTTACGTCTTAAATACGGAATTTCACTTTCTTTTAAAGTTGCCAAATCAAATTCAACAATATGTCCTTCACCTTCAACTAGCGGTAAATCAGCATATAAAGTTTTTAGAAAACTACTTTTTCCAGAACCAGTTTTCCCGATAATGTAGATAAACTCACCATGGTTAACATCTAAGTTAATGTGAGAGATAATTTTTCTTCCTTCTTGATATATAGTGACTTCTTTAAGAGACAGTACGGTTTGTGACATAATAAAATTGGTTTGAATGGTAAAAGTAATAAGATAACGCTTGGATTCAAAATAAATTTAAATGAATTCTTATGAAAAAGTTTAAATGTAATTAAACCATATAAGCCATATAAGTTCATTTAATAAAATTGGAGCAAATTTATTTTTGGAAAGGCTTAAATTAAACCATATAAGCGATAAAAGCTTACTTTATAAAACGCAACAAAGTTTTAGAATATTATATTTATTTACATCACTTATATGGTTTCAAAATTTTTTTTAGAAGCTTTGAGAACCAATATTTTGAGATTGATTTGTTAAAAAAAATGAAGCAGTTTAATTTTTTAGAGATAATAAAAGCTTGAAACGTTTCGTTATAAACCGTATAAAAATGATACATTTGAATACTAAATATTATTAAAATGCGTAAACTTTCCAGGTTCTTTTTATTCCAAATTTTCCTTGCTTCGACTATAGCTTCCGCACAAAAATCAGCTATTTACACTTACGAATTAAAGGATTTTGACAAAGCACTGGCTTTATATAACGACAAACAATATGCCTCGGCTCAACTTATTTTTGAGCACGTAAAGAACAATGAAAACACAGCTATTACCGAGGAAGTGAAATCGGATTGTGCTTTTTATATTGCTAATTGCGCTATAAGAACGAATAAGGCAAATGCTGATGCTTTGGTAGAACAGTTTGTTAATGATTATCCAACAAGTACGAAGCAAAATCAGGCTTATATAGAAGCAGCGCAATTTTTCTTCGAACAGGGAAATTACCCAAAAGCTTTAATGTGGTTTGATAAAGTTGATGAAAGCTACATGAGTAAAGCTGAGTCTGATAAGTTTAACTTTATGAAAGGCTACAGCTATTTTAATGCTAAAAAGAAAAAAGAGGCGACGAACTATTTTAATAAAGTAGTGAATTCTAAAGAATACGGTTCTCAGGCCAAATATTACTTAGGTTTTATGGCTTATGAAGGAGATGATTATAAAGAAGCTACAAAATATTTTGATGAGGTTTCGGGAGAAGAAAAATACAAAGAAAAACTGTCGTACTATCAGGCTGATATGAATTTCAAACTTGGAAATTTCCAAAAAGCAATTGATTTAGGTCAGCAGGCGATGGGCAAATCAAACGAAATTGAAAAATCGGAACTGAATAAAATTATTGGAGAAAGTTATTTCAACCTAAAACAATACGGAAAAGCAATTCCATATTTAGAGCAATATGCTGGTAAAAAAGGGAAGTGGAATAATACCGATTTTTATCAGTTAGGTTATGCGTATTATGAGCAGAAAAACTACGAAAAAGCAATTTCCCAATTTAATAAAATTATTGAAGGAAAAGATTTTGTGGCTCAAAATGCATACTATCATTTAGGTTTGAGTTATCTGAATATTGGTAAAAAGCAAGAAGCCTTAAATGCTTTTAAAAATGCTTCAGAAATGGATTTTAATGCACAGATTCAAGAAGATGCTGCGTTAAACTATGCAAAATTGAGTTATGATATCGGAAACGCGTACCAAGCTGTCCCTGGAATTTTATTAGATTTCCTTAAAAAATATCCGAATAATTCAAGCCGTGCTGAGGTAGAGAAATTATTGGTCGATTCTTATATTTCTTCTAAAAACTACAAAGAAGCACTGGCTTTATTAGAAAAAAATAGAACTGCAGAAAATAAAGCAGCGTATCAAAAAGTACTTTTTTATCGTGGATTAGAATTGTACAATGAGAATAATTATCAGGAAGCGGGTAAACTGTTTAAAAGCGCGATAAACGAACAAAAAACTCCTGAATTTACGGCACGTGCCACTTTCTGGAAAGCAGAAACAGAATATTTGAACGATGATATGCAAAACGCATTATTAACGTACAAGCAATTTGCCGGAATGGCAGCGGCAAAGTCGACTGACGAATATAAAAATATCAACTACAATATTGGTTACACGTATTTCAAACTGAAAGAATACGATCAGGCTGCAAATTCTTTTCAAGCTCAAATTGATCAATCGCCTTCAGATAAAGTTCGTTTAAACGATTCTTATTTACGTTTGGGAGATTGCCGATTTGTAACGTCTAAATACAGCGCTGCAAACGAAGCTTACGCAAAAGCAATCGCTGCAAAAGGTGTAGATGCTGATTATGCTCAGTTTCAAAAAGCGCTTTCTTACGGATTTATGTCAAATAATGCGAAGAAAGTAGACGAGTTGAATAATTTCCTTCAGATGTACAAAAAATCATCGTACAGAGATGATGCTTTGTTCGAATTAGGAAATACGTATGTGGCAGAAAAGAAAAACGATCAAGCAATTAAAACTTACGATCAGTTAATTTCTGAATTTGGTAACGGAACATTTACATCAAAAGCAATCTTAAAACAAGGTTTAATCTACTATAATTCTGATCGTGATGCACAAGCTTTAACGAAGTTTAAAAAAGTGGCGGCAGAATTCCCAAAAACTCCAGAAGCTTTAGAAGCAGTTTCGACAGCAAGATTAATTTATGTTGATTCTGGAAAAGTAGACGAATATGCAACTTGGGTTCGTACGCTGGATTTTGTTTCTGTTACAGATGCAGAATTGGATAATGATACTTACGATGCAGCTTTCAAACAATACAGCCAGAATAACAGCAAAGCAGCAAGTACTGGTTTTGCGGGTTACGTAAGCAAATTCCCGAACGGATTACATGCGTTAGAAGCTAATTTTTATTTAGGACAATTAACGTATGCCGAAGGTTCTGAAACAAAATCTATTGCCAATTATCAATATGTAATTGATCAGCCGAGAAACGAATTTACAGAGCAAGCTTTAAACAGATTGGCTCAGATTTATCTAAAAGCAAAAGATTGCGATAAAGCAATTCCGGTTTTAGTAAGTCTAGAAAAAGAGGCAGATTATCCTCAAAATAAAACTTTTGCGCAAGCCAATTTAATGAAATGTTATTACGATAAAAAAGATTATGACAATTCGGTTGTTGCAGCAGATAAAGTATTAGAAAATCCAAAATCTGATGCAGGTGTAAAAGCCGATGCGCAAATTATCGTGGCGCGTGCAGCAATGCAGACAGGAAATGAAGATAAAGCAAAAGCGGCTTACGCAAAACTAGCTACAACTTCTAAAGGAGAATTGGCGGCAGAAGCGTTGTATTACGATGCGTATTTCAAAACAAAAGAAGGAAAATTTGAAGCTTCGAATACTGCGGTTCAAAAACTGGCAAAAAGTTATTCGGCTTACAAATATTACGGAGCTAAAGGTTTGGTCTTAATGGCGAAAAACTTCTACGGATTAAAAGACAGTTATCAGGCGACTTATATTCTAGATAACGTAATCAACAATTTTACCGATTATCCAGATGTGGTGGAAGAAGCAAAAAGAGAATTAAGCGCTATTAAATCAGAAGAGTCAAAAACGAATTCTTCAATTAATAAATAAGAAAAAAGATTATAGAACATAGAGAATAGAATATAGATTAAAAAATATTCACACGAAAGATTGAAAGTCTATTTTCTATACTCTTTTTTCTAATTTCTAAAAGAAAAAATATGAGTTTACCTTTTTACATAGTTGATGTTTTTACAGAAAAAAAATATGCTGGAAATCAGCTGGCGGTTTTTTTAGATGCTGGAAATTTAAGTTCGAAAGAAATGCAGCAGATAGCGCTTGAGATGAATTTTTCAGAAAGCACATTTATTACGAAACTAGACAAAGAAAAGAATAAAGCAGAGATTAGAATTTTTACTCCGTCTCAAGAAATGCAGTTTGCAGGGCATCCAATTATTGGGACTTCATGGGTTTTGATGAACAAAGTTTTTGAAAATTCTCCCGAAAATATAACAGTAGAAGTTCCGATTGGGCCAATTCAAATTAAACAATCTGAAGGCTTGATTTGGTTAAAAGCGGCACAGCCAAAATTCTGGGATGTTTTTGGGAAAGAAGATTTTCCAACTTTCAGTAACCTGACCATTGATGATTTTGACAATCAATATTTGATTCAGGAAGTGACAACAGGAAGTGCTTTTGTAATTGTGCCTTTAAATAGCAAAAGAGCTTTAGAAAATCTGACTTTAGATAAAGACAAAACAGATAAATGGCTTAAACAGCATTGCAAAACCGACCACCAAGGATTGTATTTCTATAGTTTTGAAGATGGTAAACTGGCAAGCAGACTTTTATACATTGAACACAATCAGCTGAAAGAGGATGCAGCGACAGGAAGCGCAAGTACTTGTCTGCAAGCTTATCTTTTAAAATACCATTCGCCAGAAATTGAAAAAATCAATTATCAGGGAGATTATATGGGGCGCCCTTCTCAGATTCATTTTAAAGGAAAATTAGCCAACGATCAATACGATATTACAATAGGAGGAAAAACTCAGTTTGTGGCCAAAGGGGAGTGGGAAGCTTAATTAATTTTAGATTTAAGACTGTAGATTTTAGATTTAAGAATATAGAGAATAGAACACAGATTTTAGAATATAGAAAATAGAACAAAAAATGTAGAGCAAATGAAATGAGAAAATGTAGAAAAATGAGAATTCTATTCTCTTTATTCTATTTTCTTTTCTCTAAATAATGCTCTCAAAAGAAAGAAATATGAAATTAAACTGCCGACATAAAATTATCATTTTGTTAGTGTTATTTGCTGCTCAGTTTTCGTTTGCACAGAAGAAGAATGAAAGTATCGGAACCGAGACAGTAAATGTTGTAAAACCGTATTCGCCGACTATTTCAGATGCTTTTAAAGTGAAAGAAACGCCTTCGCTTGACGACAGCGGAAATCAGCCAAAGGAAGTTATTAAGTATAGTATTTTGTCTGTTCCTGTGGCTTCTACTTTTACTCCTTCTAAAGGAAAAGCTGAAGGTGTAGAAAAAGCAAAAAAAGAAAGATTGTTTAATAATTATGCGACTTTAGGTTTGGGTAATTACAGTACTCTAAATGCTGAATTGTTTGTAAATCAGGACTTAGGGAACAATGATTATCTGGCAGGAATGTTTCGTCATCATTCTTCTCAAGGCGGAATTAAAGATGTGGAATTGAATGATGAGTTTTACGATACGGCGATTAATGTAGGTTACGGACAGAATAATAGAGATGTAACTTGGGGTGTTGATTTAGGGTATCAAAATCAGATTTATAATTGGTATGGACTTCCTTCAGATTTTGGATCGACAATTCCAGACCAGCGTTATGATTTGGTAAACAGCATTAATCCGGATCATTCTTATAATACCATTTCGCTTGGTGGAAATGCAGAATTTAACGAAAGTATTTTTAGTAAGCTTTCAGCAAGATTTACGCATTTTTCAGACAGTTATTCTTCATCAGAAAATCGTTTTTATTTAAAGCCAACTTTTACAGTTGATGTAATGGATCAGTCGATTAAAACAAACGTTATTGTAGATCACGTAAGCGGCTCTTTCAAGAATAATTATTTCCAAGACAACACAGAAGCATTAAAATATAGTTTTACAAATGTTGGAATCGAACCAAGTTTTGTAATCAATGAAAATGAATGGACTCTTGAATTAGGTGCGGGAGTTTATTACAGCGCAGATTCTGAAAACAGCGGAAACAAATTTTATTTCTATCCAAAAGTAAATGCTTCTTACAGACTGGTTGGCGATTTGATGATTTTCTACACAGGGGTAAATGGAGCTTTGAACCAGAATTCTTATGCAGATTTTGTAACCGATAATCCGTTTTTGTCTCCAACTTTAAATATGCGTCCGTCTAGCACGCAGTACAATGTTTTTGCTGGACTAAAAGGAAAATTGGCTAATAATGTTAATTATAACTTGACCGCTTCTTATTTAAATGAAAAAGATAAAGCCTTATTTAAAGCCAATGATTATACTGAAGTTATTACAAACGAAGATTACGCATTCGGAAACTCGTTTGGGGTAGTTTATGAAGATATTAGAGCTTTCCGTTTTTATGGAGAATTAAAAGCTGATTTTTCTCAGAATGTAACTTTCGGAATCAACGGAACTTTTAATAGTTATAATACTGATAATGCTGTTGAAGCATGGAATTTGCCGTCAATGAAATTAAGTTCAACTTTAGACGTTAGTATTACTAAGCAATTGTACGCAGGATTGAATGTGTTTTATGTTGGCGAAAGAAAAGATATGCAATCGAATTTAAATTTGACAGTTGATCCAGTCATTACAACGCTTAAAAGCTACTTTGATGCGAATGCTCATGTTGGTTATAAATTCAGCGAACGTTTAACGTTTTTCTTGAAAGCAAATAATATTGGAAATCAAGCTTATCAAAAATGGTTAAATTATCCGGTGCAAGGATTCCAGATTCTTGGAGGAGCTAATTATAAATTTGATTTTTAAGAGCGTTTAGCCACAAAGACACTAAGGCACAAAGAGTATTTTAATATAGAAGTGCCTTTTTTTTAAGCCACGGATTCATGGATTTTTTGGAGTAAATTCGTGAATTTGTGGCTTTTTAAATTTTTGTAATTGTAAAAATAGAAATTCTTTAGGCAGTAAGATATTTAAATGCTTTTTAACGATCTTTGTGTCTTAGCACCTTCGTGGCAAAATTAATTATGGACTTCAAAGAAAAAATATACTCTCATTATACTCAAATGGTTCAAGATAGAATTGATGTTTTTAAAGACATGATTTCGAACTTAACCGAAGATTCTAAAAACGATGCTAAAGGTTCTGCGGGCGATAAGCACGAAACGGCGCTGTCTATGATGCATATCGAACAAGAAAAATTGACGAACAAGCTAAAAGAAGCCATTGCTCAAATAGCGATTTTAGAAAAAATTGATCCTTCAAAAATTACAGAAAACATCAGTTTAGGAAGTTTGGTAAAAGCCAACGGCATTTATTTATATGTAAGTGTTGCACTTCCAAAAATCGCTATTGACGGAATTAATGTTATTGCGCTGTCTCCGCAGTCTCCGCTTGGGGCACATTTAATGGGGAATAAGGTTGGGTTTCAATTTGAGATTAATAAGACACATTATACGATTGAAAATGTTGAATAAGTAATTTAAAAACGAAAATGATGAGAAAACTATTTGCTTTTATGGTTTTGATCTGTTTGGATGTAACTGCTCAAAACACCGAATTTAAGGTGTATGATAATGGTTTGATTTACTCAGAAAATTCTGTTTCTAAATTGAAGCACATTGTTGATTCTTTAAATTTAAAATTTAAGGTCTGTGAGTTTGATAAAACTTTTAGGTCTTACGGGCAGGCAAAAGCAAACTTTATCCAAATCTCAAAAACGGATGTTCTCAAAGCAAAAGCAGATTTAGAAAAAGGCATCTCATATTCAGATTTTAAAGCTAAGTATGGAAAAGCACGTTATGATGAGAATCGAATTGTTTTAAAAGAGAATTACACTAATTATGATAATGTAGAGAAAGTTCAGTTTTCAAGCGTGTCTTTGGGAAACAGAGATGGAGAAAATATTACGAAAAACAAAAAAGACGTTGATCTTAATACAGATTTCAAAGGAAAATGGGTTTTGGAGTATCATGAAAAAACTTCATATTCAGATGAATCTTTAAAAGCTTTTTATTTTATAGAAGGTTTTAATACTAAACCGCTTTCTGAAAAATACGCTCGATTAATTCAATATTCAGATTGTCTCGTTGATACAACGTCTCAAATTTTTTATGATACTGCAAAAGATTCTGGTTTAAGATATTTGGATACAGTGCCATCAAAAGCGTCAAAATTTAATGCTTATGTTGAGAAAGTTTTAAAGAGACCAGATTATGATTCAGAAAAATATTCATTTTATTTTCAATTTTATCAGTTAGATAATAATGGAAAAGCAAAGAAAAAAAGTGAGGAAGAAATTGCTAAAAAAGATGCGATAAAAAAGGAATTAGATGCGTACCATAAAAAAATGGAAGAGTGGGAATCGCAGAGATTAGAAAGAGCAGATTCTCTTCGAAAGGCAGATAAAAACTTTGATGTTATGCTTCGTGATGCATTAGCGCAAGTCAAAATAACGAAATTTTCTGATGATAAATTTGAAGAATATGTTGAGCGCTATATAGGTAAGGAAGAAGCGTTAGAATTAAAAAGAAATAGGAATGTTATCGGAGGTTGTAGTATGGATAATGGTCCGAGAGTACATGCGCTTAATATTGCAATGCTTTCTGCTGAGACAGTAAAATGGGAAATTTTCCTTCGTTCTCATCTTAATATAATGAACGATCGTTTTGACAGGGCAAGTGATGGCAGTTATGCTCAAGACGCTCGAAGTACCTATATAAAAGAAATTGAAGTCTTGGATATAAATGTCCTGGATTTGATTCTAGGAATATCATTGCGAATTGACAATCCCTCAAAAAATCATTACTATTCAAGTATCGGAAGAGTTGGTCGTGCGCTTTCAGAAAGTTCAAATAAAGAACTAGTTGAAACAAGTTTGTTAAACATGATAAAAGATAATAATCTGGATGATTATAACAGGATTTTAATGTATTACTTATTTGATAATTACAATTACAATCTGAAAGACGAAAAGGTAAAAGAAATAAACGAATCGAAACTGAAGTTAGCGGTTGCGACTATGCCTGATTATATTTCTTCGAAAATTACTTTTGAAAAATAAAGGATAAAGTCTTTTTTTGTTTCGTCAAGCTTAAGCATGTAAACCCGACAGGTTTCCAAAACCTGTCGGGTTTCGACCATTATTTCAATTAAGAAACTTTGCGTCTTAGCGACTTTGCGAGATTATTACTTTTAGGTCTTTCACTCCGAATTAGGAAATGACAAACTTAAACTTGAATTGATTGTATAAAATACAATTCCAAAACAACTTTTCTTCTTCTCTTTACGAATCTTTCATTCATAAAGAAATAACTCAAAATTTAATTCAAATATTTCTCTAAAACTTTAAGTTTTAAAGCAATTTTCTGTTCGAAATTGAAATTTTCAAGTTTCAAGCTTTTTTTGATATCAAAATTTTACATTTTATATGTAAATGCGTAATTATGGTTTTAAATTGAAATTAAAATCGATTATTGTGTTTTTCAATTGTAACTAATATTCCATCTTTGCCCTATCAGATTAAAATTTAAAAAACAAAAATATAGAATTATGTGTGGAATTGTATGTGCCTTTGATCTTAAACAAAAAGCCGAAGCGTTAAGACCTCAAGTATTAGAAATGTCAAAAATCATTCGTCACCGCGGACCAGACTGGAGCGGAATTTACAGCAATGATAAAGCAATTCTTTCTCACGAGCGTTTGGCAATTGTAGATCCAGCGTCTGGAAAACAACCTTTATTTACAGAAGATAAAAAATTGGTTTTGGCTGCAAATGGGGAAATCTACAACCACAGAGAGCTGCGTAAACAATTTGCGGGTAAATATAACTTTCAAACTGAAAGTGACTGTGAAGTTATTTTGGCTTTATACAAAGAAAAAGGAGTAAGTTTCGTTGACGAATTAAACGGAATCTTCGGTTTCGCAATCTACGATGTTGATAAAGATGAATATTTTGTTGCTCGTGACCATATGGGAATTATTCCATTATATATTGGATGGGATCAGCACGGAACCTTTTACGTAGCTTCTGAGTTAAAAGCTTTAGAAGGATATTGTACAAAAATCGAATTATTTCCTCCAGGACACTACTTGTCAAGCAAAGACGGAGAATTTGTACAATGGTACAAAAGAGACTGGACAGAATATGATGCAGTAAAAGATAACGAAACAAGTATTCCTGCAATTAAAGAAGCGCTAGAAGCTGCGGTCCACAGACAATTAATGAGTGATGTTCCTTATGGGGTTTTACTTTCTGGAGGTTTAGATTCTTCTATTACTTCAGCTGTAGCTAAAAAATTCGCTCAAAAAAGAATTGAGTCAGATGATACTACAGATGCTTGGTATCCGCAATTGCACTCTTTCTCAGTTGGATTAGAAGGTTCGCCAGATTTAGCGGCAGCAAGAAAAGTAGCAGATCATATTGGAACTATTCATCACGAAATTAAATTTACAATCCAAGAAGGTTTAGATGCAGTTCGTGATGTAATTTACAACTTAGAAACTTACGATGTAACTACAGTTAGAGCTTCGACTCCAATGTGGTTAATGGCAAGAGTTATCAAATCTATGGGAATCAAAATGGTTCTTTCGGGAGAAGGTGCAGATGAGCTTTTCGGAGGATATTTATATTTCCACAAAGCGCCAAACGCAAGAGAATTCCACGAAGAAAACGTTCGTAAATTAGGAAAACTTCATATGTACGACTGTTTACGTGCGAACAAAAGTTTAGCAGCTTGGGGAATTGAAGGTCGTGTTCCATTCTTAGACAAAGAATTTATGGATGTTGCAATGCGCATCAACCCACAAGATAAAATGATCAACAAAGAGCACCCGATGGAAAAATGGGTTGTTCGTAAAGCTTTTGAAGACATGCTTCCAGAAAGTGTGGCTTGGAGACAAAAAGAGCAGTTTTCTGATGGAGTAGGATACAGCTGGATTGATACTTTGAAAGAAGTAGTGGCAAGAGAAGTTTCAGACGAGCAATTGGCAAACGCAAGATTCAAATTCCCATTGCAGACACCAACTTCAAAAGAAGAGTATTATTACCGTTCTATTTTTACAGAACATTTCCCAAGCGATGCAGCGGCATTATGCGTTCCTCAAGAAGCAAGTGTGGCTTGTAGTACAAAAATTGCTTTGGAGTGGGATGAAGCTTTCAAAAACCTAAACGATCCATCTGGAAGAGCAGTTGCCAATGTTCACGATGATGCTTACGTTAAGGCATAAAAAAAGAGTTTAATTTTTAGAATTAGTATATATTTTTTAGGAAAAACGTTCTCTAGCCGAGAGCGTTTTTCTTGTCTAAAGATGTTAAATAATAGGATTTGAAAAAGTTTGCACACTTTCAAATACAGTTGTTTGACTTTCTTTTAATATATTTGAAATCTGCTGTATTGATACTGAATTCTAAATATTTTAATCAATTTAATAGCTGAAAGCAAAAATTAATACATAGTTTTGCTTTCGCTGAAAAATTTTAATGATTTTTTAATGTTCAATTTATATTTTGAACACTAGAGGAAATAGAATAATAAAATAAAAGATTATGTCTGGATTATTAGCTGTAATTGGTAAAGGAAAAGACCCCAAACTTGTAAAAGAACTTTCTGAAAGAATGTCGCACCGCGGCCCTGATGAAAGCGATATTCATATTATGGAAAATGGCAGTATTTTGTGTCATGAAAGCTTATCTATTATTGATCTTACTTCTGGGAAACAGCCAATTCAAGGTACTGATAAAGCTTGGATGATTCATGATGGGGAAATTTATAACTATCAGGAACTTAAAAATACGGTTTTAAAAAATCATACTTTCAGAACCGAATCAGATTCGGAAGTAATTGTGCATCTTTATGAAGAATTCGGATACGATTTCTGTAATAAATTAGACGGAGATTTTGCTTTTGTGTTGGTTGACGGTGATAAATATATTGCAGGTCGCGATCCGATTGGAGTGAAACCTTTATATTATGGTTTGGACGAAAGAGGAAGAATTTATTTTTCTTCAGAAATGAAATCTATTGCTGATCAGTGCAAATCGTTTTCTACTTTTCCTCCAGGACATTATTATACCGCAAAAACCGGTTTTGTAAAATATTATCATCCAGAATACGAAGATCATAAAAAAGCAACTCAACCGCTAGATTTAGAATTGATTCGCGAAAGTCTGATTCAGGCTACTCGCAAACGGCTATTGGCAGAAGTGCCTCTAGGAGTTGTGCTGTCAGGAGGTTTGGATACATCTTTGATTTCGGCAATCACTTCGAGATTGCTAAAGGAAAAGGGAGAAAAACTGCATTCTTTTTCTATCGGATTAGATGCTGATGCGCCAGACAATATTTCGGCCAGAAAAGCGGCAGCATTTTTAGGAACAGAACATCACGAAATTCATTTCTCTGTTGAAGAAGGGGTTAAAGTTTTGGAGAATGTAATTTATCATATTGAAACTTACGATATTATTTCTGTGCGTTCTGGTGTTCCAATGTATTTGCTTTCTAAAGCAATTGCAGATCAAGGCATAAAAGTGATCTTGTCGGGCGAAGGTGCAGATGAAGTTTTTGGAGGGCATTTGTATTTTAGAAATGCGCCTTCTGAAGAAGAATTTCAAGATGAAACTATAGAAAGAGTGCAGAAGCTTTTTACAGCCGATTTACTGCGTGCAGATAAAACGACAATGGCAAATGGATTAGAAGTTCGTATTCCGTTTTTGGATACCGAATTTTTAGATGTTGCTATTCGAATTAAAACAGAAGAAAAACAGCCAAAAAATTATGATGGCGTTGAAAAATATATTTTAAGAAAAGCTTTCGATACTCCAGAAGATCCTTATTTGCCTTCAGAAGTTTTATGGCGTCAGAAAGAACAGTTTTCTGATGGAGTAGGATACAATTGGGTTGATGAATTGATTGAATACTGTTCTTCACAAGTTACAGATGAGCAATTGGCTGGAGCAAGTGCAGAATTTCCGTATAATTCGCCAACGACTAAAGAAGCGTATCTGTACAGATCGATTTTTCATAAATTCTATCCACAGGTCAGTGCGGCGCAAACTGTTCGTAAATGGATTCCGAAATGGCAAGAAAACCTTGATCCAAGTGGAAGAGCAAATGCAGCACACTTGAAAGGAAATTTTGAAGGTGTGAAGGCTAATGTTATTGCTTAGAATGAAATTCCAATAAAATAAATTGCAAATTCCAATTTTTATTGAAATTCCAATTAAATAAATCCCAAATTCCAATTGTGTTGAAATCCCAATAATAAAATTCCAAATTCCAATTTGGGAAATAGTATAAAATCCGAAACAGAAACTGTTTCGGATTTTTAGTTTTTTTACAGTATCTTTAGTATTTAAGCGTTGGAATTTGGAATTTTTAGCGCAAAGGTTTGAGATTGGAATTTAAATTCAAGTTTCTGTTGATAACTTACACGCTTTAACGTTTAATTTACTGGGTATATAGCCTGCATTTTTATATATTTGCGTGTTAGACATAAATACATTTATTAGAATAAATTATATGAGCGAAGAAATCAAGAAGAACAATTATTCAGCAGATAGTATTCAGGCATTAGAAGGGATGGAGCACGTAAGAATGCGTCCGTCGATGTATATTGGTGATGTAGGGGTTCGAGGACTACACCATTTAGTTTACGAGGTTGTTGATAACTCTATTGATGAGGCGATGGGAGGACATTGTGATACTATTAGTGTCTCAATAAACGAGGATGGTTCTGTTACTGTTGAAGATAATGGTCGTGGTATTCCAGTTGACTTGCATAAAAAAGAAGGAGTTTCTGCACTTGAGGTTGTAATGACTAAAATTGGTGCGGGAGGTAAATTCGACAAAGATTCATATAAAGTTTCTGGAGGTCTTCACGGGGTTGGGGTTTCTGTAGTAAACGCACTTTCTGTTCACATGAAATCTACTGTATTTAGAGAAGGTAAGATTTATGAGCAGGAATACGAAAGAGGAAAATCTTTATATCCGGTAAAACAAATTGGAGAAACTGATAAAAGAGGTACTCGTCAGACTTTCTTTCCAGATGATACAATCTTTACTCAGACAACTGAGTTTTCTTATGATACACTTTCTGCACGTATGCGTGAGCTTTCTTTCCTTAATAAAGGAATAACAATTACGTTTACAGATAAAAGAGAAGTTGATGATAAAGGCGAATTCAGAAGCGAAGTGTTTCATTCAGATGAAGGTCTAAAAGAATATATTCGTTATTTAGATGGTAACCGTGAGCCAATTGTTTCGCATGTTATCAGTATGGATAATGATAAAGGCGAAATTCCAGTTGAGGTTGCCTTAATCTACAATACAAGTTATACAGAGAATATTTTCTCTTACGTAAATAATATCAATACACACGAAGGAGGAACGCACTTGCAAGGTTTTAGAAGTGGTTTGACAAGAACGCTTAAAAAATATGCAGATGCTTCTGGTTTATTAGATAAATTAAAATTCGAAATTGCTGGAGATGACTTCCGTGAAGGATTAACAGCGATTATTTCGGTTAAAGTTTCAGAGCCTCAATTTGAAGGGCAAACAAAAACCAAGCTTGGAAACAGAGAGGTTGTTTCTCCAGTTTCTCAGGCGGTTGGAGAAATGTTAGAGAATTATTTGGAAGAAAATCCAAATGATGCAAAATTGATTATCCAAAAAGTAATCTTAGCAGCTCAGGCACGTCACGCAGCGAAAAAAGCGCGTGAAATGGTACAGCGTAAAACTGTTATGGGCGGCGGCGGATTGCCAGGAAAATTATCAGATTGTTCTGAGCAGGATCCAGCAAGATGTGAGGTTTACCTTGTCGAGGGAGATTCGGCTGGTGGAACAGCAAAACAAGGGCGTGATCGTAACTTTCAAGCAATTTTGCCATTACGTGGTAAGATTTTGAATGTTGAAAAAGCAATGCATCATAAGGTATTTGAAAACGAAGAGATTAGAAATATCTTTACTGCTTTAGGAGTTACAGTAGGAACTGCAGAAGACAGTAAAGCGCTTAATCTTGAAAAACTAAGATATCACAAGGTAATCATCATGTGTGATGCCGATGTCGATGGTAGCCACATTTCTACCTTAATATTAACGTTCTTCTTCCGTTTCATGAAAGAATTAATCGAAGAAGGTCACGTATATATTGCAGCGCCACCTTTATACTTAGTTAAAAAAGGAAATAAAAAAGAATATGCTTGGAATGATGTTCAGCGTGATCAGGCTAACGAAAGAATGGGTGGAAGTGCCAATATTCAACGTTATAAAGGTCTTGGAGAGATGAACGCAGAGCAATTGTGGGAAACTACAATGGATCCAAACTTTAGAACTTTACGTCAGGTAAATATCGACAGCCTTGCAGAAGCAGATCAAGTTTTCTCTATGCTAATGGGTGATGAAGTGCCACCACGTAGAGAGTTTATCGAGAAAAATGCAGTTTATGCAAATATTGACGCATAAAATGAAAAATTAATAATTTCAATTCGTTTAATTGTTTAAATTTACTAGACAATTAAACGAATTGTCTTTTTAAGGAAGAGACAAAAATAAATTAATAACCGATAAAGTAAAAAATATGAAAGTTACCATTGTAGGAGCAGGAAATGTTGGAGCTACATGTGCAGATGTTATTTCTTATAGAGGAATTGCAAGTGAAGTAGTATTGTTGGATATTAAAGAAGGTTTTGCCGAAGGTAAAGCGTTGGATATTACCCAGTGTGCTACAAACACAGGTTTTAATACCAAAGTTTCTGGAGTTACCAATGATTATTCTAAAACTGCTGGAAGTGATGTAGTTGTAATTACATCAGGAATTCCGAGAAAACCAGGAATGACAAGAGAAGAATTAATCGGCATCAATGCAGGAATTGTAAAAACAGTTGCTGAGAATGTGTTGAAGTATTCTCCAGATACCATTATTGTTGTAGTTTCCAATCCTATGGATACTATGACTTATTTAGCTTTAAAAGCTACTGGTCTTCCAAAAAATAGAATTATAGGTATGGGTGGTGCTTTGGATAGTTCTCGTTTTAGAACTTATCTTTCATTGGCATTAGATAAACCTGCAAATGATATTTCGGCAATGGTAATAGGAGGTCATGGTGATACAACTATGATTCCGTTAACGCGTCTGGCATCTTACAACGGGATTCCAGTTGCAGAATTTCTTTCAGAAGAAGTCTTGCAAAAAGTTGCAGCAGACACCATGGTAGGAGGAGCAACTCTTACAGGTCTGTTAGGAACTTCTGCTTGGTATGCTCCAGGAGCTTCTGTAGCGTATTTAGTAGACAGTATTTTAAACGATCAAAAGAAAATGATTGCTTGTTCTGTGTTTGTTGAAGGTGAATATGGACAGAATGATATTTGCATAGGTGTACCGTGTATAATTGGTAAAAATGGAGTCGAAGAAATTTTAGATATAAATTTAAATGATCAGGAAAAAGCATTATTTGCCAAAAGTGCAGATGCAGTTCGAAGTATGAATGATGCCTTGAAATCCATATTAGTATAATAAAAACCGCAAAAAAGAAAAGAAGCTGCACTTTTGCAGCTTTTTTTTTGAGATTAATTAATAAATAAATTGGTTAATATTTTCGTAAATAATATATTTGCTCGGTTTAAAAAAAAATTGGTAATTCGTGATCTCGTATTTTTGTTTTAAAAAATCATGTCAGGGCTTATTTTATGGGACTTTAAAACAAAAACAAAAATAAAACATAATTAATTTTTAGTAATAATGCAGAATAAAGGACTTATTAAATTTTTCGCAATTCTATTTGCATTGGTAAGTATTTACCAACTATCATTCACTTTTGTGGCAAATAGTGTCAAAAGTGAAGCTAAAGCTTTTGCAGGAGATAATCCTGATAAAGAGCTGAAATACTTAGATTCTATTGGTAAAGAAAAAGTATTAAATCTTGGTTTTACTGATTTCACTTATAACGAAGTGAAAAACAAACAGCTAAACAAAGGTCTTGACTTAGAAGGAGGAATCAACGTGATTCTTCAAATTTCTATTAAAGATGTTTTAAAAGGTTTAGCTAACAACTCTAAAAACCCAGTATTTAATAAATCGTTAGCTGATGCTTCTGCAAATTTAGAAGGAAACAAAACGTATTTAAATAAGTTTTTTGAAGCTTTTGAAGCAAACTCAAAAGGTTCTGTAAAATTAGCATCTCCAGATATCTTCGCAAACAGAAGTCTTCAAGGAGAAGGTGGTGTAGATTTTCAAATGTCTGACGCACAGGTTCAAAAAGTTATCAAAAGAAAAGTTGATGAGTCTGTAGAAAGTGCTTTTAAAGTATTAAGAGAGCGTATCGACAAATTTGGTGTTACACAGCCAAACATTCAAAAATTAGGAGAAACAGGAAGAATCTTAGTAGAGCTTCCAGGTGCTAAAGATGTTGATAGAATTAAAAAATTATTAGGTGGAAAAGCTCAATTAGAGTTTTGGGAAACTTATAAAGTTGAAGAAATTGGTAATTTCTTAGTGTCAGCAAACGAAGCTTTGAAGAAAACTGAAGTTAAAAAGACTGAAACTAAAACAGTTGCTAAAGATTCATTAAATGCATTATTAACTGATGCTAAAGATTCTTCAGAAGTTAAAAAAGGAAACAATCCTTTATTTGATAAAATGATCGTTCAAGGTGGCGGACCAGTTTTAGGTTATTTCGCTCCTAAAGATACTGCTGCTATCAATGATTATTTAAAAAGACCAGAAATTAGAGTTTTATTAGCTGCTGACCAACACTATGCAAAATTTGTATGGAGTAAGCCAACAACTATTAAAGATCCTAAAGCAAAAGATATTAAAAGCGCAGCAGATATCGAAGCTGTTGAATTATACGCTTTAAAAGGAAACAGAGACAATAATCCAGCAATGAGCGGTGGTGTTGTAACTGATGCAAAAGATACTTTTGACCAAATGGGTAAACCTGCAGTTTCTATGCAGATGAACAGCCAAGGTGCTAAAGTTTGGGAAGAACTTACAGGAAGAGCATTCGCTCAAAAAAGCTACATTGCTATTGTATTAGATGATATCGTATATTCTGCTCCAGGTGTTACAAGCGGTCCTATTGCTGGAGGAAGATCTGAGATTACAGGTTCATTTGATGTAGCTGAAACTAAAGATTTAGCTAACGTATTAAATGCAGGTAAATTACCAGCTTCTGCAGATATTATCCAGTCAACTGTTGTTGGTCCATCTTTAGGACAAGCAGCTATTGACGCAGGTACAATTTCTTCTGTATTAGGTTTCTTATTAGTTTGCGTTTGGATGGTATTCTATTATGGTAAAGCTGGTTGGTATGCTAACCTTGCATTATTATTAAACTTACTATTCTTATTCGGAATTATGGCAAGTTTTGGTTTTGTATTAACATTACCAGGTATTGCAGGTATCGTATTAACATTGGGTACTGCGGTAGATGCGAACATTATTATCTACGAAAGAGCAAAAGAAGAATTGCGTGAAGGTAAATCACTTTCAGAAGCAGTTCAAGCTTCTTACGGATGGCATGGTGCAATGCGTTCTATTATTGACGCAAACGTTACTCACGTTTTAACTGGAGCGATCTTATTTATTTTCGGTACAGGTCCAATTAAAGGTTTCGCATTAACATTATTAATTGGTATCGTAACTTCATTGTTTACATCAATCTTTATTGCTAGAATCTTTATCGACAGAAACATTGCAGGAAAAGCAGATTTAACGTTCTCTACAAATATTACTAAAAACTGGTTTACAAACTTCCACTTTGACTTTATTAAAGTTAAAAAATTCACATATATCTTCTCTACTATTGTAACAGTAGTAAGTTTAGTTTCTATCTTCTTCGTTAACGGATTAGATGAAGGTGTTGATTTTGTTGGAGGAAGAACATTCCAAGTTAAATTTGAAAAACCAGTTGATGCAACTGCTGTTTCAGATGAATTGTCTGCTGCTTTTGGTACTCCGGTTGAAGCTAAAATTTTAGGTGATGATGATCAGTTGAAAATCACAACTAAATATAAAATTAAAGAAGATGGTGTAGCTATCGATGAAGAAGTGAACCAAAAATTATATGCAGCATTACAGAAATATTTCCCAAATACTTCTTACGATAAATTTACCAACTCTTATAATGGTAAAACAGTAGGTGTATTACAAGCTTCTAAAGTTGGTGCTTCTATTTCTGAGGATATCAAAACTAACTCTTACTGGGCGGTTCTTGGTGCGATGGCGGTTATTTTCTTATACTTAATGGTATCTTTCCGTAAATGGCAGTATTCATTAGGTGCGATCGCTGCAGTAGCGCACGACGTTATCTTTGTATTAGGAATCTACTCTTTATGCTACAAATTCATGCCATTCCACATGGAAATGGATCAGCACTTTATCGCTGCGATCTTGACTGTAATTGGATACTCTATGAACGATACGGTAATTGTATTTGACAGGGTAAGAGAGTTTATCATCGGAAACCGTAAAGGTAGCTTCGAAGATATCGTAAACGCTTCTATTAATACTACATTATCAAGAACATTGAATACTTCATTAATGATGATCATCGTATTATTAACGATGTTTATCTTCGGTGGAGAGTCTATCAGAGGATTTATCTTCGCAATGTTAATTGGTATTATTGTTGGTACTTATTCTTCATTATTCATCGCAACTCCAGTATTGGTTGATACGATTTCTAATGATGAGAAACATACAATCGAAGACAAACACAATAAAGCATAATTACTGTTTTAATTATATAAAAAAGATCCAGCGCAAGCTGGATCTTTTTTTTTGTGCTATATTTAAATAGAATTTCAAAACAATTTATGACAAGAAAATTACTTTTAAGCTTACTGTTTCTTCTAGCTTTAAAAATGACGGCACAGCAGAATAATTCGCATTTCTCCCTCGGTTTTAATTATGGTTTTGGAAGTGAGTTTAATAATAGAAACTACACGTTTACAAATCACTTTTATAAACTTCAGGTATATTACAAGTTAAAAGAAGCAAAACATTTTCAATATCAAATATTGATTCAGCCTGAGGTTAATTTTGGGAAGCATCAATTGTTGAATTTCTATTTCGTGAAACCTGAAACGCCCAATTATCAGCAAAAAAGAGATGAGTATACGCAATTAAAAGATGTTCGAGAATATGTGCTTAATTGTGGTTTTTTAATTCGAAAGCCTATCGGTAAAGTTTGTTCGTTTTATATTTTAGGAAGTATTGGGCCGATGATTACAGATACAGAAACAGAACGAATGTCTAAAGGTTTTGCTTTTGCAGATGTTTTAGCTTTTGGTTTTACTGCAAGATATCATGAGTTTCGATTTGATATCCGCCCGAGTGTAAGGCATGTTTCGAATGCCGGCTTAGGAAGCAGTAATGCAGGCTATAATACAAAGAATATTGAATTTGGTATTTCTTATCAGCTATAAAAAGAAAATACCTAATAAGTGAGATATTGATCATTTTTTTATTTAAAGCATATTTACAACATCAGAATCCGGAGGATTCAAATGTTTATAGAAATTGTTTTCTGCGGTTAACATTCGACCCCGATGGGGTCGTAAAATAATTCAGGATTAATTTGCTATAGATATTTGAACCTTTCAGGTTCATTTGAGGTGTTTGTATATTTTTTAAAATCCTGAGTTCTATTTTTAACATCAGAATCCGAAGGATTCAAATGTTTATAGATATCGTTTGTTAAGGTAGCATGCGACCCCGAAGGGGTCGTATAATTCCGGACGATAAATTCGTTATAAACATTTGAACCTTTCAGGTTCGATGAAATACTTTATAATAAAAAAAATCCTAAACTCTATTTTAGAATTTAGGATTCGTTTTTTTTATTTTAAAATAACCTATGCTTCTGCCAATGGATTTCTCTGTGCTCTAATAATAAAGAAAAGTCCAATAATAATAAATGGAATACTTAACCATTGTCCTGTTGAGAATAAGCCCAGTTCGTTTTCAAAACCGCCCTGGCTTTCTTTTACAAATTCTACAATAAAACGAACAACAAATAAAAGCACTAAAAATAAACCGAATAGAAGACCAGATTTAAGTCTTGCATTTGTTCTCCAGTATAAAAAGAACAAGATAGCGAAAACAAAAACATAACAGATAGCTTCGTACAATTGAGTAGGATGTCTCGATGGTACTTCTGCTAGCAATGTTGCAAATTTTGGATCTGTTGCTATTGCATTATACGCTTGTTTTGGATCTGCAATTCCAGTTTTTTGTACTGCTTCGGCTTTGCTGAAAGTGTCGTGTAAGAAACGAATTCCAAATGCAGATGAAGTTTCGTGACCAATAATTTCAGAATTAAAGAAATTTCCTAAACGGACAAAAATAGCGCCACTTGCAACCGGAATTACTACACGATCTAAAATCCACAATAATGAACGTTTTAAGATTCTTTTGCTGTAATAATACATGGCAATAATAATTGCAATGGCAGCTCCGTGGCTTGCTAATCCTTGGAAACCTGTAAATTGAAACTCAGGTTCGAATTTAAATGGAAGGAAAATCTCTAATAAATGATTTCTGAAATATTCCCAATCGTAAAAGAAAACATGACCTAAACGTGCTCCAATTAGAGTTGCAAGAACAGTCCAAACAAATAAAGAATCTAGTTTTTCAATCGACTCGTTTTCTCTTTCGAAAATCTTTTTCATTAGGAACCATCCTAAGCCAAAAGCAATTACAAACATTAAGCTGTAATAGCGAATCATAAAAAATCCTAAGTTGATTCCCTCAGAAGGATTCCAAACTAAATTTAAGGCGTGTGTCATGTATGAATGTTTTTATATCTGTAAAAATAAATATTTAATGTAAAGTTCCGTTTTCTAAAAAGTTAATGTTTGTGACTGCATTTCTTTTCTGGCACAGGATCGTAACCACTTTTTCCCCAAGGATGACAACTTAAAATACGTTTAACGCCTAGATATCCGCCATAAAACAATCCGTGAATTTGCAGTGCCTGAATCATATAAGTCGAACATGTCGGCTCAAATCTGCAGGAAGCAGGTGTAAACGGAGAAATGGCAGTTTGATAAAAACGAACCAGCAGTACAAACGGATAGATTAGAAATTTCATAATTTAGTGTTCAGTGTTCAGTTTTTTTAGTGTTCAGTAAAAAAATATAAAATGATAAATCATTTAGATAATCAATTCTTAGCGTCGTCTACTTTTAGTCCGTTAATCTTTAGCTTAAAGCTGATCACTAAAAAACTGAACACTGAATACTTTTTTTTACTGAATACTAAACGTAGTTCCTTCTTTTCCGTCTTTCAGCTGAATTCCTAAAGCAATTAACTGATCGCGAATCTGGTCAGAAAGTGCAAAGTTTTTATCGGCTCTAGCTTGATTTCTCATTCCGATAAGCATATTTACAACACCGTCTAGCTTATCACTGTCACCGTCAGCAGCTTTATCATCATTAAGTCCTAAAACATCAAATACGAAAGCGTTTACTGCTTTTTTGAAATCGGCAAGATCATCAGCAGAAATAGTTTCTTTGCCATCTTTTAATAAATTGATATAACGAACCGCTTCAAACAACTGCGCAATTAAAATTGGCGTATTGAAATCGTCATTCATTGCATCGTAGCAAAGCTGTTTCCATGCAGCAAAATCTATAGAACTAGAAGCTCCTGCAGTAAGATTTGGTAAAGCATCAAGTGCTTCCATTAATCTTTTGTATCCTTTTTCAGCGGCAACAATTGCATCATCAGAAAAATCTAAAATACTTCTGTAATGTGCTTGAAGCATGAAAAAACGAGTTACCGAAGCAGAAAAGGGTTTGCTTAGAATAGTGTTGTCTCCGCTAAGAATTTCGCCTGGAAGAATATTATTTCCAGTCGATTTTGCCATTTTCTTTCCGTTTAGCGTAAGCATATTAGCGTGCATCCAGTAATTTACTGGAGCCTGACCCGTGCAAGCTTCATTTTGAGCGATTTCGCATTCGTGGTGAGGGAATTTTAAATCCATTCCGCCTCCGTGAATATCAAAATGATTTCCAAGATATTTAGTACTCATTGCAGTACATTCCAAATGCCATCCAGGGAAACCATCGCTCCAAGGAGAAGGCCATCTCATGATATGTTCTGGTTCCGCTTTTTTCCAAAGTGCAAAGTCCTGCGGATTTCTTTTGTCAGACTGTCCGTCAAGATCACGAGTATTTGCCAGCATATCGTCGATATTTCTACCGCTTAAGATACCGTAATTATTGGTTTCGTTATATTTTACAACGTCAAAATATACAGATCCGTTGGCAACATAAGCAATGCCTTTATCGATAATTTTTTTAATAATTTCGATTTGTTCAATAATATGTCCAGTTGCTGTAGGCTCGATGCTTGGAGGTAAAAAGTTGAACGCTTTTAGAATGTTGTGAAAATCTACAGTATAACGCTGTACCACTTCCATTGGTTCCAATTGCTCCAAGCGTGCTTTTTTGGCAATTTTATCTTCACCTTCATCCACATCATCTACGATATGTCCAACATCGGTAATATTTCTAACATAACGAACTTTGTAATCTAAATGCAGAAAATATCTGAAGATTACGTCAAAAGACATAAAAGTTCTCACGTTACCTAAGTGAACATTGCTATATACCGTAGGTCCACAAACATACATTCCAACGTTTCCATCATGGATTGGTTTGAAATCTTCTTTTTCACCCGAAAGTGAATTGTATATTTTTAGCGGTTGTGTTGTATATAACGGCATATTTTAATCTGTTTGTTGTTTATTGTTTGTTGTTTTTAGTTTGTCTATAAAATTATTTAAATTTTAGTCCTTTTATCTCGCAATTATTTAAATAATTCATCATCGCGCCAATTTTATTTTTGACCAATTCAACCGTTTCATTTAGTTTTGAATGTTGCTCTTCATTAATTAATTTTTTATCAAAAGCTCTGTAAGATTGTGATTTTACTTCTCCAGCAGAACCTTTTGCGATACTTAAAAAATTAATAAATTCCCTGTTGCCATTTCGTTCAAAACCTTCGGCAATATTATCCATTATAGAACCTGAACTTCGATCAATTTGATCTCTTAAAGAATAATTAGTTTTTAAATTGGTGTTTTGAATGAGAAATTCAACCTGCTGACAAATCACTCGTGCCAGTTTCCAAATCTCCAGATCTTCAAATTTTTCAATTTTTGCCATCAGAACAATAAACAATTAACCAAAAACAATAAACTTTTTTAGAACTGAGTATCTAATTTTATGTAGTCAAGAAATTCTCTTTTTGTTTGTGCGTCTTTGAATTTTCCTCCGAATTCAGAAGTTACAGTGCTGCTTTCGATATCTTTAATTCCGCGAGAATTTACGCAAAGGTGTTTCGCATCGATAACGCAGGCAACATCTTCTGTTCCTAAAGCTTTTTGCAGTTCTTGAACAATCTGCATAGTAAGACGCTCTTGAACTTGAGGTCTTTTTGCATAATATTCAACGATACGATTCATTTTTGATAAACCGATAACGCGTCCGCTTGAGATATACGCTACGTGAGCACGTCCGATAATTGGCAGTAAATGGTGTTCGCAAGTAGAGTAAACCGTAATGTTTTTTTCTACAAGCATTTCGCCATATTTATAATTATTGTCAAAAGTAGAAGCTTTTGGCTGTTTTGCTGGGTTAAGACCACCAAAAATTTCTTTTACAAACATTTTAGCAACTCGGTTTGGAGTTCCTTTAATGCTGTCGTCTGTCAAATCCATTCCTAAAGTTTGCAGAATGCTTTCGACATCTTTTTTAATTTTTTCTATTTTTTCTTCGTCAGTTATATCAAAAGCATCCTCTCTTAAAGGGTTTTTTGCATTACTGCTAAAGTGATTGTCTCCTATTTCGTCTAAAAATTCTTCGTTGTTTATCATTAAAAACTACTATTAGTATGTGTATTCCTTTTTTAAGGCGGTAAAGATAATTAATAAATGGGAAACCTTTTCTATGGTTTTTAGGATTTAATTGATCGTTTTTGATTATAATTCAATTTACATTTTAAATAACAGGATTTAAAACACAAAAGACAATAACGAAAGGGCTATTGTCTTTTGAAAATTTTATTATAACGAACTGATTATCTGTTGTTGTAAACCTGTAAAGCTTCCTTTAAAATATTTACTGCTGTAATCAAATCTTTTTTGTTTAAAACATAAGCAATACGAACCTGATTAAGTCCCATTCCTGGTGTAGAATAAAAACCTTTGGCAGGCGCAATCATTACCGTTTCGCCATTTAGATCATAACTTTCTAAAAGCCATTGTGCAAAAGCGTCTGAATCTTCTATTGGAAGTTCTGCAATGCAATAAAAAGCCCCTTTAGGTTTTGTTACAATAACACCGTCAATCTTGTTTAATTCGGCAATTAAAGTGTCGCGGCGTTCTTTATATTCGCCAATAACTTCGTCAAAATAACTCTGAGGCGTATCAATTGCAGCTTCACAAGCAATCTGTTCAATAGTTGGCGGACTCAAACGTGCTTGGGCAAATTTCATTACCGTTGCAAGCACTTCTTTGTTTTTAGTTACCAAACAGCCAATTCTTGCTCCGCACATGCTGTAACGTTTAGAAACAGAATCGACCATGATTACATTTTGCTGTACATCTTCTAGATTCATTACAGAAAAATGTACATCGTCGCCATCGTACAAAAATTCACGATATACTTCATCAGCGATTAAATATAAATCGTGTTTTTTAATTAGACTAGCTAACTGTTTAATTTCGGCTTCAGAATATAAATATCCAGTCGGATTTCCAGGATTGCAAATCAGAATGGCTTTTGTTTTAGGTGTTATTAGCTTTTCGACTTCATCAATACTTGGCAAAGCAAATGCCGTTTCAATAGTAGAAACAAGAGGCACTACAGTTGCACTTGTAGAAGAAGCAAACGCGTGATAATTAGCATAAAAAGGTTCTGGAATAATAATTTCGTCTCCTGGATCTGTTATTGTGGCCAGTGCAAAAAGTAAGGCTTCAGAACCACCAGTTGTAACAATGATGTCTTCTGTGTTAACGTTTACATTTTGGCGCTGGTAAAATTGAGCTAATTTTTTTCTATAGCTTTCATATCCGGCAGACGGACTGTATTCTATAAGAGTCAAATCAATACTTTTTACCGCCTCGATGGCCACTTCCGGTGTCTTGATATCCGGTTGACCAATGTTTAAGTGATACACCTTGTGTCCTTTTTTCTTTGCTAAATCAGCAAAAGGAGCCAGCTTGCGTATCGGAGATTCGGGCATGTTTTTTCCCTTGTGTGAAATTGTCGGCATGAGTATAAATTATTGAAGTGCAAATTTGCATTTTTTTTTCGAATTTAACGTAAACAATACGGGTACTTCCAAAAATGTAACAATAATAAATATATTTACTAATTTTATAATAAAATATTGTCAATGAAAAAATATAAAGTATTGTTTTTTGGGTTATTCTTACCTTTTTTGCTTTTTGGGCAAGGCGATTTTTTATTGGAAAACAATGCGACTAGGGCTACAATTCCTTTTAAATTGATTAATAACCTTGTTTTTATTCCTATAAAAGTGAATGGAGTAGAGCTGAATTTTCTGCTGGATTCGGGTGTCGAAGAAACCATTCTGTTTAGTATGGAAGAAAAACAGGAGGTCAGCTTTAATAATGTGGCCAAAATCAAACTCCGTGGATTGGGAAGCGAGGAGGAGATTGAAGGTTTAAAATCGACAAAAAACATTTTAGAAACACATGGTCTGAAATCCGATGATCATATGGTTTTTATTATTTTGGATCAAAGCTTTAATCTTTCTTCTCATATCGGAATTCCCGTCAACGGAATTATTGGGCATAAATTCTTTCGAAATAATTTTGTCGAAGTGAATTATCAGAAAAAGAAAATCATAGTTCATGCTAAGAGCGATAAGTTTCAAGAAAAACTAGATAAAAAGTTTAAAATGGTTCCGATAACTGTAGAAAGGGCAAAACCTTATATTATGACAACCGCTACAGTTAATAATGAAGAGATTCCAGCAAAACTTTTAATTGATATTGGAAATAGTGATGCCTTCTGGATTTTTGAAAACGATAAAATAAAACTCCCAAATAAAAATTTTCCTGATTTCTTAGGAAAAGGATTTAGCGGCGACATTGAAGGGCATCGCGCAAAAATTGATAAAATTTCGATCGATGAATTTGATTTTAAAAAACCAATTGTCTCTTTTCCTGATTCTATTTCGATTCGAAACGTTAAGATGGTTCCAGGACGTATTGGTTCTGTTGGTGGTGAAGTGTTGAAACGATTTACTCTGGTTTTGGATTATAAAGGAAAAAAACTGTACTTAAAAAGAAACAGCAAGTTTGGAGAGCCTTTCACCTATAATAAGAGCGGAATCACGATTCAGCACAACGGACTTCAGTGGGTGCAGGAAACAGTGCATTTAGAAACAGTGCGAGTTGCTTCTTCGATGGATGAGCTTCAGGAAAAAGATAAAAATAACAATAATTTTAAATATAAATTTGCTCTTAAACCGGTTTACGAAATTGTAAATGTGCGTAAGAATTCGGCAGCTGAGAAATGCGGTTTGCGTAAAGGAGATGTTATTGTCAGCATTAATAGTACTCAGCCTTATAGATATAGTTTGCAGCAAATAAACAATCTCCTAAAATCAGAAGATGATGTTTGGATAAATATGGAAGTAGAGCGAAATAGTCTAGTCATTAAATTTAGATTTAAGCTTGAAGATGAATTGTAAAAAGTAGTTAATCGCATTTTTTTTAATTTATCGTAAAAGCGTGTTTTATAATGCTGTAATGTAGATTTGTGTTCTTTTTGTGAAAATAAGTTTGTTAAAAATTAGTTTTTTAGTTAAATATTTTCTTATGTTTAGCAAAAATTTAATCTATGGCAAAAAACTACATTAGCTACCTACATTTTGTATTGTTTTTTATTTTTTTTACTGTATTTCCCTCAAAACTAACTGCACAATGTGCTGGTGATGATAACGTAAACGAATTAATTTGCGATGTCACCAATCCGATTTATCAGGCGGTAAATTTATTTTCTTTATTAGGAGGTTCGCCAGTTCCAGGTGGGACATGGACAGATAATAATAATTTGAAAGGGCTTAATCCTTCTACTGGTATTTTGAATGCGCAGTATATTCTAGGAGGCGGAACTTATCGTTATACATACACAGCTCCAGCAACTTCTGGCTGTACAGATAACAAAGCTGTAGTCACGATTACAATTGGCGCATACGTTGGAGTAGGTTCTGAAGCAACGATTTGTAACGAAGACAAAAAGTTTAATCTTTTTACAGCTTTTGACAGTAAAGTAATGCCTCCTCACGTAAATGGCTGGTGGACAACCGACACGGGCGCACCAGTAAATGCCATGATAGATGTTGAAGCTATAACCGAAAAAACCACGCTTCACTTTATCTATACCGTACCAGCTGTATTAGCATGTTCTCCAGATGAAAAATCGACTAATGTACAAGTGACCATTTTGAGAGGTCCAAAAGCAGGAGAACCATCACATTTAGAATTATGCGGAACTACCGATTTGGCTGGATATACCGATTTGGATTTGTTTGACCAATTGGAAAAAGAGGACAAGGGAGGTACTTGGGATGGTATAGGACTAACTTCTCCAACAGATCATAATATTAACCTTCAAGAAGTGTTTGATAATTATGGGCCAGGAGAATATAGTTATAAATATACCGTTTTGGCTCAACCTAATAGTAATATATGTGAAAACAAAGACGCTACTGTAAAAATTTTGCTCGAAAAAAGACTTGATTTCACGGGATCAAAAATTGAGGTCAGCAAAGATATCTGCGAATCTGAAATTGCAACAGTAACTTATTCGGCACAAATTACGCAAGGATCCGATCCTATTCCGAATGGAGAATATAATGTTAGTTTTACTGTTAGTGGACCAGGAGCATCAGGATCTGAAATTGCAAAGGCTAATTTTGTAAATGGAGTATTCAACTTTCCCATACGATCGTCTTATTTTAAACAAGTTGGGGAATATACTATTACTGTTACCCGCATAGTTTCTACAACAAGCAAAGGATTATGTGCAGATATCTTTAGTCCGTTTTCGGCAATTTTAACCATTTATCCGTTGCCGCGTTTAACTAATGCTACATTGGCAGCGCTTCCTGTTTGTCAAAATGATGATGCGACAATTCAAGTTACAGCGCCTCAGTTGCTTGACGGTCTTTATCGTATTTCGTATAATATAAATGGGGACAATCTGGCTCTAGGCGAAACAGCAGAAATGCAGTCGGTTGGCGGAAAAGCTTCTTTCGTAGTTCCAGGAATCCTCAATGCAAGAAGCGGATTATCAGTAATTACCATTTATAGTATAACCAATATTACAAATCCTGCGCCTCAGTGTACCAACACCGCTAATGTTGCTGGGAATCTAAATATAAATCCGTTGCCGAATGCGGTAACGGTAACGGCCGCAGTTAAAGATTTCTGTTTGAATGCTCCAGTTACGGTAGCAGTTTCTGGTTTAGGAAATTTAACCGATGCTAGTATTTCATATTTACTTTCAGAAAGTAATTCTTCAATAGTTCAGGTTGTTAGTAAAGCCGTGACAAATGGAAAGTTAGATTTTGTTATTCCAGCAGAATTGCTTTTAAATACAGGTTCGACAAAAATTACATTATTGAATTTAACCAACACGGTTACCAATTGCGATGTCAATTTAATTAATGTTACAGACGATTTTTTAATAAATCCAATTCCGCCTGCGCCAATCGTCATCAATCAGCAGTTTTGTAAAGTTGATGGAGCGGTAATAGCTAATTTAGAGCCAAAAGGAACCCAATACAAATGGTATAATTCGGCGACGGCAACAACTCCGCTTGCCGCCGATTATGTTTTAAAAACAGAAGATTATTTCATTAGAGAAACTTCTGCAGCGGGCTGTACCTCAGAACCTGCAAAAGTTTCGGTAATTATCAATGATACGCCAGCGCCAGAAATGACCGAAACATCAGATTTTTGCGGATTGGCAAATCCGAGAATTAGTGATCTGTCTGCAAAAACAAATGTTCCTTCAACAGTTGCTTGGTACGATGCTGTAGATGGAAATTTATTGCCTTCAGCTACATTATTGGTTCATAATGCCATTTATTACGGATACGATTTAAATGAAACCACAAGATGTCTTTCAGAAAATTATAAGGAAGTAAAAGTTTCACTTCAGGACTGCGAAGTCGAGCAGTATGATTTCTTTGTTCCAGACGGATTTTCGCCGAATGGAGACGGTGTAAACGATTCGTTTGTGATAAAAGATATTGAATTTTTATATCCAAATTATACACTAGAAATATATAACAGATATGGAAATGGAATGTATAAAGGAGATAATAGTAAACCAGCTTGGGATGGCAAAAATTACGAAAAGAGTGGTATCGCTGGAGGTATCGCACCCAACGGAGTTTATTTTTATGTGCTGCATTTTAATAAAGACAATAAACCGCCCAAACAAGGCCGTCTTTATTTGAATCGATAAATCTCTTTTTACATTTTTAATATAATTTTCGAATGAAAAAAATAATACTCCTTATAAATTTCCTTTTCTGTTTATCCGTTTCGGCGCAGCAAGATCCAGAATATACGCACTATATGTACAATATGAGCGTCATCAATCCTGCGTATGCGACTGGAGTTCCCGCCATGATGAATTTTGGAGGATTGTACAGAACGCAATGGGTTGGTGCTTACGGTGCTCCAAAAACATTTACCTTTTTTGGACATACCGCCATTACAGACAAAATAGAAGCTGGAATCTCATTTGTTTCTGACGATATCGGAGACGGTGCTAAAAAAGAAAATAATGTCTATGCCGATTTTGCGTATGTTTTAAAATTAAGCAAAAAAGATAAATTGTCTTTGGGTGTAAAAGCAGGATTTTCATCCATGCAAAGCAATTTTAACGGTTTTCGATTTACAGACCCTGATACAGATTTTGCTTTTGCACAAAATATAAATGCAACAAAACCCAATATTGGAGTGGGAGCTTACTACTTCAGGGATAATCTCTATGTGGGATTATCTGTTCCGAATTTGTTGAAATCAGATTATATAGAAGAAAAATCGGGAGTTAATGCTTTTGGTTCTGAAGAAATGCATACTTTTTTGACAGCTGGTTATGTTTTTCAGTTGAATGATAAACTGAAATTGAAGCCAGCATTTTTGTCCAAATTTGTAAAAGGTGCGCCTATAACTTTGGACGTTACAGCGAATGTTTTGTATAACGAAAAATTTGAATTTGGAGCAGCCTACAGAATTGATGATTCTGTAAGCGCGCTTTTCAATATTAATGTCACGCCGACACTGAGAGTAGGTTATGCCTATGATTACACGCTTACAAACTTCGGACAGTTTAATTCGGGAACGCACGAAATTATGCTATTGTTTGATTTGGACTTGTTAGGAAAAGGATTTGATAAATCTCCAAGATTCTTCTAAAATGAAAAATATGAAAAAATTACTCGTTATTATATTCGTATTTTCAATACAGTTTATAAACGCCCAAGATCAGGAATTGGCTAGAGCAAAACGTTTTTTTGATAAAACCTATTACAGTGAAGCGATTATTTTATATCAAAAATTGGCAGACGAAAGACCTTCGCAAGAAGTCATTAAAAATCTGGCTGATTCTTATTTTTATACCAATGATTTGGTCAAAGCACAACGTTATTATCGTTTTTTAGTCAATAATTACAGTAATAATCTGGACAGAGAATATTATTTCAGATATGCACAGACATTAAAAGCAACAAATGCTGTCGACGATGCAAATGCCAATTTAAAAGAATATTATACAAAATCTGCCAATTCAGAAGACATTGTCAATTTTGAAAGAGAATTAAAAACCTTAGAAAATGTTACCGCAATCGGTAAGCGTTTTGATATTAAAAACTTGGCTATAAACACACCAAATTCTGAATTTGGAGCTGTTACATACAAACAAGATCTAGTTTTTGCAGGAGTAAAATTGAAGCCGGGTTTATTCGATAAAAAATACAAATGGGACAACGAAACCTATTTAAATCTGGTTACGATTCCGCTGAAAAATATAAATTCAGCAGATTCTATCGTTCATTATTTTGCTAAAGAATTAAAAACGGGAATGCACGAATCTAATGCTGTTTTTACAAAAGATGGCAAAACCATGTATTTCACTAGAAATAATTCTAAAGGAAGCAGAAAAAAGAAAGACGATAAGAAAATCTCCAATCTTCAGATTTTTAAAGCAGAATTAGTTGAAGGAAAATGGACAAATGTAACATCACTTCCATTCAATAGTGCCAATTATTCTGTAGAACACCCAGCTTTAAGCGCAGATGAAAAAGTATTGTATTTTGCTTCAGATATGCCTGGAACTTTAGGTTCGTTTGATATTTATTCGGTTAATATAAATAAAGGAGCATTTGATACTCCGAAAAATTTAGGATCAGAAATTAATACCAACAAAAGAGAGCAATTCCCTTTTGCCTCGGCTGACAACAAATTATATTTTTCATCAGATGGACATTTGGGGTACGGATCTTTGGATGTTTTTGTTTCTGAAATTAATGGAAACGAATATTCAAAACCTATAAATGTTGGACTTCCGCTGAATTCTAATTTAGATGATTTTGCTTTCTACATAGATTCAAATACAAAAGAAGGTTTTTTTGCTTCGAATAGAGAAGGAGGCAAAGGAAGCGACGATATTTATCAATTTAAAGAAATAAAAGTTCTTATTGTTGAAGATTGCAAACAGTTTATTGCAGGAACCATTACGGATATAGATACGCAATTGGCTCTAGAAAACGCTACCGTATTATTGCAGGATTCAGAAAATAAAACGTTAAATACGATTACGACTTCTGCCGACGGAAAGTTCAGTTTTACAGTTGCTTGCGAGACTTCATATAAAATTAGTGCTTTCAAAGAAAATTATACCAACGCTTCAAAAACATTGACTTTAGACAAAACTCGAGACAAAGTAAATGATGGTTCGCTGGCATTGAAATCTTTAGAAGTTATTAAACAGGAAGAAAAACTAATTGCTGAAAATAAGAGAAAGCAGGAAATTATTATAGAAGAAGAAAACAAGAAAAAAGAAGCTTTGGCAGCAGTTGAATTAAAACAAAAAGAAAAAAAAGCCAAAGAAGCCGCAATCGTAGCAGCTGAAATTAGAAAGAATGAAAAAGTAAAAGAGATTTTAGAGAAGGAAAAAGATGTTGTAAAAGACAAAGACCGCTTAATCATTAAAACAGATCCGATTTACTTTGATTACGATTTGTGGTATATTCGAAAAGAATCAAAAGTAATTTTGGGAAGAGTTGTCGAACTGATGAAAAAATATCCTGGAATGGTAATCGAAATTGGATCGCATACCGATTCACGAGGAAGCGTAAAATACAACGCTGATCTATCTCAGAAAAGAGCAGATTCAACTCGAGAGTTTATTATTCAATCTGGAATTGACGCCAAAAGAGTTTCTGCAAAAGGTTATGGAGAATCGGTGCCAATTATAAAATGTAAAACAGACGAATCGTGCTCAGAAGAAGAACACGAGTTGAACAGAAGATCTGAATTTGTAATTAAAAATTTATAAAATTATGGTAAGAAGAAAATCTTTTTTCTTTAATTTTATAAGATCAACGAAATAAAAGAAATTATGAAAAATCTAACCTTGTCTTGTTTGCTTTTATCCGTTATCGGATTGCAAAGCTGTAAAAATGAAGAAAAACAAAAAGCCGCCGAAGCTGTAAAAGCAGAAGGTGAAGCAGTAGTAAGCACTGTATGCTATAAAGCAATTTATGAAAAGGATACAATAGATTTAAAATTGAATACGTTGAAAAACGGAAAACTAGCTGGAGATATGATTATGAAAGTCGCTCCATCAACAGTTAGAACGGGAGAAGTTGCGGGTGAATTTCACGGCGATACTTTATTTGTAGATTATACTTTTAAAGACAATGTGAATGGAAATAAAACATTCAAAAACCCAATGGCACTTTTAAAACGTGATAAGCAGCTGATTTTAGGAAACGGAGTGATGCAAACTACAATGGGAGTTACGTATTTAGTAAAAGACCAGCCAATTGATTTTGAAAGCGTGAAATATAAGTTTGACGAAACAGAGTGTAAATAAGTCCTTAGTCTCTAGTCCTTAGTTTTTTAGTCTTTTTTCTAAGCGCTATTTCTAAGGACTAGGGACTAAAAAACTAAGTACTAAAAAACAAAAAAGCCGTTTCAAAATCAAGAAACGGCTTTTGTTATTTAGAAAATTTGAATTCTTATTGAACTTCACCCTTAATTTTAAGAGCTACTCTTCCGTCAGGATAGTTTACTGCGTTGGTTTCAACAGTAATTGTTTTACGAATAGGTCCTGCAACCATATTATATTTTACATCGATTTTTCCTTTTTTGCCCGGCATAATTGCTGCCGCAGGTTTGGTTACAATGATAGAACTTACGGTAGATTCTGCGCCTGTAATTAATAAAGGAGCATCTCCTGTGTTGGTAAATTCAAAGGAACGAAGCCCATTGTCACTTTTAGAAATTTTTCCATAATCAATTGTATTATCAGGGGCTGCAAATTCAATTTTTGGGCCATTTTGTGCATAACTTATCGCGCTAAACAATAAGACTGCAATAAAAGAGGCTGCATTTTTCATATGAAATTAGTTTTTAATTGTAAGTAAATATACATTCTTTTAATTAACACACAAATTATTAATTCGCTTTTTATAGTCTACTTAATTATTTACTTTTGCTGTCAGTTATAAATACAAAAACTGAACCAAAGTTTCGTTTATTTGTTTAACTTGTCTAATCCTTATAATTACCGATTAAACAAATTACTGATAAAACGAATCAATAAAAATTAAACGATTAAACATATATAAATGACAATTCCAGCACAATTTGACGCTAAGACGATTGAGAGTAAATGGTATGATTACTGGATGAAAAATAATTATTTTCATTCAGAACCAGATCATAGAACACCGTACACCATTGTAATCCCGCCGCCAAACGTCACTGGAGTCCTTCACATGGGACATATGCTGAATAATACGATTCAAGATGTTTTAATTCGTAGAGCACGTTTGAAAGGATTCAACGCTTGTTGGGTTCCAGGAACAGATCACGCTTCTATTGCAACTGAAGCAAAAGTTGTAGCAAAATTAAAAGCAGAAGGAATCAATAAAAATGATTTGACCCGTGAAGAATTCCTAAAACATGCTTGGGAATGGACTGATAAATACGGCGGAACAATCTTAGAACAACTTAAGAAATTAGGTGCTTCTTGCGATTGGGAACGTACTAAATTTACGATGGATCCAGATATGTCTGCTTCTGTAATTAAATCTTTTGTTGATTTATACAATAAAGGATTAATTTACCGTGGCTACCGAATGGTAAACTGGGATCCAGAAGCGAAAACTACTTTGTCTGATGAAGAAGTTATTTACGAAGAACAGCAAGGAAAATTATTTTTCTTAAAATATAAAATCGAAGGTTCAGAAGATTTCTTGACGATTGCAACAACACGTCCTGAGACTATCTTTGGAGATACTGCAATTTGTATCAATCCGAATGATGAGCGTTTTACACATTTAAAAGGTAAAAAAGCGATCGTTCCAATTTGCGGAAGAGTTATCCCGATTATTGAAGATGAATATGTTGATGTTGAATTCGGAACAGGGTGTTTGAAAGTTACGCCTGCACACGATATGAACGATAAGACTTTGGGTGAAAAACACAATCTTGAAATCGTTGATATTTTTAATGAAGATGCAACTTTAAATAGCTTCGGATTACACTATCAAGGAAAAGACCGTTTTGTAGTTCGTAAGGAAATTGAAAAAGAACTGGAAGAAATTGGCGCTTTGGCTAAAACAGAAATCCACTTAAATAAAGTTGGAACTTCTGAAAGAACAAAAGCAGTAATCGAACCAAGATTATCAGACCAATGGTTCTTGAAAATGGAAGAATTGGTAAAACCAGCAATTAAATCAGTTTTAGAAACAGGAGATATTAAATTACATCCAAAACGTTTCGAAAACACTTATGCGCACTGGTTAAACAATATTCGCGATTGGAATATTTCTCGTCAATTATGGTGGGGACAGCAAATTCCAGCGTACTATTACGGAGACGGAAAAGAAGATTTCGTAGTTGCTGAAAACATTGAAGACGCATTAGCTTTAGCGAAAGTAAAAACGAATAATGCAGGACTAACGACTAGCGACTTAAAACAAGATGTTGATGCCCTAGATACTTGGTTCTCATCTTGGTTATGGCCAATGTCTGTTTTTGGTGGAATTATGGATCCAGAAAGTCCAGATTTTAAATACTATTATCCAACAAACGACTTGGTTACAGGTCCAGATATTTTGTTTTTCTGGGTAGCGAGAATGATTATTGCAGGTTACGAATATGCTGGCGAAAAACCATTCACCAATGTATATTTGACTGGTTTAGTTCGTGATAAACAACGCCGTAAAATGTCTAAATCATTAGGAAACTCTCCTGATCCTTTAGACTTGATCGATAAATTTGGTGCAGATGGAGTTCGTGTAGGATTGCTTTTGAGTGCTTCTGCAGGAAACGATATTATGTTTGATGAAGAACTATGCAACCAAGGAAAAGCGTTTTCAAACAAAATCTGGAATGCTTTTAAATTGATTAAAGGTTGGGAAGTTTCAGATTCTATTCCGCAGCCAGAATCATCAAAAGTAGCGATCGAATGGTACGAAGCGAAGTTGCAACAAACATTAGTTGATATTGAAGATAATTTCGAGAAATATAGAATTTCAGATTCATTAATGGCGATCTACAAATTAGTTTGGGATGATTTCTGTTCTTGGTTCTTAGAAATGATCAAACCAGCATATCAACAGCCAATTGACAGCGTAACTTTCGCGAAAGCGATCGAAATGTTAGAAAATAACTTGAAATTGCTTCATCCGTTTATGCCTTTCTTGACAGAAGAAATCTGGCAGTTAATTGCAGAAAGAACTCCAGAAGAAGCTTTGATTGTTTCGACTTGGCCAGAAGTAAAATCTTTTGATGCTAAATTGATCGCTGATTTTGAAAACTCAATTGAAGTAATTTCTGGAATTAGAACGATTAGAAAAGATAAAAACATTCCGTTTAAAGATGCAATTGAATTAAAAGGAATCAACAGCGAAAATGTTTCAACGTATTTTGATTCAATTATAACGAAATTAGGAAACGTTTCTGCTTTCGAATATGTTTCTGAAAAAGTAGACGGCGCATTGTCTTTCCGTGTAAAATCAAACGAATATTTTATTCCGATTACAGGAAACATTGACGTTGAAGCTGAAATTGCAAAACTGACAGAAGAATTAAATTATACAAAAGGATTCTTGAAATCGGTTGAAGCAAAACTTTCTAACGAGAAATTCGTAAACGGAGCTCCAGAGAAAGTATTAAATCTTGAAAAACAAAAACAAGCCGATGCTTTAGCAAAAATTGCTACAATCGAGCAGAGTTTGGCTGGGTTGAAATAAATATAAAACTTAGTCTATCAATAAAAGTAAACCCGACAGTTTTTTAAAGTGTCGGGTTTTTATATTTGGTAAAAGGAGTTTTGGATATAAAAAACGGTATCTATAAACTTCAGTATACCATTTTCTGTAAGCACATTTTCATCATGAAGATCTTCAAGAATTATTCCTAAGTCTGGATTGAAATAATCGTTGTTTTTTGTGTTTTGAAAGCCATTTGAGGACATGAAATTTTTAACAGTTTCTAAATCGGTTTTTTCAGTAGCTTTTACAAAAAGCTGTTCTACAACTGCATATAAAATGTCTTCATTTTGATAAAAGCCTAATAGGTTATAAGCAGTATCTGGAAAAAAGAAATTGTTTAGTAAAAGATTGTTGAAGTAATCAATCCACGAACTGTAATAAATAGAGTCGTTTAGTTTCAGGACAGTTTTTCCATCTTTTAAGTAAACTTTTTGTTCGGCTCCTTCAGAAACATAGTTTTCGGGATTAATATCTAATACCCAAAGATTATTTTTATTTGCAAACCTAATTAAGGCTTCTGTTTCTTGTTTTTTGAAGTGCTTGAATTCTTTAACCACTTCACTTGAGCTTTGGCTTCTTCTAAGGTAACGGGTTGCTGCTTGGATAATTGCTCCATGCTTAACTTCGCTCTTTCCTGAAATGATAAGTTGTAATTCATATTTCATTATTCTAAAATGTAAAGGTAATACATTCTAGCAAATTTAAAAATAATTGTAAGTTTTGTATTATTTTTTGTTTTTCCTCAATATCAAAAATAAAGGATAAGAAACCACCGCAATTCCAACAATAATACTAAAACTAATAGGATCGCTGTAAATAAATCCTCCAAGTAATGCAATGGAGAATATAATAGCAAGTATGGTTGACCACGGATACCAAAACGAGTGATAAGGTCTTGGTAAGTCTGGTTCTTTGGTTCTTAATTTTAAAAGGGAATAGTAAGCCAATCCCCAAACGATTATGGAGATAAAAGCAGCGAAAGAAAACAATACTTCAAAAGAGCCTATGCAAATTAAAAATAAGCTAAAAAATGAAGAAACTAACAGCGCGACAATTGGTGTTCCGCCTTTGTTAACTTTTGTTCCTTGTTTAATGAAAAATCCATCACGGCTTAATCCGTAGAGAATTCTTGGCGGAATCATCATAAAAGCATTTAGAATACTGATTAAAGAAAAAATCGAAATTACCGTTACAATTTTTGCTCCGTTTTCTCCAAAAAGAATCTTCGCTACGTCTGCTGCAGCCAAATTTGATTTTGCTAAAGTTTCGATTGGCAGAACATGAAAAAATGCGGCGTTTACCAAAATATAAATCACGACAACGAGCAAAACGCCGCTGTATAATGATTTCGGAATATTTTTACCTGGATCGTCATTTTCTTCTGCAAAAAAACAAACGGCATTCCAACCATTATAAGTTCCAATAATAAGCTGAAGTGATTTAAAAAATCCAAAAACAAGTCCAATTTGAAAGATGGAATTATCTGTTTTTATTGGCGGAACTTCAACGCCAGAATACATGAAACAAGCTACGACCAAAGCCACAAAGCAAATAACTTTCAATAAGCTGGTAATTTGCTGAATCACGCTTCCGTTTTTGACACCGCTTAAATGGAGCAATACAAATGCAACCAATAAGGAAATGGATAAAACTGTAGAATAATTGGCTAATTGCGGAAATAAAATAATCGTGTATTCGCTAATTACGATACAATAAAAAGCAGGCGGAATAGCATTTACGATATAATCGTACCAGCCAGAAAGAAATCCAGCATATTCGCCCAAAGCTCTTTTGATGTAGTTGTAAGATCCTCCTGCTTTTGGCAGCATTGTCGCCAATTCAGAATACGAATTGGCTCCCAGTAAAACATACAAACCTCCAAAAAGCCAAGAAGCCAAAATAAGCCAGTAATTATTTAGCATTTCAGCAATTGTTCCAGGTGTTCTTAAAATTCCGACACCGATTGTTCCTCCAATCAAAACGGCAATATTAAAACTTAGGCCTAAACTTTTTTGCAATTGGTTTTTCTTGGAATCTGACATTTCGAGTTAGTTTTTAGGGATATAATTTCAAGCAAAAATAGTGTTAATTGAATTAGTATCGGACTTAAAATAAAAATCCCAAGACTTTTCTGTTTTCAGGAAAATCTTGGGATAAAAAAATCTAATTCAATGTTTTTTAGAACTTGTAACGCAAGCTTGTCATAACCTGACGTGGAGCGATTGGGTTCACACTATAGTTCTCGTGAACCGTATAATTTAAGGTGTTTGTAATGTTTGATAATTTGCACAGAATCGAGAATTTTTGCCAAGTATATCCAAGAGAGGCATCAATGGTAACATAACCTTCTAGCGGAATATCACGATCTCTAATGGTTACAGTATACGTTTTCGGATTTGTTGAAGGTTTGTTTTCTGTCCAAACATAATCATCATTCCATCCGCCTAAACGGTCTCCGACATAATTTCCAATTGCACCAAAAGAAACATTTTTAAAGAATCCTGACTGTAAAGTATAGAAGAAACTCAAGTTAGCCGTATTTAATGGCGTTCTTGCTACGCGATCTCCTTGGACAAAACTTCCATTTAATCCAGAAGTTTTAGTGTAGCGCATATCATTATAGCTGTATCCTGCAATAATATTTAACCCATCTGCAGGTCTTGCTGTCACATCAATTTCAACACCTTTACTTTTTGTTTCTCCACTTAGCATTTTAACGTTAGCATCTAAATTATCTGTTCCATCAGCTTTATAAGGTGCCATTTGTGCCAAGTTGCTGTTTGTAATTTGGTAAACCGTAACATTTGTGCTTAATAAACCCTTAAAGAAATCTGTTTTTACACCAGCTTCATATTGATCGATTATTGAAGCTTCGATAGGCTGTAAATCGACAGTTGTTCCAGTATTTGGCGTAAAAGAGGTTGAATAACTTCCGAATATCGAAACATCTTTTGTTGGCTGATACACTAATCCAGCTTTTGGAGAAAACGCATTGTCTAAACGTTTTGGCGTAACAGTTGGAACCGCATCTTGTGGGTTTCCTGCGCCTGTTTTTGTTTCTTTGTAAGTGCTAACTTCTGCTTCCTGCCAAGACCATCTGATACCTGCTAAGACTTTAAATTTGTCTGTAATTGAGATAAAATCCTGAAAATATATTCCAAAACGATTGGTGTCTGTTTTTGTGATTTGAGTCGCTCTATCAGTTGTTGGAATATCCATTCTTTGATTTGCGGGATCAAAAGTAAATAGATTTATAGTATCATAAAGAGTTGGTCCGTAAACTGGTTTGCCATCTTTTGTTCCAGTAATAACATATTTCTCGTCAAATGTAAAAGTATAAGCGGTCGCAAATGAGTTTTCCCAATCTACACCTGTAAAAATCTGATGTTTTACAGATCCAGTATTAAAATTTCCTTGCAGACTTAATTGGTCTCCAAAGATTTGCTCTAAGTTTTTGTTCTTTGTTAAACCTCTATTCCAATCACCAGGAGTTGAATACGTATCTAAACCTGATAATTGTGCGGTAGAATAACTTCCTCTATCAAAATTTTGGAAAGAAGAGTTGAAATTTAATCTCCAATTTTTGTTGAAATCATGGTTTAATAATACCGATGCACTAGCAGATTTTGTATTACCATTTGACCAAAGAGATCCGTAGAAAGCATTGCGTGGAAGATCAAGAATTTCTTTTCCGATAATTCCAGTTCCAAAATCGGGTGTCCAGTCTGCACTTAAATAATCTCCTTGAACCGTAATTTGAGTTTTCGGATTCACAATAAAAAGTAAAGACGGATTAATGTAGAAACGTTTATTTTTTACAACATCTCTAAAACTTTCTGAGTTTTCGTAAGAACCATTAATTCTAAATGCGATTGATTTATTAAGACCTCCATAAAAATCAAATGCAGGTTTGTAATACGCGTAACTTCCTATTTGCATAGAGATCTCTCCACCGCTTTTAAACTGAGGAGTTTTGGTAACTAAGTTTAAAATTCCTCCTGGAGCGACATTTCCAAACAATAGGGCAGAACTCCCTTTTAAAAATTCTACTTTATCTAGACCCGAAACATCAGGAATTGATCCTGAATTGTAACGGAAACCGTTTTTAAACATATTATTGGCAGACATATCATAGCCTCTTGAGAAGAAAGATTCCTGTGCGCCACCACGTGCAGAGCCCACATAAACTCCATTGGCATTTTTAAGCACTTCACTTAATCGGATGGCTTGCTGCTGTTCGATAACTTCAGAACCAATGACTTGTATAGATTGCGGATTGTCCATTGGTTTTAATCCAGAGCGAACTGCTGTTACTGGTTTTGGTTCTTTGGTTTTAGTAACGACTACTTCATTTAAAATTTCTCCTTTTTTATTCTTAACGGTATCGTTTACAGATGAAGCAGATTCAGAGTTTGAATAGTCTTGACCATAAGAGACAAAACTTAATAATCCTAATGCAAATAGTAAATTGTATTTCATGGTATTTATTTAGATTCAATAAAAATAGATCGCCGCAAATATACAATTGCATGAATGTGTTGAGGAAATTTAGAGGGCGTTTTCTTGCTTAAACCTTTCTTATTCTTTTCTTAAGATTTGCTTAAGAATTTTTCAATGTTATTTTAATTTTGTAGTTAAAGCAAAAAAAAACCTTGCCGTGAAGCAAGGTTTTTTAAATTGAAAAAAAATCTAAGAATGAGTTTCTTCTAAATTATTTTACTGCAATTTGGTAAGTAGCCATTTTCCAGATTTCGTCGTATTTTTTTCCGTTGTGTTCACCAGAAGCTTTGTCTGTGTGAGCGTATTCAACCATATAATTTCCAGACCAGATCGGAGTAAAAGAGAACTCTCCTTTATCATTTGTCCATAATTCTTTTTCCCATCCGTTTGGAGCAATAACTTTGATTTTAGCTTCTTTAGCGATAGCACCATCATAAGAAGCAACTCCAGTTACTTTTGTATCTTTTTTTGCAACATCTGCATTTTCTGAGAAAACAGCAATTTTGTTTGAATTTGCTGCGATATTATTTCCAGCATTTTTGTTTCCAACCACAACATTTGCACTAGAATTATAATCTAATTTCATAGTTCCGTAAACATCTCCTACTGTGTGCTGCATTACAATCGTGTAAACGCCATCTTCTGTTGGTGTAAAGAATGCTTGATATTTATTTTCTAAAGCTTTTGCAGTTAGTTTCGTTTCTTTTTTTGATGGACTTACTACAATTAAGCTGAAATTTTTCAAATCAGAAAACCATTTGTCTGCTTTTGTAATGTCATTATCAGAGAATTCTCCAAAGTAAACAGAAATTTCCTGAGCTTTACCTTTTGTTCCTGTAGCTTTAGTTTCGATCCAAAGTGCGTGCGCAAATGTTGGAGCAGATACCAGCATTAAAAAGAAAAAAGCTATGATTTTAAAAGTATTTGATTTCATAAGATCAAGTTTAAATTATTAGAATGATATTTTTTACAAACATAAGTCTTATTTAGAACAATTAAAAATAAAACTTAAAAAAGTCTCAAAAATCCCTGTTTTTAGGAACTTTGAGACTTTCATTACATTTTTAAATAATATTAAAATTTATAAGCAAAACTCGCGACAACATTTCTAGGTTTTTGCGGGTTTAATGTAGACCAGCCTCCATTAAAATAATCTTTATTGGCAATGTTGTTTACGTTTAAAGCAACGCGAAATTTATTCGAATTATAAAAAACAGATCCGTTGATTACAGTGTATTCTGGAAGCACAAATTTTCCAGTTACCGAACTGTCTAAAATAGCATTATCACTCGCATAGTTTCCGCCAAAGCCAAGACCAAAGTTTTCTAGTGTTCCTTCTTCAAACTTATAAGTTGCCCAAAGGTTTACTAAGTTTTTTGGACCAGACCAAAAAGGTCTTTTTCCTTGTTCTAACCAAACATTTCCTTCATCACCTTTTGTAATTTTACTGTCATTATAACTGTATCCGGCAATAATGCTTAAGCCTTTAATTGGATTTGCATTCAGGTCAAATTCAAAACCATTGCTTCTTGCTTCTCCGCCTTGAGCGCTAAACATCGGATTGCTCGTTACTAGATTGGCAACATTGATGGTATAGTAACTAATTGTTCCTGTCAGTTTATCTGAAAAAAGATTGGCTTTAATACCCGTTTCAAATTGATTAGCATGTTCTGGCTCAAAAGTTTGAGAGCCTATTAAGTTTCCGTCATCATCATAAGTTGCTCCTGGAGCAATATTTCTGAACCCATTCATGTAATTGGCAAAAACAGATAATTTATCTTCAATTGGCTGATAAATCAATCCAAATTTTGGAGAAAAAGCGGTTTGCGTGTATTCGTCACCGCTTGCATTGGCGTTTCCGTCATTGTCAAAATAATCGATTCTTAAACTCGCCATAGCCAATAAAGTTGGCGTAATATTTAATACGTCTGAAGCGTAAGCACTGTAAGTAGCATCTTTCGGATTATAGTTTCCTGCCGCTTCGTTTGCCAAAAGTCTATCTACAGATGTTGTAGTTAGAAAATTAGGATTGTCAGCATCAAGCTGTCTCACTTCGCCTTGAGCGGTAAGATTGTATAAATGGCCATAGCCAGAACCACCATACATTACATTTCTTTCAAAATAATCTAAACCTACAACAAGTCGATTGCGCATATTGCCAATTTTAAAATCACCAATAAAATTTTGCTGAATATCTGTTGTTGCAGTCTGAGATTGTTCTTTGGTTATCCATAATGCAAAATCTTTGTTTCCGTCTTCATTATCGTAGATATACGTGTAATATCCTTGAGATTTGGAAGAACCTCTTGATAATACCGTTTGTGAAGTCCATTGATCTGAAATTTTATACAGCATTTGTGCCTGTAAACTAAATCTCGGATTTTTCATTGACAAATCATTACTGTAAAACGATAGATTGGTATTGTAATTCAGTTCTGCTAAATTAGCCCATTGCAGTGGAGTATCTCTTCCTAAAAACAACATAGAAGGCGTTGTTTTTTCTTCCTGCATAAATTCTGTATTAATTAAAAAAGACAGTTTTTCATTTACTTTAAAAGATAGGGAAGGCGCAACAAAAAGAGAAGTGCGGAATCCAGCATCCTGAAAACTATTTTCTGTCTGATAAGCTGCGTTTATTCTAAAAGCAATATTGTCATTATCGTCAAGCGGAGTATTTACATCTGCCGTCACTCTGTTAAGACCAAAACTTCCTGTAAGATAAGAGAACTCGCCGCCAAAACCGCTGTAAGGTTTTTTGGTTACGGTATTAATAAGACCGCCGTAGCTTACTAAACTGCTTCCAAACAAAGTTCCAGAAGGCCCTTTTATAACCTCAATACGCTCTACATTTGCAGGATCAAGACTTCCGTTGGTAAGGCCAGGCAAACCATTTACAATATTGGCTTGAACTTCAAAACCACGTAAAGAATAATAAGATCCTCCATCGCCGCCACGGCCTGTAGATTCCCAAAGTTTTTGAATTCCAGGCACATTTTTTAAAGCATCTTCATAATTAGTAATCGCTTGTTCTTTTAGCAATTCTGAAGAAACAATATTGTAAACCTGAGCATTTTCAAGATTTTTCAGGGGCATTTTTGAAACGTAGTTACTTTGTTTCGGGAATTTTTTTCCTCGGTTATTAGTAACAATCACCTCTTTCAATTGCTTGTCAGAAACCGTTAATTGCAGATCAAGAGTAGAAGTTTCATTTGCCGTTACGGTTACTTGCTGTTCTAATGTTTCATATCCAGTTAAGGAAACTTGCACGGTGTACGTATTTGGTTTTACCCTGTTAAATTCGAAAGTTCCGTCTTCGTTACTGATTGTTCCGTATTTTGAACTTTTAAGAATAATGTTTACTCCAACAGCAAGTTCTCCATCAGATGTTTTAATAGTTCCTTTAATTTTTCCTGAATTCTGCTGAGCGAATACATTTGTACTAAACAGAAATAGTAAACAGATAATAGTCGCTATCTGCTTTAGGGGATTTAAATAATTCATGGTTTTTCTTTTTTTGGTTTAGTTTTTATTTAAAATGAAAAAATCCTTATTTACTTAGAAATAAGGATTTTTGAAATTGAAATATTATAGTCTAACGGTAAGATTTACTGCAAAATTTGAGATTGCCTGACCCATTCCGTAAGAATCCCAATATTTTTTATCTGTCAGGTTATTCCATTTAACGCCCAATCTCCACATTGGTCTGTCATAAAATACTGTTGCATTGTAAACAGAATAAGATGGGCTGTAGAATCCTTCATCTTCAAATTTATATTGTTTGTCAACGTAATTTCCTCCAAAACCAAGTCCGAAATCTTTTAGCACATTCTGAAATTTATAAGAAACCCAGAAGTTAACCACATCTTTTGGTGCACCACTTACTGTATTGCCTTCAATTGCAGCATTGTCTGATTTTACGATACGATTATCATTATGAGCATAACCAGCCATAATATTTAAACCTGTTAAAGGATTTGCAATTAATTCAAAATCAAAACCTTTACTTACTTGTTTACCGTCTTGATGCGCAAAACCATCAGCATCAGTTCTTAAAGCATTGTCAATTGTAATATTATAATAACTAAGAGTAGTGCTTAGTTTTTTGTCAAAAGCTTCAGCTTTTAGACCACCTTCAAACTGATTGGCGTAAACTGGTTTTGCAATAAATAAAGTTCCGTCTGGCTGTTGCGGTGATTGCGTATTCTGAAAACCATTCATGTAATTTCCAAATAAAGAAACCTGATCTTTAACAACCTCATAAACCACACCTAACTTTGGAGACAAAGCCGTTTGGTTATATCCTTCTGAATCTTCCAATTTTTTCTGAACATAATTGTCTAAACGCAAACTCAACATAACAGACAAACGATCTGTAAAGTTTACAACATCTGAAGCATAAGCACTAAAAGTCTCTTCACTAGGAACTCCAAATGCCATTGGAGTCAAATTGGCATCGACTTGTGCTCTTCTGATAGGCTCAAAAGGCTGTGTAACATCGATAACATCAAGAACATTTGTAGTGGCATAATTAAAAGATGCTTTCGTAAACCTATAATTTAATCCAACTAATAGTTTGTGTTTAATGCTTCCTGTAGAAAATTCACCATTAATATTTTCCTGTATATTGGTGAATTTATTGCGGATTGGTCCAAATTTCGACACCATTCTTTCTACTTCTGTAGCAGAATTCCATTTTGTATAATATTGGTAACTATAATCTACCTGTTCATCTACTAAAGAAAAAAGTGTAGTCGATTTCCAGTTGTCTGCCAATTTATATTCTGCCTGAGCAAAGATTTTTGGTGATGTCGTTTTAGCATCTAGATCATCCGCAAACAAACTAGTTCTGTAATCCAATTTCAAATCGTTCGGATTCGTAAGTGCTGCTGCATAAGAACGTCCGTAAGTTGGACGCGTATTGTTGGTGTTGTAAATTTCTGTATCTACAGTAAACGTTAATTTGTCTGTTGCTTTGTAAATAACACTTGGGGCAAATAAAAATGTTTTATTGAAGCCATAATTTAGAAAACTGTTTTCTGTATTTCCAGAAGCATTAAGTCTAAACAAAACTTTATTATCTTTCGTTAAGGGCATATTAAAATCTACAGCCACACGATTTAACCCAAAGCTTCCGCCGGTATAAGAGATTTCCGTTTTTCTAGTCTCAAAAGGTTTTTTCGTAACTAGATTGACAACACCACCAAAAGAAGAAACAGAAGAGCCGAATAAAGTTCCCGATGGCCCTTTTAATACTTCAATGCGTTCCACATTGTCGACAGAAATAGAACTTCTTCCTGTAAGCGTTTCCATACCGTTTCTCGCATTTACTCCCGTACTGAAACCTCTAAAAGAAATTTCAAGTCCGCCAGAAGGATAGATTTTAGTCACAATACCAGGCGCATTTTGCACCGCACTTCTAATGTCGACTGCAACTTGCTCTTTAAAAAGTTCTTTGGTTATAACGTTATAAACCTGCGGATTTTCCAGATTGCTGATAGGCATTCTTGCCACATAATCTGTTTTTTTGGTAATCATTTTATTATTGTTAATGATAACTTCCTGCAGTTCCTTATTAGAAAAATTTAATTGTAAATTAAGTGAAGTCGTCTCATTTTCTGTAACCGTAATTTCTTTTTCTAAAGTTTCATAACCTGTTAAAGAAATTTGCAAAGTGTAAGTGTTGGCTTTTACTTTACTAAATTCAAATGCGCCGTATTCATTTGCTGTGGTGCCATATTTTGAATTTTTTAGAATGACATTTACGTCAGATGCTGGTTTTCCGTCAGAAGTTGTAATAACTCCTTTTATTTTACCATTGTTTTGCTGTGCTGATAAATTAGAAATAACAAAAAACAAAAAGGCAGATAGAAATTTTAAATGCTTAAATTTTATAATATTCATGGTTTGAAATTTGGTTGGTAATTCATTTTCTTATTTAGACTGAATAAAAACAGCGCAAATGTAGCTATAAAAGTGATGTATGCAACTCTTTTGAAGGTTATTTTTTAATGTTATTTTAATGTTGGATGGATTTATAAAATGTTAAAAGAACATTTAAAAGAATCTTCTTTTAACTATTTCCATAAGTTAAAGTTTTAAATGTTTTACTTTTGCAGTCAGAAAAAACGACTTCATGATTTTACCCTTTTTTAAAAAGATTCAAAATACGCCTAGAGGATATCGTATTGCCAACACTGTCTTTTTCTTCCTTTCAGGTTTTGGTTATTCTTCTTGGGTTTCGAGAATTCCACATATACAAGCACAATTGCATTTGTCTGAAGCCGAATTTGGAGCAGTTTTATTTGCTTTTCCGATAGGTTTAATGCTAACAATGCCTTTTACAGGAAAACTGTTAAATAAATACAGCAGCCGTTATATTATGCTTTTGGGAGCCGTTATGTTTAATGTGGCGCTGTCTCTGCCAGGTTTGGCGGCATTTGTTTGGCAGCTGGTTATCATACTTTTATTCTTTGGCGCTTCTCGTAATATTTTCAATTTATCTATAAATGCGCAGTCTCTTGAAGTGCAGAAATTGTATCCAAAATCGATTATAACGCGTTTTCATGCCGTTTGGAGTATTGCCGTTTTTTCGGGAGCAGGATTAGGCTATGTTATGGTTACACAGAAAATTGCACCATCACATCATTTATTGGGAGTGAGTATTTTTATGCTGGCGCTAACGGCTTGTTTTTATCCAATGAGCATTCATAATGAACCTGTTCCGGTTAAGAAGAAGTTTTTCTCAATGCCAGAAAAGAATCTGATAAAATTTGCTATGATTTGTTTCGTCTCTATGGCGTGTGAAAACACAATGTACGACTGGAGCGGAATTTACTTCGAAAATATTCTAAAAGCTTCTCCAAAATTAACCAGTGCCGCGTTTGTATTTTTTGCATCGGCAGTAACGTTAGGACGTATTTTTGGTGATTATGGAGTAATGAAATTTGGAACTAAAAAAATCCTGCTTTATAGCGGTATATTAATAACAGTTGGTTTCGGCGTTTGCTTTATTTTGCCGTATGCGTATCCAACTATTTTTGGATATGTTTTGATTGGTTTTGGAGTTTCTTGTGTTGTTCCGCTAGTATTTAGTATTGCTGGAAGATCTTCAAAATTAAGCAGTGGTTCGGCTTTGACTTCGATATCTACAATTGGTTATTTAGGATTTTTACTTGTTCCGCCAATGGTGGGTTTTATATCTGAATATTTAAGCATGAAATGGGCATTCCTAATTATGGCACTTCTAGGAATCCTGATGATTTTTATGGTGAATAAGATAGGGGAGAATGAGTGATTTTTTAAGCTTCTAAGGTGCTGAGATGCTGAGGTTTTTTGCCACGAAGACGCTAAGGCACAAAGTTTTTTTGTTTAATTTAAGTTGCTAAGATTCTGAGTTTCCGTTTTGCCACGAAGGCACTAAGACACGAAGTTTTTTTAATCTCGCAAAGTTGCAGTCCCGAGGCTTCGGGAGCAAAGTTTTTTTCCTAAGATTGGCAGGTAACAAAGTTTAGAATTCCGTAGGAATGAACTATTTTGTAGCCACGGATTTTAATCCGTGGGGTTTAAACGAAACCAATTCGAAAATTCCGTAGGAATGAATTATTTTGTAGCCACGGATTTTAATCCGTGGGGATATGGAAATAATACCAATCAAAAGTTCAGTAGGAACGACACATTTATTGCCGTGCTAATTTATCTTTTTTTCATTAGAAATTTTTCCGAAGCAGTTTTCCCTTTTTTCATTCCGAAAATCTCTGCGACTAGAGAATCATTTCCAACTTTATTGTAAACAATTTTAGATGGATAATCGTGTTTTGGGTTTTCAAAAACAATTTGATTGTCGGTAGAAGAAGTCATTTCAAAAGTTACGGGAAGTTCATCATTTTGTTCTGGAACAGTTACGATAAAAGATAATTTACCATTTTTATCTTCAAGATTTACATGTTCTCCAAAAACAGTATCTTTTCCTCCAACAACAAAATACGATTCACCAAAATAAACCGAATCATTTACTTTTTTCCAGCGTTCTGTAAGTTCGCCTTCTTTAGATTTATTACCCCATTCGCCAATAAACCACGAAGCTTTTTCGATAGTATAAGACTTCACAGGAGTTTCTGTTTTGATTTCTTTTTTACAAGAAATGATAGATGTTAATCCAAGTACTAAGAATAAAGAAAACGGTAGTTTCATGATGATTTTTTTTTAGTTAAAATAAGGTAACCATGGCTTTGTAAGTCCTTCGACTTCGCTCAGGAGGACACAAAATGTGGGCAAAATCTTCGTGCCTTCGTGGCAAAACAAAAAAAATTACTTTTTAGTCAAAACAAACTTCTCAGAAGAAGGCTTTCCGTTCAGATTACCAGAAATCTCAGCTGTCAAAGTATTATTGGCACCTTTTGTATAGGTAATCTTTTGCGGATAATCATGTTTTTGATTTTCAAAAACCAATTGATTTTCAGATTCAGTAGTAGAAGGGAAGAAAACAGGTTTGTCTTCATTCTGGCCTTTTACTGTTGCTTTATAAGTCAATGTTTCACCTAATTGCGCTAGAATAATAGTTTCAAAATGCAACGTATCTTTTCCTTTAATAAAGTAAGATGAAGCACTGAAAGTACTGTCGTTTAGTTTTTGCCAATTCTCAGATAAAACTCCTTCAGGAGAAGTATTTTCCCAGTTTCCGATTAACCAGTCGGCTTTTTTGATTTTATCTTTTTCGATTGTTTCTTTTTTCTGGCAAGAAACAAAAGCTATAATAAAGGCTATAAAAGTAATTTTCTGAAACATATTTTTTAAGTTTTGGTTTTGTTTGGAGTTACTAATGTAGGAAAAAAAAGTGTTCGCCACGAATTACGCGAATTTCCACGAATTATTTGCTGAAATTAGTTTTGCCACAGATTAAATGATTTTTTTGTTTCACGCAGATTTAAATTTTGATTTATTTAAATAAAAATCTGTGGACATCAGCTTAAATCTTTTCCAATCTGCGTGAAATTAATTCGTGCAAATTCGTGCAATTCGTGGCTAAAAAAACTTAAACGCTAGCACTCAAAATCTCGTAAACCAATTCTTTAGTTGGTTTTTGGTCGCCAAGTTTTGCTCGAACATCGTCGAAAGTCACTTTAAAATCGCAACCCGATTTATATTCAGCGCAGCCGTAAGCCGTCTTGCCTTTTAGGATTGTTCCTTTTTTACATTTCGGACAAACCAATGCATCTGAACTTTCTTTTGGTGCTTCTTTTTTGTCTGTTTTCTTAGGTTCTAATTTCAGTTTGTAATTTTCTTCAAACCGAATCAAACCTTCAACCGTTCCAGAATCTGTTTTAAAACCTTTTATATTTACAGTTGAACCCTTCTGAACCAACCTTAAATACTGGCTTTCGGTGATTTTTTTTTCATGGAAAACAAAAGGCAAAACAAAATCGCAACCTGATTTGTATTCGCTGCATCCAAAAGCCGATTTGCCTTTTAAAATAGTTCCTTTCTGGCATTTCGGACACGTTTCTGCCGAAATTCCAGAAGCTTTCTTTTTTTCTTTTTCTTTTACAACAGGTTTCTGAACCATTGCGGCATGCGAAATATTGGCATGTTTCGTTTCCATTCGCACCTCATAAACCAAAGCTTCAACCATGCGTTTCATGTTTCTTATGAATGCCGCAGCGGTGAAAGTGCCTTTCTCGATATCTTTCAGCTGTTTCTCCCAAGTTCCCGTAAGTTCGGCCGATTTCACTAATTCATTTTGAATCGTGTCAATGAGCTGAATTCCAGTTAAAGTTGGTAAAACCTGTTTTTTATTTCGAACAATATATTGTCGTTTAAAAAGTGTTTCGATAATGTTCGCACGCGTTGACGGACGACCGATTCCGTTTTCTTTCATTAATTCGCGTAAATCTTCGTCGTCGACTTGTTTTCCAGCCGTTTCCATCGCACGTAATAAAGTTGCTTCGGTAAACTGATTGGGCGGTTTGGTTTCTTTTTGAAGAAAGGAAGGTTCGTGCGGACCTTTTTCGCCGACCACAAAGCTTGGCAGTAAATCAGGTTCTTTTTCCTTGGCATTCGGATCTTCAAATACAACGCGAAAACCTTTTTTCAGGATTTCTTTTCCCGTTGCCTTAAAAGTAACATCAGCTGCTTTTCCGATTACTGTCGTGTTGGCAACCAAACAATCATCATAAAAAACCGCAATAAAACGTCGTGTAATAATGTCGTAAACTTGCTGCTGATTGTATGCCAAATTGTTCTGAACGCCAGTCGGAATAATTGCGTGGTGATCGGTTACTTTTTTATCGTTGAAAACCTTTGGCGATTTCTTAATTTTCTTTCCTAAAAGAGGTTCAGTCAATTCAGCATAATTGGTTAATTTTTGCAGAATTCCCGTTACTTTCGGATAAATATCTCCAGGAAGAAAAGTCGTATCTACTCTGGGATACGTGATTACTTTTTGCTCGTATAATGTCTGTGCAATTTTCAGTGTTTCTTCTGCCGAAAATCCAAATTTCTGATTGCAATAAACTTGTAAACCAGTCAAATCGAAAAGCTTTGGAGCATACTCGTTTCCGTTCTTTTTATCAACAGAAACAATTTCGAAATCACTTTCTTTTACTTTTTCGGCTAAAATTTCTCCGTCTTCTTTTTTCAAAAAACGGCCTTCTTCATAACTAAAAAGCGTTTCTCTGTACAAAGTCTGCAATTCCCAATACGGTTGCGGTTTAAAGTTTTCGATTTCTCTAAAACGGTCTACAACCATCGCCAGCGTTGGTGTTTGCACGCGTCCGATAGATAAAACTTGTTTGTAACCGCCATGTTTTACGGTATAGAGACGTGTTGCATTCATTCCTAAAAGCCAATCGCCAATCGCTCTCGAAAATCCAGCGTAGAATAAATTATCGTAGTTTTCAGATGGTTTTAAGTTTTCAAAACCTTCTTTTATGGCTTCTGTTGTAAGTGACGAAATCCATAAACGTTGAATTTCGCCTTTGTAATGCGCTTCGTTCATGACCCAGCGCTGAATCAGTTCTCCTTCTTGTCCAGCATCCCCGCAGTTTATCACCACTTCGGCTTTTTCAAAAAGACTTTTTATGATTTTAAATTGTTTCTGAATTCCAGAATTTTGAACCACTTTGGTTTCGAACTTTTCTGGAAGCATCGGCAGATTATTCAAATCCCAGCTTTTCCAGTGCGGTTTGTAATCGTTGGGCTCTTTTAAAGTGCATAAATGCCCGAAAGTGTAGGTTACCGCATAACCATTGCCTTCATAATAACCATCGTGTTTGGTATTGGCACCCAAAACGGCTGCTATTTCTCGTGCGACACTTGGTTTCTCGGCAATACAGACCTTCATTCTTTCCTTTCTTAATTAAGGAGCGAAAATAAGGATTTTTGGAGAAAGGGACAAAGGTTCTTTTGGTTTTGCCACTAAGACGCTAAGGCACTAAGTTTTTAATTATTGAATAATTTCAATTAAAATTTGTTAGAAATTTTTGTTTAAAATTATCTTAAAATAACAGAAAAACTCTTCTGGATGTGTAATTAAATTTCCTATTTTTGACCGTAACCAAAAACAAAATAATTACCCAAATGACTAACTCTACTCCAAAATCAAGCTTGCCTAAAATTTACAGTACTACCGCATTGGTTGCTTATATTTATGCCGTTTTTACAATTGTTTTTTTAGTCTACAAAGAATTTTTCTATGTAGATCAAACTTGGTTTCATGGATTAATGGCAAATGGTTTGGCTGTTATAAGTACTTTTGTTTGGTTCGGAATATTGATTGTCTTTAAACTTTTTCTAAATCAAATACTTCATTATAAAAAAGCAGATTCTTTAATAATTGCGTATTTAGTTTTCTTGGGTATATCAATTTATTCAGTTGGTAAAGTCCTGCTAGATTCTATATTACTATTTATGTCTTTAGGAAGCGGAGATGAATTAAATGCTTCAATGGCTTTCGCTACGACATCTTTTTCTGGTGTGATCTGGCTGATGCTTTCAACTGCTGTAATGATTTTGCTTACTATTTTATTAGGAAACAGAATTCGAAAAATTACTATTGTCCACAAAAATCTTTTCAAAATTTTAGGTTTTTCATTGATCGTATTAGGCGTCTGTTCAGCGCTTGAGTTATTTCGTGTTGTCGAAAGCGAAATTATCGTGTTTTTACCAAAAGCATTTGTGGTTGCTGTATTAGGTTATATTTTAAATGAAACCAGCAAAATGGAGATAGCCGATTTACCATCTTTACCAGAACCAGTAATAAACAATGTAATTCATTCTAAAGCAAAAGTTTCGTCTCAAAATGAATCTATAAAAGCAGAGAAAACTAAAAGCAAAGAATCTGTTCCAGAACAGATCATAATTCCAAATGTTGATCTTAACGAACTTGAAAATAAAGAAGCAGTTCTTTCGTACTTTGAAAATCTTTCAAGAGAGGAAATAAACAGACTGGAGATTGTGGTTTCTAAAAAATACGATCATATTCCAACAGGCGAACAATTGAAAAATCTGATTATTAACCATATTGCCGAAAAAAGACTTTATGATCATAATCGATATGCACCGCAATAGTAGTTGCTGTCCTAATTTAAGATTTCAAATATTTGAATAAACTTTTCTTCAAATTTCTTCTTTTTAAAATTCATCAGTAAATTAACAATTGTACCTGTGATTGCTATAAATAAATTGAATATTATGAAGACTATAGTTGGTGCGTTCTCAATAATAAATATGGTGTTAAATATGAAGAAAGCTACAATAGGAAGATAACGATTCCAATAATAGCCAAATTTAATTGGAATTATTTCGTAAAAAATTTCAGTTTGATTTTTATTCAAAGATTTAATTTTTCCTTCTAAAATAAAAGGTATAGGATGTAATACCGCATTTCTGGTAATTTTAAAATCATTTTGATTTATTGATCCGAAAAATAATTTGTCTTTTTCTCCTATCATATTAAATGCGTGAAAAGGAGTTCCGCTAATTTTAGGATTGCCACGTTTAGTATTTGTTTTCAGTCTTTGTCGGAATTCCTCAATTCCAATTTGTGAAATCATTATCTTAATTATTAATCATCGGATCCAAATTACTGTCTTTATTTCGTAAATCTAATCCTCCTTCGTAAACCGATTTCAGATTGGTCAGATAAAAATGCCAGCCGTTGGAACAGCCCAATCTGATGTATTGTTTAGAATAATCATCTGTTGGAATATTGTGGTGGCGAAGTTCAACTATGGTATAACCTTCTGCTTCGCTTAGTTTTATATCCACTAGACAGCTTCCCTCAAAAGTAAACTGCAATTGGTCTTGTCCGTTGGCAGAAACGATTTTTCCTTTCATGGCATCTTTGTACAAATGCCAAATCCATTCGTAAGTAGTGTCTGTTACAGCATTTTTGTCTTTGTCTAATGGTTGCTGAGTGGCATCAAAAAAAGAAACTTTTTCTAGAAACCATTTTTCCAATTCATTGGCTTTTGTCCAAGCATTATAAATATCTGAAAGAGTAGCTTTTACAGCTATTTTTTTTGTGAAAGAAGTCCAGTCGAAGTTTTCCATTACTGATTTTTTTAGTTGTTATTTTTTATTCTTATGACGCTTTGGTAATTAGTTTTTTTAAGGGTATTTTTTAATATTCTGTAATAATTTCCAATCAGGACATTCAAGATTTGCGGTTTTCAGCTTCAGATTTTCAATTCCGCCCAGATCTATAATCCAGTTTTCGATTTTCTCTTCAATATCAAAAACATTCCCTATCATATCTGATTTTCCACGAATTCCAATTGCAGGATAACTTTGTTCTAAAAAGTTGTTGAAAGAAATTAGAAAGACTTCTATATCATCGCTATCTACGTTTAAAATAACTGGTATTTCTCTTCGAATACATTCCAGGCAGATTACAATTAAATCATAATCCCAATTTAATTTTTCATAAATATTAAGTTCGATAGGAGTAAAACCAATATTGTTAGTCGATTCCATAATTGAAAGTGTTATGAAATATCACTTTTTCAAATGATTATTTGTTAACTATCAAATATATAAAATAGAATTTACTTTTATCTTTTATTGCTAATTACATGTTTGACTAAAACCGTCTGTGAATATTTTAGAAGCACTTCTCAATTATATAATCAAGTAGATTGTTTTTCTTTTTATAAGAAAAAAGTCATATCTTGCAAACTGATTATAATCGTATTATGATAACGGCAAATACATATTTAGTAAACAGTTCTTTAATGTGCTTAATGAGCGCATTGCTGTATTTGCATGACGATACTTTCTTAAAAAGCTCAAAAGACTTTATTCCATTTGCCCTGTCCTAACTCTAGACAGGGAATTTTCCATTAGTTATAGTTCGTTTTATAAATTTCCATTTTATTCAGGATATGATACGCTGAATGAGATAGAACTGCTAGCTATTCAGTGAAGAGTTGCATTTCATGCCTATGTAAAATGGAACAAATAAGAAAGTCATGTTACAAAATATAATACTAACAACAGGAACATACGATTTAATAAAAGACCACGTAAGAAGAAAAAAAGTTACCGTACAAGAAGAAGAATTATTGCTGAATCAATTAAAAAATGCCTCTCAGGTATTGCGAAAAAATCTGCCTGAAGACATTGTTTCGATAAACCGAAAAGTTACTTATAAAGACCATTTGAAAAATGAAGAAAAAACGATTCTTCTAGTTGGTCCTGCAGAAGCAAAAGCAAGCAAAAACAAGATCTCGGTTCTTTCAGACGAAGGAATTGCAATGTTGGGTTACAAAGTAGGTGACGTTGTAGAATGGCCAGCTAAAAAAGGAAATTTAAAATTAGAGATTTTAAAAGTAGAAGCTTAATATCTTTTTTAGTTTATTAAAAAACATCCCAAAAAGAAGATTTCTTTGCGGGATGTTTTTTTATGATAAAAATATGGAATGTAAAATCTTAATAACAAGATGTATACTTCAAAATCATCGTTCATTGAATGATTAAAATAAGTAAATTAGTTGCTCCAAAATTAAATATAACCAATTGTAAATGAGTATGAAACAAGCGGGAACTATAAACGAAGTCATTCTGTTATTGGACGAAATAATAGAAAGATCAAAACTGGAGCAAAGCAATCTCGGTTTATTTGCGATTCTGTATCGTGAAGTTACGGTAAAAGTAAAGGAAGGTATTAGCGTAGGCGCTTTTCAAAACGGCGAAAGAATGGAAAAACTAGACGTTATTTTTGCCAATAGATATCTGAAAGCGTATTATCAATATCAAGCCAAAGAAGAACCATCTGAATGTTGGGGATTTGCCTTTGAACAAGCCGAAAATTTCTGGCCAATAGTTCTGCAGCACTTACTGCTCGGAATTAATGCGCATATCAATCTTGATTTAGGCATAGCTTCGGCTGAGGTAAGCACGATAGATGATATCGAAGAATTAAAACATGATTTTGACCAGATAAATTTCATTCTTAGCAATCTAGTCGCAGGTGTAGAAAAATGCCTGATCAAGATTTGGCCAACGCTCACGTGGATTCTAAAAGCAACAGGAAAAATAGACAATTTCTTTATCGATTTTAGCATGGAAACCGCCAGAAATGGAGCATGGAAATTTGCCAACGAATTTGTAGCGGTTCCAGAAAACGAAAGAGAAGCCTGCACGCAGTTAAGAGATAAAAGAATAACCGAAATCGCCCGATTGGTTTCGAACCCTGGATATTTTGTTAGCGCCGTTTTCAAAATCATTCGCGTATTTGAAAGAGGTACTATCGCTCAAAAAATAATGGATATGCAGATTATGGAAGAGAAGAATATGGAGTGTGTGGCGGCGTGATTTGAGAAAAACAGCTGGAATTTTGAAGAAATGTCTAGTCAAACCATAAAATAAAGGGTTAATCCAAAAAAGGTAAAGAAACAAATATAATCAAGGAACGTCACCTTCCTTTCATCTAAAAGATCATACTTACCGTATTTTGCTGGTACAACTAACTCTTTTTTCTGAATTGTTAAGCTTATAAATCGTAAAAATTGGTAAAGTAATAATGAAATAATAGTGCTTCTTAAACCAAGAGATGCATGGCCGTTTACAAAAGCTAATTCAGGATCATTTCTAAGAGAAAGAAATAGACTAAAATGTATAATTCCTATTGTAAGCCAGATTAAAAAATAATAAAAATTTCGAAGCGCTCTATATTGACCACCATAAATAAAAAATTGAGTTCCAAAAGTATAGAAAAACAATACTTGTTTTCGATCAAACTTGTTTAAGAGGAAAAAAGTCAATAAGAAAAAAGAAAGCAACAAATAAACACTAAGGGTAATGTAATTCCATTTGTTTAATTTGTAGCAACGAAATAATTTTTTTTCCATTAATGACGATTTGTTTTTTACTTTTCAATGCAATTTGCTTATAAATCCTTTAATCAATTCGCTTGGATGAATTGTTGAAGCTTGAGCAATTTTAAACAAAGTTTTCGATTTTATTTAATACTTTCTCTCTAATTGCTATAATAAGTTCTTGATAATTCTCAAAATGATCTGGGCTAATTAATAATTCTTCACCATTTTCTAGATATAGTTTGCTTTCAAAGTAACCTGTACTTATTTGTCCTGCACGAGAATAAGATCCTTGAATACGTTCTGTTTGAACTTTTAAAACGGAAGAAAAAGGGATAAACTCGACTTTGGACGAAGCTAAAGTTGTTCTTTCTATTCCTTTTTCTAAAACAGCAATTTCGTTAACCGAACTAAGTTTATTAATATGAAAAAATATACTTAAAGCTAAAAAGAAAACCGATGCTAAAATTACGGTATAGTCCTCAGTACGAAAACTGCCAAAGAAATTAGACAGACAAAAGAAATCAAATATGACGAAAAGTATGTTTATCCGAATCAAAAATAAGGTTCGAAATTTTGAATGTATTTTCATTTAGTAATGTTTCAGCGTAACGATTTACAAATCCTTTATCAATTCACTTGGATGAATTTTTAAAGCTTGAGCAATTTTAAATAATGTACTTACTTTCATTTCTTGCGAGCCTTTAATATATTTTCTTAGATTTTCTACATCCAATTCAGCATCATGAGCAACTTCTCTCGGCTTTAATTGATTACTGTCAATCACATTTTTTATCTTAATTCCAAGTTCTTTTACAACTTCTGGAATTTCACTTTTTCTCTCTCTTTTCATAGAAATGAAAGTACAAGTAATAGATTGTTTTGATATGATTGTTAAAAATCGATTGTTTTCAACCGAAATTTTGTATATTTGTTTGAAATATAAACTAACTCTTATATAAATAATGGAGACGCAAAACCAAGAAAGAACCGAAGAATTGTTAGAATTAATAAATAAAGGAAGATATTTTACGAAACTAAAACCAGAGCCTAAAGAAAAGAATTCGTATACAATAACGCTAAAAATATCTTCTTATACCGAATTAAATCTAATGGTTTCAGATTTGCTAAAAGCCAGTATTATATTGCTTAATCCTGATGCTAAAGGTTTGTCGAGTTTTACAAAAGGCAATGATCTTAATGTAATGACTTTGCTTGAAATTGCTTTGCAGTTATTGCCAGATAATGAAATGGAATTGTTGGACGAGGTTTATAAGGTTGGGGTTTGATATTTTTGGGTATAAAAAAAGCTACATGATTTATTGTAGCTTTTGTTTTTATGATTTGTATTGTAGTTATTGTTGTAGGTAGAGATTGCAAATCAGCACTATCTAGTTTTATGCAATTTGAATTAAAACATGTTGCGATCTTTTCTGTTTGTTAAGCCAGATCATTAAATATTAAATCTTGTAGATAACTGCTGATTTCTTCTCGATCATTCACAGTAAATAATTTATATAATTTTTGATCGCCCAATATTTTACGTAAACATCTGCGAATAATTTCATCAGTATCTTTTGCCGTTTCTAATAACAATTTAGCATCATTTTTTAAAAATTTTGATTGGATGCCATCACCATGAACAACAGCAGATCTTATATCGTATGCATTTTGCAGATTTTTATAAACATTCTTTTTTTTAATGAATTCTTTTTCTATGAAGAATGCTACTGTTTCGGACAGACGATGTTTAAGTTCCGAGTTTGAAACAGAAAAAATGCTTTCCAATACAGAACAGTACAATGAAATTTTTGTTCCAATATCAACGGCAGTTCTTGCAGAGTGTATAAAAAAAAGTGCTCTAGAAAGACGTGAGGTTTTAGAAGTTAATTTTATTGCTTCGTTAGCAAGAGGAGTATGTAGTTTATTAATTTTCAAGATGATTTTATATAAAGTTATCGCAGTTCTTATTTCGTCGGATGTAAAAGTTACTTCGTCTAATTTTCCTAAAGAATCAGTATAAAACGAAGCCCAAAGATTTGAATGAATAGCACGTTGCTTATCGTTGTTATATATTAAGTATGCTAATTCACAGTGGACTGCATTGTCTTTTACTAGCCATAATGCATGGTAAAACATTTGTAAATGAATCAAAGTGTTTATAAGGAACTTCCTGTCGTCAAATTCATTAAAATCAACGTGACATGCATTTGTCTGGTAAAAAATGCATTTTGAATTCTCCAAAGAATGTGATTCATTAAATCCAATCATCATACGACATTCTTCGTCACTAAGTAATTCGTGTAAAGGTTTTATATTATTTGTAATGAAAAGATTTAAGCTTTCTAATACATTTTCAGTACATTCTTCTTCGATTTCAAGATAAAAAATTGAAGTGAAAATTTTTGAGTATACCATTCTCTTCTCTCTTAATATTTAAATAGAATTTCTGGTCATGAACTCTAAGATTGAATTTAGAGCCAATTCTACTTGTTCATGTTTATATTCAGAGTATTTTCCATGTGCAGCTTTATTTCTTAGATCTAACCAAGCTGTTACATTTTTTTGATCTAACATATTGTAAATGTTTCCTTTTGCCAATTCACTGTTTAGTAAGTCTGCTTTTTTAGGAATATTTTTGATTCCTCTTAATTCCGTGGTTGCAATACCATTTTTAATACATAACTGCCTTAAATGTTCTTCTAATACGCTTCCAATCATAACAGCAGCAGGATCTTTGTAATTTTCTGAAAGTAAGTGCTCTGCCATTTCAATGAAATCAACAAAAATTTCAGATGATACCAATCCTCTTAAAGTATTTAGCCAACCATTTTGAATTTCAATTTTTATAGATGTAAGAATTCCTCTTCCAGCCTTTGCATCGTATGGACTACTTCTTTTACATTCCTGTTTGAATCCTTCAAAATATGGATGTTTACTTCCATATAAATTGGTTATAAAGGATAGAGAAGCATTTTTAAATTCTGTAAAAATTTCATGATCAACAGAAGAAATTGTAAGTGATCCAGTGCCTCTTTTTTCAGTTTTTAATACATTATCAGCTAATTCTAATAACTGTGTAATGCGTTTTAAAAGCTTATCATTTGTATTCATTTTTTTCTTTTTAAGAATTACAGTTAACATAATCTTCTCAAATCTTATGTGTTTAAATATTGTGAGTTCTATAGCTTTTAGTTTCTTGAAAGAATGGTTTTATATCATTTTTTATTTGATGATACATGTCATTTCCAAATTGCTCCATTAAAGTAATTGATTCTTTGTTAGCGAAATCTAGCTCTATATATTTTGCATGGTCAGATTGAATATTACTGCTTTTAATTCTAAAATACTGAAGGGATGACGTTCTTTGTAATGATTCCAAAAAATTATGTGTGAATTCACTTTGACCAATAAGTGTTAAATCAAAAATTCGGGATCTCCAACCGATAAAAGATCTTTTTCTGCGTGCATATGGTTTGATTTTTGTTCCCACATTTAAACTAGAAATAGATAATAATTGTATTTTGTCATAGTCACGTTCTTCTCCTACAAAATATCTTAATGCTTCTGAGTAACCAATAATAGATGGATTGTTTGCCCAAATTCCACCATCAACATATTGTCTGTTTTCATGCTCTTTAATTTGTGCAACTGGAAAAAAAGTAGGTGCAGCAGATGTAGCCAATGCAACATCTTTCATTAATAATTTATTATCTCTACTCAAATTTCCTTCGGGATGATCATATTTAAATATTTCATAAGTTCCGTGAGACAAATCGAAAGTAGGTATGCATAAAAGACATTTACTGTCTCCAATCTTTTTTTCTTTAAAAATTTTATTCAAAGCATGTTTTAATTTTTTATCGTTATATTTTCCAAAAAATAATGTTTGCTTTAATATTGGTAAAAGACCTTTTGATTTTTCAAAAATCTTAGGTCCATGCTTAGTGTAAAATTTAATAATTATATCTGTAGAAATACCTGCGGACAATGCCAAGGCTATTAGGCCTCCTGTTGAAGTGCCGCAAATCAAATCAAAATAATCTACTATTCGTGCATTCTTATTTCCCGTTTTTTCTCTAATGTCTTTCTCAATTTTATTCAAAATAGTGGCGGAATAAAGTCCTTTAACTCCACCTCCATCAATACTCAAAACTTTAAATGTTTTTTTTGGTTTCATACTCTTCAATTATGGGTTTCCTAACATTCCAGGCATTTCATATATAAATTTTAGTAGCATTTCAACAAAAGTGAGAATTAATCTTGCTTCTTCTTGACTTTTAAATTCGATGCTATGATTGGCTTCATTACCTATTTTTCTTATAGTGTCTACCCAAGCTTTACCTTTTGGAGGAATGAAATTGTTTTCCTCCAAGTAATCTACATAATTTATATAAAATTTTCCTTCTTCGGCACCTTCACTAACTGCAATATTCATGAGCAATTTACGACAGCACATTACAGATGAAGTAAAAGCATTATAAGAAAAACATGTTCTTGCCTCTTCATATAACTTTTCAACATTTGCATCAGGAATATGATTTACAGGGTGACCAAATTGAGCTCCGGGTATTTGAATATCTTGATGGAAAAAAGTTGGCATTTTGCAAAAATGGCATATATAAATATATGCAGATATAATGTTTGATTCTTTACCAGTAAATCCAGTTTGAGCAGCTATTGGGTTTGCGCAGTGTCCGCAGGTATATGATTTTGATTGTAAGTTTGATAAATTTGACCAAGCTATGTTTGCCATTTTTTTACTTTATATTAATAAATTATATTAGTTAATAAAACATTAGTTTTTTTTAAGAGTTAACTATCACGCTTTTCAATTTCAGCTCTTAGATTTTCAGGAATATAGGTTTCATAAAAATCTTTAACTTTTTTTGGTTGACTAATCAATATTTCACAAATTATATTTATAAATCCAAAAAGAGCATATGCAATTTTAGCATCATCATTCAAATCAATTTTTCCAGGATGAACAGCATTATTGCCAATAACTCTAACACTATCCAAGGCTTGTTGCATTGTTTGAGGTAATCCTTTTTTTACTAAACTCTTTATGTCATCATTTATATTTGTACCTTTTTCACCTAAATGAATGCATAATTTTTGTACAGCAAGCCTTAACAAAGCGGCAGCTCCACGAGGAGATATGTTTACGATGTTTTTAGCTTCATTATAATCATTTTTAATATCTTCTGGTAAATCAGAATTTGCCATTTCTACATTTCCTGTTAAAGGAAAAACCATTTTCCCTTCATGCCACAATGAAAACGCATTACAATGTTTACATTTTGCAGTTGACGTATTTTTTAATATATAAAAATTATTCTGATTAGTTCCATTTGCTAAAGCTTCGACATAACCAGCATTTATACCTCTTGTTGACCAAGTTTGCTCAGCTAGTACGCCACAATGAGGACAATGAAATGAATTTGAGTTTAATGCAGGTGCAATATGTTTCATTTTTATTTATATTTTTAATGCTTAATTTCTTAAAAAGTCTTTAAATAATGTTTTACAATAGCCAAAAGCAAACATCGTTTTTAATTTAAATTAATCACCAAGTAAAAATACCTGATTTTGGTTAGAATTTATTTTTATCAAAATAAACTCCTTTCAATCCAATAATCTTACGGAAAACCATAATCCATCTTATGGAAATCAAAACCCTAGCCCTGATAGCAGTGGTATCCTTTTTAGGCAGACGAAAATTTCTTTAATTAATACCGCAGACTTATAGTTCCGATAGTTATCGGGACAGGAAATAGCTCCTAAAACCCCTTCCTAATTCCCCTAAACTTCCCCCTCCAAAAACACAAAAAATCAATTCTAGAATTTTCGATAAAAATTTTGTAATTTTGCAGTCCAAATAAAGGAAAAGAAAATGTTAGATAGACTTCAATATGTAAAGCAGCGTTTTGATGAGATTTCGGATTTGATTATTCAGCCGGATGTTATTTCAGATCAGAAGCGTTATAAGCAGCTCAACCAAGAATATAAAAGTATTAAGGCTTTGGTTGAAAAGAGAGAAGAATACATTATAGTTTTGGCAAATATCGATGAGGCTAACGAAATTATTGCTGACGGTAGTGATGCTGAAATGGTAGAAATGGCGAAAATGCAGTTGGATGAAGCTAAAGATCGTTTGCCAGAATTGGAGGATGAAATCAAATTTATGCTGATTCCTAAAGATCCTGAAGATGCTAAAAACGTGATGGTGGAGATTCGTGCCGGAACGGGTGGAGATGAAGCGAGTATTTTTGCAGGTGACTTATTCAGAATGTATACTAAATATTGCGAAAGCATGGGGTGGAGAACCTCTGTTGTAGATATGAACGAGGGTACTTCGGGTGGTTTCAAAGAGGTTATTTTTGAAGTTACTGGAGAAGATGTTTACGGAACTTTGAAGTTTGAAGCGGGTGTTCACCGTGTGCAGCGTGTTCCTCAGACAGAAACTCAAGGTCGTGTGCATACGTCGGCTGCTACGGTTATGGTTTTGCCCGAAGCGGAGGAGTTTGATGTTCAGGTTGATATGAACGATGTTCGTGTCGATTTCTTCTGTTCGTCTGGTCCTGGAGGGCAGTCGGTAAATACAACGAAATCGGCTGTACGTTTAACGCACATTCCAACAGGATTGGTGGCGCAATGTCAGGATGAGAAATCGCAGCACAAGAATAAAGATAAAGCTTTAATGGTTTTACGTTCTCGTTTGTACGAAATGGAATTGGCCAAAAAGCAAGAGGAAGATGCTAAAAAACGTAGTTCTCAGGTTAGTTCTGGAGACCGTTCGGCAAAAATTCGTACGTACAACTACGCTCAAGGTCGTGTAACCGATCATAGAGTTGGTCTTACACTTTACGATTTAGGAAACATTATGAATGGTGATATTCAGAAAATCGTTGCCGAGCTTCAGTTGGTTAATAATATGGAGAAATTGAAGGAAGCTTCTGAGGTGTACTAATCGTACACAGGTTCAAAGTGACAAAGTAACAAAGGTTCAGAGTTTCCTCTCTGGCTCTAAAATAAAAAAAGGCCGAACATTTTGTTCGGCTTTTTTTGTTTTGAAAATTTTCTAAAATTTATAGTGAAGCTTCGGTATAAGAATCTTAGGAACTTACTATTCTGTAGGGAAAGTATTTTCTTAAGAATTTTAAAATGTTAAAGAAAACTTAAAAAAATAACCTAAAAAATGCATTCCCAAAGTTTTGGGATAGTATCTTAGCGCTTCAGAAACTCTAAAATAAACCAACCAATCAATTTTTAGTTATGAAGAGAACTTTACTTTTATTTTGCTTCTTTGGAAGCTTTTTTTATGCGCGATCGCAATCGTATTTCGGATTTCGGGATGATAATTATGCTGGAATTCAGTCGGCATTATTTAATCCGTCGAATATTGTAGATTCTAAATACAGAGCCGATGTGACGTTTGGATCTATTAGTGCAACGGCACAGAATGACTTGTACGGAGTTAATTTTGCTAATGTTCTAGACGGCGGTTATGATCTGGATACAGAAGCGAGCAAAAATTTTAAATCGAACAACAGAGGAAATTTCAATATTGATATTATGGGGCCTTCTGTAATGTTCAATATTACGCCTGTACATAGTGTGGCAATTTTTACACGTGTACGAAGTGTTACCAATCTTGTCGGCATAAACGGTCAGCTTATTGATGAGGTGAACAAAGATGTCGATGCTTCTGAGAGTTTTTTAATCACGGGCGGAAATCCGAATGGGGTTACAAATTCTTGGGCTGAGATAGGAGCGAGTTATGCTACGGTTTTGTTCAATCGTGATGATCATTTTGTAAAAGGTGGTCTTACCCTTAAATATCTTATGGCAGGTGTTAACGGGTATATCAATGGAAATGATTTAAGCGTGGTTTTCAATAAAAACGATGCCAATCCTTCACAAAGCGAATATTATTCGACAGGAACTATAAAAACGGCTGCAAGTTATGATTATGAGAACGGAGATGATCCAAAATTTGATATGGCTTCGGCTGGAGTAGGAGTCGATTTAGGTTTTACTTACGAATATCAAACCAATTGTCACACTTGCGAAGGAAACCGTTATCAGTTTAAAGTGGCGGCTTCTGTAACGGATATCGGAAAGATAAATTACCACAATATTGTCGAGAATACGTATAGCCTGACAGGAAGTGTAACGCAGCAAGACATTGAAGATGCTGAAGATATTTTTGAATTTTTTGATGCCAATTATACCAAAGTTTCTTCTAGAAAAGGGGTAAAAGCAAATCTTCCAACGGCTTTGCACACCAATTTTGACTGGAACATCAACCAGAAGTTTTACTTGAATCTAAGTGGTGATTTTAGTTTAGTAGACGCCAAAAAAGTAAACGGAACGGCGATTGCCAATTCAGTAACTTTTACGCCAAGATACGAAACCAGACAATTTAGTTTCTACCTTCCTGTAACACACATGCAATACAGCGGAACAACAGTAGGAGCAGGTTTTAGAGCAGGTCCGTTGTTTATCGGCTCAGGAACTCTTTTCTCTAATTTGTTTTCGAATAATTCAAAAGGCTGTAATATTTACGCCGGTTTGAAATTGCCGATTTATCAAGATTATAGATAATAGTGACAAAGATTCAGAGTGCCAAAGTGCCAAAGGTTAAAAAGAACAAGGCGCAAAGGACAAAGAATTAATCTTTGCATCTTTGCACCTTTGTATCTTTGTGACTTATAAAAAATAAAAACCAACTTCCCCAAAAGTTGGTTTTTATTTTTTGTAAAATATATAGTGAAGGTGTTTTTTCATCAACCGTTTCCCCAAAAACGTATGATGAAAATTATACACCTAGAAATACTCTCGTATATTCAAAACATTTATATAGATTAGAGTAAACGTATACACCATTTTTTATCATTATTTCGCTAAACTTTTCCATAATATATAAATTTACGTTAACAAATTACTCTCTAGATGGTTCATATTGTGATGAATCTTCGTCTTCTTCAGAAGATTCTGGATGAGGTTTCGAAACCAGATTCGTTACGATAAGCTGAACGACTGAACCCAAAATTCCTTTAAACATCGAGTCGCCTTTTCCGACAATGAATCTTTTGGCGACATAACCAATTCCGATACTGATTACCGATTGTGCCAAGTGGCTTTTAAAACCAACTGTTTCGTTGATTTCTTCAACCGTATTTCGAATCAGGTTTATCGGTTTTAGGTTTTCCTTAAGCTCATCGATATGGTCTTTTATCGCGCACCATTCTGTATCCTGGCGAACTTCTAATTCCTCAATTTTTCGATTTAACTGATCAATATTGTAAATAGCCTCCATAGTCTTTTTATGTGTATTAATGTTAAATCTAGTTTTTAGTTTCTTTTAAAATACTTGAAATAATAGTATTTCCTATCGGCGTTTTAATCAATTTATGATGTGATTTTACCACAACAATTACTAGAATAAGATAAAATAGTGCCATGATAAAAAAGCCGTAGTAATACTCTCCAAGTTCTTTTCCAATCCACAAACTTATTCCGATGTTTAGGAACAAGGTAAAAAATGCAACAACAATGCCAATCGCTATCTTAGATGCTAATGATGCGGCACCATCAGCCACTGAACATACTGTTTTTAGTTTTAATAATTCTAAACTTGTTTTAGCATAGTTTTCAGCTTTTTCATAAAGATTTAAATCCTCGTTTGTTGTTGCATTTGGTTCCATGATATAGGGTTTTATGGTTTGAAAATTTCACTAATTAATACAATCTATTAATAGTTTGATTTTACTGTTTTAACGTCATCTTTGATTGTGTTAAAATCATCTTTAACTTGGTTAAGTTTAGATTTTCCTTCTTCGATAATATCTTTACCGTTTGAAGTGATTTTGTTTACTACACCATCAAATTTTGTTTTCAAGTTATCGCTATAATCTCTTGATTTATCTTTGATTTTTTTTCTTGTGTTTGACCCTTTGTCTGGTGCAAATAAAACACCTATGAATGCTCCCGCAGCTGCGGCTCCTAAAATTCCTAAAATTGTGCTACTAGTTTTCATAATAAATAATTTTAAATGATTAATATTGATAATTTGTTGATTTAATAAAATGTGATTTTTTAAATTTCCCGACCTTTAATAAGTCGAAGCAGTACGGCAATTATGGCAATTACCAGCAAAATGTGAATAATGCTTCCGAAACTGTAAACAAAGAACCCAAGAGCCCAAAGTATCACCAGAATCACTGCTAGTGTGTATAATAAGTTTGACATGGTTTTTTATTTTAGCGGTTAATAATTAATTTTTCGTTTAGTTTAACTTATACGATAGGTATAAAGTCAAGTTGCTGTTTCTAACGTCAGGAAAAGTAACTGGTTCTCCTAGTACAGTTCTTTCTTTACCAACGGTTGTTAAACCATAATTGTAACGAACTCCGATACTAATTGGATCAAAATCAACTCCTACACCTGCAGCAATACCTGCATCAAACTTGTTTAAATTGTCTCTGTCAACTTCTTCATTGATTTCAACTCCGTCTCCAGTTACTTTTGAACTTACTAAGTAAGAAGCATAACCACCAGCATGAACATTAAAGTTCTTTGTAATATTTACTCTCACAAGCAAAGGAACTTCAATATAATTAAGTCTGAATTTAGCATCACCTTCAAAAAAAACTGCATTATATTCTAGTTTAGCTCCTTTTGTAGTAAACAAAATCTCTGGCTGAATGGCTACAAAATCTGAAACAGGAAGTGTTGCATAAAAACCGGCATTAAAACCAGACAAAATATTATTGTCGTTTACATCATCACCGCTGTCGATTAAGTTAGACATGTTATATCCCCCTTTTACACCGAATTCGGTTGTTACATTAGTGTCCTGAGCGTGCAGCATTCCAAATGATGCTGATAAAAAAAGTGTTAAGGCGCATAAAAAATTGGCTTGTAATTTCATGATAAATAATTTAGTTAATAGATAGATAATAGGCGTTTATTCATTTTGTTTTTTTAATCTTTCAGTCTCTCGTAAGAGTTTATATTGTTCGGGCAAAAATCTAAGAACAAATTCGAGAATTGCTTTGTCGTTTGTTTCTCTAGAAATGGTCTCAAGCAGCTCAATCTGGTCGCAGATTCCTTCTGAAACGGCATCCAAATAAATAGCATTAAAATCGTTGCCGTTAGCATCAATGAGGTTGTACAGGTCTCGTTTGTGCGTGGCGTTTATTTCAGTAATGACAATGAGCTTAGATGTGGCCATTTTGTTAAGTTCTTGCAACAATTGGTTTTCTTGAACTTCGATTCTTTTGCTTAATTCCTGAACAATTATATCTGAACTTTTCTGCTGTGCAATTTGACTTTTTGAAATAATTGATTTAGTGATATTCGCCGTTGAAATAAAAAAGAATACTTCTGTTTCTTCTCTTTCATTTTTTGCAAAAGCCTGGTTTTTCAAAGTATTTTCAATCGGATTAATTTTTCTGCAAGACGTGATGCAAATAACTAACAAGAATGAAAAAAAGACTTTAAAATAAGCAGTCTTCATGGGGGGAATTACTTTCATTATTACTTCATAAAGTATTACATTACAAAGATGCTAACGAATGAAAGATTTTCCTTTACAGCATAAAAATGAAACGTTATATAATTCCCATAATAGAATTACATTTTGGTTTTATCCTTTTAAAATCAATGCTTTAAAGGGTTTTTGTTTAGAGCAAAAAAAAGAAATTACAGATTTGACTATAATTTCTTTTTCTTAATCGTATAAAAATGGAAAGATTTTTTTCTTACAATAATAGAGATCCTATTTATGTGATTGGGTATTTAAAATTTAATCGGGAAGAAATACGGTAAATACCGAGCCTTTGCCCAAAGTACTATCGGCTGTAATATGTCCTTTATGGTTTTCGACAATCTTCTTGCAGATCGCTAATCCGATTCCGGTTCCAGGATAATCTGTTTTGGAATGAAGACGCTGAAAAAGAATAAAAATTGTTTCTTTAAACTGCGGGTCAAATCCCATTCCGTTATCTGTAAAAGTAATTTTATGGAACTTCTTAACAGACTGTTCTAAAATTTCTGGATAATCAGAAGAGTTTACTTTTTCGCTAGAAATGGATATTTCTGGTCTAATATCGGGCTGGCTGTATTTTAGCGAGTTTCCAATTAAATTGATAAAAAGCTGCTCGATCTGATACGGAATTACAGAAAGTTTAGGAAGTTTTGGAGCCGTAATAACCGCTTTCTTTTCTTCTATCATTTCTGCCAGTTCAGATTCGGCATTATTTAAGAGTTCATTCAAGTTTACTTTAATGAATTCTTTTTTAGTCGTATTTGTTCTCGAAAACAAAAGAAGATCGTCTATTAAAACGCGCATTCTTTTTGCAGAGCTTTCAATTTTTGTGATATAATTTTTGCCGCTTTCAGACATTACTTCTTTATCCGCGTCTGAAACTCTGGAAATAAAAGTCTGTATTTTTCTAAGCGGTTCTTGCAAATCATGACTCGCTACGTGGTTAAAAGAAGCCAATTCTTTATTGCTTTTTTCCAACTCTTTATTACGTTCCTGAAGTTCGATATTAAGAAGATGCTCGTCTGTAATATCAAAATTAATTCCAAGCAAAATCTTACTGCCTTGCTGGTCGGTTACTAATTTACCAGTTGTTTTAAAGTAACGGACTTCAAAATCTGGGCGTATAATTTTATAGTATACAAACGGAAGATGTTTCTTGTCTATAATGCCATCTATTGCCTTTGCCACAGATTCTTTATCATCTGGGTGAACATATTTAAGAAGTGTTGCTTTATTTGGAGCAAAAGATTTTGGTTCAAGACCCAATAATCGGAACTGATTGTCTGAAAAATCTATTTTATCAGAATCTAAATCCCATTGCCAAGTGCTGAATTTACCAATGCTTTCAGATTCAGAAATTAAACCGCTAGAGATTAAAAGTCTTTTATTGAAAACTTTTAAACGCTCAAAATCACGGCTTATTTGTCTATAAGCTAGCAATATGAAACTTAAGGCAACTAAGAATAGCGAAATAGAAAAAAGCGGACTTAATGAAATTTCGTCATCGTAAATTTTAAGTCTTTTTTTGAGATATGTTTTTTCAATATCGTTCATTTCGTCGACCTTAAAACGGATGTTTTCCATTAAAATCCTGCCGCCAAACATGTGGTTGTCCAACTTTCTTTTGTCGTAAGTTTTAGGATCGCTGTACTTTAAACAATTTTCAAAAGAAACGAAACGCTGCGTAATGAGTTTAAAAAGTTTTTGCAGGTTTTCTTGCTGTTCCTTATTGTCGGCAGTCAGTTTTTTTAAGGTAATGAAAGAAGTATTTACCTTGTCACGCGAATAAATATAAGGCGTTAAAAAACGGGCATTGCGAGTGATAATATATCCTCGCTGGCCCGTTTCTGCATCTTTTATCGCCGACATTAGTCGCTCGAGCTGTATGTTAATTTCGTAAGTATGCATAACCAGTTTGCTTGATTCATTCAAGTCCTGATTATGTTTGTAAGCAATGGAAGATAGAAATAACAGAATGAAAACTGCGATTACAAAAATAACTCTCAAAGAGTTTGAAGAATTAAAATTTGGTATCCATTTCATTGGTATGCTCTTATTTTAGTCGCAGCAAGAAATTATCACGGTTTAATCCAGAGGTATGATAATGCCAGTTAACAGTCACGACTTCATTAATTATTTTTTTTAATGTATTGAAATCGCTTGGCTTTTTGATGTAAATATTAGCGCCTTGAATAAATGTATCTTCAATATCTTCTTCAGAAGAAGAGGTAGAGTAAATGGCAATAATTATATCTTTTAAATGGTCCGTTTTTTTGATTTCAATCAAACATTCCTTACCTGTTTTCTTAGGCATGTTCAAATCTAGAAACAAAATATCTGGAAGTTTATTGTCTGGGTTCATTAAATGATCCATCAACTGCATTCCGTCATGAACAAAATTTACATTTGTCTGTATTTTTATTTCTTCAAACGCATCTTTAAAAAAAAGACGGTCATCTTCATCATCATCGGCCAATAAAATGTGTAATGCGTTTTTTTGCATTTTGATCGTGGTATTTGGGTTTTATTTTAAATTTTCTCTTCGTTTCTTAATAATTCTCTGAAAAGCAGACGGCGTAATTCCAGTCGTGTTTTTAAACTGCGTACTCAAATGCGCAACACTAGAGTAATTTAGTAAAAAAGCAATTTCGGTCAAACTCATTTCGTTGATAATAATCAGCTGTTTTGCTCTTTCAATTTTCTGCAAAATAATAAAGTTTTCAATAGAAGAGTATGTTACTTCAGAGAAAACATTAGATAAATATCCGTAACTGTGATTTAGCTTCTCTGCCAAGAACACAGAACTTTTGTAATTATTGTTGTCATCCATAAATACAAGCTCAATAATAGCATCTTTTATTTTTTGAACCAAGACACTTTTTTGATTTTCAACTACTTCAAAACCGCACGGAGCCAAATTGGTTTTTAAATTCTCCAGTGCTTCGGCATCAAGATTGTCTTCAATCTCAATTTCGCCAAATCCCAGAGTTGTAAAATTTATATTATTTTGTTCCAGGTTTTGTTTTAAATAAAGAGAGCAAATAGTGTTAATGTCGAACTTTATAAATAGTTTCATTTTATAGAAATTTGGTTAAAGATACTTATTTTATTTGTTGTTTTTGCTTTTAAATGATATAGAATTACAAGTAAATGTGATTTTAAAATAATTTTTTCAAAAAAATACCGTCTAATATTTTTACTAGACGGTATTTCCCTGATTGAGTTGCAAGGATTTACAAATCTGACAGGATTTGATGAAATTCTTCTTTTGTTTTTCCCAGTTTCTGCTGAAGTCTTCCATACATTTCGTCTTCTTTTCCTTCAGCAAACATCAAATCGTCATCTGTTAATTCAGCATATTTTTGCTTTAATTTTCCTTTTAACTCATTCCAGTTTCCTTTTATTTCTGTAGTATTCATGATGTCTCTTTTTATATTTATTTGTATTGTAAAATTGCAATTTATCTGCCAGCTTTCTGTTACATTTATTTTTCTGACTGTTGCATAATTTTCATTTTTTTGAAAACTACTCCTGATATCTTCTCAGAATCCAAGCCATTTTTTCGTGTTGCTGCAACAATCCAGTTACAAAATCTGCAGAACCGGCATCGTTGGTTTCGTCTTCAAAAACAGGGAGATAACCTCTAAATTCTGTTATAAGCTGTTCATGATTTTCTAAAAGTTCAGATAGCATATTTTTTTGCGAAGCATATTCTTTTGGAGATTCTTTTATGGTAGAATTGTCTATAAACTCTTTCATTGTACCAATTGTTTTTTCTCCTAATTGATTAATGCGTTCTGCGACTTCATCAATATTGGCTTCCAGAATGCGATATTGTTCTTCAAACAATTTGTGAAGTTCCATAAAACTATTTCCAGAAATATTCCAGTGAAATTTTCTCGTTTTTACATATAATGTCATCTCGTTAGATAAAATCGTGGCAAGAATAGAAGCGCTCTTTTTTAAGTTTTTTGGCGTAATTCCGATATTTGGGCTCATAATTGTATTTTTAATGTTGTTTTTCAAAGATACTTTTCAAGAGTTTTTTCGCTTTACACAATTTTTAATAGTTGTTGTAGGAATTCAATGTTAATTAGAAAATTAGATAATGTGCCAATTGGAAATTGATTTAAAGACATCTATATATTTATTATCTAATTATTTAATTGGCACATTTTCTAATTATCATTTTGTAATTTTGCCGCACTATAAAATACAACGATGACAACACAACAACTACACGAACAAATTCTTCAAAAAAAATCATTTTTATGCGTTGGCTTAGATCCAGATTTAGCAAAGATTCCACAGCATTTATTAGAAACGGAAGATCCGATTTTTGAGTTTAATAAAGCCATAATCGACGCTACACACGATCTGACTGTTGGATACAAGCCTAACACCGCTTTTTTTGAAGCATACGGAATAAAAGGATGGATGTCTCTGCAAAAAACAATCAATTATATCAACGAAAATTATCCTGATATTTTTACGATTGCAGATGCAAAACGCGGCGACATCGGAAATACGTCTAGCATGTATGCGAAAGCTTTTTTTGAAGATTTGAATTTTGATAGTGTAACGGTTGCTCCTTATATGGGAAAAGATTCTGTTGAGCCTTTTCTGGCTTTCGAAAATAAACATACCATAATGCTGGCTTTAACTTCAAATGAAGGCGCTTTCGATTTCCAGACTTTAAATGCAAACGGAAAAGAATTGTACAAACAAGTTTTAGAAACTTCTAAAACATGGAAAAACAGTGAAAACTTGATGTACGTTGTTGGTGCAACAAAAGCAGAATATTTTACAGAAATTAGAAAAATTGTTCCCGACAGTTTCTTGCTTGTTCCTGGAATTGGAGCGCAAGGCGGAAGTTTGTCTGAAGTATGCAAATACGGAATGAATGATAAAGTTGGTCTTTTGGTAAATTCTGCGAGAGCTATTATCTACGCTTCTAAAGGAACTGATTTTGCTGAAAAGGCTAGAGAAGAAGCTTTGAAAGTACAGCAAGAAATGGAAGAGATTATTGGTTTAAAGTTTCAAGTTTAAAGTTCAAGTTTGCTTTATTTTGAACATAATCTAACCGCAAAGTCCGCAAAGGTTTTACGCTAAGAACGCAAAAGTTATTTCTTTGCGAACCTTGCGAAACCTTTGCGGACTTTGCGGTTAAGTTGACACTCCAATAACTTGAAACAAAAATAAACTTGAAACATGAAACAAATCATCGATCAGCTTGGAACTATTCATTCCTTTGAAAATACTCCAAAACGCATTATTTCGCTTGTTCCTTCGCAAACAGAATTATTATATGATTTAGGTCTCGAAGAAAAAATTATCGGAATAACGAAGTTTTGTGTGCATCCGTTTCATTTTAAATCAACCAAAAAGATTGTGGGAGGGACTAAGAAGATTCATTTTGAAAAAATAAAACTTCTAGAACCAGACATTATTATTTGCAATAAAGAAGAAAATACAGAAGAAATTGTAGCTCAATTGAGCACTATTTGTCCAGTTTGGGTAACGAATATTGTGACAATAGAAGATAACTTTCAAATGATTTCAGATTTCGGTCAATTATTCAATTGCAGAACCGAAGCGCAAAAGTGGAATAACAAACTGGCTTTCGCCTTGAGCGATTTCAAAAACTATGTTCAAGATATAAAGGAAAAAAAAGCGGCTTATTTTATTTGGAAGAATCCTTATATGGTTGCAGGAAAAGATACTTATATAAATGAATTGCTAAAACTGAATCATTTTAAAAATATTTACGAAGATAAAGGTCGTTATCCTGAAATTGAGTTGAAGAAAATGCGTCTCGAAGGCGATCCTGATATTGTTTTTCTTTCTTCAGAACCGTATCCTTTTAAAGAAGAAGATGCTTTTGAAATAGGAAGATTTACGCATCACGCCAAAACCATTTTCGTAGATGGAGAAATGTTTTCATGGCATGGAAGCAGATTGCTAAAGGCTTTTGCTTATTTTAAACTGCTTCACGAAAGGCTAAAAAATTAAAAATAAATTCCAATAAAAAAATTCCAAATTCCAATTTTCCCGCCCAGTAAAATTGGAATTTGGAATTTTTTTATTGGAATTTAATTTAAAATTATTGGTTTTAATGCAAAAAAATAATGCCGGCATCTCGAAGACGCCGGCATTTATTTAACTAACCAAAACCAAAATAATAAATAACCAGTTTATTACATTACAAATGTCCGACATAAATCAATATTATGCTGTTAAGGTCTTGTTATTACTTTGTTGGAGATAAGTTAATGTATATTATGAAAAAAAATCCAATATTTTAAAATTCCAAATTCCAATTGTAAAGTTGGAATTTGGAATTTTTTATTTGGGTCCTTAAAAAAAATGGAATTTCGCCAGAATTTGGAATTTGGAATTTTTTGATTGGAATTTAAATAAATCCTTCAGGATTTATCTAAAAAAGAATGCCGGCATCTCGAAGACGCCGGCATCATTTAACTAACCAAAACCAAAATAATAAATAACCAGTTTATTACATTACAAATGTCCGACATATATCAATTTTATGCTGTTAAGGTTTTGTTATTACTTTGTTGGTCATAAGTTAAGATTTGCCGAATCGCTGTTTTGAGCTTTCTGTAACGTAAAATAATTTTTGATTATTAAAATATAATAACAATCAATTTTGTTTATGAATATGGTAAGAATAAGTTTGTATATTTGATAAAACATTAAAAATCAGCAAAATGGAATCAAACAAAAAATTAACAACCGCAACAGGAACTCCCGTTCCAGACAATCAAAACATTCAAACAGCTGGCCCTCGCGGACCCGTCTTATTACAAGATTTTTGGTTTTTAGAAAAGATGGCGCATTTTGACCGTGAAGTCATTCCCGAAAGAAGAATGCACGCCAAAGGATCTGGTGCTTACGGAACTTTTACTGTAACACATGATATTACCAAATATTCAAAAGCTGACTTATTTTCTGAAATTGGTAAAAAGACCGAAATGTTTGTGCGTTTTTCAACTGTTGCAGGAGAGAGAGGTGCTGCTGATGCCGAAAGAGACATACGTGGTTTTGCCATGAAATTTTACACAAACGAAGGAAATTGGGACTTGGTAGGTAATAATACGCCAGTTTTCTTTTTTCGTGATCCGATGAAATTTCCTGACTTGAACCACGCTGTAAAACGTGATCCAAAAACCAATTTAAGAAGTGCTGATAACAATTGGGATTTTTGGACATTATTACCAGAAGCCTTACACCAAGTTACAATCGTAATGAGTGACAGAGGTATTCCGAGATCGTATAGAGAAATGCATGGATTTGGAAGCCATACATTTAGCTTTATTAATGCGCAAAACGAAAGACACTGGGTAAAATTCCACTTAGTTTCGCAACAAGGAATTGAGAATCTATCGGATGAAGAAGCTGCTTTATTAGTAGGACGAGACCGAGAAAGCCATCAAAGAGATTTATTTGATGCCATTGAAGAAGGAAACTTCCCAAAATGGAAAATGTTTGTTCAAATTATGTCAGAAGAACAGGCTAGAACGTACCGTTTCCATCCATTCGATTTAACTAAAGTTTGGTTAAAAGGAGATTTTCCGCTAATTCCAGTTGGAGAATTCGAATTGAACAAAAATCCAGAAAACTATTTTGCAGAAGTGGAGCAGGCTGCTTTTAACCCAGCGCATGTGCCGCCTGGAATTGGTTTCTCTCCAGACAAAATGCTTCAAGGACGTTTATTCTCTTACGGAGATGCACACCGCTACCGTTTAGGAGTAAACAATTATCAAATTCCAGTAAATGCTTCAAGATGTCCGTATAATACTTTCCACAGAGATGGAGGAATGCGTGTTGACGGAAATAATGGAGGCCGTAAACACTACGAACCAAATAGTTTTGGAGAATGGCAGGACACACCAGAATTAAAAGAACCGCCATTGGCAATTTACGGAGATGCTTATGCGCATAATTTTAGAGAAGACGATAACGATTATTTCACGCAGCCAGGTTTATTATTCAACTTGCTGACAGAAGAAAAGAAACAGCTTTTGTTTAAAAATACCGCTGGACAAGTAGGTGGAGCACAGAAATTTATTCAAGTTCGTCATATTAGAAATTGCTATAAAGCCGATCCAGCATACGGAGCAGGTGTAGCAAACGCTCTAGGAATGACAATGGAGGAAGTAAATGCTTTTGATGATCCAAGATTGAACATTGTTGCTCGTTAAGATGCAAAGAAACAAAGTGACAAAGAAACAAAGGTTTTTATACTAGATTTAAAAAGAAACCCGATAAGTATTTAACTTATCGGGTTTTATATTTTAGAACAGATATTTAAGATAGCCAATAAACTTTGTCTCTCTGTTACTTTGAACCTTTGTCACTTAATTAAGAAAACACCACCGTCTTATTACTATACACCATAGTTTTTCTTTCGGCGTGGAGTTTAATGGCTCTTGCTAAGACAATTCGTTCTAAGTCACGGCCTTTCATGATAAAATCTTCTACCGAGTGAATATGCGAAACTCTGGCAATATCTTGCTCAATGATCGGACCTTCGTCTAATTCTTCTGTAACGTAATGACTCGTTGCACCAATAATTTTTACACCGCGCTTAAAAGCCGAGTGATACGGTTTTGCTCCAGGAAAAGCAGGTAAAAACGAATGGTGGATATTGATGATTTTATTTTCGTAAAGTGAAATCACTTTCGGAGTAACAATCTGCATGTAACGCGCTAAAACAATAAAATTGATCTGATATCTTTTCAGAAGCTCAATTTGTCTTGCTTCACCCTCTTCTTTATTGTCTTTGGTAAAAGGAACATAATGAAACGGAATGTCAAAACGTTCTGCAATAGATCGCAAATCATTATGATTGCTTATAATCATCGGAATTTCGACACCTAATTCATCTGCGCTATAACGTCCTAAAATGTCAAATAAACAGTGATCGTATTTAGAAACAAACAAAGCCATTTTAGGTTTTTGTTCCTGATTGTACAAATCCCAAGACATATTGAATTTAGAAGCAAGAGTTTTGTCAAAATCTTCTTTAAAGCTTTCAATTGTAATTTTAGAGTTTGCAAACTCACATTCCAATCTCATAAAGAAAACATTTTGCTCAACATCAACATGCTGGTCAATGTACGTAATGTTTCCTTCAACTTTGGCAATAAATGTTGTCACTGATGCAATAATTCCTTTTTGGTCCTTACAGTGAATTAAGATGGTTATTTTTTGCATTTTGGTTGGTTTTTTGGTTTTGTTTGCCACAAAGGCACTAAACTCAAAGTTTTTTCTTAGAACCTTAGCCCCTTAGTACCTTAGCAGCTTAAAAAATTACTTCTTATCCTGCATAGCAAACACCTTTTGCAATAAAGGCGTTGTTCTAGCAGAAATATCATTTCGAATATCTTTTTCTTCAACAGCAATCATTTTAAAAACGCCAGTTAAAGCCTGATTAGTTGTATAATCTGTCAAATCTGGATTTACTTTTTTTACTAATGGAATTGTGTTGTATTTTGTTATAATTTTTGTCCAAACTGCATCGGCGCCTACTTTTGCAAAAGAGTTTTTTATCACAGGGCTAAATTTTCCATACAAAGCAGTAGTTGTGCTGTTTTGCAAGTAATTAGTAGCCGCATTGTCGCTTCCTAAAAGAATGTTTTTAGCATCTGTAAAAGTCATATTTTTCACAGCCGAAACAAAAATAGGAGTAGCTTCTTTTACAGCATCTTCTGCAGCGCGATTCAACATTTTGATTCCTTCATCTGCAAGAGAACTTAATCCTACTTTACGCAGGGTTGCATCTACTTTTTGCAATTCTTCTGGCATTAAAATTTTGACCGCTTCATTTTTATAAAAGCCATCTACTGCGGTTAATTTGCTCACTTGTTCTGTAATTCCTTTATTTAGCGCTTCTTTTAAACCAGAAGCGATGTCAACACCGCCAACCTGCGAAGAGATTTGTGGTAATTGATTTAAAATTTGTGGCACCTGCGCACAAGAATTAAGTGAAAAAGCAACGGCTAATAATAAAATTTTTTTCATTTGGGAGTTTTAATTTAAGTTTCAAAAATACTACTTATTCAAAAATAAAGCCATTATTTTATTTGATGAGCAGAAACAATTTGTTTCATAATTAACACTTGTCCCGCTATTCGTTGCAATCTTTTGCTTTTTAAAGAAAAAAGCAAAAGGATTTCCACTACTATCGGGGCTAGAGAAGAACATTTGGTTTTATAAGAAACAAAAAAATCACCTTATAAAAATATAAGATGATTTTAAAGGAAAGCTTTTAAAAACTAATTAATACGATAGTTTAGATTGCGGCTTGTAAATTGGCTTGTTGGTGTTTAAATCTTTTAATATAGTTTCAGTATAATCTTTCCCACCTTTTATGAGATAAAATAAAGATTTTAAGATATAAATCGGCGTGTAAGGAAAAATTCTCCAGCTTGCCGATAAGTTCAAAAAAAAGTGCTTCAATGCATATTTAAAAGTGCCCTCATTCGGGCGTATAAAGTAAATGTTAGACTCTTTAATCCTTTTTACCATTTCAGAAATAATAAAAGGATACATTATAAATTTTCCTCCCTGCTGAATTAAAACGTTTATCTCAAACATTGTAAGACCTTCTATATTATTTGTTTTCATAATAGTTTAGATTTTAAACATTTATAAAAAAAATGGGGCTTGAATATTATAGTGCAAAAAAAAGAAAATTCTAAAAACACGAGTACCCTTAAAAGATTTTAGAATAACACTTTACGGTATTGTTTTTGCCCATTTCGTAAAAATAATAGAGAGAATTCATCAAATCTAATTCTGATAAATTCTCTCTAAAATTATTGGCGTAAATTATTGATTTACAATAGCATTTTCTTGAAGTGGTTCACCATTTAGAATGGCATCTTTTTCATAAACATCTTGAAAGAAACCAACTTCGCCTTTTTCATTTACCAATGAAGTAAAATAAGTAATGTAAATCGGTACTTTTTTAGACAGTTTAAAACTGTTTTCTACTTTACCCGCCATAGCTTTATCAATTTTTGCTTGAGTCCATTCCGGATAATCTTGTAGCATCGCAACAGCTAATTCTTTAGCCATTTTCACATTAATACATCCGTGGCTGAACGTTCTTTTTTCAAAATCGAATAAAGTTTTAGATGGCGTATCGTGCATATAAATGTCATCAGGATTTGGAAACATAAATTTTACTAATCCTAAAGAGTTTTCTGGTCCTGGTTTTTGTCTTACTTGACCGTTAACCATTTCCATATTTTTCTCTGCAAGATAATTTGGATCTGCAGCAATTTTGGATTTCAATTCGTTTTGTACAATACTTTGCGGTACGGTCCAATACGGGCTAAAAACGATTCTGTCAATTTCTCCATCAAAAATGGTGGTTTTAGTTAAAGGTGCTCCAACAAATACAGGTGAAGTCAATTGAACTTTTCCGTTTTTTACATAAACCAATTCGAAAGAAGGTACATTTACCAAAACATACTCATCGCTTGTAGCAATTTTGACAGCAATTTCACGGCATCTTTCCATGTTCAATTTTAAAGTGGCAACCTTATCTTCTAGCGGAATATTCATTTCGTTAATATGTTCCTCTGCCAAAATATAATTAGGTTTAAAACCGTTACGAACTTTATATTTCATTACAGCATCCATCAATTCACGATCGTAAACATCGCTTTTAGAATCGGTTTTTAAATCTCCTAATAAATACAAACGGGTTCTAACTTGTGCAATTGTGCTCGAAACAGCATCTGGACGAAGTTCTTTGTATGGAGTTTCTGCTGGAACAATTGGTTTCCATTTGCGTGATTTTTCTAATTTTTTATATTTTTTCAGAACATCTTGCAATTTATAATATTGCTCATATTCCACTTTTGCATCAGATGCAACCGCTGTTGTTTCCTCTAAAGTGCTGTAGTTTAAAAAATCTTTCAGCATAGCATCATAAGCTAATCTTTTCTTATCAGCATTACTTTTTTTGGTGTAAAGCACATATAATGAACTCAAAAGCATATCTGCATCTGTTTGAGAAAGCGTACTTTTATCTGATGAAGCGCTAAATAATTGGTCAATTTCTTTTTGATAAGGAATTACCAAATCATTTGTTTTTTTTGCTTTTTCATATAAAACAGATCCAAATTCGTTAATTTCGTCTTCATCAAACCAGATGGTTCCTAGAGTTCTGGTTTTGTAAAGAGACATTACCTCCGATTTATATTTTTTCAAATCCGAATATCTTTTAAAGAAGTCGTTTGAAACTTCGTTTACATCATCATTGTTATGGTAAACGGTTAAATGGTTTGAAGCTTTATATGTATGGTTCTTGTTTTCAATTGTGTTAAAAGAAAATACAAAAAAACTCAAACTTAAAATTACGGTGAATGAATAAAATGTTCTCATTTTTTTAATTTTTACGTTATTACTTTTTACGTAAGTTTTTGGTAAAAATTTGGGGCTTTTCTACAATGCTAAATTAATTTAGGAGTGCTCTAAACACGTTTTCTTATTTTATTTAAATGTTGCGAAATTGCCATGTCTTTAAGCTTTCTTTAACTATATCAATTAGTTAGCAGATTTGTTACCCCTAAAGGCTACGAAATCAATTTATTTTTGTTAACATAAAGCTATAGTATTAATCAAATATTAAAATATTTTGTACATTGGTCGCTTAAAATTATCATATTCATAAAATGGAACAACAAATACCATATATTCCTAAAAATAAAGTAAGAATTGTTACTGCTGCTTCGCTTTTTGACGGACATGATGCTGCCATCAATATTATGCGCCGTATTATCCAGTCTACAGGTGTAGAGGTGATTCATTTGGGTCATGATCGAAGCGTTGAAGAAGTGGTAAATACCGCCATTCAAGAAGATGCCAATGCTATTGCCATGACTTCTTACCAAGGCGGACACAATGAATACTTTAAATATATGTATGATCTGCTTCGCGAAAAAGGAGCGGGACACATTAAAATCTTCGGAGGTGGTGGAGGAGTAATTCTTCCTAGCGAAATTGAAGAATTACATGAATATGGTATTACCAGAATATATTCTCCAGACGATGGACGATCTTTAGGACTTCAGGGAATGATTAATGATTTGGTACAACGTGCCGATTTCCCAATTGGAGATAAATTAAACGGAGAAATCGATCATATAGAAAATAAAGTTCCAACCGCAATTGCGCGTTTGATTTCTGCAGCAGAGAATTTTCCAGAAATTGCAAAACCTGTTTTCGATCAGATTCACGAAAATAATACAACGTCTAAAATTCCAGTTTTGGGAATTACAGGAACAGGAGGAGCAGGAAAATCTTCTTTGGTTGACGAATTGGTTCGCCGTTTCTTGATTGATTTTCCAGAAAAAACAATCGGATTAATTTCTGTCGATCCTTCGAAAAGAAAAACCGGAGGAGCGCTTTTAGGAGACAGAATTCGTATGAATGCGATTAATAATCCGAGAGTTTATATGCGTTCGCTGGCCACGCGTCAATCGAATTTGGCTTTATCTAAATATGTCGCCGAAGCGATTCAGGTTTTGAAAGCCGCAAAATACGATTTGATTATTCTGGAAACTTCCGGAATTGGGCAGTCTGATACCGAAATTATGGATCATTCTGATGTTTCTCTTTATGTAATGACGCCAGAATTTGGTGCGGCAACACAATTGGAGAAAATCGATATGCTAGATTTTGCCGATTTAGTGGCCTTAAACAAATTTGACAAACGTGGTGCATTAGACGCTTTACGTGACGTTAAAAAGCAATATCAAAGAAACCATAATCTTTGGGATAAAAATCCAGATGAAATGCCAGTTTTCGGAACCATTGCTTCGCAGTTTAACGATCCAGGAATGAACACGCTTTATAAAGCGATCATGGATAAAGTGGCAGAAAAAACCGATTCTGACTTGAAATCGACTTTTGAAATCACGAAAGAAATGAGCGAGAAGATATTTGTGATTCCGCCAGGAAGAACAAGATATCTTTCTGAAATTGCTGAGAATAATAGAAATTATGACGAAACGGCACTTGCACAGCAAAAAGTAGCTCAGAAATTATACGGAATCTTCAAAACCATAGAATCTGTTTCTGGAAAAGTACCTCAGATTACAAAAGCAGGAATCGACGACGATAGCGTCTTCCTGAGCGGAGTCGAAGGACTTAGAGCTGCCGAAACACACGATGAAAATAGAATCTTTTTAAACCTTTTACTAAATCAATTTGATAAAGTAAAAATGGATTTAGATCCGTACAATTGGGAAATTATCCTGAATTGGGCAGATAAAGTAGCAAAATATAAAAATCCAGTTTACAGCTTTAAAGTTCGTGATAAAGAAATTAAAATCGCGACACATTCTGAAAGTTTATCGCATTTACAGATCCCTAAAATTGCGTTGCCTAAATATGAAGGCTGGGGCGATATTCTGCGTTGGAATTTACAAGAAAATGTTCCTGGAGAATTTCCATTTGCTTCGGGATTGTATCCGTTTAAACGTGAAGGCGAAGACCCTTCAAGAATGTTTGCGGGCGAGGGCGGACCAGAAAGAACCAATAAACGTTTTCACTACGTAAGTGCGGGAATGCCTGCAAAACGTCTTTCAACCGCTTTTGACAGCGTAACTTTATACGGAAACGATCCAGATTTGCGTCCAGACATTTACGGAAAAATCGGAAATGCTGGGGTTTCAATCTGCTGTTTGGATGATGCTAAAAAACTATATTCAGGTTTCGATTTGGTTCATGCTTTAACATCAGTAAGTATGACGATAAATGGGCCTGCACCAATGCTTTTAGGTTTCTTTATGAATGCCGCAATCGATCAGCAATGTGAGATTTACATCAAAGAAAATAGTTTAGAAAAAGAAGTTGAGGCAAAAATCAACAAATTATACAAAGATAAAGGAATCGAAAGACCGAAATACCAAGGCGAACTTCCAGCTGGAAACAACGGTTTAGGATTGATGCTTTTGGGTGTTACAGGAGATCAGGTTTTACCTTTGGAGGTTTATAACGAAATAAAAGTAAAAACACTTTCACAAGTTCGTGGAACCGTTCAGGCCGATATTTTAAAAGAAGATCAGGCGCAGAATACCTGTATTTTCTCGACCGAATTTGCGTTGCGATTAATGGGAGACGTTCAGGAATATTTTATTACGAAGAACGTTCGTAATTTCTATTCGGTTTCCATTTCTGGATATCATATTGCAGAAGCGGGAGCGAACCCAATTACGCAATTGGCGTTTACGCTTTCAAATGGTTTCACTTACGTGGAATATTATTTGAGCCGAGGCATGAACATCAACGATTTTGGACCAAACTTATCGTTCTTCTTCTCTAATGGAGTAGATCCAGAATATTCAGTTATTGGTCGTGTGGCACGTAAAATCTGGGCAAAAGCCATGAAACTGAAATACGGAGCCAACGAAAGAGCTCAAATGCTGAAATATCATATTCAGACTTCAGGACGTTCTTTGCACGCACAGGAAATTGATTTTAATGATATTAGAACAACGTTGCAAGCTTTGTATGCGATTTATGATAACTGTAATTCATTGCACACGAATGCGTACGACGAAGCCATTACAACACCAACAGAAGAATCAGTTCGTAGAGCCATGGCGATTCAGCTGATTATTAATAAAGAATTAGGTTTAGCGAAAAACGAAAACCCAATTCAAGGTTCGTTCATCATCGAAGAATTAACCGATTTGGTTGAAGAAGCCGTATTGCAAGAATTCGATAGAATCACAGAACGTGGAGGCGTTCTTGGAGCAATGGAAACGATGTACCAGCGTTCTAAAATTCAGGAAGAAAGTTTGTATTACGAAACCCTAAAGCACAACGGAGATTTCCCTATTGTGGGTGTAAATACTTTCTTGAGTTCAAAAGGTTCGCCAACGGTAATTCCGGCTGAGGTAATTCGTGCCACAGAAGAAGAAAAACAATACCAGATTACGATGTTGGATAATCTGCATAATTTCCACGAAGCAAAAGTAAATGAGCATTTAAGCCAATTACAAGAAGCCGCAATTAAAAACGAAAACTTATTCGATTATTTAATGGAAGCTACAAAGGTTTGTTCGTTAGGGCAGATTACTTCGGCGTTGTTTGAAGTTGGCGGGCAGTATAGAAGGAATATGTAGAAGTACATTTCAACTGTCCGAAATTAGCGGACGTTTAATCAATATGAAAAAACCTCTCATGTAAATGGGAGGTTTTTTGTTTGTGTTTTCTTAGCTTTATTTTCTATTAGCTTAGCTAGCAATTTGAAATACTAGTTAGAAAAATTTGTAATGTAACTTTTTGGTAAAACAATTTTTATCAATTTGGTTAAATAAGATGAAAATAGTATTGCCAATAACAAAACTATAAAATAAACAATATCATTATTGGTAATATTAAAAAAGGCTGCATTTCTATAAAAAAGTAAACGACTAAGAAACCACAAGGGATTATTGCAGAATATTAATATTAAAAAGAATGTCAGCGATGTATTTATAAAACTATCGGCATTATCTAATTTTAAATTCTTTTTTGATACGATTATTAGAATAATAACTAATTGGATTATCGCAATGCTACAAGATGCTAAATCATTAGCAGTAAAATTTGTGTCATAATCAAAAAGTATAATAAAATGCCTTGAAACAGTAAGAAATATTAGTGCTATAAATAGAAATGAAGAACTATTTTGTAAAGATGGTTCTATTGGCTTTAATTTATTTTTAAACTGTAATTTTTCCAGTTTTTTATCTAGTATACGAGTTCTTGTAGATAAGAAAATTGATATAATGCCACATATTAAATACAAGTTAGTTGCATATTGATATCCATGCAAATATTTTAAAATGAAACAGAAAATAGATAAAGTTCCAATTATAGTAAATGCAAATTGTAAGATTGAAATGTTTTTAATTTTCGCAAAGAATGAATTAAGAGTTAAAAGGAATACAGGAAGTATCACATGAAGTGATAAATCTTTAATGAGATACATGTTATCTTTTTCATAATGAGGGAATTTAAATAAAAATTCTTGTAAATTATAAAGAAATAAAGTCCATAAAAATAAGATGAATACAAAATGATTACTATTAATTGATATATCTTTTTCTACTAACAATCTAAAAACTAATGGAGAGCTCAAAGTAAAAAGTAAGATGATAATACGGAAAGTAAATTCAAAAGGATTTATTGAAACAAACCCATAATCCCAGAAAAAATAAAAATATAAAAGAATTGAAATCATTGAAAAAACAAAAATATAATTCGAGTGTATTTCAGAATAAGAATTAATTTGTCTAATAATAAATTTTATGATGTTCCTGTGAAATAAAATTAAAACAAGAAGTATAATTGGTCTATTGGAGAATATTGCGCTCCAAAAGCTTATGTCTCTTGGAGTGAGGAAATAAATAAGAAATTGAAAAAAAATAAATGTTATAAAAATAATTTTTAAAATTCGATACTGATTTATCTCATTTAGTTCAACAATGTAATTTTTTAGATAAAAAAGGGAAGTCAGAAAATTTGAGTTTTTAATTAAAATTACAAAGCATAAAATGCAAATAAAGGCAACATTCCAATTTAAAGAATATCCGCCAGAAAGACCAGAAGTTATGCTATTTTTATTGATTTCAAACACAGCTTCTATTGTATATTTGAAGAGCAAACCATAGATTATAAATAGACCTGAAAGTTTAAAAATTAGATTGCTAAATTGCCTTAACTCCATTTTTTATATTATAATTTTTAGGTGAATATGAATTTTCAAATATAGTTTGTTTTTTAAAAAGACAACTATTTTTTGTGTATTAAAAAACTTTCATTTTATGCACGAGCGCGACGCTCGCGCCAGCAATAAATTTCATAAAGTTTGTCATTTCGACGTAAGGAGAAATCTCCACAAGTAGCTCCGTACAGAATGTCGTCATCTTTGTGGAGTTTCTCGCGAAGATTTGTCCTCCGTCGAAATGACAAGATTGTAGAAATATTATCTTAAAAAAATAAAAAACCTCTCATTTCTGAGAGGTTCATATATCTATTTTCAAGTTCTATTAAACTTAACTTTTTCTTGATGTTTTCGGTTTTCGTTTTAATTTTTCGATAAGAGCATCGGCTTTTTCATTTTCAGAAATAAAACGTAAAGATTCTGCGTAACGATAATAATAAACGGGATCTAAATCTGTGGTTAAAGCGAAGAGTTTAGTATACCATTCGGCAGCTTTTTCTAGTTCACATTGAGAATAAGAAGAATTTCCTAGTTTTTGAAATAAGTCGACAGATTTATAGCCCTTTGCTGCCACTTTTTCGTAAGTTTTTATAACATCGACATAAGCGTAATTTTCGCCGACTTTGTCAGTTTTATAAAAGGTTTCATTTTGTGCAGCTGCACGAAATGAAAATACGATTAACGGTACTAAAATGGCTAGTTTTTTCTGCATTGGTTTTAGTTTGAGTTGTGGTATTTAATCGTATTCTTAATTGTTTTTAAAAATCTTTTTTACTGCAAAAAACAGCTATCAGCAATAATAAACTGCAATTTTTTATTTTTATTATATGCTTAATACATTTTTTGCTGTACAAATATATGTAAATCAGGAACATAAAATGTTTTTGAACGATGTTTTTATAATTTCGTCGATTTTATAATATATTAAAAATCAATTGGTTTTGTTTGATTCAGATTTAATGTAATAACTTTATACTGCTAAAGAATATCAGGATGACTATAAAAGAATATCTGAATAAATTAGAATCTTTACAGAGTGAAAAAAATACATTTGTGTATTCTGATAATGCTGATTTGGAGTTTTGCATTCAAAAAATAAAACAAAATAGTGAGGAGCCGTCTTTTACTCTCGATATTTTTTTGAAGAAACAAAATTCAGAAACTACGATATTAAATCATGAGATAATAAAACTGTTTGAAAATAAGTTAGGATTGCTTTTTTTGGAAGAAGAATCTGGAAATGTTTGTTTTGCCAACAGCGACGAAGTGCGAGAAGAATATCGGCAGAGTTTTAAATTGATGGATCTGTTGGATTACATTTATGCTTTTGCACATTCTCTGTTTTTGCAGTATTTCAAAAAATAATTATACCATCTGAAACGGAACTTTTTTGGAAATTGGTAAAAATAGCGTCGAGTTTAAGAGAGGAATATAAATAAAAAAAGCAGCTCCTGGTACGAGCTGCTTTCTAATTCTTTGGGGGCAAAAAATTAACGACGGAAAGATGGACTCTGGTTAACAGATTGATCTAACTTTACAGTCTTTACTTTTTTAGCAGCAACTTTGATTTCGTGTTTCGCAACTTTGTCGTTTGCTTTCACTTCAAGAACATAAGTTCCAGCAGGAAAACTTTCTAAACTAATTGTTTTTGAAACTTCCAACTTGTCTGCTGCAGATTCTCCCGCATAAAGTAAGTTGTGATTCTCGTCGTAGATAGAGAAAGATGCATTTTCTACAGTGTCTAAAGTAAAGCTAACTACTTTTCCGTTTCCTGTTTTGATATTTAAAATGTAATCACCTTTTCCGTCTAAGGCATAGGTAAACACAGTCGCTAAAAAAAAGGCAGCAACTAAACCAGCTTTGGTAAATTTTGTCATGTTTTTTTTAAATTGTTAATTACTAAATGTGGAACGCGTAAAACTACAAATACAAATTTAATTTTTAGCAATAAATTAGCAATTTTAAATGCTTAAGTTGTTGAATTGTAATTATTTCTGTACTTTGTTTGAACTATGTACGTAATTACTGGGATTGCGGTTTTTTGAATTTTGAATTTTTTTTAAGTGTTTTAAAAGCACTTATTTAATTAATAAGAATACTTTCCTAAAATCAACCCAGAGTATATTTGTCATTACGATTAGAAACAAAAAAAAAACAGCTCGATAACCTCACAGAGCTGTTTTCTTTAAACGTAATTTCAATTTTTTCTAACCTTAATTATACCTTTTGAGTATAAATTTCTTATCGTGCAGCAACACTTGAATTTTTAGCAAAACCTGATTTGTAAACTGAAGAAATTGCATTTTTAGATAAAACGGCATTATCAGTAATTGTAATCTCATATTTTGCTTTTTTTACATTGTCTTCTACTTCTAAGAAATAAGTTCCTTCAGGAAATTCTTCTAGACTGAAAGTTCTTAAAATTCCATCTTTACCAGAGGCACTTTCAGAATAAATTAAAGTTCCGTCCTTGTCATAAATAGCTAAATTGGCTTTCGGTACTTTGTTAAGTGCGAAAGTGATCAGTTTTCCATTAGCTTTTAATACATGAAGATTAAATTCTCCATTTCCATCAATTGCGTAAGTGCTTATTCCTGTGAAAAGCAACGCTGCTACTAAACTCAATTTTGCAATCTTTTTCATGGTACTTAGTTTTTAAATTATTAGTTCTAATTCTCTGATGCTAAATTACTTATATAGTACTGTGAAAAATGCAACTGTATTTTCTTATTTCTATGCTATATTCTCATTTACGAAACCGTTATAGGTTAAAATTTGAATTATATTTATCGTTTTTGTTAATTCGGTTATTATTTTCTAACGTTTTTGTAAAATTTAGATTGGTTTTTGCCACAGAGATTCGCAAAGAAATAAAGCAGAGATTCACAAAGTTTTTATAATAATCCGATAAAAAAATGCTCGCAAAGTCGCGAAGTCGCCAAGTTTAGTTAAAGAAGATTTAATAGAAAAATCTTTGTGTCTTCGCGACTTTGCGAGATTAAATATAAGAATGGATTAAAAAATCTTTGCGAATCTCTGCGAGAATCTCTGTGTGTCTCTGTGAAATAAATCCTTCATAAAAAGCAAAAAAAAACAGCTCAATAACCACAAAGAGCTGTTTTTAAAACTTTTGAAAGTTTTTAAACTTACTAACTATCTAACCTCACTTTTATACTTTATGAAAGCATAACTTTTTTAGCGTGTTGCAACGCTTGTATTTTTATCAAAACCTGCTTTGTAAACAGAAGAAACTGCTTTTTGAGTTAAAACAGAAACATCATCACTTACTACGATTTCGTATTTTGCTTTTTTTGTATTGTCTTCTACTTCTAAGAAGTAAGTTCCTTCTGGAAATTCTTCTAGACTGAAAGTTCTTAAAATCCCGTCTTTACCTGAAGCGCTTTCAGAATAAATTAAAGTTCCTTCTTTGTCATAAATAGCTAAGTTGGCTTTTTGAGTTTGGTTAAGACCAAAAGTGATCAATTTTCCATTAGCTTTAATTACGTGCAGATTAAAATCCGCTTCTCCATCAATTGCATATGTGCTTATTCCTGTGAAAAGCAATGCTGCTACTAAACTCAATCTAACAATCTTTTTCATGGTATTTAGTTTTTAAATTAATAGTTCTAATTCTCTGATGCTAAATTACTTCTGTTGTAAGTAAAAAAACACAACTGTATTTTCCTATTTATATGCTATATTCTCATTTACGAAACCGTTATAGGTTAAAAATTGAATTATATTTATCGTTTTCGTTAATTCGGTTTTTATTTTTCAAAGATTTTGATGATTTTTAATTTACATTGAGGTAAAGATTTGTTTAAAAATGTAGGAATTTTTGAAAAGCTTCTAAGATGCTAAGGTGCTGAGCTTCTAAGTTTATTGAGTTTGGGTGTTTTAACGCAGAGAGCGCAGAGGTTTTCGCAGAGAACGCTAAGTTTTTGAGAGAACTTTATAAATAAAGAAGTTCGCAAAGCTATATGGATGAAGCTTTGCGAACTTTGCGGTTATTTTTTGTTCTGTATTTTAACGCAGAGGGCGCAAAGGTTTTTACGCAAAGAGCGCAAAGTTTTTGCAGTGAATTTTATAAATAAAAAAGTTCGCAAAGCTATATGGATAAAGCTTTGCGTTCTTTGCGTAAATTATTTTATTTGGCTTGAGTGTTTTAGCGCAAAGTTCGCGGAGGTTTTTCGCAGAGGGCGCTAAGTTTTTTGAGGAATTTTATAAATAAAAAAGCTCACAAAGCTATATGGCTAAAGCTTAGCGAACTTTGTATTTTATGAGCGTAATTTTAAAATAAAAATCTTTGCGAATCTCTGCGAAACCTTTGTGTATCTCTGTGAAACAAATCCTTATAAAAAAGCAAAAAAAAACAGCTCAGTAACCACAAAGAGCTGTTTTTAAAACTTTTGAAAGTTTTTAACTTACTAACTATCTAACCTCACTTTTTATACTGTATTAGAGTATAAAATTTTAAGTGCCGTGAAGAATTGCACTTAACCTTAATATTTTCTTAGTTTAATGAAGTAGTTCCTTTTGAAGACAAAGTAGAACTATCTGCATTTACTGTAATGTCGTATTTTACTTTTTTGAAGCTATCAGCAACTTCTAAAATATATTTTCCTTGTGGAAATTCTTCTAAACTGAAAGTTCTTAAGATTCCAGTTTTACCAGAAGCGTTTTCAGTGTAAAGTAAATTACCATTTGTATCATATATACTGATAACCGCTTTCTGTAATTGATTAATTCCAAAAGCAATTACCTTGCCATTTCCCTTTAATACATGAAGATTTAATGCTTCATTTCCATCAATTGCATAAGTACTCATTCCTGTTAGAAGTACTGCACATACTAAACTTAATTTCATAATCTTTTTCATATTCTATAGTATTAAATTTTTTTCTTTCATTTCTCTGATGCAAAGTTATAGCAGCATGTGTGGTATTTTAACATCTATATTTTCCAATTTATATGCTATATTCTCATTTACGAAACCGTTATATGTTAAAATTTGGCTTTAATGTTGTGTTTTTGTTAATTTGATTGTTTTTCTTCAAAGTTTTTCAAAAACTGCATACTTCATAAAATTTCCATTTTTCTTACAATTTTTAACATATTTGTATAAAATCAGGTTTTAAATAGGATAAATAGAAAAAAAGTCAAGAAAAAAAATAAGACCCTAAAAAAAATCGGATTTTGATATAGATTTCTCAGTGTTAAGAACGTTATTTTAATGTAAAATTCGCATTTACGAAACCGTTATAGGTTAAAATTTAAATTATTTTAGGTTTTTTTGTTAAATTTGCTATTATTTTTTAAAGAAATTATCATGAAGACTATTGCCCCAGCTCTTGAAGTGATAACTAACTCATACGGAAGTTCTTTTACCTACGCTAAACACGCCGAAAAGACCAATAGTAAAGCTCATTTATGGCACTATCATCCAGAAATTGAGTTGGTTTATATAAATGGCGGCGCAGGAAAAAGACAAATAGGAAGCCATGTTTCTTATTATACCAATGGTAGTTTACTTTTAATAGGAGCTAATTTGCCGCATTGCGGTTTTACAAATGAGCAGACAGGAAATACAACTGAAACTGTAATTCATATAAAACCTGAATTTTTAGGTAGCGATTTTTTTGTTGCTCCCGAAATGAAAAGGGTGCAGAATATTTTGAAACAGGCTAAAGGCGGAATTGCTTTTGGCGGTGAAACAAAAAAACGTATCGGAAAGAAAATTGAAATGATGGAAAACGAACCGCCATTTCAAAGACTAATAACGCTTTTGAGTGTTTTAGACGAATTGGAATCGGCTCAGGAATACACCATTTTAAATGCCGACGGATTTTCGATGGAGCTCCAAACTCAGGATAACGATCGTATGAATGTGGTTTTCAATTTTGTGAAAGATCATTTCCAAGAATCGATTTCTATAGATGAGGTTTCGAGTCTAGTGAGTATGACAACACCTTCTTTCTGTCGATATTTTAAGAAGATTTCAAACAAAACATTTACGGAATTTGTAAATGAATATCGTTTGGTGCACGCTTCTAAGCTTTTGGCAGAACAGCCAATGAGTATTAATGAAGTTTGTTTCGAAAGTGGATTTAATAATTTCAGCCACTTTAGTAAATCATTCAAACAATATACAGGTAAGAGCGCATCGCAATACCGACACGAGCATAAAATTATAATTAGCTAGTTTTTTAGCTGAGATTTTTTTTAGCCGCGAATTCACGATTTTTTTTAAATTAATTCGTGAACTCGTGGCTAATTTTTTTACGCCATAATTAGATTTTTTATCTGCAGAATCTCCAAAATCTGCGAGAGTAATTTTATATGCTCTCGCAGATTTAGCAGATTTAGCAGATTTTTATTTTTTTGCTATTGGGAAATCAGATTTTTTAGATTCTTAAGGATTACTGACTACAAATGTCAATTAGTGAAATTATGAGTGATAAATTACACAAAGTATTTAAAATAAAATTCGTGAATTAGTGGCTATCTTTTTAAGCACAAACCACAAGTCGGATTTTTCATATATTTTTATTCTGAAAAAAGTTATATTTACAAACCCTAATCAGAAAAAAAATATCAAAAATGAAAAAAATCAAAATGCTATTGTCTGCATTGTTACTTTGTCTAACCACGATGACATACGCTGCAAAAGTAGACACTTTACAAGTTGCCAGCACCGCTATGGGAAAAACCTATAAAGCTGCGGTAGTTTTACCAAATTCTTATGCAAAAAGCAAATCTAAATTTCCTGTTATGTACCTGCTGCATGGCGCTTACGGACATTTTGGCGACTGGCTTAAAAATACTCCAAACAAAAAATTGGTTCATAATCTGGCAGACCAATATAATATGATTATTGTAATGCCAGAAGGAGAAACGTTTAGTTTTTATTTGGATAGTCCCGTAAACAAAGAAAGTCAGTTTGAGACTTTTATTACGCAAGAGGTAATTCAGAAAGTAGATAAAACCTATAAAACAATTGCAAGCAAAAGTGGAAGAGTAATTACAGGTCTTTCTATGGGCGGACATGGGGCTTTATATTTATCTACAAGACATCCTGATTTATTTTGCGCAGCGGGAAGTATGAGTGGGGCAGTAGATATGGGAACGATGTTAAACAGAGAGTCATCTGCTCAAGTTGTAAAATTAATGCAGCCTGTTTTTGGAGATAAAAGCGGCAATACCGAATTATATGAACAGAATGCAGTAATAGGAATGATTGATAAAATAAAAGCGAATAAATTGCCACTTATTATCGACTGCGGTGTAGATGATTTTTTAATTGAACCCAACAGAGAATTGCACAGAAGATTGGTTTATTCTAAAGTAGATCATGATTATACAGAAAGACCAGGAGCGCATACTTGGGAATATTGGGAAAATTCGCTTCCGTATCACGCCTTGTTTTTTAATAAAATACTAGCTAAGAATCAGCTTGGTACAAAAAAATAAAGATATTTTTATTTGAAAATAAACCAAATCGCTTTTTTTGGTTTAATTTTTGGAATACCTTTATAGTATAATACTTAAAAAAATAAAATTATGAAAAAGATACTTACCTTATTTGCAGTTATCGGTTTAATTGCATTTTCTAGCTGTGAAGGACCAGAAGGGCCTCCGGGAGAACCGGGATATAATATAGTTGGAACTGTTTATGAAAATGTTCCGCCGAACTATTATAATTTCACAACAAGTAATAATTTTAGAGTTAGATATGTTTTCCCACAACGAATTTTGGATTCAGATGTTGTTTTAGTTTACAGATTTGGAGGCGTTGACAGTGGTAGAGACATTTGGGAGTTTTTACCTGAAACTCATTATTTTGATGATGGCACAAGAGATTTTTCTTTTGATTTTACATTTAGTGATTCATTCGTTGATATTTATTTGAATGGTGGAAATCTTACTGATCCAGCACTTGATCAATATAGACTTAATCAGATTTTTAGAATTGTAGTAGTTCCTGCTGATTTTGCTTCATCTGTAAATAAAAATAATATTAATGACGTAATGAAAGCTGCTAAATTAAGTGAGAGTCAAGTACAGAAAATTAAGCTTTAATAGCTTTATAGGATAGGTTAAAAAAAAGGAAATCATTTAGTTGATTTCCTTTTTTTTATACATATATGTTTCTGAAAACTATTCTTTATCAGAATCTGTCAATATTTTTTCCTTTCCAAATTTCAGAGAAACTAAGATTCCAACTAAAAGAGATAAGGCGATAAATCCTAAAGAAGCCCATTCTGGAACGTGGAAGAAATCATGAAGCAGCATTTTTAATCCGACGAAAGCTAAAATTGCTACTAAGCTATATTCTAAATAACTGAATTTTGCCAGCATATTTGCTAAGAAGAAATACATAGAACGTAGGCCAAGAATAGCAAAAATATTAGAACTAAATACTAAAAACGGATCTGAAGTAATTGCTAAGATTGCAGGAACACTATCCACTGCAAAAAGAACATCCATAACTTCAATCACAATCAGCGCCACAAATAAAGGCGTTGCAGCTTTTTTTGCAGTTTTGGTGGAAATAAAGAATTTCTCTCCATCCATTTCTGCGGTAATCGGCATCACTTTTCCTAAAGCTTTGTAAATAAAAGAGTCTTTTGGGTGAAAATCTTCTTCTTCGCCAGAGAATAGCATTTTTAACGCGGTGAAAATCAGGAATATTCCAAATACATAAGTCGTCCAGCTAAATTTATTGATTAGCATTACTCCAAAGAAAATCATCAATCCACGGAAAACGATGGCTCCGAGAATTCCCCAGAATAATACGCGGTGCTGGTATTTTTGCGGAATTTTAAATGAAGCAAAAATAATAGCTATAACAAAGATATTATCGACACTCAGCGAAAGCTCAATCAAATAACCGGTAATGAACTTCATTGAAGCTACGGCTGGTTTTAAGTTGTCTGGATTTGCAATATAATCTGTAGTATAAAGCCAGTAGATTACTCCTGAGAATAAAAAAGATAAGGTAACCCAAACGAGTGTCCATTTGCTGGCTTCTTTAGTACTAATAATATGTGGTGTTTTGTTAAAGACGCCTAAGTCTAAAGCAAGAATAAAAACTACAGCAAGTAAAAAGATAATCCAGACTATCATAATGGTTTTTGTTTAAATGATATACAAAGATAGCTTTTGATGTTAAACTTCAAAAATTAATTCAACTAGAAAAAGTTGTTTAAAGCTACTATTTTCTGCTTTATTGATTTAACTCAATAACTAAAACTATTGTCTCTATAATTTAGGAGCAAGAACTTTGTTAAAGTTTTAAACTTTGACAAAGTTGCACGTGTAATTATCTTCAAATCATTGAGAATGATAAAACAAAAACAAAAAAAGTGCCAGCAAATAAATGCTGGCACTTTAGAGTATAATTTAAGCTTTGAATTATAGAGCTGATTTAACAGTTTTGATAATTCTAGCAGCAATTTTGTATGGATCTCCGTTTGAAGCTGGTCTTCTGTCTTCCAACCATCCTTTCCATCCTTTTTGAACAGTCATTAAAGGAATTCTGATAGAACATCCTCTGTCTGAAACTCCATAAGAGAAATCGTGGATAGAAGCAGTTTCGTGTTTACCAGTTAAACGTTGGTCATTGTAAGCTCCGTAAACTGCGATGTGCTCAGCAGTAACAGGACGGAAAGCCTCACAAATTCTTTCGTAAGTAGCTTGATCACCACATGTTCTTAATACTTCGTTAGAGAAGTTAGCATGCATTCCAGAACCATTCCAGTCAGTATCTCCTAGAGGTTTTGGGTGATATTCGATATAGTAACCATATTTCTCAGTTAAACGGTCTAATAAGTAACGAGCAACCCAGATTTCATCTCCAGCTTTTTTAGCTCCTTTAGCGAATAATTGGAATTCCCATTGTCCGCAAGCAACCTCTTGGTTGATTCCTTCAAAGTTGATTCCAGCAGCGATACATAAGTCAGCGTGCTCTTCAACTAATTTTCTTCCGTGTGTGTTTTTTCCACCTACTGAACAGTAGTACATCCCTTGTGGAGCAGGGTATCCTCCAACTGGGAAACCAAGTGGAAGTTGAGTTTTAGTATCCATGATGAAATACTCTTGTTCGAAACCAAACCAAAAATCATCATTATCATCATCAATTGTAGCTCTACCGTTAGAAGGGTGTGGAGTTCCGTCTGCATACATAACTTCAGACATTACTAACCATCCGTTGATACGAGTTGGATCTGGATAGATTGCAACAGGAACTAAAAGACAGTCAGAAGAACCACCTTCGGCTTGTTTTGTTGACGAACCATCAAATGACCAATTTCCAAGTTCTTCTAATGTTCCTTTGAAATTCTCGTGCTCTTCAACTTTAGTTTTACTTCTAAGATTTTGAGTTGGTTCATATCCGTCTAACCAAATGTACTCTAACTTAATTTTAGCCATAATAATATAAATTAATTTTTTTGTTTTTTTTCGTTGGGTCAAATATAGATTTATTTTTTTAGTCCCAAAAATTAGGGGGCTATTTTGTTTTATGAACTATAATTTTTTGGATAAGCGCAATTTTGGCAGGGGTATATTTTAAAAAAAGCAATTTTAATAACCTTAAAAATACAAATTCGTAATAATTACGGCAGATTTTTGAATTTCTGAGTTAAGAAATTATGAAAAAATGTTTATTTAATCAATATTACCGTACAGTTTTGTTATATTTTTGTCATTTGTATTCATTATTCTTCATAAAAAGCATCTTCTGTTGAAAAATCGGTGACTAAAAATCTAGAATTAATGTTTAAAACAGGCTTATTTATTGTTTATATTTGTCACTTATTTTTTTAATGAAAATTAGTACGAATTTAAACTTTACATACCATGTCAACATTACGTTTTCAAGCTTTACAACAAGCTTCTAACAGAAAGCCGGTACATTTTGAAGAAATTGACCGAAAGTCTAATCTTTTCGGATCAAATGTGTTTAATGAGAAAGCAATGAAGCAATATTTGACTTCAGATGCTTTTAGAGGAGTGAGAGATGCTATTCAGCATGGTACAAAAATAGACAGAAAGCTTGCCGACTATATTGCCATGGGAATGAAAGAATGGGCACTTGCAAAAGGAGTTACACATTATACACACTGGTTTCAGCCTTTAACGGGAACAACTGCAGAAAAACACGATGCCTTTTTTGAAACTTCTTATGATGGAAGCGATCCTGTAGAGAAATTTGGCGGAGCGCAATTGGTACAGCAAGAACCAGATGCATCTAGTTTCCCGAACGGCGGAATCAGAAATACTTTTGAGGCGAGAGGATATACGGCCTGGGATCCGACTTCTCCAGCTTTTATATATGGTACAACTTTATGTATTCCAACAGTTTTTATCGCTTACACAGGTGAAGCTTTAGACAATAAAATACCTTTATTAAGAGCATTGTCTGCAATTGACGAAGCGGCAACAGAAGTTTGCAAATACTTTGACAAAAACGTAAAGAAAGTAACCGCTACATTAGGATGGGAGCAAGAATATTTCTTAATTGATAAAGCTTTGGCAAATTCTCGTCCAGACTTAATGATGACAGGAAGAACTTTACTAGGACATACTTCTGCAAAAGGACAGCAGTTAGACGATCACTATTTCGGATCGATTCCAACGCGCGCGCTTACTTATATGAGAGATTTGGAGCAAGAATGTATGCTTTTAGGAATTCCTGTAAAAACGCGTCATAATGAGGTAGCGCCAAATCAGTTTGAGCTGGCTCCGATTTTTGAGGAAACCAATTTAGCAGTAGATCACAACTCTTTATTAATGGATGTAATGCAGAGAGTTGCAGAACGCCATGATTTTAAAGTATTATTTCACGAAAAACCATTTAAAGGAGTAAACGGTTCTGGAAAACACAATAACTGGTCTTTGGCTACAGACACGGGAGTTAATTTATTAAGTCCGAGCAAAACGCCAATGAGCAATTTACAGTTTTTGACTTTCTTCATTAATACAATTAAAGCCGTAAACGATAACGAAACTTTATTAAGAGCTTCTATCGCAACAGCAAGTAACGATCACAGGTTAGGGGCAAACGAAGCGCCGCCAGCAATTATGTCGGTATTTATTGGAGCGCAATTAACTAAAGTTTTATCTGAATTAGAAAGCGTTACAACAGGAAAACTTTCGCCAGAAGAAAAAACAGATTTAAAATTGAACGTTGTTGGTAAAATTCCAGACGTATTATTAGATAACACAGATCGTAACAGAACTTCGCCTTTTGCTTTTACAGGAAATAAATTTGAGTTTAGAGCGGTTGGTTCAAATTCGAACTGTTCAAACGCAATGACAACTTTGAATGCTATTGTGGCAAAACAGTTAATCGACTTTAAAAATGAAGTAGAGAATTTGATCGACTCAAAAGACATGAAAAAGGATGATGCTATTTTCAATGTTTTAAGAGAATACATTAAACAATCTAAAAAGATTCTTTTTGAAGGTGACGGATACAGCGAAGCTTGGGAAAAAGAAGCAACGAAAAGAGGATTAAGCAATTTTAAAACAACTCCAGAAGCTATAAAAGCAAAAGTTTCGAAACAAGCTTTAGAGTTATTTGAACAATTAGGAATCTTTAATCATGTGGAAGCCGAAGCACGTTATGAAATCGAATTGGAAGAATACACTAAAAAAATCCAGATTGAAGGGCGTGTTTTAGGAGATATTGCGAGAAACCATGTTATTCCAACTGCAATTCGCTACCAAAATACATTGATTGACAATGTTAAAGGCTTAAAAGAAATTTTCGGAAAAGAATTTGAAACGATTGCAAAAGAGCAGATTGTTTTAATTAAAGAAATTTCAGGCCATATTGAAGGAATCAATTCAAAAGTGTTGGCAATGACAAATGAAAGAAAGAAAGCCAACCAATTGACAGATGCTCAAAAAATGGCAGAGGCGTATTGCAATAACGTAAAACCATACTTTGAAGATATTCGTAATCACTGTGATAAATTAGAATTATTAGTAGATGATGAAACTTGGACTTTGACCAAATACAGAGAATTATTGTTTACGAAGTAATATTTAGCTAACAATTTGTTAAAGCCTGTCTCAAAAAGACAGGCTTTTTTTGTTGTTATGTTAAAAATAAGATTGCTAATGAGTTTTTTTAGCAATTATATAGCTCTAAATGTAAATAAATTGTAATAAGTATCTTTTTTCCTATGAAAATTTTAGTGCATTTGGGCAGTTCATCGAGATAGTTTTACAGTTTATCGAAAAGAGGTTAATATCTTGTAAAATAGGTATTTATACGTGAACTTGTTTTGAATAAGTTTTTCTAATTTTGGTCATGAAGTTGAAAAAACAGATTTAAAATTTGTTTTTAAAACGGTTAAAAAGCCCTCTTTTTTTTCCTCCCCCGGAATACAAACCTACAGAACCTACATAATAAGTTGTATTAATAACCAATTAAATATATTTATTATGAAAAAAGTAATTTTAAGCATCTCAGCGATGCTGTTTGTAGGAGTAGCGGCAATCGCTCAAGGCAACACCTCTTCAGTAAACCAGGTTGGAAATTCTGACACAGGTATTGTAAATCAAAATGGTCAAACCAACGATTCTAAAATCGACCAATTAGGAGATTCAAACAAATCTGAAGTTTATCAAGGAATTCAGCCAGGAGTTTACAATGCTAAAAACAACATAGCAGACGTAAAACAAAAAGGTAACAGCAACACTGCTTTTGTTTCTCAAAGTAACCATGACAACAAAGCTTACCAAACTCAAACTGGAGATTTAAACAAAGCTACAATCTGGCAAGATCAAATCGCTGGCCCAAGCAATGCATTAGGAGGATGGGACAAAGCAACTCAAGTACAAACAGGAAAAAGCAATACTGCTACTGTTGACCAAGGAACTACAGGTAACGAAAAACCAACTGGACTTCCATTCAACGCTACTCAGTTAGGACACGTTGCTGCAGTTAATGTTCCATTTGCACCTCATAGCCAAAATGATGCAACTCAAACTCAAAATGGAGACAATAACACAGCTTATGCAAGCCAAGGTGGGGTGAAAAACGTTTCTTCTCAAACTCAAACTTCTCCTTCTGGAACTTCTGCTGCTGATGGTAATAAATCTAACCACTATCAATACGGGGATGAAAATAAAGCTACTTCTGTACAAAACGGTACTAAATTGACTGAGAATACATTACAAATTGGAAACAAAAATACTGCTACTGTAACACAAACTGGTGCGGCTCACAACAGTATTGCTTTCTCAAAAGGAAACATGAATACAATTACTGTAACTCAAAGCAACTAACATGCTATTCTAAAAATGTGATAGCCGTAGAACGGTTATCACATTTTTTTAATTTAAATCAATCAAGATGAAAGCCTTCATTTTAAATATTGTATTTCTATTTGTTTTCTGTCCCTTGCTTTCAGCACAGGAAAAAGAAGATAGTTCGGAGTTTAAAAATTATAGCTCATCACTTTTTAATTCAAAAGAGAAAGCCTTCAGTGTGGTTTCAAATTTGAATAAAAATGAACGTGAGGAGTTAAATTCTAGAATTCAAGCTGGTGTAGTAATACAACAAATCGGCGATTTTAATAAGGTTCAAGCTTCTTTAAAATCTAACGATACAAAACTTGCTGTAGATCAAAACGGTGACAAAAACGCGCTGATTTTAGATAAAAATGCCAAAACAATCACACAAAGCGTTATACAGCAGGGTGACAATAATAAAATTTCAGACTTTACATTGCATACCAATTACAATGTAAATATGGAAATGATTCAAAAAGGTGATAACCAAAGTATCCAAAATATTGGTACCAATTCACTGTCAAAAAACATGACAATTACCCAGACAGGAAACGGTGCATCAATAATTCTTATAAATAAATGATATGCATTTTTTTAACAGATATATAACCTCTTTTTTTCTGCTTTTTTCTTTTCTAATTTATGGGCAAGTTCCTCAGGATAAGATAAAAGCAAAATTAGAAATTGTACAAGTAGAAGGTACCGTAAAAATTACCGGTACAGCCGAAAATTTTACAGATGTAATTCGGAGTGCTGCGTACAGATTATCTGTAATAAAAAATAATAATAAAAGTAATAATCAGTCTAACAACGATCAAGTTGGTGTTTTTACATTGCAGCCCAATGAAATCCAAAAATTATCTAGCTCGCAGATTAATCTCTCGGCAGATGATGAAGTAATTGTTTTGCTATTGTTTTATGATGAAGATAAACAAATTATAGCAAAAGACAGAGTGGTGCTGGGTGAAGAAAAAAAAAAGATGATGTAATAGTGCTTCCCGTTGACGGATTTGTTTTGAAAGGTATTATAACCGATGATACCAAAACAAAAATGGGAAAAGATTTTTACGATAGATATTATTACAAATACAATGAACTTGGAATAAATGCAGAAAAAATAGTCACAATAGGTGAAGAATATAGTTTCGCGAGAAATACAGCCATTTCGATAATCATCGATAATGAAGTTATTTATGAATTTTTAGCACAGCCAAACGACGAATTTTTAGAAGCGGTTGCAGAAGAATCTGTAAACGCAACCTTTACTTATTTGAAAGAAAAAGAAAAAGAACGCAAATATTTCACTCAGTATTAATTTTATTATTAGCGCCATGAAATTTATTTTAACCTTCACAGTAGTACTCTTTATCTCTCCGTTTATAAATGCACAAGCTCTAGTTTATAAACCGGTCAATCCAGCTTTTGGAGGAGATACCTTCAATTATCAATGGCTTTTAAGTAGTGCCGAAGCACAAAATAAGCAAAAAGATAAAGCGGCAGAAACCAAAATGCAAACAGACTTAGAAAGATTTAAAGCCAATTTAAATTCGCAATTATTAAGTCAGATTTCCAGTTCTCTCTATAAACAGCAATTTGGTACAGATGGTATCAAAGAAGGCTCTTATACTTTCGGAAGTTATTCTGTCGATGTTTACCCTTCATCAGACGGATTAACGCTCAATATCTTAGATACCAATACAGGAGAACAAACCCAAGTAATCATCCCAAATCAATAACATGCGATTCCATTACTATCTAATCATTGTATTTGGATTTCTTTTTACTGGTTGCGGCGCTTATTATAACCAACCCACTGGAGTACAGAAAGCTGTTTTGGGAGAAGGTACGCCTGCGACTTCATTGCTAAAAGATTTGCCAAAACCTAAGGAACAAGTCGTGGTTGGTGTCTACAAATTTAGAGATCAGACAGGACAATACAAACCTCAGGAAAACGGAAGCAGTTTTAGTACTGCCGTAACTCAGGGTGCAACTTCAATTTTGATAAAAGCACTAGAAGACTCAAAATGGTTTGTGCCGATCGAACGTGAAAATATCGGAAACCTTTTGCAGGAAAGAAATCTTATTCGAGCCACCAGACAAGAATATATCAAAAATGCAAATCCGAACGAACCGCAATTAACGCCCCTTTTATATGCAGGAGTATTATTGGAAGGAGGAATTGTTTCTTATGATTCTAATATTATTACCGGCGGATTCGGAGCAAGGTATTTTGGCGCAGGAGCATCTGTAAAATACCGCCAAGATCGCGTTACGATATATCTGAGAATGATTTCTACCTCAAACGGAAAAATTTTAAAATCAGTTTATATCTCCAAAACCATTTTGTCTCAAGCTATTGATGAAAGCCTTTTTAGATATGTCAATTTTAAAAGACTTCTGGAAGTAGAAACAGGATATACAACCAACGAACCTGTGCATATGGCTGTAACAGAAGCCATAGAAAAAGCAGTAGAATCTTTAGTTATAGAAGGAATAAAAGATAATATCTGGGAAGCCGATGCACCAAAATGGCAAGTAGATAATTTGATCAAAGCCTATAATGAAGAAACCAGAACAGCAGAAGTAACCGAATTGTACGGAAGAACTCTTGAAAAAAGAAGAAGCAAATTTGGAATAGAACTTTCTGGTGGCGGAACTTTAATGGATGGCGATTACCAAGATCCGCTTTTCAGACCGTTTGGACGTGGAGCTCTAAAATTTATGCTTACACCAAGTTTTACAGTAAGCGCTTCTACCAATGTAGTGAATCTTGCAAACAAAAATCTGCTCGACGTAGGATATATATCATACGACTTAAATCTGGAATGGATTTTACTTCCTAAAGACCGATTTACTCCCTATCTCTATGGAGGAGGTGGATTTGCAATGAACAGAAAATTTGAAAACACCTATAGTAAAGTTCAGTTTGGTGCTGGTTTAGAATATATGGCAGCAGATTACTTAGGCATTAAATTGTTTGCAGAACAGAATATCAATTTTAGTGATAATGTTGATTACAAAATAGCAGGGACCAGAGATGATTACTATTATAAATTTGGATTAGGACTGACGTTTTATTTCGGCGTGAAGAAGAAATAAGACCGTATTTCTGAATTTAAAAAGTAATTAAGTTTAAAATTTAAAACAAGTAGCAATGAAGTATATATATAAAATAACGAGCATACTTTTTTTATTGTTTTTGGTTTCCTGCAGCGAAGAAAAAATTGGAGAATCTGAGTTTGGAACAGTAACAGGAAAAGTAGTCAACAGTGAGACTTTTGAACCAATGGAAAATGTCAAAATATTATCAAGTCCGACAACCAGCACTGTTTTTACAGATGCCGAAGGAAAATTTACAGTTTCAAACATAAAAACGGGAGAATATTCTTTTCAAGCTCAAAAAGATGGTTTTGTAGCAAAATTTGAAGCAGTTACCGTAACAGCAAATAATACCTCTGAAATTGTATTTGAATTGAGCAAATCTACTGCAAATAATAAGCCTCCAACAGTTCCGGTTCTGGCAGCTCCAGTAGATAATAGTGTAAATCAACCGGTAAGTTTAGAATTAACTTGGACCGTAACAGACCCAGATAATGATGCAATGACGTATACTGTAAATTTGAGAAATGATAAAAATAGCGATGTAGCAGTTTTTGCAGACATAAAAGACAAAAAAATAGTACTCACAGATTTAATATATGGTGCTAAATATTACTGGCAGGTTTCTGTAAGCGACGGAATTAATACCCCTGTTTTAAGTACGGTAAGTGCATTTTCTACCGTTGCATTCCCTTCAACAAGACATTTATTTGTGAAAACTGTAAATGGAAATAATGTGATTTTTACCGCAGATGACGCAGGTAAACAATATCAATTGACAAGTTCGGAAAAAAATTACTGGCGTCCGAGACGAAATAATCAGGCTCAGAAAATAGCATTTATAGGAACAAGCGGTTCGCAAAATGATATTTATACAATGAATTTTGATGGATCAGATATTAAAAAAGTAACCAGTTCTGTTCCAATTGCAGGATTCAATTCAGATTATTTAGGCTATTCTTGGAATGCTTCAGGAAGCGAATTTATTTATCCGAGCTTTGATAAATTGTATCGAATTAAAAGCGATGGAAGCGGATTAGCCAAAATATTCCAAACACCAAACGGGAAATTTATTTCTGAATGCGATTGGAGTGCTGACGGAAGTAAAATAGCGCTTAAAGTAAACGATATAAACGGTTACGGTGTTGAAATTTACGTTATAAATCCTTCAGGAGTTATAGAAACGCCAGTATTAGCAGGATTGCCTGGAGCAGTCAGCGGATTGAATTTTTCGGTTTCTGGTTTAAAACTTGTTTACACCAGAGATGTTTCTGGATTTGAAAACAGCAATTATCGTCAATTAGATTCTAAAATTTTTGAATATAGCTTTCTCTTAGGAAATTCATACGGAATTGCGACAGAAAAAGCTGCAGGAACAAACGATCTGGATGTGCGATATTCTCCAAACGAAGCAGAATTGATTTTTACGAATACCTCAAACGATGGAATTTCAGTAAAAAATACCGTGAAATGCGGAATAGGCGTAGCAAATTCTAGAACAACCTTATTTTCAGGAACAGCAATGCCTGATTGGGAATAAAAAATATATAGAAAATCGCTTAAATTGTAGTCTGGTTTCATGCAGATTTACAGATTTAAGCGGATTTTTGAATATTCAAGATTATCAGATTCTAAGAGAAAACTTAGCATCTTAGTGCCTCAGTACCTTATCACCTTTAATCAGCAAGCCAAACCTTCATAACCAATTTTATTTGAGAAGATCGGCAGAAGATATACTTCTGCCGATTTTTTTATCAATCAAATAATCGAATACCGCAAAGAATTAAAAAAAGGGATTATCTTTGCACCACATCAACACAAACTAATTTTCATGAGTTCAGATTCTAGCAAAAGATATGCACAAAGAGGTGTTTCGGCATCAAAAGAAGACGTACATAACGCTATAAAAAATATTGACAAAGGTTTATTTCCGCAGGCATTCTGCAAAATTGTTCCAGATTATTTAACGCAAGATGAGGAGCACTGCCTTATTATGCATGCTGATGGAGCAGGTACAAAGTCGTCTTTGGCGTATATGTATTGGAAAGAAACTGGAGATCTTTCTGTTTGGAAAGGAATCGCTCAAGATGCTTTAATCATGAATATTGACGATTTATTGTGTGTAGGTGCAACAGACAATATCTTACTTTCTTCAACTATTGGAAGAAATAAAAACTTAATTCCTGCCGAAGTAATTTCTGCAATTATCAACGGAACAGAAGAATTAATAAATGAATTAAAATCATTTGGAGTTACTATTCATTCAACAGGAGGAGAAACAGCCGATGTTGGTGATGTAGTTCGTACTATTATTGTCGACTCGACAGTTACCGCACGCATGAAACGCAGCGATGTTGTAGATAATGCAAATATTAAAGCTGGAGACGTAATTGTAGGTTTGGCTTCTTTCGGACAAGCTTCTTATGAAAAAGGGTATAACGGTGGAATGGGAAGCAACGGACTTACTTCTGCACGTCACGACGTTTTCGGAAAATATTTGGCTAAAAAATATCCAGAAAGTTACGATGCAGCAGTTCCAGAAGAATTGATTTATTCTGGGCAGGTAAATTTAACTGATGAGGTAGAAAACAGTGCAATCAATGCAGGACAGTTAGTACTTTCTCCAACAAGAACGTATGCACCGATTATTAAAAAGATTTTAGATAAATATACTCCAGAAGATATTCACGGAATGGTGCACTGCAGCGGTGGAGCACAAACTAAAATTTTACATTTCGTAAAAGATTTACACGTTATAAAAGACAATTTATTTCCAGTTCCGCCATTGTTCAAGTTAATTCAAGAACAGTCAAAAACAGATTGGAAAGAAATGTATCAGGTTTTCAACTGCGGTCACAGAATGGAGCTTTACGTTCCGGAAAGTATTGCACAAGATATCATTGAAATCTCAAAATCTTTCAATGTAGAAGCACAAATCGTAGGTAGAGTAGAAGCAGCAGACGCTAAAAAACTTACTATTACAAGCGAATACGGAACATTCAATTATTAAAAAAAATATTTAAACCATATAAGTTATATAGGTTCATTTTAAATTTAAAAGGATTAACTGTCAGGCTGAGCGGAGTCGAAGCCACGTTCCAATTAAAGCCTTCTTTTATATTTTCTTATATCACTTATATGGTTTCAAAACACACATAGTATGTACGAATTACTTTTTTGGAGATATCTGGACGAAATTTACCTTAATAATCAGGAGGTTTATGAAGCTCTTCTTGAAAATGAAGAAGTAGAAGGTCTTGCTGTTCTTCAAACTGACGTAATCGTAAATAGAATCAATTCTGTTTTTTCTGACTGGGAAAGAGTTGATGAAAACAGCTGGAAAAATCCAAAAGGAAAAGGAGCATTTCAAGTTCTTACTACACCACAAAGCATCAAAATAGATTGCTACGGAACAGAAGGAAAAACCATGAATAAATTGGTTGAGATCATGGAAGAATTCAAATTGCCACTTTACGACCCGCAGGTTCCCGAGCGTTATGATGAAATGAGTGAATAAGAATTATGAATTATGAGTTATGGATTGTTGCTTATTAATTTCACAACTCACAACTCATAATTCATTAATTGAATCTACCCATCCTTCAAAATCAAATTCTGTTCTTTTCTCAATTTAATAACCAATTGATCCAAATACGTTTTTATTTTCTGAGGAAGCGTATTCCAATTCTGATCTTTTTTAAAACTTCTGCAATCGTCTAATTCACACTCAACAGCACGAATCACGTATTTTTTATTTTTATAAACCGTAATAATCTTTACGCGTCTTATTTCATCATATTCAGTTCTTGTGCCATAAACGATTACAGGATCAATATAGCCATCGTTATCAAGATCTTTTGTACTGCAGTATTTAGTCCAAAACCAAATGTTCGTTTCTTTCGGAACATAATCTTCAAGCAGATCATTAATTCTCCATTTTTCTAGAAATCCGCCGTGATCATTCATCACGCAAATTGCTTGAATTTTGGTATTTAAAGTATCTTTTTTAGAAATTGTTTTCTGATTTTCTCCTAAAACCAAATTGTATACACCGCCTTTATCACTAAATTCAAAAGCTCTGTAAATAGGAAAATCGGTTACGCCTTCAAGTTCGCGCTGTGAAATTTCCTGTTTGGATAATCTATGGCTTTCTGTTTTTTGAGAAAAAATAAAGGACGAATAAAAGGAAAGTAAAATTAAAATATATTTTTTCATGCTTTTGCTAGGCTTTTAGTATATCAAAGATATTTAAACCTTTTGAGTTCTGCTAAAATTATGTTTTTTAGAATAGAAATTATTGTATTTTTCTGAATTAAAACAACAACGAAGATTTCAAAGAAAAACAATAAAAATGATTACAATAAAACGCAGTAATTTTCTTCTCGGAGCTCTGATTTCGGTACTTTCCATAAATAATGCAGTAGGACAGAAGAAGACGGCAGAAAAGCAAAATCTTATTCAATATGTCGACCCAATGATCGGCACAGCAAAAATGGGGCATACCTATCCTGGTGCAACAGTTCCGTTTGGAAGCGTACAATTAAGTCCGGAAACCGATACAATTGCCTACAGTTTAAACGGAAAATATAACGGTGAAGTTTATAAATACTGTGCTGGCTATCAGTATGAAGATAAAACCATTGTCGGTTTCAGCCATACCCATTTCAGCGGAACTGGACATTCCGATTTGGGCGATTTCTTAATTATGCCGACAACAGGAAAACTGCAATTGAATCCAGGTGTAGCCTCAAAACCATTGTCGGGTTATAGATCAGCATTCTCACATTCGACAGAAAAAGCAGAACCCGCTTATTACAGCGTTTTGTTGGAGGATCATAAAATTAAAGCAGAATTGACGGCAACAACTCGAGTGGGAATGCATCAGTATACTTTTCCAAAATCTAATGAAGCGCATATTATCCTCGATTTGACTTCGGGAATTTACAATTACGACAAAAAGAATGTTTGGACATTTGTTCGTGTAGAAAACGATACTTTAATAACAGGTTACCGTCAGACCAATGGTTGGGCGAGAACCCGAACGGTTTATTTTGCCATGTCATTCAGTAAGCCCATCAAAAGTTACGGACAAGCTGCTCAGGAAAAAAGTGTTTATAGAGGCTTTTGGGGAAGATTTGACCAAACGAAAAACTTCCCAGAAATGGCAGGACAAAACTTAAAATTGTTCTTTGATTTTGATACTAATGAAGGCGAAAAAATCAAAATAAAAATGGCATTATCGCCAGTGAGTTCTGCTGGAGCTTTAGAAAATATGAAAAAAGAAACGCCTGACTGGGATTTCGAAAAAGTAAAAAAACAAAGTCAGGAAGTTTGGAATAAAGAATTGAATAAAATTCAGATCGAAACTATTCAAAAAGAAGATTTGGTGAACTTTTATACCGCAATGTATCACGCTTTTCTAGGTCCAACAGAATACATGGATTTGGATCGAAATTATAAAGGTCTCGATATGAATGTTCATAAAGCTGAAAATTTTACCAACTATACCAGTTATTCGCTTTGGGATACCTATCGCGCTTTGCATCCATTATTTAATATTGTTCAGCCGAAAAGAAATGCTGATATGGTGAGTTCAATGCTCGCACACTCAGACCAGAGTGTACATAAAATGTTGCCAATTTGGTCGCATTATGCCAATGAAAATTGGTGTATGATTGGCTATCATTCGGTTTCGGTTGTGGCAGATGCCATTGTAAAAGGCAATATTTCTTTTGATGCAGAAAAAGCGCTTCAGGCCTGTGTAAATACGGCAAAAGTTCCGTATTACGACGGCTTAGAATATTATATGAATAAAGGTTACGTTCCAGAAGATAAAAGTGGCGCTTCGGTTTCTAAAACTTTAGAATATGCTTACGATGATTGGGCAATTGCACAAGCAGCAAAGAAATTGGGTAAAACTGATATTTATAATGAATTCATCAATAGATCGAAAAATTATAAAAATGTCTACGATGAGAAAACAGGTTTCATGCGTCCGAAATTGAATGATGGCACTTTCAAGAAAGAGTTTGATCCGTTAGATACGCACGGACAAGGTTTTATTGAAGGAAATTCTTGGAACTATAGTCTATATATTCCGCAAGATCCTGCTAGTATGATTAATTTAATGGGGGGAAACGAGAAATTTAAAGTCCGTTTGGATTCGTTATTTAACATGCATCTTCCAGATAAATATTTTGAAAACACAGAAGATATTACCCGAGATGGAATTATCGGAAACTATGTTCACGGAAATGAGCCTTCGCATCATGTAGTTTATTTATACAATTGGACAGATTCGCCTTGGAAATCGCAAGATAAAATTAGAATGATTTTGAAAAAAATGTACAGAAACGGTGCCGATGGCTTGGGCGGAAATGACGATTTCGGGCAAATGAGCGCTTGGTACATTTTCAGCAGTTTAGGATTTTATCCAGTCGCACCAGGTTCTGATGAATACGCTTTAGGAAGTCCGTTATTGAAAAACGCTGTTTTAAATTTAGAAAACGGGAAAACTTTTGAAGTTACAACAGTGAATCAATCCGATAAAAATGTGTTTGTTTCAAAAGTGCTTTTGAATGGAAAAGAACTTTCTAAACCTTTCTTAAAACATGAAGATGTTATGAATGGTGGAAAAATTACTTTTTATATGACTTCAAAACCAAATAAAAGTTATGGATTATAAATTATGAATGTTGCCGTGATGTCACCCTGAGCGGAGTCGAAGGGCGTTCCAATTGGCTCGGGGCTTCTCCCGAAGTCTCGGGACGCTCAACCTAACAAGAGAGATGTAAAAATCGAGAAATTTGTGCAATTCGTGAAATTCGTGGCGAAAAAAAAGCGAAATTTGCATTCTAAATAAAGAAACGAAATATGAAAATAAATTTAAAATCAGGAATCGATAAATTACTTTTCGGAATGAAGCAGAACGATGTAACGGCTGCTTTAGGAAAACCTGATAAAAACTATAAAGACGAAGACGACAACGTAATTTTTGTTTACAATGCATTAAAAGCAAGATTGACATTCTATCAGGAAGAAGATTTGAAATTGGGTTACATTGTAGCATCTAGCAATGATCTAGAAGTTTTCGGATTCAAATTAATCGGAAGAAAAATTGCTCATGTAAAGAAAGATTTCGCTGCAAAAGGAATTACAAAATACAATCAAGAAACTTTTGATACTTTCGAAAATTACTTCAACGAAGACAATTGGTTTATCCTTCAAACGGAATTTGATGAGGTTGTGAAATTTGAAATTGGAGCAATCATCAACAGTAAGGATGAATTTGACTGGAAATTTCCTGTGAAGAAATAACGCAATTTTGTCATTCCGAGGAACGAGGAATCACACGCGAAGGTCGGCAAAGATTGGCGACTTCCTTTATGGAATTTCTAGTGCGATCCTTCGTTCCTCAGGATGACAAAAATGAGAATCGCTTTGACAAAAACGAAAACACAAAATTTGTCAGGCTGAGCGAAGTCGAAGCCCGTCATGCTGAATCACGTTGCGGGGCTTCGACTCCGCTCAGCCTGACAAAACAAAAAACCGATAATTATACGATTATCGGTTTTTTTTATGAGTTGCAATTAAAAAGAAATTATCCTTTTAACCATGCATTTTTAAGTTTCTCTTTTGAAGGATCAGTAGCTTTAAAAGTTTCAGATTCTTCGAAAGGCAATTTTACGGTTCCTTTAATAGTTTCTTCTTTAGTACCGCGTTTAACTTTTAAGGTAATTGGATCGTTTTCTTTCCAATTTTCACTTTCTGTAATCAAATCGTAAATGTTGTCTAAATTGTATGATTTGTTGTTTACCGCTAAGATTTTATCGCCACCTTTTAAATTCAAGTTTTTAAAGAATTCAATTGATTCTGAATCTGGACGAACTGCGATTTCTTTTGTTGCTTTATCAATTGTGATATATGGAGTTTGTCCTTTAATAAACGGATTTCCAGCTTTTTTCTCCGTTGCTTTTGTAACACCAACTTTAGCTAAATAAAAATCGTAAGGAATTGGAGTAGTTCCTGCAACATATTTATTTAAAAACTCACCAACTTCAGGATAGGTTAACAAAGTGATTTTTGCAAATAATTCATTATCATTAAACGGTTTTTCAACACCATATTCATCAGATAATTTATGCATTAAATCCAAAATTCCTCTTTCTCCATTACTTTTCTCTCTGATGATAATGTCGATGCACATACCAATTAAAGCTCCTTTTTGGTATACATTTAAGTATTGGTCTTTGTATGGCTGCTCTAATACATTTTTACTCATAACGGTAAATGACATTGTATCATTTAAACCTTTTGCTTGTTCAATTTTATCAGCAATACGAGTATAGAATTCAGCTTCATCAATCAAACCTTGGTTGATTTGGAAAAGATTTGCAAAATATTCTGTTACACCTTCATACATCCATAAATGCTCAGACATTTTTGGTGCATTGTAATCAAAAAACTGAATTTCTTTCGAGTGAATAGTTAATGGAGTTACGATATGAAAGAATTCGTGAGAAACCACATCTTTCATAGATTCTACCAATTTTTCTTTAGGCATAGATTCTGGCAAAACCACTGTTGTAGCAGTTGGGTGTTCTAAAGCCCCAAAACCATGCGCATCATCTTTTGCCATGCTTGATAAGTACAATAACACCGTATATTTTTTAGTAGAGTTTACCTTTCCTAAAAAGTTTTTCTGTGCTGTCATCATCGTTTTCATCTCTGGCGTAATGCTTTCAGCAGTATATTTTCCAGTAGGAGAGTACACCGCAATTAAGATATCCATTCCGTTTACATTAAAAGTAGTGTAATCTGGTTTAGAATACATAATTGGGTTTTCTACCAAAATCGCATAACGAGAAGTTGTAAAAGTATCAGAAGTATTGCTTGCATCTTGATCTGTCATAGAAGTAGCGCCCCAAAGCGTCTCAGGATGCGTAATCGTAACTTTGTACGGAACATCTAATTTATCTTGAAAATACCCAACAAACCCATGTGTGTTTACCATGAAATTTTTTCCTGCATCGATGTTTGTTCCTGCTGGTGAGAAAACGTCATCATTTCCAAATCCAGTTCCTTTTTCAGTATCGAAAGTGTCATTTACCAAGTAAGTGATTTTCTTTAAGGATTTTGCATTTGAGATAGACCAAGAATTATCGTCTAATCTCTTTACTGTAAGCGGATTTCCTTTAGCATCAAACGCTTTAAAGTCTTCTGAAAATTTCCCGTAATTATCTGTTGAATAAGTACCTGGAACGGTTTTAGGAATACTATAAACAATTTCCTCAGTTTTAATAGCAGGAGGCGTAACAGTTACCAAAACTTTATCGTCTTTAACATCGGTTAAATTGATATTCACTTCAACTATATTGCTTTTTGCGGCTCCAGTGCTCCCTGTTTTACAGCTCCAAAAAGTTACCGCTAGAGCTAAGGTGTAAAGTATTTTTTTCATTTGTATATGTTTAGTTAATTGTATTTGACACAAAAAGCATTAAAAAGTTACTAAAAAATCACATTAATTTTAAAGATAAAAAAAACTCCTGAAAAAACAGGAGCTTTATCTTAGTCTAATTTATTTTTTATATAATACTTTCCGTCCAAATCTTCATCAAAATCATCTATTTTTACTGGTTTTGGTTTCGGTTTGTTTGCAACTGCCTTCTTTTTCCACATCTCAAATTTTTCTGCAGGCATTTTCTTCTTCATGATTTCCAGAACTTCTTTTTCTGCTAATCCAAATTCTTTTTTTATAATTTCAAATGGATTTCTTTCTTCTAAAGCTAACGAAACAAGTTTTTCCGTTTCTTCCCAAGTTAATTCTTTGCGGCTACTCTTTTTCATCTCGTGAAAATTAATTCAAAATAGGGTGTTAATGATTAATAGATTGATTTTCAATTCTAGTATCAATATTATAAAAAAAAATAATACGTTGTTTCAGCAGAGTGCATTTTTTTTAATGATTTTAGCTGTTTTTGAAGGATCTTGATTTTTGAAATGGAATTTTTAATAAATTTTTCAATTGATTGTTTTCCTCGGGCAGCATGTGAGTATCTACACCGTATACCAGCTGATCTTTGGGTAAATAGGTAAAGGTTCCAAAAATTCTGTCCCAAACAGAAAAAATATTTCCATAATTACTGTCTGTATAAGGCAGAACATAATGATGGTGCACTTTATGCATATTTGGAGAAACGATAAAGTAGCTTAAAAAAAGATCTAGTTTTTCTGGAAGTGAAATATTAGCGTGATTAAATTGTGAAGCCACAACAGATAGCGACTGATAAAGAAAAACCATCCACATTGGAGTTCCCACAATTAGTACGCCCAAAGTGGTAAAAACAAAGCGGACAACACTTTCTCCTGGATGGTGTCTGTTTGCTGTTGTGGTATCAATCCAAGTGTCGGTGTGATGCACTAAATGAAACTGCCACAGAATTTTTACTTTGTGTTCTACCAAATGAGCCAAATAAGCGCCAATTAAATCCAAAAGCAGTAAGCCAAGAATGGTATAAAGCCAAATAGGCATTTGCGGAAGCCATTGCAGAATTCCAAAATTATGCTCGACAGTCCAAGCTGCGGTTTTTATTAAAATAAAAGCTAAAATAAAGTTGACCACAATGGTAGTAAACGTAAAAAAGAAATTTATTCCCGCATGAGGCCATTTTCTATATTGCATTTTGAACAATGGAAAACTGTTTTCGATGAGCCAGAAAATGGTAATACCGCCAACCAAAATCAAACTTCTGTGCGAAGAAGGAATTGTAGAAAAATAAGTGATAATGTCATTCATACTACATAATATTTGAATTGAAGTAAAAATTTCTTTCGGTTTTATCCAATAAAAAAGAGAAAACCAAATATAAATATATCTGATTTTCTCTTTAGAAATAATTTTTTAGAGTATTATTTTTTGATTAGGCTTATTATAAACAATAAAACCCAGGCACCTCCAACTGCGATTAAGATCTGCCAGAGAAGTCCGCCACCGCCAATACCAAGTTTGCCTGCAATCCATCCGCCGATAAATCCGCCGATAATTCCAACAATGATATTACCTAGTAATCCAAAACCTCCGCCTTTCCAGATTTGACCGGCTAACCAGCCAGAAATAGCGCCAATAAGTAAAAAATATAAAAATTCCATGTGTATGTTTAGTTTATTTTTGAGAATGATTTTTGAAAGCAACATTATGCTTCTGCATGATTTTGTAGTAAAGTTTTATAGAGAAAACCTCCTGCTAAAGCCCCGAGAATAGGAGCGACCCAAAACAGCCAAACCTGAGATAATGGTTCTCCGCCAACAAAAATAGCTTGTGACAAAGATCTCGCTGGGTTTACAGAAGTATTCGTAATTGGAATACTGATTAAATGGATTAAAGTTAAAGCCAAACCGATTGCGATGCCACAGAAAGGAGTATTTGATAATTTGTCTGTTGCGCCTAAAATTATTAGGATAAAGAATAAGGTAAGCACAAACTCAGCGATAAAACAAGCTTGTAAGGAATAACCATCAGGAGAAAAAGCGCCAAAACCGTTAGAAGCAAAGGCTCCAGCTTTTGTACTGTCAATTGCAAAACCAGCTTTTCCAGAAGCTATTGTGTATAAAGTTCCTGCCGCTGCAGCAGCTCCAACACATTGCGCAATGATATACGGAATAAGATCTTTGGCAGAAAACCTTCCGCCAGCCCATAAACCAAAAGAAACGGCAGGATTAAAATGACCTCCAGAAATGTGTCCAACAGCATAGGCCATCGTAAGTACTGTTAAACCAAAAGCCAGCGCAACACCCGCAAACCCGATTCCTAAATCTGGAATACCTGCAGCAAAAATCGCGCTCCCGCATCCACCAAAAACAAGCCAATAAGTTCCGAAAAACTCAGCAAATAATTTTTTCATAATAAAATAATTTAAATGGTTAATGTTAGAATGTATATTGGTATGCCCAATAAATTAAAACAAATTGTAAGGGCAAACGTACAAATAAAATCCATATTGGTAAACCAAAACCTGCTTTTTTATTTTCCAACATATACAAATTGGCAGGGAAAACAGCAATTAATAGCATTATAATTCCCCAAGCGGCATAATGTGTTGTAAAAGGCAGGATTAGAAAGATGCCCAAAATAATCTCGGAGGCACCACTTAAAATATTTATTAATTTGGGGTTTTTGAATGCGGGCGGAATGATTCTTATGTACATTCCAGGTTTTCTAAAATGATTTATACCAGCAAGAATATATAAGGAAGCCATTAGATATAAATGCCAAGGTAGAATCATGATAAATATTTGTTTATCACGAATTTATAAAAAAATTAACAATTATTGCATTACAGATCTTATTTTTTTAATAATGCCTGTTTGAAGTTATTTTTTAGGCTTGAAATTTACATTCATAATGATTATGGCAAGTATAATTAATACAATACCAATCCATTGAGAAAGGATTACTTTTTCGTTTAGTAAAACAAATGCCATCATTACAGAAACGGGCAGTTCAAGGGCAGAAACAATACTTCCCAATCCAATTCCAGTTAAAGGAAAACCTGCAGTCATCAAAAGTGGCGGAATAATAGTTCCAAACAAAGACAAAACAATTCCCCATTTCAAGAAAATTTCCATATTGAAAGCCGTTACTTGAGTTGCAAAAGCAAACGAAAAAACAATAACGGCGCCACCTAAAAGCATGTAAAGGCTTCTCTGTGCTGATGAAATTTCTGTAGCAACGCTATTTGCAGTAAACATAGTTGTAGTAAATGAAGCTGCAGCGAGCATTCCCCAAACTAAACCTCTCCAGTCTAGTTCGATGTCATTATTGATAATATTGGTCGCTAAAACAGTTCCAAAAAGCACTATACAAACCGCAATGACTTTTTGTTTTGAAGGAAGTTTTTTTTCTAAAATCATTTCAAGCAAAACACCCATCCAAACGGTTTGCATCAATAAAACGATTCCGATAGAAACAGGAATGTATTTTACAGCCAGATAATAAAATAAGCTAGTCATTCCTAATGAAGTTCCCGCAAGCATTAAACTGAAAATATTTTTAGGAGATGCTTTTACAGCAGTATTTTTATTTTTAATACGCTGAAAAAGGTTGATTAAAAGAATACCTAAAATTCCATAAATAAATTGTGAGGTCGTTACTTCTGCAGTTGTGTATCCTTCCGTATAAGCCATTTTTACAAAGGTAGCTAGCATTCCGTATGTGGTTGCTCCCAAGGCAACAAGAAAAACACCTTTTAATACATTATTTTGCGACGTCATAAATTATCTGTTTTAAAAAAATTAGCCGGCAAAGGTAAGTTATTTTGTTTAGGATTTCATTGTACTATGTTGAAAATAGTAATTTAATGACAATAAAATTCATTTTTAAAGTCTTGAATTAAGAATTCTTTAAAAAATGAAAACGCCGAAAAAGAGGAAAGCCATCAAAAATAATTCTGATGGCTTTTTATTGGTAAAGAACAAATGTTCTCTATTATAATTACTTAGGCTGATTTTGGTAGGTTTCAATTTCGAACACTAAAGTTGCATTTGGTGGAATTACACCGCCAGCACCTTTTTCGCCATAAGCTAAGTTTGAAGGCAGGAAGAAAGTTGCTTTTTCTCCGTCTGTCATCATATCTAGCGCTTCGATGAAACCAGGAATCATTCCTTCTTTTTTACCAACTGTAAAAGGAAAAGCTTTGTACCCGCCTTGAGCATCTCTGTTAGCATCATATTTTCCGTATGCTTTTGCTACTGGAGCCATGCTGCTGTCAAATAAGTTACCGTCTTCAAAATATCCCGCGTAGTGAAAATAGATGTTAGATCCTTCAGCACCTTTAACGCCAGTTCCTTTTTGTGTAACAACATATTTTAGACCTGTCGCAGTTGCAGTAGCTTTTGCTTTTAAGTCTTTAAAATAAGCCGCTTTAGCCGTTACTACTTTTTTAGCTTCTTCTTTTTTAGCAGCCTCTTTTTTTACATCATCGCTAAGAACTTTTAATGCATCAAATTTCTTTGCGGCTGCACCTTTGCGTGTAATAACGATTTTTGTCATTACATCATCTTGAACAATTTTGTTTACATTGTCCATTCCAGAAACTACATGACCAAAAATAGTATGTTTTCCGTTTAGCCAAGGAGTATCTTTATGCGTAATAAAAAATTGGCTTCCGTTTGTTGCTGGACCAGAATTTGCCATTGCTAAAACACCGCCTTTTTCAAATTTTAAATCGTCTACAAATTCATCTTTAAATGAATATCCTGGACCTCCAGAACCATTTCCGTCTGGATCACCACCTTGGATCATGAAGTCATTAATAACTCTGTGGAATTTTAATCCGTTATAAAATGGTTTTCCTTTAAGAGACGCTTTTACATTAGGATTTGTGCCTTCTGCCAAAGTGATAAAATTAGCCACTGTAACAGGAGCTTTTACATATTCTAGCGATAAAACGATATCTCCTTTTGTAGTAGAGATTGTAGCAAAAATTCCGTCGCCAGGATTTGCAGCAACCGCTGTTTTAGTTGTAGGTTTTGCTGCTGGTTTTGCAGCAGGCTTTTTAGTTTGAGCCTGAATATTTACTACTGCCAAGCAGAATAAAAAAAGAAATTTAAACTTCATTATTATTTAAATTTAAGTCTGTGATTAAATAATTACGGTTTCTCTAATAACTGAATCTCAAAAATGATGTTTGCATTTGGTGGAATAACTCCTCCAGCTCCAGTCGCTCCATAAGCTAAGTGAGAAGGAATAAATAAAACTGCTTTATCTCCAAATGATAGTTGCTCAATTCCTTCGATAAAACCAGGAATTAGGCCATCTTTTTTCCCTGCCTGAAACGGAATTGGCTGATAGCCGTTTTGTTCAGCTCTTGCAGCATCATATTTTCCAAAAGCTTTATTTACATCAGCAACGCTTGAATCAAATAAAGTTCCATCTTCAAGAAATCCTGAATAAGAAATATAAATTTGAGTTCCAATAGCTGGTTTTTTACCAGAACCTTTTTCTGTAATAACAAATTCTAAACCAGAGTTTGTTTTAGTTGCTTTTGGTTTAATAGAAGCATAATAAGCTACTTTTTCTTTCTGAACTTCAGCATATTTACTTTGTTCTTTTGCAATGTCAGCAAAATAATCGTGGAATACTTTTACAGCGTCAAATTTCTTTGCAGCTTCACCATTTCTGATGATTTTTACAGAAACAATATTATCGCCTTGCACTACTTTGTTTACGACTTCCTGATCTTTAGCCTCTACAACATGACCAAAAATAGTATGTTTTCCGTCTAACCAAGGAGTTTCGACATGCGTAATGAAAAATTGGCTGCTATTTGTTCCAGGTCCGTTATTGGCCATTGCTAAGACTCCAGCTTTGTCAAATTTTAAATCAGAGAATTCATCTTTAAATTTATAACCAGTATCTCCAGAACCTGTTCCTAATGGGTCTCCAGTCTGAATCATGAAACTTTCGATAACTCTATGAAATTTTAAACCATCAAAAAAAGGTTTCTTTTTAAGGTCTTCATGTGTTACAAACTCGTTTTTACCTTCTGCAAGAGTTACAAAGTTTGCAACTGTAATTGGCGCTTTTTTGTAATCAAGCTCTACAATGATGTGACCTTTGTTTGTTTCGATATCGGCATATAAACCATCTGGCAGATTACTGTGATCGTCTTTACAAGAATAAAATGAGCTTACGGCTATTAGTAATAATAAAATACTCTTTTTCATTTTAAGATATTGTTTTATTGAGTTAATGTGTCTTTTTTAGCTGGAGCCGCAGGTTTTGCAGCGGCAGGTTTTGGTGTTACGGTTTGTGAAGGCTGTGCTGCTGGTTTTGCAGTTGGTGCAGCCGGATCTGGAACAAAATTTCTAAGTGTTACAGTAACCATTAAAGATTCGTTTGTTCCAATTTTTTTGTTGTCACCGTGATATCCGTACGCCATGTGTGATGGAAATAAAAAAGTCACAGTTTCATTTTTGTGCATTCTTTTAATTCCGTCACGAAGCCCCATCATAATGTCTTGTTTGTCTACATAATAGGTTTGTGGACCAAGATCAGATTCGGAATAAATGACATTTCCTTTTATATCTTTCACTTCCATATTAAAGTAAGCAATATCGCCTTTTCTTGGAGCCAAAGTTTCGGTTGCATTTTTTTCTTCATAGCAAAACCAATAGCCTTTTGGAGTGGCATAATATTTTACTTTCGGATTGCTTTTGATTATTTTTTTAATGACATCTTCTTCATTTGCCACTAATTTCTTGTTTCGGTCAGCCGATTTTTTCATGAATGTTCCCGAAGCACTCGAAATAGGTCTTCTGGCTTCTTCAGGATGCTTACAGCTGATTGACAAAACAGCAATAAGCAAAGTGTAAATGCTAAGTTTTAGGTTATTCATGATTTGGACTATAATTTTAGTTTCTTTACTAAATCTTCAAATTTATTTACTGTTTCTTCCATCGAAACTTCCGATCTTCCGCCAGCTGCATTACTGTGTCCGCCGCCGTTAAAATGATCTCGTGCAAACTGATTCACATCAAAACCTCCTTGTGAACGGAAAGAAATCTTGATAATGCCTTCTTCTTTATTTTCGATAAAAATAGCAGTAAAAACAATATCTTTTATACTTAAGCCATAATTAACAATTCCTTCTGTATCGCCTTTAACATAATTAAAAGAATCTAGCTCTTCTTGTGTTAACGTCATATACGAAGTTTTATGATCTTCAAGTATCTTCATGTTTTGCAAAGCGCGCCCTAATAGCTGCAATCTGCTGAAAGAACTATTATCAAAAAGCAATACCGGAATCTGTGTATTTTCGACTCCTAAATCAATTAATTCGGCTATGATTCTGTGCGTGTTTCCAGTTGTTCCTGGAAAACGAAACGAACCAGAATCAGTAAGAATTCCTGTGTAGATGCAAGTTGCAATGTCTTTATCGATATCTTCTCTTTTGTTTAAGAAATCGATGAAATTATAAACCATCTCACAAGTCGATCCGTATGAAGTGTCTGAATAAGTATAAGCAGCATAATCATCAGGTTTCTGATGATGATCGATCATGATAAAAGTAGCATTCAGTTTTGCTAAAACATTCTCCATCATTTCGCCTGTACGGTGAAAAGCATTAAAATCAAGCGTAAAAATTATTTCGGCTTCTTCTAAAAGCTGTGTACAGATTTCAGTTTCTTTTTCGAAAATTTTTACCGTTTCAGATCCTGGAAGCCAAGCTAAAAAATTAGGAAAATCATTCGGAGCAATTACCGTTGCTTGATGATTGTTTTTAATTAAAAAATGGTATAAACCCAATGTAGATCCCATTGCATCGCCATCTGGCCCTCTATGCGGAATAATGACAATTTTCTTTGGGGTGGCGAGTAATAATTGAATCGCTTGAATATCTTGTATTTTCATAGTGTGCGAATTTACAGTTTTTAATGTAATGCTGAAAATATTTTTAGATCTCAGTGGTTAGTGGTCAGATTTTTTAAGTGGTCAGTGTTCAGATTGTTTAGTGTTCAGTCCTGTTATGGAATTTGGGATTTAAATTGTTGTGTAAAAGTAGAACGCAGATGACACGGATTCGCTATCGCAAAAACGCTGATTGACGCAGATTTTTTTGAATGTTTAAGTTCCTTAGGAACGATTTGTTTTGTAGCAACGGATTTTAATCCGTTGTAGTAGTTGAAGTAAATTAATTGGGATTTGGAATTTAAAAATTTGAATTTTTATTTTTTATAAATTCTGAAGTTCTTTCTTCTGAAACTTCTGATACAACTTATACTTCGCACCTTTCACAATCTGTGATTTGTAAATTCCAACAGAACCCGAAGAAAAATAAGCAATTGTGCAGGCAATTGCGATAAAGATACCTGGAGCAATTCCGAATAATTCCATTCCCATAACGGTGCAGGCAATAGGAGTGTGGGTTGCGCCTGAGAAAACAGCCACAAATCCGATTCCGGCTAAAAGAGCAATCGGCATCGGAATAACGGTTGACAAAGCACTGCCTAAAGTCGCGCCAACAAAAAAGAGCGGTGTAACTTCTCCGCCTTTAAAACCAGCGCCTAAAGTAAATCCTGTAAATAAAATTTTAAGCAGAAAATCGTACCAAGGGTTTGGATTTGAAAAGGAATCTACAATTACAGGAACTCCCAAACCAGAAAATTTAGTAAAACCGAAACCAGCAATGGCAATCGCTAAAACAATTCCGCCAATTACGGGACGAAGCGGAGGATGTTTAATGTTTTTTGAAAAAAGTGAACCCCAAAAGTGTGTGCTTCGCGAAAATAATAAAGCCGCAAATCCAGAAAGAAGACCTACAATTATAGTATAAAAAACGTTGTTTAAACTAAGTTCTGGAATTGTTGGAATGCTGTAATGCGTATGTTTTATTTGCCAAAATTCTACCGTAAAATAAGCAACGTAAGCAACTAGAAAAGAAAGTAAAATGCTTTTGAAATTGATTTTACTAAAATATAAAACTTCTAAAGCGAAAATTGCACCAGCTAAAGGAGTTCCGAAAACAGAAGCAAAACCCGCGCTTATTCCGAGAATGATTAAAATTCTGCGTTCTGCATTATCAAGTTTAAAAAGCTTTGTAAACTGATCGGCAATTGCGCCTCCCATTTGTACCGCAGTTCCTTCGCGACCAGCTGAACCTCCAAATAAATGTGTGAGCAAAGTTCCTAAAAGAACTAAAGGCGCCATTTTGAACGGAATGATTTTCTTGGGATCTTGGTATTCTTCCAATAAAAGATTGTTTCCTTTTGCAACAGATTCTCCCCAATAATAATAACTCAAACCAACCAGAAATCCGCCGAAAGGCAAAAGCCACACAATCCAATCGTGCTGAATTCTAAATTGCGTAACCCATTCTAAGGAAACTAAGAAAAAAGCAGAAGCCGAGCCAGAAAGAAATCCTATCAATACACAAATAACAATCCATTTAGGAATATCAAGAAGTAATTGTTTTGGATTTAGGGAAGTCATTTAGGATTGCTAAAAATAGTTTGCCACGAATTTCACCAATTTTCACGAATTAATATGTTTTAATTTTAAAAATAAAAAAAAAGAAATCTTTTTAAATTCTTTTAATCTGTGGCAAAAAAGAAAAAATTAGTGCAATTCGTGAAATTCGTGGCAAAAAAAAATTACTGAACAACAGCAGTAAATTCTATTTCAACCAAGTATTCTGGAGCAACCAGTTTACTGATTTCATAAAATCCCGTTGTTGGTTTTATATCTTTAAAAAAAGCAGAATGCGCTCTTGCCACTTCTTCAAAAGTAGAAACATCGGTAGTGAAAATTCTAGTTCTAATAACATCTTTCATTCCCACATTTAAATCTTCCAAAACTTTTTCAACTCGCTCCAAAATATTATAGGTTTGCGCGTAAGCGTCATCAGCTTTTACTTTATCGCCGTCAACAATGGCTACAGTTCCAGAAACTTCAACGATGTTGCCAATTCTTACCGCTCGGCAATATCCCATTTTGTCTTCCCACGGAGATCCAGTTAAGATGTTTTCTCTTTTCATTTTTACAATTTTTGCGAATTTGTCAGTATGGTTTTAAAAGCAAATTCAGGTTAATTTTAAGATGCTGCAATTTAAGAATTATGCTCCTGAAAGGAATTAAAAAAAGCTTGAAATCAATTCAGAAATTCAAGCTTTTTTGTGATATTAATTTGTTAATCGGTTTGTTTTTCTTCGTAAAGGCGAAGCTTATTTTGCACCGTATTCAAATTCTGCTGTAAGATTTCAATTTTATTCAGAAGATTTGCAATGGCATCAATTCCTTCCAGATTAATTTTGAGATCATAATGCATGCGAATCATTTTTTCTATGGTTGGCAATTGTTCTGGTTCTAAAAATTCGTCATTTTCTTCCACAACAATATGTATCAAACCATAATTGTGAAGTTCGGTTATAAAAGTATTTTCAATTTCGTGGTACAAACAAAACTGTTTTATCTGGATTAAATTTCTGTTTTTCATGACTTTCTTAGTTTTGCTAATTCTTCAAATAATTCTTTTTCTTTGTCCGACAGATTCGTTGGAATTTTGATTGTGTACGTGATGTACAAATCGCCAAATTGATTCTCTTTTTTGTAAACAGGAAATCCTTTTCCTTTCAGTTTTACCTTAGTTCCGGGCTGAGTTTCTGCTGGAACCTTGATTTTTACTTTTCCGTCAAAAGTATTGATGTAGGTTTCTCCACCCAAAATTGCCGTGTATAAATCAATCGGAGCTTCGGCATACAAATTATTTCCTTCACGTTTAAAATCTGAATTATTCGAGATATTAAAAGTGATATACAAATCGCCATTTGGACCTCCGTTTACACCAGGACCGCCATGATTTGGAATTTTTATAATCTGTCCGTTTTCGACGCCTGCAGGAATGGTGATTCGGATATTTTTTCCGTTTACAGTTAGATTTTGTTTGTGTGTAGTGTAAGCAGACTTCAGATCCAATTCCAATTCAGCATTAAAATCCTGACCTCTATATTTGGACTGCGATCTGCTTCTTCCGCCGCCATACATCGAATTGAAAAAATCTGAAAAATCACTTCCAGAAAAGTCTCCGCCAAAACCAGAAAAATCGCCTTCAGAATATTGAGAACTGCTTTGTCTGCTTTGCTGCTGATTCGGATCGTAACCTGCTTTTTCGAACTCGTCGGCATGTTTCCAGTCTTTTCCGTATTTGTCGTATTTTTTTCGATTTTCGGGATTGCTTAAAACTTCATTAGCTTCATTTATTTCCTTAAATTTTTTTTCGGCTTCTTTATCATTCGGATTCAAATCAGGATGATATTTCCTCGCCAGTTTTCTATATGCTTTTTTGATGTCTGCTTCAGTAGCAGCTTTCGTAACATCTAATACTTTGTAATAATCTATATAATCCATTTTCTTATGATTTTATAAATGGTAAATAAAGCTTTGAAGTTAAGAAAAATCTGCTGATTTTCAAAATGATATTAATCTGCTTTTGGAATTTGGAATTTTAGGTTTGAGATTTTTTTTCGAAGAAAAACCATCTTTTGGCAGGTTTTTTGATTCCAAAAATTAGCTTAATTTAATGTTATAAAACTCCTAAAGTTGTAGTAGCTAACTTAATTATACTATTTTTGTGAAGCAGGACTTTTGGTTATATTAATCATAAAAAGCCGATTCGATAATACTTTTTTCAATGAAGCACATTTTATTTTTCATATTATTTTTTACTGCATTGTCAGTATCAGCCCAAGCCGAATTTAATACTAAATTCAAAACTATTCCTGGAGGAAAGTTTACTGCAAAGCCCAAAAAGACTCCAATTCCTGACGTAAAAGATCCGCAGGCAAATACGCTTGATGTTCCGAGTATTAAAACACCCAACGTTTTTGAAAATACGACCATAACTCCAAAATCAAAATTTCAGATAGGAGAAGAAAAAAGCAAGTTTACCATGTCTACCGAGACCGATTTTGCTAATCCTGGCGATCGTTACGTAGCCAAAATGGAAAAAGATTTGGATAAAGCCTTGAAAGATGCAGGATTGCGAGAAGGCCGTGGCGTTTTGGTAAAGAGAAATATTTCTTTGGGTGATTTTAAAACCAAATCGGAATATTTTATAGTGAAGTTCCGAGACTTTGGAGCTATCGACGGCGATTTGGTAAAAGTATCTTCAAATGATCAGGTAATCCGCGACCGACTTTTATTAGACTCCAATTTCCAGCAAGTAAAAATTAACCTCGGACAAGGTTTTAATAAATTAGATTTCGAAGCCTTAAATATAGGTACACTAGGAGGAAACACCGCAGAAATACAAGTCTACGACGATAAAGGCAATCTGGTAACAAATGATTATTGGGACAATCTTGCCGCAGGATTTAAGGCGTCTATTGTCGTAACTAAAGAATAGAGCGCTTGCAGCGCTAGTAACAAAGAGACAAAGGTTCAAAGAGACAAAGTTTTTACACTTACTTTCTTTGAACCTTTGTTACTCTGTCACTTTGTTACTTTGATCAAAATGGATCTGCAGTAACCTTAAATTTCATTTCTGCTTTTACCGTTACATCTTTTGTCAAAGTTTCTTTTAGGGTAACTTTAGTTCTTATTTTGTAGCTATCTGCTTTAATATATTCATCCAATCTTTTATCGGTACAAATCAAATCGATCGTGTTGCTTGAGACGTTAATATTGTCTTGGTACGCTAATTCGATTTCTTCTGAATTGGCTGTGGAAATATACAGATGAATCGATTTTAAAAACGTAAAAGTCTTATCTGAAGGTTCTGTAATCGCTAATTTCAGCGATCTGATTTTTACGTCTTTTACTAAACTGGCCTTTGTTTTATTATTTTCAAATTCAGCTGAAGAATTGGTTGTGACTTCTGGCGTAATAATCTCCGAAGGAAGATTAATTGGTGAAGTACTCTGGATTTTAATCGAAGCATTATTCGAAATAGTAAAAGTCAATAAATCATCGACAGCATCACAAGAAGAAAAAAAGATAGACAGAAAAGCCGTCAGAGCGATAAGTTTTGATTTCATAGTTAATTTTTAGTTACAAAGTTGCAAAGTTTCAAAGTGACAGAGAAACTAAGAAAAAATGAAACTTTGTTTTTTGGGTTTGTTTAAAATTGTTTTTTCCTAATTACGAAGTTTTTGGGAAAATGGATTTCTTTAGAGTGACAAAGTTACAAAGGCTCAAAGTTGCAAAGGTTAATGCCTTTTGAATTTTACCTCTGAACCTTTGTTACTTTGTCACTTTGAACCTAAAATCGGAAGTATGAAAAAAAAATATTTTTTTTCATACTTCCGATTTTTACTTTTCGAATATAAAAAGTACTTTTGCGCATGCAACACAACGTACTTATTTTAGATTTCGGATCGCAATATACTCAGCTTATTGCGCGTAGAGTTCGCGAATTAAATATATTCTGCGAAATTTTTCCTTACAATCACATTCCAAGTGATTTATCAAGTTATAAAGCCGTAATTTTAGGAGGAAGCCCTTTCTCTGTTCGTGGAGAAGACGCACCGCATCCTGATTTATCGCAAATTAGAGGTAAAATGCCTTTACTTGCTGTTTGTTACGGAGCACAATATTTAGCACACTTTAGTGGTGGAGAAGTTGCTGCTTCAAACACAAGAGAATATGGTAGAGCTAACTTGTCTTATATTAAAGAAGGTGAAACTTTTTTTGATGGAGTTTCAGAAAATAGCCAAGTTTGGATGTCTCATAGTGACAGTATCAAAGCTTTACCAACAAATGCGGTAAAATTGGCAAGCACGCATGATGTAGAATATGCTGCTTATAAAATTGAAGGCGAGACTACTTATGCAATTCAGTACCATCCAGAAGTTTACCATTCAACTGATGGAAAAAAGATGTTGGAAAACTTCTTAGTTAAAATTGCTGAAGTTCCTCAAAACTTTACTCCAAATGCTTTCGTTGACGAAATGGTAGCAGAATTGAAAGAAAAACTAGGAAACGATAAAGTAGTTCTAGGCCTTTCTGGTGGAGTAGATTCTACTGTAGCCGCAGTTTTATTAAACAAAGCAATCGGACAAAATTTATATTGCATTTTCGTTAACAACGGACTTTTGCGTAAAAACGAATTCCAAAATGTATTAGATCAATACAAAGGAATGGGATTAAACGTAAAAGGTGTAGATGCAGGAGATCGTTTCCTTGGCGAATTAGCCGGAATCAGCGATCCTGAAACCAAACGTAAAACTATCGGGCGTGTATTTATCGAAGTTTTTGATGATGAATCACACCTTCTAGAAGACGTAAAATGGTTGGCGCAAGGAACAATTTACCCAGACGTTATTGAGTCTGTTTCTGTAAAAGGACCTTCTGCAACAATCAAATCGCATCACAACGTTGGTGGATTGCCAGATTATATGAAATTGAAAATTGTAGAACCGCTTAGAATGCTTTTCAAAGACGAAGTAAGACGAGTTGGAGCTACATTAGGAATTGATCCAGAACTATTAGGAAGACACCCTTTCCCAGGACCTGGATTATCTATCAGAATCTTAGGAGATATTACTCCAGAGAAAGTTAGAATTTTACAAGACGTTGATTCTGTTTTCATCGAAGGATTAAAATCTTGGGGATTATACGATAAAGTTTGGCAGGCTGGAGCAATTCTGCTTCCTGTAAACAGTGTTGGTGTTATGGGTGATGAGCGTACTTACGAAAAAGTAGTAGCGCTTAGAGCTGTAGAATCGACAGATGGTATGACGGCTGACTGGGTTCATTTACCTTACGACTTCTTGATGAAAGTGTCTAACGACATTATCAACAAAGTAAAAGGTGTGAATCGTGTCGTTTACGATATTAGTTCAAAACCACCTGCAACAATTGAGTGGGAATAAAAAATATTGCTTTTAAATGATAAAAAATGCTCACTTTTGTGGGCATTTTTTTGTTTATATAGGAGTGAAATCATAACTTTTTGATGCGAAACTCTTTAGTGTTCTAAGTTGTAACAAACCTAGAGATAATAGTAGTATTTTTTTAAAATTAAGTTACATTTGTAAAGCCCTAATTTTTATAACCTACTATTTATGAGAGAGTTTTTAACGATTTCTCTTGTGTTTATTCTGTCTTTTAACAAAATAACTGCACAAGATTCAATTATTGAATATCAAATTCAGAAAGGAGAAACTGCTTATTTTATTGCCCAAAAGTATAAGGTTTCTATTGATGAGATTTACAAACTTAATCCAGAATCTCAAAACGGCATTAAGGAAAATCAAATTTTAAAGATTCCCGTTCATGCTGAAACGGCTCCAAGTCATAATGCGCAATTAAAACATGTCGTTCAGCCAAAAGAAACACTTTTCGGACTTTCAAAACAGTACCATGTTTCGGTAGAAGCCATTCAAAATGCAAATCAGGAAATTCTGGCTAGCGGACTTCAAATAGGTCAAGAATTAATTATTCCTCAAAATTCAGATCATAATCTAAAAACAGAAATTCCAAGTTCTTCAAAAGCAACGCATCAAGTTGTTGCCAAAGAATCGTTATTCAGCATTGCGAGACAATACAATGTTTCGGTTCAGGATTTAGAAAATTTAAATAAAGACATTTTGATTAACGGATTGCAGATTGGTCAGACGATTTCTATTCCGAACAAAAGAAAAACTTTAGATGGAAGAGTTCGTGTCATTAATCAAGAAACGGTTTTTCATGTTGTAGAACCGAAAGAAACTAAATTTTCGATCGCCAAGAAATACGGTATCTCAATCGATCAGTTAGAATCTCAAAATCCTGAAATCGTAAACGGATTAATTGTTGGAAATAAATTGGCTATTAACACTTCCGCGATAAAACCAACAAATGAAAGCGAAGAACTGATGCTGGCTTTAGCTGAAAAACAAGTTGTAGTTGAAAAAACAAAAGCCAAAACGGTTGAAATTGAAGATTTGAAGGATCGTTTGGTGGTGCAGAAAGAAATGAATCAGAAAATTATAAAGATTAATGATCTGAAAGTGAATCTGAACGATATGAATGGTTCTAAAGAAAATTCGGTTGAAAAGCTGCGTTTGGTTTTAGAAGCAAATAAAAATGTTCAAGATATTTTAATGGCAAAATTAGATTCGCTGGTTACTTCAATGAATAATGATTTGAAAGAACTGAAGCGAATGGATATTTTGAATGTAGAAGAATCTAAAAGATTAGAAAAGCAATCTTCTGAAGGAATCAATCAAACCAATGAATTATCGTCTCAACTGAAAAAAGAATTGGCAGAAAACAGAAAAGTGTATGCCGGTTTGATGAATAAGGTTGAAAAAATCGCAGTTGAGGAAAATCAGGAGTATAAGAGGAAAATCCGCGAAAGCGAAAAAAATAACAATACTACTTCTTTACAACAGCGACTTTCTTTAGAAGAAATAAAAAAATATAAAATTGAGCAGGAGCAAGGCGATAAACAGAATCAGCTTTTAATTGCTAAAATTGATTCGTTGGATATTCAAAAGAAAATTGAAGTAAAAAGACATATTAGTAAAGCTTCTTATTATAGCATGGAAGCGCGAAAATTTGATGATAAATTGGCTTTAGTTAAACTGAAAAAATATCAGGATGAAGCGATCAAAAAACAGAAGAACAATAATTCGGGAGAAAATTCAAAAACTATTTCTTTAGAAGAAATGAAACAGGAATTGAAAGACAATCCGTTAAGGACTGATAAAACCGTAAAAGTGGAAGTTTATGATAATCTTAAAGAAGTTTCAAACGGGTATTACTTAGTTTTAGGTATATTTACAGACGCGGTTGACCGAGATAAGTTTATTATGAAACTGATTGATTCTGGAGAATTTAACGCTAGTTTCTTTTTCAACATTAACAGCCTTTCGTATTATGTTTACGCCGATAAGTTCGAAAACATGGAAGAAGTGCTTTACAAATGCAAGAAAAAAGAAGAAGATGAGTTATATAAAGAAATCATTATTGCAAAAGTAGAAATCGATCTGAGGTAATTTTTACAGCAATAAAACAAACGGCGCGAATTTTGCTTTTAGTAAAATTGTAACTTATTTTAGAATTAGAAATTAAATTGTTTTAAGCCTTATTATGAAATATTATTTAACAGTATTGTCCTTCGTATTTTTTATGACTTCAACTGCATTTTCGCAAGAAAAAGTGGTGAAATATAAAGTATCGAGCGGTGAGACGATTAATCAGATTGCGCAGAAATTTAAGGTAACGCCTTATGATATTTACCAATATAATCCAGACGCAAGAACGGGTTTGGTGCCGAATTCTGTGTTGCTGATTCCGACAAAATCAGGAGAAGCAAAAAAAGAAGTTTCTGAAACTAAAACAGCTGCTGCTTCAGGAAAAGAGATTATTCATGAAGTGCAACCAAAAGAAACGTTTTACAGCATTACGCACAAGTATGGAATTTCAGAGGAAACTTTAAAAGCGGCAAATCCTACTTTGGAAAAAACAGGTGTTCAGATTGGACAGAAACTGGTTATTCCTGCAAAAGGATCTGCTCCAAAAACAGCTGCAAAACCTGCTAAAGAAAAAGGTGCTGAAAAATATGTTTACCACGATGTACAGCCAAAAGAAACTAAGTTTGGAATTGCAAAACAGTACAATATGACGGTTGACGAATTGGAAAAACGCAATCCAGATATTGTAAATAGTCTGCCAGTTGGTTATAGATTGACGATAAAAGGAAAAGCTCCAAAAACAGAAGCTGCTCCAGTAGAAACTGCAAAAGCTGCAGAAAATAAAAAGCCTGTAGAAACTTCTAAAAAAGCAGTTTCTTATATGGAATATCAGGTGAAACCTAAAGAAACATTTTATAGTTTAGGAAGGGTTTTCCATTTATCTCAAGAAGAATTAGTGGCGTTAAACCCGTCACTTTCTGAAGGTGTAAAAGAGGGAATGGTTTTAAAAGTTCCTGCCGGATATGTGGCTCCAGCTCCAATTATTGCAGCTCAAGTGCCTGTTACTAGTGGTGGGGCAACAGTTGCCAAACCAGTTGAAAACACTGGTGGTGGCGGTATTAAAATTGTAGACAGAGTAGAATCTGAAGAAAATAATGCTGAAGTTGTGGCTTTGACTAAAAAGAAAACAAACGAACGCAAAAAAGTAGTTTTATTGCTTCCGTTTAATTTAGCAAAAGTGCAAAGCGATACTTCTGGAACGGCTAACAGAATTAAAAATGATAAGTTCTTAAATATGACTTTAGATTTTTATTCTGGAGCTATGATGGCGATTGATTCTGCAAAAACATTAAAACTGCCAATTGATGTTTCTATTTATGATTCGCAAGAAACCAAAACAACGTCTAATGTGGTAGGATTGCTTTCGAAACTTCAAGATGCAGATGCTGTAATTGGACCATTTTACCAGAATAATGCAGAAACAACAGCAAACATGCTTCTTTCTAATGGCGTTCCGGTAATTTCGCCTTTATCAAAAGACAGCGCGAATCCGATTAATAATTTATATCAAACAGTACCTTCAAGCGACGTAATCAGAAATGCGGTTTTTGATTTTATGCGTTCTAAAAACGGAAATATTGTAGCGGTAGTAGATAAGAAAAAAGAGTCGGTTATTAACTACATCAAACAAAATCAAAGAGGAGTTGCTTTTGCTACTTTGACTGAAACGGGAGGTTTGGATGTGGCTAATTTAAAAAGTCTATTGATGCCAAATCGTATGAATTATGTTGTGATGGAAACGGGTAATACAGCGATGGTTAAAGCAACAATAAAAGCGTTGTTGGATTCTCAGAAAACATGTCAGGTTCAGTTGGTAATTTTAGAACCAAACAGTACTTTGGATACCGATGAAATCAATTTCGAGAATTTGGTAAAACTGAAATTAATGTATCCATCTGTAACTCGCGAAAGTGACGAACAGCCAGTTTTGATTTATGAAAAACAATACCGTCTTAAAAACAAAGCCAATCCAACGTCTTATGCAACGAGAGGTTTTGACGTTACGTTTGACACAATGATGCGTTTAGTTCAAGGAAAAACATTTCAAGAAACTGCCGATTTGATGACGACTCAGCAAGTAGATAATAAATTTCAATATTACAGAAAAGAAGATGGCGGACACGCTAATAAAGGAGTGTACATCTTGTATTACGATAGCGATTTAACTTTAAAAGTAGCAAATTAATGACATCAAAAGTAACCTATTTAGGAGATTTAAGAACAAGCTCAATTCACGTGCAATCAGGAAGTGAAATCATTTCTGATGCTCCACTAGATAATAACGGAAAAGGAGAAGCGTTTTCTCCAACAGATACAGTTGCAAATGCTTTAGCAAGCTGCATGATGACCATTATGGGAATTAAAGCCCGTGATTTGGAAGTTGATTTTGTTGGATCGACAGCAGAAGTAACTAAAATTATGAACGCAGAACCAAGAAGAATTGGTGCAATCGAAATTGTTTTTGAAATGAAAAGCAATGCCGATGAAAAAAGCAGAACTATTCTAGAACGTGCTGCTATGACTTGTCCGGTGTTTTTGAGTTTAAGCAGTGAAATTGAAAAGAAAATTTCTTTTAACTGGAATTAAATCTTAGCAAAAAACAAATAAGAAAGGGCGTCTAAATTAAATTTTAGATGCCCTTTTCGCTACTAACTAATCAACCAATAAATTATTTATTCTGAAAACTCTAATTTTTTAAGTTTGTTCCAGCCTCCGCGAGTAAAATCGGGTATTTCTACAGGAGCAGAATTATGGTCTAAAGAAATTTCGGTTAACGGGCCAAGACAAGACCATTCAGCCAAATCGTAGACATCCATATCAAGCGGAAGCCCTTTTTGAAGGCAGTGGATTAAACGGTAATCCATAATAAAATCCATTCCGCCGTGACCGCCAACTTTTTTTGCTTGTTCTTCGATTCCTTTTGCGATCGGATGTTTGTATTTTTCCATTAAAGCTTTTTTCACTTCTTCAGGAACAAAAGAATGTGCGCTCAATTTTTCGTGATTTGGTTTTACATCGTCGCCTAATTCTTTTCCGTCAAGCGCATAACCTTCAAGCGGATATTTATTTGCAAAACCTTTTGTACCGCTCAGCTGATACATTCTGCTGTAGGGACGAGGAGAAGTAACATCGTGTTGAATATGAATCGTTTTTCCGTTTTCGGTGCGAATCATTGTCATGGTATGATCTCCGTTTCTAAAATCTTTAATTTCCTGACCCGATTTTTCTTTGATGTAAGCAGGATTTCCAACTGCTTTTGTATCCATAGAAACCAAGAAATTCATTTTGTCACCACGATGAATGTTTAATGCCTGACAAGCGGGCCCCATACCGTGTGTCGCATAAATATCACCGCGGTGTTTAATGTTATAATCCATTCTCCAGTTGTTCCAATATTCACCCCAAAATGGCTGTAAACCATGAATATAAGAACCTTCAGCATGAAGAATTTCTCCAAAAAGCCCTTGCTGTGCCATGTTTAAAGTCGTTAATTCGAAGAAATCGTAAACGCAATTTTCCAGCTGCATGCAGTGTTTTCTCGTTTTTTCAGAAGTATCAATCAGTTCCCAGATTTCTTTCATGGTTAAAGCTCCCGGAACTTCTATAGCAACATGTTTTCCGTCTTTCATGGCCTGAACGCCAATAACTGCGTGATGAAGCCAGTCTGTTGCAACATAAACTAAATCAACATTTGGAAGAGCGGTTACTTTACGCCATGCATTTTCATCGCCATAAAATTCTTGCGCTTTTGGAAAACCGGCTTTGGTTAATATTTCATTTGATTTAGCCGTATTTTCCTGAGTCATATCGCAAAGCGCCACAATTTCAACACCCGGAATATGTGTCATACGCTCTACAGCGCCTGGGCCACGCATACCAAGTCCGATAAAGGCAACACGAACTGTCGGAATCGGATCTGCGGCCATTCTTAATACATCTTGCTGTCCTTTTGGACGAGAAGGTGTTTTGGTCTTAATCATTTGTGCGGAAGCAATTGTCCATCCGAACAAAAGAAAAAGAACTATAAAAGGTTTAAAAAAAGTAATTTTCATAAATGCGTAATTTTTTTATTCAATGGTGATATTCATTTTTATACGTTGGGTATATTTTTTTAACACATAGAAACATAGTTATTGTAAACTTAAAAAAAGGCGTTTCACTAATCTTAATGCACATAGAAAACGATGTGTTAAAGCTTGCTTTTTTTGTAATCTTATTCTAGAAGTGGCAAAAACCTATGTTTCTATGTGTTTAAATTTCAATCTAAAATTAACCTCTCTAATGAACCAAATTAGAGAGGTTTTCAAAAACAAAACAATCCAAGGATTTTAATAATTATTTTTGACTACTAAATCTTTTCATTAAAGGCGCTACATGTTTTTTAGTATCGTCGTCTAATGAATTTAATGCTTTATCTGCTTCGGTTGGAGCGTATTTTGTCAATCCTATTATTCCTGCTGCAATTACATTATAAGATTGTTCTTTGGCGCTTTCCTCCATCAAACCTTTATAAGAAGCATCTTCTGTAGAAGCTAGTTTTATAATCGCATTTGCTCTCGCAATTGTTTTCTTATCGTTTTTAGCTATATCAAGAAGCGTTTTTAAAACCTGATCTTTGGTTTGTTTTTCATTCAAATCAATTGCTTTAATGCTCAAAACTCTTAAATCTTCTTGCTGATCTTTTAAGCCTTCAAGCAAGATCAATTGCGATTCCTGACTTCTGTCTTTTGATGCAAATTTTATAGCTTCGATTCGGTTATAGTATGATGGTGCATTTTTATATTGAAAAAGATAATCAGCTGCTGTTTTTTTATCGATGTTAACTTCGCCAACCAAAATTTTATCAGGATCTAAATCTATAAATTCGGGTTTTGAAGGAAGATCAAAACTGAAACTTTGCTGCCTTTTGTTAATTAAAATATCCTTTCTGATTTTGTTTCCATTTACATAAAAATCAACTTTTAACGGAAGAGTAAAAGTCTGCACAGCACTATCCTGAGATTGATTTATAGTAATGATGATTTTTCCGTTTGCATATCTATAACTAACATCCAAAATCGGACTTCCAGCATTAAAATACCATTGATCAAAATAAGGCAACCAGTCTTTTCCCGTAACATCTTCCATCGCCAAACGCAATTGATGCGGTTCTCCCGATTTATAAGCATTTGTAGTTAAATACTGTTTCAGCGATTTAAAAAATGCTTCGTCGCCCATATGGTTTTTCAAAGCATACAAAATAATCGAACCTTTAGAATAACTGATGTTATCAAACATATCATCGGCTTTTCGGTAATGAAAACGTGTTAAAATTTCGCTGTTTCCATTTTTTTGCGAACGAAGATAATTTTGCAGTTTTTCATAACGGGATCTGTCTTCTGCGTCTTGTCCCGCGTCGTGACCGTGCCAAAGGACTTCTCCAAAAGTGGCGAAAGATTCGTTAATTGTTAAATTTGACCAGGATTCAGCAGTGACCAAATCTCCAAACCACTGATGAAAAAGTTCGTGTGCTACAGTGCTTTCTTCGTTATTGTCCAATAATTCTCTTGCCGTTTTTTGTACATAACCGCCGTGAACCGTTGCAGACGTATTTTCCATTGCGCCGCCAAAAAAATCCGTCACTACAATCTGTGAATATTTTGCCCACGGATATTCTACGCCCAACATTTTGCTGTAGAAATTAATCATATCAGGAGTTTTTCCGAAAAGCTGTTTGGCATAAGGCGCGTATTTTGGCTCTAGATAATAACTAACTTCTTTTCCGTTATATGAATCTTTATAGATTTTAAAATCTCCAACGGCCATCATAAATAAATAAGGCGCATTCGGTTGTTCCATTTTCCAGATGTCTGTTCTTGTGCCGTCTTTATTTATTTTTTGAGAAGCTAATTTTCCGTTTGAAAGTGTTGTGTATTTTGACTCCACTGTCATCGCAATCTCCGAAGTTGTTTTCTGATTCGGTTTGTCGATTGTTGGAAACCAGCAAGACGAAGCTTCTGTTTCGCCCTGTGTCCAGATTTGAGTTGGCTTATCTGCTTTTCCGTCAGGATTTACAAAATACAAACCTTTAGAATCCACAATAGATTCTCCTTCTTTGCTTTTTAATTCTTCTGGTTTAGCTGTGTAATTAATGTAAATCGTATATTTTTCTGTGCTTTTATATTTTCTGTTTAAAGCAATAGAAAGCTCTTCGTTGTTGTATTTGTATTGTAACGGAATACTTTTTTTCCCGTCAATAATAGCAATTTCTTTAAAATCCATTCCTTTTGCGTCAAGTTTAAGAGAGTCACTTTCGTAAAAATGAGGTTTTAAAGTAATCCATTCTTTTCCATACAAATAACGCTTTCCGTAATCGAAAGAAACTTCTAGTTTGGTATGAATTAAATCATGTGTTTTTAAAGGAACAGCACGATAAATGGATAATTCATCTGTCTTTTCCGCTTTGTTTTGAGCTTCTGTATTTGGACTCAGAAAACAAGCCAATCCAAGAAGAGTATATTTTAAAAAATGTTTTTTCATTTTATATTTTTTGAAAGTTCTTTACAGTTTTTCGATAATTCTGACTTCGCCGTCTTTTTCATCTTCGCTTAAAATATTCGATTGTTTTTTGGTGTAAGCCAATAAACTCCATTGGATTATTTTATTTGTCGGATATAAATCAGCTTGCTTTTTCAGCCATTTTTCAGCTTCCTGAGAAGAAGAAGTTTTTTCAATCGCCCAAGCCGAAACCAATTGATTTGCTGGAAGAAAGTTCATCACCGTATTATCAACTATTGGATGAAAAGCCACGATTTTATCCAAAGATTTTGAAGCCATTTCTTTGTTTCCAAGATTGGTGTAACATTGATAATCGAGCCAGTTTTCTAAACGTTCATCAATATTTTCGTCATACGGTTTTCCAACGCCTAAATTTTCTGGAAACAGTTTGGCATCGGCAATAAATTGCAAGGCTTTTTTATAATTTTTGTTTTTCATTTCAGCCAAAGCCTGCATCAATTTCGCTTCGTGATACAATTGCCTTCCTGCGATTGCGCCTTCAAATGGAAGAATTTGCAATTTGGTTAAGAACCGGTCGGCTTCAGCATATTTTTTATTTAGCAATAAAGTTTTAGCGTACAGCATTCCAAGCAAATAATTGTCTTGATGTTTTTTATAGAAAGGCTCAACAGTAGCAAGCGCTTTATCAAATTGTTTTTGAACTATATAATGTTCAGCCAGCATTTTATGATATCTCCAACCTTGCGGATCTAATTTTATGGCTTGTTGCAAACTTGCCAATACAATTGTAGCATCATCTTTAAATAAAGAAGCTTTGGCGCCATAAAAAGCAGGATCATTTGGTTTTGTGCCACATTGTGAAAACAATTCTTTAGCGGAAGCGATATTATTTCGATTCCATTCAATTAAACCTAAATGATATTTTAATTGATATTGATCGTTGGTTTTTATTAATGATTTTAATATTTCAGCCGTTTCATTTCTAAAAGGAAAACTCGTTCCAGGCTTAATTTTATTTAAATCAACCGATTTGTTTTCTAAGAAAGCTTTCCAATAAATAATTTCTGCGCTTGGTTCTGCAATAGAAAAAACTTTTAAAGCGTCTTCTTTTCGGCTTATATTATTGTACCAAATACCTAATTCTAAAAATGTCTGTTCCGGCATTTCATTTTGAATAGCTGATGTAAAAGCCAATTTGGATTCGTTTGAATTGTTCCAAAGGTATTTTTCGAAATCAGCAAAATGATTCAATGGATCAAGTGTTGCAATGGTTTTTAAAACCGAATTTACTTTTTCAGCACTATTCTGAAGACGATATAAAACCGCTAAAACTTGTAAACCTTCTTCATTGTATTGATTGTTTACGAGACTTTTTTCAGCATATTCAACTGCTTTTGGCAGATTGTTTTCTGCTAAATAAATTTTGCTTAAAGCCGTATAAGCTGGACTTCTAAACTCTACACTTGCAGCTGCGATGTCAAAACCATCTTTTGCATCGGTTATATTTCCTAAATGTAAATTCGCTAAAGCGTAAAAATAATTCGCAGCTGCATCATAAGTATCAATGGCTAAAGCTTTGCTCGCTGAATTTATAGCACCTTTATAATCTAATTTTCTGATTTGTAAAGAAGCCAATGCAGAAAGAGCAGGAGCGTAGTTAGCATCTAATTTTAGGCAGGCATTAAGTTTTTCTTCGGCAAGTATATAATCTTTAAAACTGATGTAATTCTTCCCCTGCAAATACAATCCGTAAATGGAATTATGATCGAAATCTTTCGGAATTTCTAAAGGACGATTGATGTTTCCGTCTTCCGGAGCCGAATTCCAAACCAATTTATTTTCGCCCAAAACAAATTTCAATTTATTCGAATCGACTTTTATCTTAACGGAATCTTTGAAAGTTTGCATCGTATTTAATGCGATATCTTTAGAATATACTTTTTTGTCGTTTTCAAAAACTTCGATTTTTTCGTTTAATTTTTGAAGCGGAGAAAAGTAGATTTTCAGCCAGCCATTTTCATTTTTAATATTCACAGAACCATAATTATTGGCTTTTACAAAACCTTTGGTCTGTTTTACAGGAAACCAGTATTCTGTCCAAGTATCGGTTTGATAAGGAGCAAACGAACGCTGTTTGAAAGGCGTAAGATTACTGCCTTCGCTCGCCTGATTAAATAATCTTCCACTTTGAACTTCAACGTATTGCCCGTCAGTATCGGTTAATAATTTTTCCCAAATCATTCCTTGTTGAGATAATCCCCAAATCCAGATTTTCTTGCCTGGTTTGTCATCATGATTGCCATATCTTCCCATTCCGAAGTCTTCATCGTGATAATATCCTCCAAAGAAATCATCGTATTTTCCGAATACGTGATACGATTTGTAACCGCCGAAATTGTTGTTTTTGTAGAATGATAAATCTTTGCCATTTTCTTTGTCAATTGGCCACGAATTGTATTCGCCGTTATGACCAATATAAGTTTGTCCCGGATAAATAAACTGCAGATTTTCAGCTGCTTTTATACCCGTATTCATCCAAGTGTAATATGGCTGTTCGAATTCGGTTGTGTTTGACCAAAATGAATTTGTAGTAAAATAAGCTTTGTCTTTTGGCAGGTTAATGTCTAATTTCCAAGAAGTTCTCGTTAATAAATCCAAAACTCCAATAACGCAGCTAATGCTTCCGTCTTCTCGGTTTATGATTTTATAATCGACAGGAGTCGCGCAGTTTGGTGTGTGCCCGATGATTCCGTAGTTGCCTTCAACGCCGCCGCTTGTCCACGGTCCGCGCATGGCAATGTCTCTGAATTTCACAACGTGATTATTGTAAACAATATCTTTTCCTGTAGATTTTTCGATTGCTGACCAAACTTTTCCGCCAATTTCAGGCAAGATTGTCAGTTTGATATAATCGTTTTCAATTTCGATTACTTTCCATTCTTTCTGGATTGGTTTATCGGTAAACCCATCAAAACGGAAATACGGATAAAACTTAGTATCCGGCTTCGGAATCGGATCAGGATCTGAAAAAGGATAAGTCGTAAATGCTTTTTTGTATTCTTTTACAGTGGTTTTGTTTTGTGCAGTGACAAAAAGGCTTCCAAAAAGTAGAATGGATAATATTGGTCTAAATTTCATGTGGATAGCTAGTTTTTTGGGTTTGTTTTTTAACACATAGAATCATAGTTTACTTTGTCTATAAAGGCATTTCATTTGTCTAAATTCACATAGCTATGTCTATGTGTTCAAATCTAGATTTGTTTTTAAACTCTTTTGCTCAAAGAAAAGAACTATGTTTCTATGTGCTTAATTTTTCTGCTTTTTTGTCATTTCGACGAAGGAGAAATCACACTAGTAGCTCCACAAAGTGAATTGTCTAATCTGTGCCGAATCCCGCGTGCGATTTCTCCTTCGTCGAAATGACAAACTGGATGTGTTTACTTCACAATCAACAGCAAGCCTTTTCCTTTAGAAACTGGTATTTCGTCTGTTGGTTTAAAAGTTTGTGCAGACTGAAATTTAAGAACTTCAGGCGCTGTAATTGTTGCTTTTGAAGGATTGATTCCTAATTTTTTCCAGTCGATATTCAGTTTTACTTTTGTATCAGCATCTGCCCAGCTTGCAATTGAAATTAAAGCCGTTCCGTTCTTTTTGTAAACCGTTGCCAGAACTTTGTCGTTGTTTGTTTTTACAGGACAGTTTTCGCTCCAATATCCAATCATTTCAGAACCTTTAATTCCGAAAGAATCCCATAATTTCCAGATTTGTCTTGGATCTGCACCGTCGCTCCAAGGCAATCTGTTTGTCATTCCGTAAACCATTCCTCTCCACGGATTTCCGCCATCCTGAAGCATTTCTCCCATTAATCCAAACGGAATTCCGCTTACTTCTGTTAAGAAAAAGTCAGGCTGATTTTTTTCATAATCAAAATATTCCCCAAACCATAATTTATTGATGTACGGAAAATGTTCCATGTATAAATTGGCACTGTTATTAAATCCGTCGCTTTTATTGTATTGGTTCGCGCTATGCAAATCGATAATTCCAGGGTGACCGTCTTTTGTCAAAACACGTTTGATACGTTTCATTGTGATTCTGTCAAAAGCAACGTCATCTAAGTAGATTCCATCGATACCAACGTTTTGTGTTAGCCAGTTCATGCCTTCTACATAATAGTTGTGCCAACGGTTCATACCACTGTTTACGATTGCAGCATCTTTAATTTCTGGAACAAACCAAGCAGCGATATAATCGTCGCCAACGTGTTCTTGCAACCAAGAGAATCCGCCTCCTTTTCCTGGAGAATAAATTTCGTGGCCTAAACTTCTTAAAGCGAAAGTTTCATACGCTTTGTTTGAAACCTCTCTAACCGTGTTGTAGATTTTTACTTTTAAACCTTTTTCGTGAGCTTCATCAATATACGTTTTCATCTTTTTAAATTCGATAAAAGGATAATTGATGTACGGATTGATCGCATTCGCATGGTGAATATTAATTACTGTTGCACCCGTTTTTGCAATTGAATCGATCGGACTGTATTTGTGATAGAATTTTGTATCCCACTGAAAATCTGTGTTTATGGTATGGAAAGGTGTGATTAATAAGTTGAAATTATAATACAAAACATCACCTTTTTTCATCGTTCTTGCTCCGCTGTAAGCATTCACCACAACCGATTTCTGGTTTGGAGTAATTGTAATGCCGCCCTTATTTTCGTTCCCCCAAGAAGTTGGCAACAATAATGGCTTTTGTAAATAGAAATTAGTATTTAAAGGGCGGCTATATTTTTCGTCTCTTAAAGAAAACTGCAATCCAGAATTTACGGCACCAATCCAAGCGCCATCTTGATTTTTGTGTGCAACATCCCATTTCCAGTCAAAAGTGGCTGGGCGATCGCCACCTTTCTGACCTAATCCCATCATGTATTTCGCAGATGCTGGTTGCATTGGCATTTGGAAATTGATGTCATTAAACGTAACATCTTCAAGAGCCGTAACTTTTACTGTATAATGTACAAAACCGTCAAATTCAACAGAAGCGTTTACTTCCATTTGAGCTGATTTTGAAGTCGAAGTATTTTCAAAAGAAACGGTTCCTGCTTCTTTTTTAGTGAATTTTACTCCGCTGTTTTTCCATTGCAATTCTTTTCCAGAAGCATCAACAAAATGAAAATCGATTGGAGCACTTAAAATATCATTGGCTTTTGTTCCTACAGCAGTCATTTCTGGAGTAAAGAAAGTCTGAATTTGAGCTGGAAATCCGTTTGGCGCTAAAATTAGTTTTCTTCCTAATAAAGCGATTTCAGAATTGTTTACTATTAGTGAAGTATAAGGCGCGATAACTGTATTTTCTTGCGCTAAAGTGGAGTTCAGCCATTTTAAACGCATCATTTTTTCTGGACTGTCGATTCCACCGTTTTTCGTTACTTCGTTTGAAACAGTGATTTGAAGATTGATTTCTTTCGATTTTCCATCAGCAATAACTGTAGCTTTTCCAGTATAAGTTCCTGCTGTAGCGTTTTGCGGAACGTCGATACCACACCACATTGCCTGAATTTTTCCTTTAGAAACAGAAACAGTATTAGTGAAAGGATTTCCATCATATTTAGTTCCGTCAGTATTGATGCAGCTGATGTTTTTTGCATCAATTGTATTTCCACCACTTTTTAAATCGGAGAAAGTTACTTTTATATTTTTCAAATCTTCAAGAGCATAAACGCCCAATTGAAAAGCCAGATATTCGCCTTTCATTGCCGTATCAGAAAAATTGTTTTGAACGCCTTTCTGAATCCATCTTTGCGGTAAATCTGATTTTAATTTGATGGAATGCAATCTGTCTTCTGGGAAAACTAAGAAAGAATTTCCAGTATTTTTTGCAATCAAATCTTTGGTTTCAGCAGCCGTTGCAATAACTTCCATCGGATAAAAACTGTTGAAAGCATTCACACTCTGAATTTCTGTAACCGAACAATTGTCTTTTATATTTGATTTGATGTTAGAAAGCCATTTTGCATCGGCTTTATCTTCTGGTTTTGCATAAATTCCTTTCGGATAATTTGCACTTCCTTCATCAATATAAGGCATATAATAAACGTAATACGTTCCTTTTCCTGAAATTGGCTCAAAGAAAATTGTACCATTTTCTCTACTGATGTTTTCGGTTTTTATATTTTGAATTTCTTTTCCTGATGCATCTTGAACGATGATTTTTTTAAGTTCCGGATTAGTATCTCTTCTTCGCCATTCGATTGTAGTTTTAGCAACATTTCCTGAACCAGAAAAAGCAATTACAGCGCGATGATTTCCTAATTTATCAGGATTCCAGCTGTCATTTCCGTCTGAATATTTTATTTGTGCCGTTAATGGAATACTGATTGTGAAAAGATACATCATCATTATTCTGGTCAAAAGCGTTGTGTGTTTTAGGTTTAGTTTCATTGTATTGTATAATCAGGTTAAATAGTATATTTTGAGTTTAGTAAACCGCTTTCCAGCCTTGTTTTTTCCAGTAGGCAATAATAGGTTTGTAAGGTCCATATTTGTGCTGTTCTTCAGAAAAATTATCATTAAATGGACTGTGCGCATAATCAATTGGTTTGCCCATTTTATCTGGATAATCAAACGTTTTTGGATTTGGTCTTGTGTGTACAGAATCATCGTTTACATAAGCCGCAATATCAAGTGCTTCTTTGTCTGTAAGATACGGTTTTCCGGGTTGAACTTTATCGTATGGCATATTGCTTTTTAGCCATTGTGCTTGTTTGATTACGCGGTGCATGCTTGAACCCGGTTGATAGGCATATTCTCCCCAAAGCGGCGGATAGGTATAACCCGATTTATCAGCATTATAAACTCCTTCACCGTTATTTCCGTGGCATCTTGCGCAATTTTCTATAAACAATGCTTTTCCTCTTTCTGGACTTGCAGCAACATCTGGAAATTCGATTTCTAAATTTTTTGCTCCTTTAAAATTACCGTCTTTCGGAACAAATTTGCTTATCCATTTAAAATACGATAAAAAGGCTACCATTTCTTTGCTGTCTAACGGAAGCGGTTTTCCAGAATGCGGACGCATAATGCAGTTATTAACTCGTTCTGCTAGTGTAAGCACTTTGTTTTCGCGCCCGCGGTATTGTGGATAATTATCGTGTGAAGACATTAAATTGAACGCATGCGGTTTTGTTCCAGCATCTTGATGGCAGTTGGTGCAGTTCATTTTATTGCCTAAATATTTTCCGTTGATTCCGTTTGGACCAATATAATAAGCCGTTTTCATCATTAATTCTCTTCCATAACGAATTGATTCTCCAAATTGATCGTCTGGAATTTTTGAAGTATCAATTTTGATGTAACCTTCATCTTCGGCTTCTTGATTTACAGCAGCTAAAGTTTGTGAATTTGATTTGGTGCACGAATTGAAAAATACAATTGGCAATGCTGAAAAAAGTCCGATAAGAATTGTTTTTTTCATGTGTAGAATTTTTAATCTTGTTCTTCTCCTGCGAGGTTTTCGAAACCTCGTAGGTATTCGTTTTATATTTAGACCTACAAGGTTTTGAAAACCTTGCAGGAAGATCATCATTAGTTAAGAAGAAATGGTTTCAATTTTTCCTCTTCAATAAATTGTGTGCGATAAGGCGGAATCTCAGATTCCAGCGCCCATAAAAGGACTCCTTTTTTGTTTGTTAAAACCGTAATATGTCTTTTGGAACAGCAACATAAAATCAAATCTTTATTGATCATATAAGCGCTTCCCATTCGGTCGTTGTAAATATCTTTGGGCAATTTGATTTGAAAATCCAGTTTTACGGCATTGTTCTTTTCGTCCACTTTTAAAGCAAAAACAGAAGATTGTTTTTTGTCAACACCATTGTCAAAAAATAGTAAACTTCCTTCCTGATCAATGTGTGCAGCGTGTGCTTGAGAAAAATTGCTGTCTGCCGACATTTTCATAGTTCCGTTTTTGCCTAATTTCCACATTACTTTTCCGGTTTTAGAATCAACTTTCCAAATCTGACCGTTGTTGTAAAATGAAATAAGGAAATTGCCGTCTTTGTCATAATTCAAACTGTTGGCGTGTGTCCAGTCTTTTTTTGTTTTTAAAATATCTTTGTCTTTCAGCGGATCTAAATCATCAAAAACAGTCCATTTCCAAAGTTGTTTTCCTTTTTTATCTAAGATTACAATTCCGTCACCGCTAATAGTGTCTTTTTCTTTTCCGCCGACAGATTTCAGATTCATTATTTTTTCTTCCACCGTTAAAGTCACAATTTCATTAGCCGATTTTTTGATGATTTCGTGATGAATAGTCTGTTTTAAATCGCCTTGTCCTTTTTTAATATGCGTTAAAGTATCGCCTTGAAGATTGATTTCCAGAATTTCACTTCCGTAACTTGTAGGTTCGTCGTTTGTTCCTAAAATGGAAAGAATACTTTGTTCTTTTGTAAAATGGGCTACTTTAAATCCTGTTCCTTCAAGCGTATGATACCATCTTAAATTTCCTTTGTAATCTACAATGTATGCCGTTCCCGGAGTTTCTCTTTTCGCTAAAAGCATAAAACCTTTTTTGAAATTTTCTGGCAATAACTCAGGCTTTGGGCAATTGGCTTTGAATTGTTTTTGAAGCCATTCGGGTAATTTTCTGGATTTAAAAGTATAAACCTTGCTTGTTGTTTTATCGCTGCCTTGAACCGTAACTATTTGAAAACTATAATTGGTTTCTGGAATAATGTTGCAAAGCACTAAAGAATGCTTAAGACCAGAATTTGAAATAGGGGAAGTTATTTTATTTTGAATTCCTTTTTTGTCCGACCAATATTCTGCATATACCTGAGCTTGGTCATTCGTAGTAACATCGATCTGAATTTTCAGTTCGTTGTTGCCATGAGTGCCAATGTTGATATTGGAGATAATCTGGTTTTTAGAACAACTTGCCAATGCAAGTAAGACTAAAATAAAACTTCCTTTTAATATTAATTTTTTGATCATCTGAAAAGCTTCTTTTGTGAAACAGAAAAGCACTTTTTATATAAAAATCAAGAACAGACAGGCTATTCTACTGCCTGTCCTTGAAATACATTATTTATTGTCTGTCGGCGTTGCTTAAGTTTGGATTAAGATCTACCTGACTCTGCGGATACGTGTAATATTTGTTTTGTGGCATTTTAATCAAAGCAGCCTCGCCAACTCTTAAATGATAAGCGTTTACCAAAACATCATATTTGTTCATTCGAATTAAATCGGCACGACGTTTTCCTTCATAAAACAATTCCCAGCCTCTTTCTTGCAAAATAGCATCTCGCAAACTAGTTTGAGTATGTTCTGATAAAACCAGAAGTTTGGCGTGAGATCTTCCTTTTACCTGATTGATAAGATCGATTGCTTCTTGAGTTGGGCCGCTGATTTCGTTTAGCGCTTCGGCTCTGCTCAATAAAACATCAGCATAACGAAGGATGTTTACGCTATGACCATCGTAATACGTTGTCGTTTCGTCATCGGCATATTTTTTTGTAGAAACGTCTTGCATGTACAATTCGCCTTCTGGCGGTTCAGCGCCTAAGTACGGAGGCTGCTTGTGCAATAATCCATCTGTACCCATAAATTCTGGGAAGAAACATTGTTTTCTTTCGTCTTCGTCACCAAAAGTGTTGTAAAAGTCCCAGTTTACAGTATAATACTGCCATCTGTTTTGAACAACAGGGTGATCAACTGGCCCAAAATGGTTTAGTAACTCAGTTCCGTTTGTGTTGGCATCACTTAAAGAAGAGAAGATATTTTCGCTGCACCATTTGTTACTTTCTTTAAACAAACCTAAATAAGAAGGGTAAAGGCTATATTGGTTTAAATCCATAACTTGTTTGGTTAAAGAAACTACTTTTTGCCAATCGTGGCTTCTTAAATACAATTTAGCTAATAAGGTAAGCGCTGCACCTTTTGTTGCACGCCCCACATCGTTTGTGCCATAAATTTCATTGTTTTGATAATTAAGAGGAAGAACATCAGCAGCTTCTGTTAATTCTTTAATCATAAAAGCATCAATTTCTTCAACAGACGATGGCGGAGTTTGATCTAAGTATCCAGGATTTCCTAAGTTCGCTTCGGTAATTAAAATTACAGGTCCCCAAGAATCTGTCAAATCCATATAAGCAGAACATCTTAAGAATTTGGCTTCTGCAATAAATTGTGCTTTTTCTGCTGCTGTAATGCCACCCATAGGTAAAATGTTGAAAATGGCATTGTTGGCATTAGCAATTAGTTTGTACATCGCGTTCCAGTCTTCTTTAAGAAGTCCGTTAGCAGAATTCCAAGTTCCTAGTGACAATTGTCCAGGATCTCCACCAAATTGGCAATGTCCTAAATCTGTAGCAATATCAGTCAAGGCAAAGTGTCTCGTAGCCCAATACGAAAAGTTATCGCCTACGGACGGACCTTTTAATCTTCCATAAATAGAATTGATGGCCGCAATAGCATCTGACTTTGTTTGGTATCCATTGGTATTAGTCAAACTGCTATATACCGTGGGATCAAGATCTTGGTTGCACGAAATTTGTGCCCCAGCGGTAAGTAAAAGTAATAAGATTGTATATTTTTTCATTTGAATCAATTTAATGTTACTAAAAAGCATTTTAGACTAGTGAATGGCTACTTTAATTCCAAGTATAAAAGTTCTTGAAGCCGGGAACGAGTTAAAATCAATTCCTCCACCTAAATTATTAGAAGAATGCCCGTTTACTTCAGGGTCATTTCCAGAATAATTGGTAATCGTCAATAAATTTTGTCCGATAGCATATAATCTGATGCTGTCAATAAATTTTACTGTTTTCAAAGCGCTTTCAGGAATAGTGTATCCAATAGAAACATTTTTTAGACGTAGGTAAGAAGCTTCTTCAACAAATTTTGAATTCACATAACTTCCGTATTTGCTTTTGTAATAACCGTCTCTCGGAATATCTGTGTTTTCATTCGTTCCAGCAACCCAGCGGTTTAATGCATCTGTACTGGTAGAAGATTCTCCAACCATTTTAGTCATATTGTAAACAGAATAATCAAAAGCACCTTGGAAAAAGATATTCATATCAAAATTTCTGTATCTGAAATCGTTATTAAAACCAGCCACATAATGCGGAATAGAATTTCCTAGATACGTTCTGTCTGCCGCTGTAATTGTACCGTCTCCATCAACATCTACATATTTTGGATCTCCAGGCACAGATAACGGCTGAGGAGCATAAGTTTCTCCAGTTTTAATTACTCCAGCATATTTATAACCAAACAAAACACCCATTTCTTTTCCAGGTTCCAATCTTGTAAATTCTTGACCAGAAACTGTTCCACTCGGGTTAGAAGTGTTTGTACTAATGATTTTTACATTATCTGCAAGAGAAACGATTTCTTGTTTGTTGTAAGCCAGATTTAATGAAGTTGTCCAAGAAAATTTATCAGATCTAAAGTTGGTTGTAGTGATTCCTAATTCAATACCTTGATTGTCAATAACTCCAGAGTTAATTCTTTGAGTGCCAAATCCCCACCATCCTCCAACAGGAACATTTAAAAGAGCATCTGTAGTTCTTTTTTTGTAATAATCGAATGTTATAGAAAGTTTATCATTAAATAAACCTAAATCCAAACCAATATCAGTTTGAGCTGTTTCTTCCCATTTAAGGTTCGGATTGGCTAAGTTGGCAGGTTCTGTACCAGCAACAAAATCGTCTGGCGCAATGGTAACTCCCCAAGAAGTCAATCGGCTCATGTATGAATAATCTCCAATACCATCGCTACCAGTAATACCGTAACTCGCTCTTAATTTAAGTTCAGAAATTGCTTTTACGTTTTGCATAAAAGATTCGTTAGATACTTTCCATGCAACTGCTCCAGAAGGGAAAATACCAAATCTGTTATTTGGTCCAAAACGAGAAGAACCGTCTTTTCTGATTGTAAAAGTGGCTAAATATTTATCATTAAATGCATAATTTAACCTCCCAAAATAAGAAGTCAATTTCGTTTCTGTTTTTTCTGTTTCAGGTTTCAAATAAACCGAAGCGCCTTGCAGATTGTAATACGTCAATAAATCGTTAGAAAAACCAGTTCCAGCCGCTCTTACTCTCTCGTAAGTATCCTTTTGGTTTGAAGTACCAATCATTGCAGTAATGGAATGTACTTCTTTAATATCAAATTTATAGGTCAAATATTGTTCTGTACTCCATCTGAAATAGGTTTTGTTTTCCTCAGAAGCAGAACCTTTTAGCGCTGCTCCAGCTACTAAAGTACTTGGAGTATATTTTCCTTGAATATTTTCTTGCCATTCAGCACCAGCACCAAAATGATACGTTAAACCTTTAATGATCTGATAATCTAAAAACATGCTTCCATTTACCAATCTGTTGATCGTGTGGTCTGTCGGTTCCAATAAAAGTGCTAACGCATTATCTTTTCCTTGAAATTTATAATAAGAACCGTCTGGATTGTAAATCGGAATTGTTGGCGGAGCAGTCTGGATAGAGAACATTGGAGACAAAATGTTATCGCCAAAATCACTGTTATTTCCTTCAGCAACAGCGCCGTAAACATTTGTACCCATGTTGAGTCTTTCATTGAATCTTTTTTCACCGCCCATTCTCACACTATATCTTTCAAAATCAGTGTTTACGATAGCTCCCGTTTGTTTTAAATAGTTTCCAGAAAGAAAAAATTTAGAACTTTGATCGCTTCCGCTAAAGGTAAGCGTTCTGTTTAGCACTTCTCCCGGGCGAGTTGCAGCATCAAACCAGTTGGTGTTGGCAACAGGAAAGCTAGAAGGAAAAAGTGGAGGTCTTCCATTTTCAGCATTAAGTGCGTTTTGATAATCAGCATATTGCTGCCCAGTCAATAAAGAAGGCTCTTTTATGATGTTTTGAAAACCATCAGAAATCTCAGCTTCTACATTCATTTTTCCAGCTTTACCTTTTTTAGTGGTAATTAAAATTACTCCATTTCCTCCACGCGCACCATAAATTGCTGTAGAAGCAGCGTCTTTTAAAATCTGAATGTTTTCAATATCATTTGGACTAATAGAAGCTCCAGTGCTGGTAATGAATCCGTCAACTACATACAGCGGAGCATTAGAAGTATTGATTGAGTTTCCACCTCTAATTACAACTGAAGGATTTGTTCCTGGCGCATAGCTATTTTGCTGCACTTGCACTCCAGAAGCGCGTCCTTGTAGCGCCTGACCAACATTGGCCACTGTTCCGCCCAAGTTTAAATTGTCTTTGCTAAGCGAACTTACAGAACCGGTAAGATCTTTTTTCTTAGATTTTCCGTATCCAATTACCACTTCTTCTAGTTTTTGTCCCGCTTCTTTCATGACAATTTTTAGAGGCGCGCTTCCAATAGTTACTTCCTGATCTTCCATTCCGATGAAAGTAATGACCAGTTTTGTAGCATTATCTGGAACCGTAATAGCAAAAGTTCCGTCTACATCAGTCTGAACACCTTTTGTAGTGCCTTTAACTACCACATTGGCACCCGGAAGAGGCAAACCTTTTTCATCTGTAACCTTTCCTTTCACTGTTTTTTCAAAAAACAGCGCCGTTTTGTTCTTGTCTGAAATATGTATAGAAGAAGCTGCAGAAGCTTGAAATGTAAAAACTAATAACGAGAGAACCGTTATTCCGATTTCTTTGCGGGATAAATTGTTAATCCGAAAATCTCTTGGCTTTTTTTGGGTTAATAATTTCATACTTTAAATTGGTTTTGGTTAATGTTTAATTGTTTTCTTCTTTGTTTGTAGGTTTTAGACTTCTTTTTTAATCGTGGAGTTCATTTTGTCTTTTTAGTTAAGTTTTGATTGAGTTGTTTTTTATACAAATCAGAGGCTTCAATTTTTACTTTAAACTCGGCTTGTTTAGTTTGGTTTTCTACTTTCTACAAGCTTAAAAATCACCTGAAAATCTGCATAATTAACTTAGTTTTAAGATTAATCTCTGACGAAACTAGAGATTATATTTTTATAAAACAAGAAAAAACATAAAAAATGTGCTCGAACACACAAAATTTATGTTCTCGAGCACATAAAATTGTGCGAAACGTTTTTTTGGACTTAAAAAGATGAGATATTTTTAAAATATTTTCGAAATAATGAGTAGGCTGAAATAAGGTGTTTTTTGAATAATAATTGCTGATTTTGTAAAAACTTGTGAATTTCGCAACTACTAATCCTAAAACATAAAAATTAAACAGGCTTTTCTTATGGGTTTTACATGCAAATTTTGGGTTTATTTTGAAAAGAATAATGGTATTTATTCAATTTTGAACTAACTTGGCTTATTCAAAAATGATTGGATTAAATAAGCCGAATCTAGAATGGAATCCAGTTTTTTGAAAAATCAAAAATTAACAAATTTTAAGAATTAGTATTGTGAAGGAATATCAAGTAGTTTTAATTGATAAAAATCAAGCTGGCAAGAGTGAAATTTTAAATCCGATTTTCTGGGAAAAAGCAAATTGCTTGACCGATTTTTCTTCTCCGTGGAATGATAATCCAATTTTAAAAATCGAATTTCGAGCGCTTTGGGATCAAGAAAACTTCTATTTTAATTTTAGAGTTTTTGATACTGATATATATATCGACCAAAAAGATGATAGCGTAGACAGCATTTGCAATTCAGATCGTGTGGAGCTTTTTTTTAGAAGTAATGATAGTCTTAATCCTTACTATTGTTTAGAAATCGATCCGTCAACAAGGCTATTGGATTTTTACGCGCTTCCTGATAAAGTTTTTGATTACGAATGGAAATGGCCTCAAAATCATATAAAACTAGAATCTTCTGCAGATGAGGTTTCTTTTACAGTTGCAGGCGCAATTAGTATTGGATCGTTAAAAGAATTAGATTTAGTTCATGACAATACAATTGAAACAGGAGTTTATAGAGCCAAGTTTTCTAAAGACGAAAAAGGAGAATATCAGCCAACTTGGATTTCATGGGTGAATCCAAATACTGCAGAACCGAATTTTCATATCGCTTCGTCTTTCGGGAAATTTATTTTACAGAAATGATTTGCCGCAAAGACGCGAAGACACAAAGTTTTTTTAATCTGCGTGAAATACTTTGCGCATAAATTTCTTCGCGCAGATTTGGCAGATCTTGCAGATAAAAAAAATCCCCATAATCTGCTAAATCTGCGGGAGGAAAAAAAATGTGACTTAGTGTCTTTGCGTATAAATTTCTTCCCGCAGATTTAGGAGATCTTGCAGATAAAAAAAATCCTCATAATCTGCTAAATTTGCGAGAGGAAAAAAAAATGTGACTTAGTGTCTTTGCGTGTAAATTTTTTCCCGCAGATTTAGGAGATCTTGCAGATAAAAAAAATCCTCATAATCTGCTAAATCTGCGAGAGAAAAAAAACTTTATGTCTTCGCGCCTTTGTGGCAAAAAAAACTTACTTGGTGTAAAAAGAAGCATTTTCGACATTGATGATGTCAATAGGAAGCAAAATAGTCTCTGGAATATCTTTTCTAAAAATAAAATGATCCGCCAAAGTGCTTACGCCTAAATAAGCCTGTCTTTTTTGGTTTTGGTGAATTAAAAAATGAACCAATCCCTGATTTAAAAAACTAACATTTTTATCAATTAAATCGTAGCCAATCAGAGCAATTTTTTTATCTGTAACCGAGGATAAGATAGAAGCAATTTGATAAGCTTTAGAAGTAGTAATAAAAATACCGCTTAAATCAGGATTTTCGTTTAAGAAAGCCGTAAGCTTATTTTCTATATTAGAATATTTTAGTTTTAATGTAGTTACAGAAAAATCAGGAAGGTTTTTTTCGTCAAAATAACTTCTAAATCCTCGTTCTTTTTCTTGCATGTGAACCGCATTTTTCAGACTTTCATCAATATGAATAATGGCAATCTGACCTTTTGGGAGAATCAGATTCATTAAACTCGCGGCAACACGGCCACTTTTGTATAAATCCTGTCCCACAAAACTTTTAATAGAAGAAGATTCGACCTGGTTGTTGAAAGTGTTGACAATAATTCCCAGTTCGTCATATTGTTTTATGATTTCAATGGTTTCCTTATGGAAAAGAGGAGTCAGTAAAACTGCATCTGGCGATTGTGTAATAATCGTTTCGTTGGTTTTTAAAAAAGCTTTAGTGCTTTCTGGATTGAAATAATGGATGTCTATAGCGACATTGTAGGCTTTAAATTCCTTAATTGCATCTTGTATTCCGTTAACGCAAGGAAGCCAGTACGGGTCAAATACAGGATCTGGAAGCAAAACACAAATGCGGTAAACTTTGGTGCTTTTTAAATTTCGTGCAATTAAGTTAGGCTCGTAATCAATAACATTCAAAACTTCGTTGATTTTTTCGAGTGCAGCAGGAGAGACTTTTCCTCTATTATGCAGAACACGGTCCACAGTTCCTTTAGAAACTCCAGCCATTTGTGCAATATCCTTAATCGTGTACTTTTTATCCATGTAGACAAATATAAAAACTTTGATTTAATAAACGTGAATTTTTTGTAAGAATTAATAAATGTGCTCGAGAACATAAAAATAGTGTGTTCGAGCACATTTTTGTATTTTTTCTTGTTTTATAAAAATATAATCTATAGTTTCGTGAAATCAAAACCGAAAATCTAAAATAAATTTACAACCAAATAACGTTTTAATTTATTGAATTAAAGTGTTTTAATACAAAGTGTTTAAGTGAAAAAAATTACGTCATTAGCTCCCGGCCGAACCTGTCTTTTTGGAGATCATCAAGATTATTTAGGATTGCCTGTTATAGCCTGTGCGATAGATCGAAATATTAAATTAATTGCAGAAGAAAATCAGACCGATACATTTGTTCTGAATATGATTGATATTAATGAAATTAGAATTATCAATATACACGAGGCTTTTGAAAAATTAGAACCAAGAGATTACTTTGCTTCCTCGCTGCGGGTACTGCGTAGGTATGGCTGCGTGCCGACATCTGGCTATACGATTTTCATTACCGGAGATATTCCGATTAATTCAGGAACATCAAGTTCGTCAGCTTTATTAATGGCTTGGATTCGTTTCTTGATCGAAGCTTTCGGAATTGATCATGAAGTTACACCTGAATTTCTTTCCAAATTAGGATACGAATCTGAAGTTTTAGAACATGGAGAACCAGGCGGAATGATGGATCATTTCAGTATCGGCGTCGGAAATATTGTGTACATCAATACTAAAAAGCCATTTTCGTTTAATATAATCGGAACAGAATTAAAAGGTCTTATTACAGGTGTTTCTGGAGTTCCAAAAGAAACTATCGGACTGCTTGGCGAGTTAAAAGGAAATGCTTTAACTGCAATTGATCTGGTAAAACAGAATTATCCAAAGTTTGATTTAAATACTTCTGAAGCTGAAGATGTGGATAAATATCGAAACTGTCTCCCAGACCGTTTGATTCCGTTTTTTGAAGCGGCGGTTAAAAATTATTATTATACCAAAGAAGCTTTAAAAGAATTTGAAAAACCAGTTTTGGATCTTAAGAAAATTGGTGCTTTAATGAATGGTCATCATGAAATTTTACGCGATTTGCTGAAAATTACAGTTCCAAGAATTGATGCAATGGTCAATGCTGCGCTAAAAGCGGGTGCATACGGAGCAAAAATTGTGGGTTCTGGCGGTGGCGGAAGCATTGTTGTAATTGCTGATCCTAAGAATGAAGATGCGGTGATAAAAGCGATTTTAGACGCTGGAGCGCAAGAAGCGTATGCGGTAAATGTTGATCCCGGAGTACGAATTATTGATAATATTGAAAATTAAATAAAATGCACGACAATTTAGTGATTTTAGCCGGTGGAGCTTCTTCTCGAATGAAAAAAGAAGCGGTTACAGATAATCTTTCTCCAGAAGAAATTGCACAGGCCAACGAAAGAAGTAAAGGTTTGATTGGTGTTGGCGCAAGCGGAAGACCTTTACTGGATTATCTTTTGTGGAATGCGAAAAAAGCGGGTTACAAAAATATCTACATTATAATAGGAGAACAAGGAGAGTTGTTTAAAGAGTTTTATGGAAGTAAAATGAAGGATAATGATTTTCATGGACTTACTATTTCATTTGCGGTTCAATATATTCCGGAAGGAAGAATAAAACCTTTTGGAACTGCAGATGCTTTGTTGCAGGCTGTTGAACAATATCCAGAATTAAATTCACAGTTTTATTCGGTTTGCAATAGCGATAATTTGTATTCGGCAGAAGCGTTGCGCGCATTGAGAGAAACCGAAAGTCCGAACGCATTTATTAGTTATGATCGAGATGCAATGGATTTTCCGCAAGAGCGTATTTCTCGCTTTGCAATTGCAAAATTAGATGCTAATAATCAGCTTTTGGATATTTTAGAAAAACCTTCAGAAGAAGTTTTGGAACAATATATGGATAGTGAAGGGAAGATACGCGTGAGTATGAATGCTTTTAAGTTTAATGGTAAGACTTTATATAAACATCTTAAAAATTGTCCCGTTCATCCAGAGCGTGATGAAAAGGAGTTGCCAACAGTACTTTTAAACTCTGTGAAGGAAAATCCGAATACTACAGTCGGAATTCCGTTTTCTGAGCACGTTCCGGATCTAACTGCTAAGGAAGATATTACCGATGTAAAAACATATTTGGCAAAATATTATCCTGATTTAAATTGGAATAACAAAAATTAACAAAACTTTGATATCTAAATTAGAGAATAAGGAAATTTAATGTACTACTTTTGTTTTGCAAAAAAAATGCAGATATTTGCATAAATTACGCAATCAATAATGTGAGAGTTGATTCTAATTTAGATTTTAAAGTAAATAAATCTATAACTAATCAACCAAAAATTATGACAAACATTCAAAGTACATTACAAGTAGAGAAAAAAAGTGCCATTGTTCCGATGGTAATTTTAACCTTATTGTTTTTTATTCTAGGATTCGTAACCTGGCTTAACGGGCCACTTATTCCGTTTTTTGAATTAGCTTGCGAGCTTACTTCTTCGCAAGCCTATTTTGTGACTTTTGCCTTTTATATTGCCTATTTTGTAATGGCAGTTCCTTCTTCTTATATTATTGAAAAAGTGGGATATAAAAACGGAATTTCTCTAGGGTTATTGATTATTGCCGCTGGAGCATTTATGTTTTATCCTGCAGCAGCAAGCCGTACATTTCTCTTATTTTTATTAGCGCTTTTTGTAATGGGAACTGGTTTAGCGGTTTTGCAGACAGCTTCAAATCCATATGTTGTGGTAATTGGTCCGAGAGAAAGCGCTGCGGCAAGAATCAGTGTTTTAGGAATTGCCAATAAACTGGCCGGATTTGTAGCTCCAATCGTGCTTACAGTTTTGGTTTTGTCTAATATGCAAGACTTTACGGCAGACAAAATTGCCATGATGGATGAAGCTGCCAAAACGAGTGCATTAAATTCTCTTGCTTTGCAATTACAAACTCCTTATCTTTATATGGGGTTGATTATTACTGTTTTAGCTTTGATGGTTAAGTTTTCTCCTCTGCCAGAAATTGATTTGGACGAAGAAGGAAATGTTTCGAGTTTAAGTGTTTTTAAACAGATAAAAAATGCTTTCAAACATCCGCAGCTGGTTTTAGGAGTAATTACTTTAATGTTGTATTTATCTGCAGAGGTTTTGGCGGGAGATTCTATTGGGGCTTTCGGAAAACAGCTTGGAGTTTACGGTGAAGAAGGAAATTTCTACCTCAAATTAACATCATTTACGATGTCAGCAATGGTTGTTGGATACGTTCTTGGAATAGTTCTGATACCTAAATATGTTTCGCAAGTAACTGCTTTAAAAGTGTCTGGAATTTTTGGTTTAATACTGGTTTTGGCCATTGTTTTGATTTCGCCAAAAATAATGATTGCATTTCCAGGAACTCCAAATATACCGTTGGTAATACTTTTAGTAGCACTTTTAGGATTGGCAAATGCTTTATGCTGGCCGGCAATCTGGCCAATGGCTTTGCAAGATTTGGGAGGTTATACTAAAATAGGAAGCGCTATTTTGATTATGGGAATTATCGGTGGAGCTGTTTTTCCATTGTTTTACGGAATGATTACAGAAAGCATTAATTCGGCAAATGTTGCAAAAAATCTGCAAGATGTTTCAAAAAGCGGAAATCAATTGGCGTATTTAATGCTATTGCCTTCTTATGCAATGATTTTGTTTTATGCTGTAAAAGGGCATAAGTACAGGAAATGGAATAGTTGAACAAAAAATAAAAATTAATATATCATGTTAAAAAGTAAAATCGACAAAGCAACAGGTTTCGAAAAACGATTCGAAAACATCAATACAGTTGTTTTTGAAAACTCTACGGAAGCTTCAAAAGAAGTAGCGCAGGAAATTGCGGCTTTAATCAGAGAAAAACAAAAAGAAGGAAAACCATGTATTTTGGGTTTGGCAACCGGTTCTTCTCCAAAAGGATTATATGCTGAATTAGTGCGCTTGCATAAAGAAGAAGGTTTGAGTTTCAAGAACGTAATCAGTTTTAACTTGGATGAATACTATCCAATGGAACCGAATTCTATCAACAGTTATGTTCGTTTCATGAAAGAACTTTTGTTTGATCATGTCGATATTTTACCTGAAAACGCTCACGTACCAGACGGACTTTTGACAAAAGAACAAATTGCAGATTACTGCCACGAATATGAAGCTAAAATCGAAGCTTTAGGCGGAATCGATCTTCAGATTCTTGGAATTGGAGGTAACGGACATATTGGTTTTAACGAATCTGGTTCGCTTCAAAACTCAAAAACACGTTTAGTGGCTTTAGATCACATTACAAGAGTTGCTGCAAGTAAAGATTTTTATGGTTTAAATAATACGCCAAGAACTGCAATTACGCTTGGGGTAAAGAAAATCATGGAAGCAAAAAGAGTAATCTTATTAGCTTGGGGTGAAGGAAAAGCCAATATTGTAAAGAGATCTGTTGAGGATGAAGTTACAAATAGAGTTCCTGCTTCATTTTTGCAAGAGCACAACAATGCCGTTTTTATTTTAGATAAAGAAGCTTCTTCAAAACTAACAAGAATCAACAAGCCTTGGTTGGTTGAGAAAATTGTTTGGACAGATAAATTAACTCGTAAAGCGGTTTTAGGATTAGCATTAGATCTTAAAAAACCAATTTTAATGCTTACAGACGCCGATTATATCGAAAATGGTATGAGCGATTTGTTAGCAGATTCTGGTCCAGCTTACGATACGAATATTAAAATTTTCAATAAATTACAAAATACAATTACAGGTTGGCCAGGTGGAAAACCAAATGCTGACGATTCAAACCGTCCAGAAAGAGCGGAACCAGCTAAAAAACGCGTATTGATTTTCTCTCCACACCCAGATGACGATATCATCAGTATGGGAGGAACTTTTATGCGTCTGCAAGAGCAAGGGCATGAAGTGCACGTTGCGTACCAAACTTCTGGAAACATTGCAGTTGCTGACGATGAAGCATTGCGTTTTGCAAGATTCGTAATTGATTACAACGAAAAATTCGGAATCAAAAGCGAAGAAGCTGATAACATTTATAAAAAAGCAGAAGCTTTCTTGCAGAACAAAAAGAACAGCGAAATTGATATTCCTGAAGTTCGTTACATTAAAGGTTTAATTAGAAAAGGTGAGGCGAGAGCTACAAGTTATTTTGTTGGTCTTCCAGACGAACAGATTCACTTTATGGAATTGCCTTTCTATGAAACAGGAACAATCGAGAAAAAACCAATCGGACCAGAAGATATTCAGTTGACAGTTGATTTAATCGAAAAAATTAAGCCACACCAAATCTACGCAGCAGGAGATTTAGCAGATCCACACGGAACGCACAAAGTTTGTTTGGATGCTATTTTTGAAGCCGTAAAAGTTCTGAAACCAAAAGAATTCATGAACGACTGTTGGTTATGGTTGTACCGTGGAGCTTGGCAAGAATGGGGAATTGACGAAGTTGAAATGGCAGTTCCGATGAGTCCTGATCAGGTTTTAGCAAAACGTCACGGAATCTTCAAACACCAGTCTCAAAAAGACGGAGTTGTTTTCCAAGGAACAGATGCAAGAGAGTTCTGGCAGAGAGCTGAAGACAGAAACCGCGAAACAGCTGAATTGTACCACCAATTAGGTTTAGCAACTTATGCGGCAATGGAGGCTTTTGTGAGATGGCATTACTAAGTTGCTAAGGTTCTAAGATGCTGAGATGCTAAGTTTTTTTCTTAGTTTTTTAGAAAATTAGTGACAAGTTAAATAATATTTTTGAAGCAGGAAGAGGGAACGAATATAGGTTCTTTTTTCTTGCTTCTTTTTTTGTTTAAGTTCTAAGTTTTTAAACCATATAAGTGATATAAGTAAATTTAAGTTTTGGGTGGGTTTGAATCGCAAAGCTCATTTAAGCGTACTGTATGTATTTACTTGTATTGTATGGCTTATTTGGTTTAAAATGATTTTTTATATGATCTTAAATCGCAAAGTTTATTTAAGCGCATAGTTTACATGTTCTTATATAGCTTATATGGTTTAAATAATTTTTATATGACCTTAAAATCGCAAAGTTTATTTAAGCGCATAGTTTATATGTTCTTACATCGCTTATATGGTTTAAAAATAATTTACCCTTTAACGGTCTAATTGTTTGAAATATTAATAGCTTTGCAAGAGAAGCAAGAAAAGGAATTATATATTCTTTTTTCTTGCTTCTTTTTTTGTTTAGGTTCTAAGATGCTAAGGTTCTGAGGTTCTAGTTTTTTTAATCTGTGTGAATCCTTTTAATCTGTGGCAAAAGAAAAATAAGTCATAATTTTGTAAGCAATCAAAGTAAGTAAGGGAAGGTATTAAGTCTTTCATCTTGCTTCTTTCCTCTTCTAAACTATGGAACAAGACAAAAAACAACTCATAAAATTAGCACACACCAAAATGCCTTTCGGAAAATACGAAGGAAGATATTTAATTGATCTTCCAGAATATTACGTGGTTTGGTATCATACTAAAGGATTTCCAAAAGGAGAATTAGGGCAACAACTGCAATTGATTTATGAATTGAAATTGAATGGGTTGGAAGAGTTGATTCGAAATATAAAGAAGCAGTATCCCAAGCCTTAAAACAAATTAGATAATGAGATAATGAGAAAATTAGATAATCTTTAGAGAGATAAATGTAAAATGTCTATTTAAGATGAATTTAATTCATGTTTTGCAATTAACACTTGTCTATTTCTTAAATTTTTTAATTGACACATTTTCTGATTTTCTAATTAGCAAATTGTCTAATTAAATTTGTACTTTTGCCAAGTTTTTTACACAACTACTTACAAACAACAACAGAATGAATCAAACAAAATATATTTTTGTTACAGGAGGTGTGACCTCTTCATTAGGAAAAGGGATTATCGCGGCATCTTTGGCAAAATTGTTACAAGGAAGAGGATACCGTACTACTATTCAGAAATTTGATCCGTATATTAACGTTGACCCGGGGACACTAAACCCGTATGAGCACGGAGAATGCTACGTGACAGATGATGGAGCTGAAACTGACTTAGACTTAGGACACTACGAGCGTTTCTTAAACGTTCCTACTTCTCAGGCTAATAACGTTACTACAGGAAGAGTTTATCTTTCGGTTATTGAAAAAGAAAGAAGAGGAGAATTTTTAGGAAAAACAGTTCAGGTTGTTCCTCATATCACAAACGAAATCAAAGACAGAATGCAATTGCTAGGAAAATCTGGCGATTATGACATTGTTATTACTGAAATTGGTGGAACAGTTGGTGATATCGAATCTTTACCTTATATAGAATCTGTTCGTCAGTTGGTTTGGGAATTAGGTGAAAATAACGGAATCGTAATTCATTTGACTTTAGTTCCATTTTTGGCTGCTGCAGGTGAATTAAAAACAAAACCAACACAGCACTCTGTTAAAACGTTAATGGAGAGCGGTATTAAAGCGGATATCTTAGTTTGTAGAACGGAGCACGAATTGTCTCAGGAATTACGCCAGAAATTAGCTTTATTCTGTAATGTGAAAAAAGAAGCAGTTATTCAGTCAATTGATGCTTCTACTATATATGAAGTTCCAAATTTAATGCTTGAAGAAGGATTAGATGTTGTGGCTTTAAAGAAATTAGATTTACCTAAAAAAGCATCTCCAGATCTTAAAAACTGGAATACTTTCTTAAAAAGATTAAAAAGTCCAAAACAAACCGTAAATATTGGTTTGGTTGGAAAATATGTGGAAATGCAGGATTGTTACAAATCTATTTTAGAGGCGTTTATCCATGCAGGTGCAGCAAACGAAACTAAAGTAAACGTAATTTCTATTCACTCAGAGCACATTAATGCTGACAATGTTCAAGAGAAATTAGGAACACTTGACGGGGTTTTAGTTGCTCCAGGTTTTGGTGAAAGAGGTATTGAAGGAAAAATCGAAGCAGTTCGTTATGTTCGTGAAAACAATATTCCTTTCTTCGGAATTTGTTTAGGAATGCAAATGTCTGTTATCGAATATTCTAGAAATATTTTAGGTTACGCTGATGCGAATTCTACTGAGATGAACGATAAAACGCCTCATCCGGTTGTGAATTTAATGGAAGAACAGAAAAATGTTACCGATAAAGGAGGAACAATGCGTCTAGGTGCTTGGAAATGTGATATTAAACCAAACACTCTAGCATACAAAATTTACGGAGAAAAAACTATTTCGGAGCGTCACCGCCACCGTTACGAGTACAACAATAAATATGCTGATGAATTGCAAAAAGCTGGTTTAAAAGCTTCTGGAGTTAATCCTGATACAGGATTAGTAGAAATCGTAGAACTTGAAAACCACCCATTTTTCATTGGTGTACAATACCACCCAGAATACAAAAGTACAGTTGCTAACCCGCACCCAATTTTTGTAAACTTTGTGGCTGCTGCAGTTAATGCGCATAAAAAATAATAATTAATTCGAAGAAAATGTAACTTTTGAGTTCAACTCATTACTAATTCAACGGATAACTTTTTTAAATAATAATGGAAGAAAAAAAATTAGACTTTAATTCGATCATCGGTTTTGTATTGATATTCGGAATTTTGATTTGGATTATGTACCAAAATCAGCCTTCTGAAAAGGAAATTGCTGCTGAAAAAGCCAAGAAAGAATTAGTCGCTAAACAAGAAGCACAAGCAAAAGCAGATAAAGCTAAAACTGCGACATTACCAGCTGCGGCTGTAACTCCTGGAGATACAGTTCAATTGGCTCAATTGCAAAAAACTTTAGGAGGATTTGCTTATTCTGCAACACTTCCTTCTGCAAAAGAAGCTTTTACTACAATCGAAAACGAAAAGTTAAGATTGAAAATCGCTAATAAAGGTGGTTATATTGTTGAAGCTACTTTAAAAGAATTCGAAAGATTAAAAAAGGGTTCTGGACAATTGGTTGAGTTAATTAAAAATAATAACTCAAATTTAAATTTACAGCTTCTTACTACAGACAATAGAACATTAAATTCTAAAGATTTATATTTTGAACCAACATTAGAAAAAATTGGTGCAGACCAGGTTTTATCTATGCGTTTGAAAGCCGGAGCAAATGAATTTTTAGAGTATAAATATATTTTAAAACCAAACGACTATTTAGTTGGTTTTGATATTCGTTCTCAAGGTTTGAACAGAGTTTTAAATGCTGCAAAACCAGTTGATTTGCAATGGGATTTAAAAACATACAGAAACGAGAAAAGTGTTTCTTATGAAAATCGTTATGCTGAAATTAACTATGAGTACGGAGATGAAAAATACAGTTATGTAAATAACCGTGGTCAAGGAAAAGAAGAAACTCCTGAGAAAGTAAAATATGTAGCTTTTAAACAGCATTTCTTTACTACAATTTTATCTACAGAAAAACCTTTTGAAACTTCAAAATTACAATCTGACGATTTAGTTAAAGACGAAAAAATCGATACTGTTTTTACAAAACAGTTTAGAGCAAACTTGCCTTTAGCTTTTACAAATGGAGAGATCGATTACAAAATGAATTTGTATATGGGTCCTGCAGATTACAAAACTTTAAAAGCTTACGATAAAAACTTCGAAAAAATTATTCCATTAGGTTGGGGAATCTTCGGATGGATCAACAAATGGATTTTCATTCCGTTATTCGGATTCTTAAGTTCTAACATTGGACTTTCTTTAGGAATTGCAATTATCATTTTTACGATTATCATCAAATTGGCTATGTCGCCAATTACGTATAAGTCGTTTTTGTCTCAGGCAAAAATGAAAGTTTTAAGACCTGATATTGCAGAGTTGGGAGAAAAATTCAAAAAAGACCCAATGAAGAAACAACAGGAAACAATGAAATTGTACAACAAAGCGGGCGTAAACCCAATGGCAGGATGTATTCCAGCATTGATTCAGCTTCCTTTTATGTATGCATCGTTTCAGTTTTTCCCTGCAGCATTTGAGTTGAGACAAAAAAGTTTCCTTTGGGCAGACGATTTATCATCTTTTGACTCAGTTGTAAAATTACCGTTCAACATTCCATTGTATGGAGATCACATCAGTTTGTTTCCAATTTTGGCAGCGATTGCGATTTTCTTCTATATGAAAATGACTTCTGGAGATCAGCAAATGGCTGCTCCTCAGCAAGAAGGTATGCCAGATATGGCAAAAATGATGAAAATCATGATTTATGTTTCACCTTTAATGATGTTAATTTTCTTCAATAGTTACGGTGCTGGTTTGAGTTTGTACAACTTTATTTCGAACTTAATTACAATCGGAATTATGTTTGTAATCAAGAATTATATTGTTGATAGCGAGAAAATTCACGCTCAGATTCAAGAAAACAAATTGAAAGAGCCTAAGAAACCAAGTAAGTTTCAGCAGCGTCTTCAAGAAGTGATGGAACAGCAAGAAGCAGCAAAAGCTCAGAATAAGAAAAAGAAATAATTATAAATAAAAAAATCTCGATTTATCGGGATTTTTTTATACCATTATACTTTATAAGTAAGATTTTCGTTAAGCTTAAAAAATAGAATTTACTCATGATCTCAAAAAAAATCATATTTGGATTAGTATTCCTAACTGCATTAGTTTCAAATGCGCAAACAGACATTAATAAAGTTGACACAGCAGGAAAAAAAGACGGACTTTGGAAAGGTACTTATACTGAATCTAAACGTCCGCGCTATGAAGGAACTTTTGACCACGGAAAAGAAACAGGTATTTTTAAATTTTTTGATGATACGAAAAAAGGAGATGTTCTGGCTACAAGAGATTTTAGTGCCAATGATGGAAGTTCGTACACTATTTTTTATGATCAGAATAAAAATAAAGTAAGTGAAGGAAAAGAGATCGGAAAAGCTCGTGAAGGTGAATGGAAATATTACCATAAAGCGTCTAAAGTTCTTATGACAGTTGAGAACTATAAAAACGGGAAATTAGAAGGCAAGAGAACTATTTATTATCCAAATGCTCAGATTGCTGAAGAGATGATGTATAAAAATGGTTTAAAAGAAGGACCATATAAAAAAATAGGGCAGGACGGAACGCTTTTGGAAGAATCAAATTTCAAAAACGATCAATATAATGGAGATGCAGTTTTTTATGATTCAGACAAATCTATTGCTTCTAAAGGCAAATTTGTAAATGGTAAAAAAGCTGGAATGTGGCAGTTTTATGCTAAAGGAAAATTGGTAAAGGAACTTAATATGAGCGATCCTAAAAACGCAAACAAAGCGTCTGAAAAAGGAGAAAAGAAAAAATAATCGAAGGCTGTCTGTAAAGACGGCCTTTTTTATGCCCAAATAAAAATTAGTGCAGCTGAGTGAAATTCGTGGCAAACTATTTTTTAAATTTGATTTCACTAACACATTAACTAAATGGATTTAAGCGAGCTTTTAGGACGATTTTTACTATTGTTTTTCTCGATTTTAGTTTTGTATTTTTTCTCCAATAGAAAAGATAACGCAACCATAAATCCGTTGATGGTTATTGTCGGACTTTGTACTTTTTCGCTTTGTTATCTTTTTACCAAAATAGAAATCGGAGTCGGCATTGGTTTTGGTCTTTTTGCCATCTTTTCAATTCTCCGATTTAGAACGCAGTCTTTTACAGTAAACGCGATAATCTTTCTTTTCGCAACTATTACATTGTCAATTCTGGATATTATGTATCCTTTTGAAAAGATGGAATTACTATTGTTCTTTCAAATTAGCATTATCGGATTTTATATCGCCGCTTCAATCATAGTAAATAAAAAAGCTTCAAAATATCTGAATTCGGTCGATGTGAAAATTCCGCTTGACGAAAACTTTTCTTTAAACTCAGAAGTCATTCGGAAATCTATTCAAGAGAAAATTAAAATTGAAGATTTTGATTTTAGAATTGTTTTAATCAACGCGGCAAGCAACGAAATTGATGTTTTAGTTTTCTATTAATTTCCTTATTATTAAGTTTTGGTTTTGTCTGGCTGAGTGAAGTCGAAGCCTTTTTTACGTAAACCGAGCCTTCGACTTCGCTCAGGATGACAATTGCTTTAAACAAGGACAAATTAATCAAACAGCTTATTCATTAAATGGCCGAACCTGTTTGATGTATAAATCTCTTTTTTCGCCCACAATTTTAAACTCAATATCTACAGGATGAAATTGGTTTTTACGCCAATAGCGATACATTTTACTTTCAATTTTCTTGCTGACGTCATACAGATTACTCATTTCTTTTCGACTCAATAAAGGTTCATTATCGTTCAGATTGGAGTTAGAAGTATAATCGATATCAAAATCGGTTTCGTCTTTTCCATCATTAAAATGATAGGCAACAAACTGCTCGCAGATTTCACCTTTTTCGGGTTTTACAACCGAGTTTTCTCCTTTTTGAACATTGACCGTAATTCCTGGAAAATTCTCTCTAAATATATTTTTAGTGATGATTACGCCATTAGCCAATTCATCAGGAAAAGAGCGATGAACCAAAACTCCCATTGCAATATTTTGCTGGTCAATTCCGAAAAGTTCCCTTTCGTTGTACGAAGCTTCATTCCAAACGCTTGCCCAAACTTGTTTAATTGCCTTTTCAAAAGTCTTAATGCTGTCGCCTAAAATTCCAGTTTTTGAATCGTACAATCCAGCGCCATTAAAATCATCCAAATCCTCAGCATTGGTGGAAGAACGAAATCTGAAATTTTTGAATTTGGCATTTTTGAAAGTTTCGTTGAGTTTGGTAATTAAAGCAGGATCAACATTTTCTTTTTTTATTGCATCTCTAATTTTCTTTAATTGCTTATTAATCCAAACGGTAGAATCTTTATGCGGATTTGCCAACAGTTCTGCTATCAAAGGTGAAATTGAAGCTTTTTGAATATGTTTCGTATAATAATAAAATGGAATCGCATGTGCATTTTCTGGCGTTCGAAATGGAATCTCTTTTGAAATCGCAATCAGATATGCCATGTTTTGCGCCTTCGAACCAATGTAATTTACTCCTTTTTTGGGAATAACATCTAAACTCACAAATTCAGTTACTGAACTGTCAATGCTTAGTTTTTTCTTTTTTCCGGTTGATTTTACTGGAATTTTTTTAGTAGTTTCTTTTATGAAAAAAGTATCGACTTCGATTTTTAGTTCTACTTTTTTTGAAAGCAGTTTTTTGATGTTATTGTCTTTTTCAACATCCGTATAAGCCATAATCGGAATCTTTCTGTTTTTTCCTAAAAGTACCAAATGGCTTAAAGGAGTCTGAAGCTCATTCACAATAATTCCTCTTACGTTTGGGAGAATATCTGGTGTTCCGTCCAAAATAATAATTTCATCAGCATTTGGTTTTACGCTTTCTAATTCTTTGATTTTGTATTTTTTTAGAATTCCAATATTACTGCCGCGTACGACTTCCTGATATTTTAATTCGCCAAAAATATAATCAGATTTCACACACGGAATTTTAAATTCTTCTCGCTGAAACCAATTCATCATATCTGGATTGTTGAGATAAAATTTCAGTTTTTCGCCAATAAATGTTGATTTTTTGACCATATTAAAAAAACGCTCGATTAATGAAATGGGCATGTGATCGGATGCAGCTAGTTCAAAAATCCATTTGTCTGTTCCTTTAATGTGATTTAAATTTCCGAGAAGAAAATCTCTGTTTTTTTCGGTATCACTGTAATTTTCATTGTTGAATACTTCAAGATCTTGGCTGTAGCCTAAATAATTGACCACAAAATCGTAATGAAGCGGAATAAGACTGCTGTTGAAATAATACATTTTTTGTTTTCGAAGATCGTAAATCACTTTTACTGATTCGATATTCGAAAATTTATCAGACAAAGGTTTTCCTTTAAAAGCTTTATATGCCTCATAATCTTTTAAAGACGATGAAAATCGCTGCGCACTTAGAGAAGTAAAAGCGAGCAAAATAAATAAGCAGTAAAGGACTTTTTTCATTTTTATGGGTTTTTTAAGCAAGTCTTTTTATACGCTGATGAAACGGATTCGCTTCGCGAAAACGCTGATTTACGCAGATTTTTTTAAATTGCAAAAAAAATGAAATCCGTTTTTTTCCGCGTTTTCGCGATAGCGAATTTGTGTCATCCGCGTTATGTATCTTCATGAATTATATGACAATAAATGTACTTAAAAAAGCAATAAGTTTTATCTACTGCGGGATTACTTAAACTAATGCAAACCATTGCGAGATTTTCTACTATTTGGCGTACCTTTGCAACCTTAAAAATTAAACATTTCAAAATGAAACGAGTAGTTGTTGGACTTTCAGGTGGAGTAGATTCTAGTGTTGCAGCTTATTTATTGCAGCAGCAGGGATACGAAGTAATTGGCCTTTTTATGAAGAATTGGCACGATGATTCGGTTACTATTTCTAACGAATGTCCGTGGCTTGAGGACAGTAACGATGCTTTGCTTGTTGCTGAAAAACTAGGAATACCGTTTCAAACCGTTGATTTGAGCGAAGAATACAAAGAAAAAATCGTGGACTATATGTTCAATGAATACGAAAAAGGACGAACTCCAAATCCTGACGTGCTTTGTAATCGCGAAATCAAATTTGATGTGTTTATGAAAATTGCTTTGAGTCTTGGTGCAGATTATGTGGCAACGGGACATTACTGCCAAAAAAGCGAAATTGAAGTTGACGGAAAACCAGTTTATCAATTAGTTGCTGGAGTTGACAATAATAAAGACCAATCTTATTTTTTATGCCAATTATCTCAAGAGCAATTGTCTAAAGCTTTGTTTCCAATTGGTGCTTTAACAAAACCTGAAGTACGTGAAATCGCTGCTGAAATGGAATTGGTTACGGCAGAAAAGAAAGATTCTCAAGGTTTGTGTTTCATTGGAAAAGTTCGTCTTCCAGAATTTTTACAACAAAAACTACAGCCTAAAGAAGGTAAAATTGTTCAAGTGGATAAAAATGATCCGATTTATAATGCTGAAAAATCAGAAGGACTTTCTTTAGAAGAGCAATTAAAATTAGAATCTAAAAAGTTAGAATATCTGCCAACAATGGGAAAAGTGGTTGGAAAACACCAAGGAGCTCATTATTTTACCGTTGGACAAAGAAAAGGTCTAAATGTAGGCGGAACAACAGATCCGTTATTTGTAATCGCTACAGACGTAGAAAGCAATACTATTTATACAGGTTTATCGAGCCAGCATCCTGGTTTGTTCAAAAAAGCACTTTTCGTTGAAAAATCTGAAGTACACTGGATTAGAGAAGATATGACGCTGAAAGCAGGTGAGAAAATGGAAGTGATGGCGAGAATTCGTTACCGTCAGCCTTTGCAAAAAGCCGTTTTATATCAGTTTGAAGACGTTATGTACGTTGAGTTTGAAGAACCGCAATCTGCTATTACAGAAGGACAATTTGTTGCTTGGTATTTAGAAAATGAATTAGTTGGTTCGGGAGTAATTTCTTAGCTTTATACTTTAATTGGGGTAATCCCTATAAAGTATAAATTGATGAGATATAACTTTACCTTTCTTTTATTACTTCTTTCGTTTGCGGTATTTGCACAAGAAGATGCATGGGTTTATTTTAATGGAAAACCCAATGCACAAGCTTTTTATGATAATCCGTTAACTGAACTTTCTCAAAAAGCTTTAGATCGAAGAACGAATCAGAATATAGCATTGGATGTTACCGATGCACCTTTAGAAACTTCGTATGTAAATCAGATTAAAGCGAGTACAGGAATCACGGTTATGGCACAATCTAAATGGCTGAATGCGCTTCATATTCGTGGAAATCAATCTAATATTAATGCTTTAAAAGCATTGTCTTTTGTGACTAAAGTAGAGTTTGCAGACAGGACTTTAAATTCTACTTCAAAAAGTGTGTCTACCGCAAAATCAAGTCAAATTGCAGATAAATTAGAAACTGCAGTTGATTATTCTTATGGCAATTCGGCGAATCAGATTCAAATGCTAAACGGTCAGGTTTTGCATCAGCAGAATTATACAGGAGCAGGAAAAACAATTGCTGTTTTAGATGCAGGTTTTCCGGGCGTGGATACGGCTCAGCCATTTGAGAATCTTAGAAATAATAACAGAATTTTAGGTGGTTACGATTATACCACACGAAGCAGTAATTTTTATGCTGGAGGCGATCATGGTACAAAAGTGCTTTCTACAATGGGAGGCTACAAAGAAAATGCTCTTGTAGGAACAGCTCCAAATGCTTCTTATTACCTATTTATTACCGAAATTGTCGCGATAGAAAATCCTGTAGAAGAATCGTTTTGGGTAGAAGCTGCTGAAAAAGCAGATGTTCTGGGCGTAGATATTATCACAACTTCTTTAGGGTATTTTGAAGATCGAACCGAACCAAGATACAATCATGTTTACAGCGAGATGAACGGAACGACTACTTTTATTTCCCGCGGTGCAGAGATAGCGTTCAATAAAGGAATATTGGTTTTGGCTTCTGCCGGAAATGAAGGAACACAGCCAGAAAATCATATTGGTTCTCCCGCCGATGCTGTTTCGGTATTGTCAATTGGTTCTGTAAATGCTACAAAAACAAGATCGAGTTCTAGTTCTATCGGTCCAAGTTATGACGGAAGAATAAAACCTGATGTAATGGCGCAAGGCGTTTCTGCTGTAGTGGCGAATGCAAACGGAACTATCGGAACGGCGAGCGGAACTTCATTCTCATGTCCGATTATGGCAGGAATGGCGGCTTCGCTATGGCAGGCTTTTCCGTCCAAAAGCAACAAAGAAATCAGACAGATGATTTTGGCTTCTGCAGATCGATATGCTAATCCAGATAATAATTACGGATACGGAATTCCAAATTTTGGAGCCACATTAAGTGTAGACAGTTTTATAGCTGAAGCTTCTTTTGCGGTATATCCGAATCCAGCTAAAAATGAAGTTTCGTTTTCTTTTTTGAATGAAAACAACACGGCATCGGTGACTATTTATTCGATATTAGGACAAAAATTAATCGAAGAAAAAATCAATAATTCAAATCCAGTTCTTTCTTTGCAATCCCTTCAAAGCGGACTTTATGTTTATAGTTTTGATGCTGGTACTCTGCATAAAACAGGAAAGATAATCAAGCAATAAATTTTAATGAATAAAATCACGCAGCTTTTCAATATAAAATACCCAATCATTCAAGGCGGAATGATCTGGAACAGCGGTTACAAATTGGCTTCAGCAGTAAGTAATGCAGGAGGTTTAGGACTCATTGGTGCAGGCTCTATGTATCCAGAAGTTTTAAGAGAACATATTCAAAAATGCAAAAAAGCAACCGATAAGCCTTTCGGTGTCAATATTCCGATGTTATATCCAAACATTGAAGAAATCATGAATATTGTGGTTGAAGAAGGAGTAAAGATTGTTTTTACTTCGGCAGGAAATCCTAAAACATGGACTTCTTTTTTGAAAGAAAAAGGGATTACAGTTGTTCATGTGGTGAGCAGCAGTGTTTTTGCCTTAAAAGCGCAAGACGCAGGTGTAGATGCCGTCGTAGCGGAAGGTTTTGAAGCGGGAGGGCACAACGGGCGTGAAGAAACCACTACTTTGACGCTAATTCCGATGGTTAAAGAAAAAATACAAATTCCTTTAATCGCCGCGGGTGGAATTGCCACAGGAAGAGGAATGTTGGCTGCAATGATTTTAGGAGCAGATGGTGTTCAGGTTGGAAGCCGTTTTGCCGCATCTGTAGAATCTTCTGCACACAATAATTTTAAAGATACGATAGTTAATACTACAGAAGGAGGTACTCAATTGACATTGAAAGAATTGGCTCCTGTAAGATTGGTGAAAAACAAATTTTATCAGGATATTCAAGACTTGTATCAAAAATGCCCTTCTAAAGAAGAATTAGTACAGCTTTTAGGGCGTGCGAGAGCCAAAAAAGGAATGTTTGAAGGTGATTTGGAGGAAGGCGAATTAGAGATCGGCCAAGTGGCAGGACTGATTCATGACATTTTACCAGTTGAAGAAATTGTTCAACAAATGATAGCCGAATTTGAAGTCGCATCCAAAGAAAAGACTACATTTGAGTTTTAATTGACGGCAAGAAATAATTTATGAATTCTATACGCACTTATATACTATTACTTTTTTTAGGATTTGGTCTTCAACAAGTTCAAAGTCAGTCCTATCATTTTAAGACTTCAGGCTTTAGCGTTCTAGAAAAAAACGAAAGAGGAAAATGGGGTGAGTGGTCGAATCTCGATTTGGTAAATCTTTCAGTCGTTTTAGATACCAATAAACATAGAATTGTAGTTTATTCTCAAGAAATCCAACTTTTCAGTATTTTAGATTACATCGAAAGAGAAGAAAATGATACTGATATAACCTATTCTTTTTTGTGTAAAGACAACGACGGAAAAGAGTGCAAACTGTCAATCATCACCCGAAAAAAACAAGACTACCGCAAACAGCTTTATATCAATTATGACGATCATATAATTGTATATAATATTTTTAATGTGTAAGTAAAATATTATATTTTTGTTTGAGATTAAATTTCTGTTTCTTCTATAAGTTATTACGTTCTATCACAATGGATAAAAAAAAATACTTAGTATTAATATTATTATTGAATTTATTGATTTCATATGGCCAACAATGGAAACAAAATTTTAAAATTGTTGAACCTGTAAGAGTTAGAGATAATGCTTTTGGTTTTTCTGTTTCTACTTCTGAGGGTTATGCGGCATATTCAGCTGATGAAGCTAATATTGGAGGCATCGAAAATGCTGGTAAAATTTATATAGCTAAGCAAGATTGTGACGGATGGTCAATTTATCAGGAATTAACTCTTCCTGATGCTATCAATTATTGTGGTTTTGGAACTTTAATAATGATGGAGGGAAAAACGCTTGCAATCGTAGGTTGCGATCCTGTAAGAGGACTTGGCGGAAAAGCAATATATATGTATGAAAGAGATTCAGATGATTTATATAAATTGACTCAAAAGATAGCTCGATCTGAAAATATAATATATGATAACTACGGAACTACTCTTGCAATATCTGGAGATTTTATGGTTGTTGGTGCTTTTTATAATAGTACAGATGGAAATTTATCAAATTATTTGGAGAATGCTGGAGCAGCATATATTTATCATAAAAATTCAAATGGTAGTTGGGATTTTATTCAGAAAATAGTTGCCAGTGATAGAGAAAGAAGAGATAATTTTGGAAATTCTGTTTCTATTTACGGAAATACTATTGTCGTTGGAGCAGTTGAAGAAGGGATTAATTGGGCAGGCGCCGTCTATGTTTTTGAAAAAAATAGTAATTCAAATACATGGAGAGAAGTTCAAAAATTAACTGCATACGATTTTCGAGGTTTGCAGGACAGATTTGGTGAAACTGTGAAAATTTATAAAGATGAAATCATGATTTCTGCCCCAAGTGAAGATGATTATGATTCAGATTTAAGTGGAGATGGCGGAGGACCTTTAACTTCTTTAGGTTCAGTTTATATTTATCGAAAAAATGCAGGTAATCAATGGACAGGATTTCAAAAGATAAGAGCTTCTAACTCCTCGGTTTCTGCTGGTTTAGGTGGGAAAATAGAAGTTTTTAATGATAAAATGGCAGTTGGGGGTGGAGAAAGAGAATATGACAATAATGGAACTTTAACGAAAGTGTTTGGTCGTGTTTATATGTTTCAAAAAGATAGCAATAACAGATGGAATGAATCTCAGATTGTTTACCCTAAGATAAAAAACAATAGTGATATGTTTGCTAGTACAATCTCTATGGATAAAGACGATCTGTTTGTTGGAGCATGCTGGGCAGCATTAGATGCTAATGAGCAAAATTATGTGGGTTATGCGGGTGCTGCGTATATATTTAATACTTATGATTTTGTGCCTACAGAAAAGCCAACTTTAAAATCGGTTCCAATTTTAACTTCATGTGCCGATTTAGGAAATGGATATTCGTCCAATTTTGATATGACTTCAATAGAGGAAAATTTAGTTGAAAATGCAAGCAATTATGTTTTTACTTATAAAGACCAAAACGATAATATTCTCTCGTCACCATTACCTTTAATGTATTCAAATTTAATTCCTTTTGAAGAAAAAATTAATGTTAGAATAGCGAATAAGAATAATCCTGCCTGCTTTGAAGACACGCATATTGAACTAAAAACAATAGCTACTTTTAGTGTAAATAGCATTCCAGAGTTTTATGAATGTGATTATAATAAAACAGGATACGCAAAGTTTGATTTATCAAATATTAATTCGCTTTTAATAAATGATCCAAGTCAATATAAAATAACTTATTTTGATAATGAAGGAAATGACATAACTTCAAAAATTAACGATTCATACATTAATTCAAATAAGAATCGAGAAGAAATTTTAATTAAAGTGCTTGATTTGAATACTTTGTGTGAAGTTGCTTCTAAAATAATTTTAAATGTGTCAGATTATAGTCTAGATTGCACATCAAAAGAAGAAGAAAAAGAATATGTTATTCCAAAGTTTTTCACACCAAATGGAGATGGCATAAATGATATTTGGGAGATAAGCGGTACTATCACTCATAAATATCGTATTGATATTTATGACCGATATGGAAAGCTTTTAAAACAATTACAAACTAATTCAGGCTGGGATGGTAATTTTAATGGAAAACCTATGCCTTCAACTGATTATTGGTTTCAACTAATTTTTGAAAATGGTAAAACGGAGTCAGGACATTTTTCGCTTAAGAGGTAAAATATCTAATTATTCAACATCCTTAATAAACTCATCATATTCTAAGTAGAACATTTCCAGCGCATGCATTTTTTCATTGAAAAAATCGAAAATAGTCTCCCAAGTATTTTTATTGCTAAAACCAACGCCTAGTTTTTCGACCCAAATTCGGCTGATGTTTTTACCGCTTTCTAGCGTATAATTTTTTTCAAAAACTAGATCTTTAATAAACTCTTCTTCTAGAATATTTTTTAAAGCTTCCAATTTTTCGAAGTAGGCAATACGTTTCTCATCGCTTCGGTGTTCAATGTCAATTAAAACCTGTGCCTTTTTATTGTCAACGTAAAATTTAAAAGAGAAATCTTTGATTTTGGTATCATAAAGCACCCATTTACGAGGGTATTTTTCGGCAAATGCTACCCAAAATTCTCTTTTTATTCTTTGCGATTCTTCTCTGCTGTACATTTTTTTAGGCTTTAAGATTAGAAAACTTGCGGTACTGCGTTTTCTGGAGTATATTTATGTTTTATTTGAAAATACAAAAATAAGCTTTGATTATGAATTTTCAAGACTTTTTAAAATATGTTCCCAATATAATTCCAATAGAATTATCAGCAGTGACATCACACTTAAAAATGGCTCCCAAAGAGCGTATAGAGGGATTAAAAAATCTTGATATTGAAGGACTAAACGCTAGAATGGCGGGAGTAATGATGCTGTTTTATCCAAAACAGGAAAAAACACATCTGGTTTTGATCGTCAGAAATGCTTATGATGGAGTCCATTCGGCTCAGATTGCATTTCCAGGAGGAAAGTATGAAAAGGAAGATTTAAATTTTGAAACCACAGCACTTAGAGAAACACATGAAGAAATAGGGATTACGAGAGATAAAATAGAAATTATCAAACATTTCTCTCCAATGTATATTCCGCCAAGCAATTTTTTGGTGCATCCGTTTTTGGGAATTGCCAAAGAAGAACTTTCTTTTTATCCCGATGTGCGAGAAGTAGCCGGAATTATTGAATTGCCCATTTCTGTTTTTTTAAATGATGATATCATTATCGATGCCAGATTATCAACTTCTTATGGAGCAAATATTTTGGTTCCTGCCTTTAATATTCAAAATCATGTGGTTTGGGGAGCCACAGCAATGATTTTAAGTGAATTGCGAGATGTGCTGAAAGCTGCAATCGCGAAATAAATTTAGTAAAGTTTAGTTAACGATTTGATATTCATTTGGATAACTGCAAATCGTAGAAATTGTGTAAAAGTGTTGCTAAAAGAATAATTTTTGTATGTTTGCGAACTCACAAAAAATAAGACAAATTAGTTATGGGATTGTTTAAGCGAAATCCTTTTGGGCATATATTATTCATCAAGAAATGGTTAATCCGAGTTCTTGGTGCGATGACTCATAAGAGATATAGAGGTTTTAATGAATTGCAGATTGAAGGATCTGAAATTATTAAAACGCTTCCAGATACTAATGTTTTGTTTATTTCCAATCATCAAACTTATTTTGCAGACGTTGTAGCTATGTTTCACGTCTTTAATGCCAGTTTATCAGGACGTCAGGATACCATTAAGAATATTGGTTATTTATGGCAACCAAAAATGAACATTTATTATGTTGCGGCCAAAGAAACGATGCAAGCTGGATTATTGCCAAGAATTTTAGCCTATGTTGGAGCTATTACAGTTGAAAGAACTTGGCGCGCTAAAGGTGTCGATGTTACTGAAAAACGTGATGTAAACCCAAATGATACGGAAAATATCAGAATAGCGCTTGAAGATGGTTGGGTTATTACTTTTCCACAAGGAACTACAAAATCGTTTAAACCAGTTCGTAAAGGAACTGCACATATCATCAAACAGCACAAACCAATCGTTATTCCGATTGTAATTGATGGTTTCCGTCGCTCGTTTGACAAAAAAGGACTTCGACTAAAGAAAAAAGGAATTCTGCAATCTTTCATCATCAAAGAACCTCTTGATATTGATTATGAAAACGATACCATCGAGCAAATCGTAGAAAAAGTAGAATACGCAATCGAACAGCACCCTTCATTCTTAAAAGTTATTCCAGCTGAAGAAATAAAAGCGCAGGAAGAACTCAACAGATTGAGACAGTGGGAGTATTAGAATTTTAGATTGTTTTTTGTTTTGTTGAGTTAAAATGAAGCTCAACTTTACGCCCTTCGACTTCGCTCAGGGTAACAAATAAGTTTGTTTCAAGTTTAGGGTTTTTAGTTCAAAAAACTTTGTCCCTTTGTAACTCTGGACCTTTGTAACTTTGATTAAAAATCTATCTTCTTCAACTCTTTATAATTCGCGTATAATCTGCGTAAAAGCGTTCCGTAGATAACTCTGTAAAAACACCAGAACAATCCGAAGAAGCCTAAGATTACAAGAAACAAGATGCCGATTGTAACAAACATGGCTTTTCCGTTCATGGCTAGTTTATTTCTAAGAAATTCCATATCCGGATTGTATACAAAAGCAATAAAGAAGCTCAGAATCGCTGTAATTACAATCATTCCTAAGTTATACCATACGTAATACTGAACCGTTTTACGAGTCTTTAAAATAGCGCTCATCAGCGATTTTGTAGCTATTGTGGTAGAAATTGTTTTATAATTTTTATAAAAGATGTAAACAAAAATCAATACAACTATATAATTGAAATACGTTAGAAACTCTAAAGCAGTTACAATTTCAGGGTGATTCATTTTATGCAATACATCGTCTGTATTGATGAATAAATTCGAAAATGTCCAGAAAGAAATTTCCAAAATGCTAATAATCAAAATCCATTTTACAATAGAAGATGATTTTTTGTGAATCATTTTGTAAATCTCCGTTTCAGAAATTTGTTGAAAAGAAGCAGCGCTCTTTTGCCAGTCTTTTTTTAGTAAATCCAGTTCTTTCATAATAATTTTTAAGGATTTAGTATTTTTTTAAGTTTCCCCTTAATTCTGTTCATTTTCACGCGCGCATTCACTTCGCTGATCCCTAAGGTTTCAGCTATTTCTTGATAATCTTTGTCTTCTAAATACATAAAAACTAATGCCTTTTCAATGTCATTCAATTGATAAACTGCTTTATACATCAGTTTAATCTGTTCTTCTTCTTCATAATTGTAGTCAACATCTTTTACAAAATGCTGATGGTTTTCATAATCTACGGTCGAAATAGTTCTTTTGGTTTTTCGGTATAAGGTAATTGCTGTGTTTAAGGCAACACGATACGTCCAAGTCGAAAATTTACTGTCGCCTCTAAATTTTGGATAAGCTTTCCAAAGCTGAATGGTAATCTCTTGAAACAGATCTTTGTGAGCATCTTCGCCAGCAGTATATAATCTACAAATCTTGTGGATTATATTCTGATTTGCCTGCAGCTGCGCAACAAATGACTGTTCTAGATTTTCGCTCATATTTATATTAGTAGTTGTGAAATCATTTTTGTTACAGTTGAAAATGTTTTTTTTGCCACAGATTAAAAGATTTTATTGATTTTTTTTTGAAATGTTTTATAAATCCTTTCTAATCCTTTAATCTGTGGCGAAAAAACTAGAAATTTTTATCTCGATAATAATTAATCGTTAAATCTATGAACTTACTATAACTTTCGATTCCATCTTTTTGGTTGTTCGTTTTTAAAAAATTATCCCAAAGAAAGTGAAAACCTTCGTCTATAAACGTGTCGTATTTTTTCCAGAAATCTTGGCTTTCTTGATAGTTTTTTAAAATTCCAACGTGAACAGTTTTCTTCAACTGGTTAAATATCTTTTCATTTTTATATTTCCAAATTCCTAAACAATAACTTAAGGTAAAGCTGTATCCTGAATATTGATAATAAAGATTTTCGTTTTTAACAGAAGCCAAAACTCCAATAAAATTGCATTCACTTTCGCTTGCAAAACCAATCTGATGTGCCATTTCGTGAGATGTGGTTAGAGGAAAATTGTACATTGGTAATAAATAATTGATCTGAGCTTCGTTTGTAAACGGATTTAAATAACCGCCAAATCCCATATAAGTTAATGGAACGCTGAATAGTGATTTTTTTACGCTTAAAGTTTTGTATTTAAAATAGGGATGTTCTTTTGCTAAATTATCATAACCATTTAAAATCATCTTAAATGATTCTTTCTGCGAATACGGAAAAACAACTTTAGCACTATCGTTTTTTGTGATTTGAAATTGAACTTCATTTGTTTTTGCAATCAATCTTTTAGTAAAAGCTAATAGATCGGCATCGGTATATTCTCTTTTAATTTCCATTTTTTGGAAGAGAGGTTCGCGATAATAATTAAAAGCCCATAGCAGATGGAAGAAAAAGTAAAAAACAGAGATTTTGCCTAAGATGGTTAAAAGGTGATCTTTCCAATCTGTTTTCCAGGTTTTTCTAATTTTCCAAAACCAGCTGATAATAGAAATAAGTAAAAGGCCATAAATGATGTCGCCGACAGAAAAAGGAATTTTACCTAAAAGCATTCTTGAAAAATGAGAAATTCTAATGAATAAATTCTTGCTGTAAAAGCCTTCAACAAAATCGGGAAAGTAGGGAAGGATTTTATAAAAAATGATTTGGACAAGAAGAAATAAAGGTAAAACGTATTTTGATTTCACAGTAATTTTTTTGGATTCGTAAATATAAAAAGAAGTTAGCCACGAATTGCACGAATTTTCACTAATTGATTAATTAGATAAACTTTGGAACCATTATAATTTGTGCTAATTTGTGAAATTCGTGGCAAAAAAGCGTTAAACTTTGTAACTTTGAGGCTCTTAATTGTTAAACATCAAACAAAATATAATGAGTCAAGAAATTAGAAATCTGGAACCAAAAGCACTTTGGAACAAATTCGCAGATTTAAATGAAGTTCCGCGTCCATCGAAGAAAGAAGAGCGTGTAATTGAGTTTATGAAAAACTTTGGAAACAGCTTAGGTCTAGAAACTTTCGAAGATGAAATCAGAAACGTAATTATAAGAAAACCAGCGACTCCAGGAATGGAAAATCGTAAACCGATCGTAATGCAAGGGCATTTGGATATGGTGCATCAAAAAAATGCTGATACTATTTTTGATTTCGATACGCAAGGAATCGATATGTATGTTGATGGTGACTGGGTTCGCGCGCGTGGCACAACACTAGGTGCTGATAATGGATTAGGAGTAGCGACAATTATGGCTATTCTAGAAAGTAAAGATATTCCGCATCCTGCAATTGAAGCTTTGTTTACGATTGACGAAGAAACGGGAATGACAGGTGCTTTAAACCTAAAAGGCGGTATTCTTCAAGGCCAGATTTTATTGAACTTGGATACAGAAGAAGATGATGAAATTGATATTGGATGTGCTGGCGGAATTGATGTAACAGCAACTAGAACCTATCATGAAGAAGAAGTTCCAGAAGGTTCTGTTGGCTATACTATTACAGTTAAAGGCTTAAATGGCGGACATTCAGGAATGGATATTCATAAAGGTTTAGGAAATGCCAATAAAATAATGAATCGTTTATTATTTGATGCATTTGAGAATTTTGGTTTGCAAATCGTTGAAGTAAATGGAGGAAGTCTTAGAAATGCAATTCCGAGAGAAAGCGTTGCGAAAGTAATTATTTCTCAAATGTTTGATGAAGCGTATGTGTATGATATGCAGGAAATTATTTCTGATATCAAAGCAGAATACAAAACAACTGAGCCTAATTTGTCTATTGAAATCGTGAAAGGCGATTTGCCTGAAAAAGTAATGGATTTAGGAGTTCAGGAAGGGATTATCAGAGCGATTTATGCTGCTCAGAACGGAGTGTATAAAATGAGTGCAGATATGGCTGATTTGGTTGAAACGTCAAACAATATTGCTCGCGTAGTGATTAAAGATGGAGAAATCTTAGTAGGCTGCTTAACACGTTCTTCTGTTGAATCTTCAAAATTTGATTTGGCTAATTCATTGCGTTCTGCTTTTGAATTGGTTGGTTGCGAAGTAGAGCTTTCAGGTTCTTATCCAGGATGGACTCCAAACGTGAACTCTGAAATCTTAGAAGTTTTAAAAGATATTTACGAAAAACAAAATGGAGAACAACCAAAAGTTGTGGCTTGTCACGCAGGTTTAGAATGTGGAATTTTAGGAACAAATTATCCTGATATGGATATGATTTCTTTTGGACCAACTATTCACGGCGCACATTCTCCAGATGAAAGAGCAAGTATTTCTTCTGCTCAAAAATATTGGAAATTCGTTTTAGAAATTCTTTCTAATATACCAGTTAAATAGAGTGTTCAGTGTTCAGTTTTTTTAGTGTTCAGTCTAAAAAAGTGATTAGTGATTAAAGTATAAAAAAAGTGGCCATTGGCCACTTTTTTTGTTTTATAAGAGTTTGTTTTTAAAAGAACAGTAAAACACTGAACACTAAAAAAACACTGAACACTGATTACTAATTTCTCTTTAAGACTTTATATTGTTCGTAACAAGCGCTGATTGCATCCATAATCTGGAGATCATTTGCACTTTGAATGAAAGAATCAGAATAGTTGCAGCGATGCATGATTTCGGGGATTTCATCTTTGCTGATGCCTAATAATACGGCTACTGTTTCTCGGTCGTATTTCGATTCTAAAAGCGTTCGTACCGTATCGTCTTTTTTCATTTCCTTTAGTTTCTTGAGTTCTCTGGCATTTTTACCAAAAAAACCATAGAGTACGTCGGCGGGATTAAAAATAGATCCGAGGACTTTTCCGAAAGCATTTGGTGCGTATTCTCCAGCCTCGTAACCTTGAGTAAGTCCAGATATGCTATAACGATAGTTTTCTTTTGTTGGAATTAATTTAGAATCGATTTCAAGATAGCCTGTCAAAGAAAAAGGAGCAATAACAACTTCTTCCAAAGCAATTGCTTTTTCGGTAAGTTGAATTCTAGTCACTTTATTTTTTATCCAGTCATTTGTAACTCTGATTCTTAACGATTGAAATCCTAGAATAGAAAAATGTAGTGTATCGTTGACTTGAACATCAATTTCGAAATATCCTTTTTCGTCAGATTTTGCACCACGTACTTTATTGGTGTTAATGATGTTTACCCCAGAAAGCGGTTGCTTGCTGTCGTCATTAATAACATAACCTGATACTCTTTGTGGAACTGTTGGCTGTGTATCTTGCGTATCTTGCGCAAAACCAAGGTTGGCGAGAAGTGTAAAAAAGAAAACTGCGAAATATTTCATATCCTGATTTAAAGCTCTAAAAGTAGTAAATCGGGATTAAATATCTCATAGTCTTGGAATTTAATTATAAGAAAATTAACAAAGGCAGCAGTATTGCTTTTTTGAATTGCAAAACTCATTTAAAGACAATGAAATTCTAGTAAAAAAAATCCCAAATTCCAAGTATGTCTGGAATTTGGGATTTTGTATTTAAGAAATTGAATTATTAATCTCTTCTTGATCTTCTTGGTCTTGAGCTATCACCGAAGTTGTCTGAACGTCTTGGAGCTCTGTCTGAGCCACCTTCTGTTCTTGGAGCAGAACTTCTGAAACCGCCTTCTCTTCTTGAAGATGAGTTTCTGTCGCTTCTAAATCCTCCATCTCTTGAGCCACCATCACGTGAACCTCCGTCTCTTGAAGAATTTCTATCACTTCTAAATCCACCTTCACGTCTTGGAGCAAAGTTTCCGTCTCTTCTAGATCCAGAATCTCTTCTTCCGCCACGGTTGTTGTGGTCACGTCTTCCGCCACCATCATTTTTAGAAATCTCAACATTAATACGACGACCTTCTAATTGAACATTGTTTAAAACGTCCATTACTTTGTCTGTAAATTGTGGATCTGTGTTAAAGAAAGAGAAACCTTCTTTTACATCAACTTTAAAGATGTCATCACGACCTAAATCTAATGTTTCTTTCAGGTAATCTTTTAAAGACATCCAGTCGAAGTTGTCTCTTGAACCGATATTTACGAAATAACGAACTGCTCCGTTGTTGCTAAATTCTCTTGGTTCAGAATCTCCTCTTTCACGTCTGTCTGAAGATTGAGTAGAAATATCTCTGTTCTTTTTGTAATAAGCAATAAAACGGTTAAACTCTACTGAAACCATTTTCTTAATCAACTCTTCTTTAGATAAATCTTCCAAAACATTGTTGATTGCTGGTAAGTAGTTGTCAATTTCGTGATCAACCTCAGTATCTTTAATTTTGTTTGCTAAGTGCAATAACTGAATTTCGCAGATTTCAATTCCAGATGGAATAGTTTTTTCTTCAAATTTCTGTTTGATGATTCTTTCAATAGAAGAAATTTTACGTAATTCACTTTTTGTAACAATTACAATAGAAGTACCTAATTTTCCAGCTCTACCAGTACGTCCAGAACGGTGGTTGTACGTTTCAATTTCGTCAGGCAATTGATAGTTCACAACGTGAGTTACGTTATCAACGTCAATTCCACGTGCAGCAACGTCGGTTGCAACAAGCATTTGGATTTGTCTTCCACGGAAAGATTTCATTACACCATCACGTTGCGCTTGAGATAAATCTCCGTGTAACGCAGCGGCGCTATATCCATCTTCAATTAACTTTTCTGCAATAGCTTGCGTGTCTCTTTTTGTACGACAGAAAACTACAGAAAAAATGTCTGGATTAGCATCAGCTAAACGCTTTAAAGCTTCGTAACGATCACGAGCATTTACTAAGTAAAATTCGTGAGATACTGTAGAAGAACCAGAATTTTTAGTTCCTACAGTAATTTCTACTGGTTCGCTCATGAATTGTTTTGCAATTCTGGCAACCTCTTGCGGCATAGTTGCAGAGAACAACCATGTGCTTTTTTCATCTGGAGTATCTGATAAAATAGATACAATGTCTTCGTAGAATCCCATGTTTAACATTTCGTCTGCCTCATCAAGAACACAGTAATCTATGTTTTTAATGTTTACCAAACCTCTGTTAATCATGTCTTGCATTCTTCCTGGAGTTGCCACAATAATTTGTGCACCTCTCTTTATTTCTCTTGCTTGCTCTGTTATACTAGCTCCTCCGTAAACTGCTACCACATTAATACCTTTTTCGTATTTTGAGTAGTTTTTAAGTTCGTTAGTAATCTGTAAACATAACTCGCGAGTTGGCGATAAAACTAATGCTTGTGTATTTCTGTTGTCAGCATCAATTTTTTGGATTAGCGGAAAACCGAAAGCTGCCGTTTTCCCTGTCCCTGTTTGAGCCAACGCAACCATATCCGTGTCTTTTTCCAATAATAGGGGAATCGCCTTTTCCTGTACCTCTGACGGATTTTCAAATCCTAGATCTAAAATCGCCTTCAGTAACGATTCATTCAATCCTAATTGTTCAAATTTATTCATATGTGTTTTAAAATAGGGTGCAAAATTACTGTTAATTATTCAGATAAACTAATGCAGTTTTAATAATTATGCATTTGTTAAGAATTGATTATCAAAAAGTTACAGTTTTATTAAAATTATTTTTCAGATACAATGAAGAAATACGCTAAAAAACACGTCGTAAAATGTAAAATTTAGCGTCTAAAATGTTGTATTTTAAACAATTATTTTGTGGTGCTCAGAAAATCAATTAGTTGCTTAACAGCTTTTCCGCGATGACCTATAGTGTTTTTGGTTTCCAAAGGCAGTTCTGCAAAGGTTTCAGTAAAATTTTCAGGTTTAAAAATAGGATCATAACCAAAACCGTTTGTTCCCGTTTTTTCCTGTGTAATATTTCCTTTTGCAATTCCGGTAAACAAATATTGCTGCCCTTTTAAGTTTAGAGTGATAACGGTCTTGAACTGGGCGCTGCGATTTTCTTCATTTTTTAAAGCCTCCAAAAGCTTGTTCATATTATCATCTGCATTTTTTTGCTCGCCTGCATATCGGGCAGAATATACTCCAGGTTCTCCATTTAAAGCGTTTACTTCTAATCCCGTATCATCTGCAAAACAATCGTAGCCATATTTTTGAGTTACATAATCGGCTTTCAAAATGGCGTTTCCTTCAATAGTATCAGCAGTTTCTGGAATGTCTTCCAAACAGTTAATATCTTCTAAGCTTAATATTTTAATGCTTTCAGGAAGCATACTTTGAATTTCTGCGATTTTATTTTTGTTGTTTGAAGCGAAAACGAGTTTCATAGAATTAAAGTATTTAAATGATTTTCAACACAAATTTAGAATTCTTATATTTGATATGTTAGCTAAAATTCAAATAAATGCAATTATCAGTACTTTATAAAAAAATCTTGCCTTTTGTAAAGCCGTACAGAAAAATGGTAATCGCAACTTTACTGCTAACTTTTTTAGGATCGTTTGCAGCTCAGGTAAATGCTGTCATCTTAAAATATACTGTAGATACCATCAATAATTTAATGGTTGCTCATGAACCATTATCAAAAGGATTTCATTTACTCGGAATAATTAGCATTGTTTTGTTAACTAAAGAACTGGTCAATTCGGTAGTTCAGTTTGGACAAAAATTCTACGGAGAAAAACTCCGCATTTTTATCACTCGTGATATTTCTCAAACGATCGTCGAAAAAATTCTAAGCTACAGAATGGAATTTTATACCTCAGATGAAAATGAAAGCGGTAAACTGCAGACTAGAATAGATGCCGGAATTAGTAGTTTGACACGATTGGTTCAAAACTTTTTTATAGATATTCTCCCTCTTTTTGCAAATGCATTTGTGGCTTTGGTTATTATGTTTTATGCTAATGTGTATGTTGGCTTGGTGAGTTTATGCATTATTCCTATTTACTTTTACATTAGTCAGTTACAGGCAACGAAATTGAGCGGTTTTAGAAGAAGAATGCGTAATTATCGCGAAACAAAAAACAACGGAATCATCAGTTTAATCGAATCGATAACGGTTATAAAATCGTTTGTTCGTGAGCCTGCTGAAGCCGATCGTCATCAGAAAATTCAATTTGAAATGACCGAAAATCAGCTTGAAACGAGAAAAACGAGTTTTATTTTTGAGAGCATAAAAAGTTTTGTTGAACAGATTGGAGTGGTAATCATTATTATTCTGACAGCTTATTTTGTTTTGAATAATCAAATGACAATTGGAGCGATCATGTTTCATATTATGTTGTTTAATAATGTTTCGTCGCCAATTCGTCAATTGCATCGAATTTACGATGAAGTAAACGATGCTTTGATTTATTCTGAAGGTTTCTTTGATATTTTGGAAGCGGATAATGAAATTGAAACTACGGGAGATTTTATTCCAGAGAAAATTATCGGATTAATTGAAGTTAAAAATGTAGATTTTAAATATCCAAACGGCACTCAGGCACTTTATGATGTTAATTTTACGGTGAAACCAAACGAAACTACGGCATTAGTCGGATTAAGTGGAGCTGGAAAAAGTACGATTATTAATTTATTGGATAAATTTTATTTGCCTTCTTCGGGACAAATACTTTTGGATGGAAGAGATCTGAAAGATTACAACACCGATTTTCTTCGAAAAAATATTGGCTTGGTTCTACAGAAAAACCATATTTTTAAAGGTACAATCGCAGAAAATATTCTCTACGGAAATCCAGAAGCCACGCATGACGAAGTCATAGAAGCAGCAAAACAAGCCTATATTCACGAACAAGTTATTCAATTGCCAAAAGGCTACAATTCTGATGCGCATTTGCTTTCTGGCGGACAGCAGCAGCGTATTGCGATTGCAAGATTGTTTCTAAAAAATCCCCCCATAATATTTCTGGACGAACCAACCGCCAGTTTAGACGCTATTGCAACAGAGCAGATTAAAAAATCTTTGGATGCTATAAAGAAAGACAGAACCGTAATTATTATTTCGCACAGCATTTCGCAGATTATTGACGCTTCAAATATTGTGGTGCTAGAAAAAGGAAGATGTGTAGAAAAAGGAACACATGATCAATTGTATGATAATAAAGGAGTCTACTATCAAATATTTATGGCAATGGCCAATAGTTTAAACATCGAGAAAATTACGCAAACTTTCGATTGAAACTAAAAACAAATTTATCTACTGAAAAAGCAAATGCAATTCCGAAGGTATACGCTAGAATATCCGACCATAAAAATCCTTGTCCTAGAACATATCTACCAAAAAGTGTTTTTCTAAGTTCAATCATCCATTCTCCTTGATAAAGCTGTAAAAACTCAATGCAATAACAAATAAAAAGTGAAATTGCTGCTAAAAAGAAAAAGCTTTTTAGAGGGAAAATGATTCTAATCAGAAAGTAAATCATAACGGCATAAAGAAAATCGCCAATCCAGAGAGGGACAAATGAGATTTTTCTCGAAAGTATTCCCAAAATAATGACGCTCAGGAAAATTATAAGATAATAGATTCTTGGTTTGTTCAATTTGATTATTTTATAGAAACAAATCTACAATTCTTTTAGACAGTTTTGATGTGTCCACTTTGTCAAAGTTCCAAACTTTGACAAAGAGAAAATATTTTAGTAGGAGAAGTTTTTTAAGTCTATCCTGTTTTTTAGTCTGAGTTTTTTTGTCTGGCTGAGCGGAGTCGAAGCCTTACTAGTACTCATAACGTATTTCTATTTGTGTTTTTATTTTTTCAAAGCTTTGCTGACACTAAATGTTATAGAATAATTTCCTCGTTTTAAGTCTTCCTGAGCGGAGTCGAAGGACATGCTAGAAACTCGACAAAGAGAATCGACAATCTTTGCGGGGCTTCGACTCCGCTCAGCCTGACAAATGGCAATCTATTTGCAAATCTTTGCGTAGACGCACTGCTGTGCGTCTCTACAGAATATCTTTGCGTTTCTTTGCGGTAAAACTCGTCCTATATATTCTCAAAACACCTTTAATAGTACATTTTTGCGGTACAAAAAATACAAACACCCATCTACATTACTTTATTTCATAAATTTATCGGTTCAATTAACTCACTATCAAAATAACCACATGAAGGCAAAAATTTTTACCCTGATTGCAGCTTTGTTTCTTTTCTTAAATCAAGGCTATTCTCAAAAAGACAATTCGTTTAATATTAAAAAGCAATTGGATTATTGCGCAGAACAAGCATCAAAAACCTTAAAAGTAATTCCGAATGACGGAACTTCTCCGAGAACAGTTCCAAACGGAAGCAAAGAATGGAAATTTGTTGGCTACAAAGATTGGACAAGCGGATTCTGGCCTGGAGAATTGTGGTTTTTGTACGAAGCAACCAAAGATAAAAAATGGGAAAAGGAAGCCGATAAATTTAGCCGTTTTCTAACGCCATTGTCTGTTTCTAAAGCGGGAGATCACGATTTAGGTTTTCAGGTTTTTAATAGTTTTGGAAACGGGTATCGTTTGACAAAAAATCCAGAATACAAAGAGATCATTTTAAAAACTGCTGATACATTGGCAACACTTTTTAATCCGAAAGTGGAAACAATCCAGTCTTGGCCTCACAATAAAATGGGCGGTCACAATACCATTATTGATAATATGATGAATTTGGAGCTTTTGTTTTGGGCTTCAAAAAACGGAGGAAGCAAAAAACTATATGATATTGCTGTAAAACACGCCGAAACCACAATGGCAAATCATTTCAGACCAGATAATACTTCTTATCACGTAATTATTTATGATTTCGAAACGGGTAAAAAGATAAAAGGCAGAACCGCACAAGGTTATAGTGATGACAGTATGTGGGCGCGAGGGCAGGCGTGGGCTATTTATGGTTTTACAATGACTTACAGAGAAACAAAAGATCCTAAATTTTTAGATTTTACTCATAAATTAGCTCGTGTTTATTTGGATAAATTAACAACAGAAGATTTAATTCCTTATTGGGATTTTAATGCGCCAAATATTCCAAACGAACCAAGAGATGCTTCTGCTGCGGCAATTGTTTCTTCTGCACTTTTAGAATTAAGTTCGTACACAAAAGACAAAAATTTAAAAAAAGAATATTTAGCAAAAGCTAAAAAGATGATTGTTTCGCTTTCAGATCATTATCAAAGTCATGATGTTAATTCAGCATTTTTATTGCATTCAACGGGTCATAAACCTGCAGGAAGTGAGATCGATTGTTCTATAAATTACGCAGATTATTACTATCTTGAAGCACTTTTAAGACTTCAGAAACTAAAATAAAAGATTATGCTAAAGAAAATAAGCCCAATTGCATTTGCGGTAATCACAGTTTTAATGCTTGTAAGCTGTAAAAACACTAAACAAAAACTGCAAGAGTATGTTGTTACGTATAACAAAACGATAGCTCCAAGTTTTAGAGCAGATAATGTAACCCTTACTACAGCAAGAGGTTATATTAACGATGATAAGATCGAATTGCGTTTTGAAACCGATTTAGAGCAAAATGAAGCAAATAAATCGGCTGCAGTTATTTCTTTTCCGAAATTGATCAAAGGAATGATTGATAAAGATCAAGTTCCAAGACAATTGATTGAAGAAGGAGTTCAGTTTGATGTTTATTTTCTAGCAGATGATAATACAGTTCTAGACAAAGAAGTGCTAACTGGCGAATCTCTGAAAGATTTTTTGAAATAATGAGGTAAGTTTTACAGTAAAATAAACCGTTTTAATTCTTACATATTAAAAGTCTCTTTAAACTTTATTTAAAGAGACTTTTTTGTATTTGAACTAAAAGTAAAATCTAAAACAAACGTTTTTATTCTTACAATTTTTTCTTTTTTAAGTACATAATGAGTTTGTATTCAAATAATTATACAAGTGTTTTTTGTTACTGGGTGTTGTTTTTATGTTGTGAATTAGTTATGTTTGAGTTAAAAAATAACTATTAAACCAAAAAATTATGAAAAAAATTACCCAAATCGCATTTGCTGCTGCTTTTGCATTGTTTTTAGTTAGCTGTAAAAATACCAAGCAGAAAATCCAAGAACATGTAAGTAATTATAACAATTCTTCTTCTATAAAAGGAAGCGGTATTACGAGCACAACGGCAAAAGCTTTTCTAAATGAAAATAAAATCGAAATTAGGATTGAAACCAATTTAGAAGAAAATGATGCAAACAAATTAGCCTACAAAGAATCTTTTCCAGCTCTGTTAAAAGAAATGGTTAAAAACGATCAGATCTCTTCTTCGCTAATTGCAGAAGGAGTAAAGTTTGATGTTTATTTCTTGGCCTACAATAATGCTATTTTAGCACAAGAATTGGTAGATCAGGAAGAATTGGCAGTTTTGGAAGGAGCCGCGAGCCCAAATAAAGAAACGGCAAAATTATAGTTTTAAAAAAACCTCTTCATCTGAAGAGGTTTTTTTAATTTATGAGAACTGCGTAACGTTTTTCAAATTATCTGGGAAATATTGATCAGATAAATTGGCAAATTCGTCACCTCGCATGAAAATACTAATGTCTACGTCTGCAAAACTGCTTTTCCCTGCCGCAGCCAAAAGTTCATTTGCAGCATGAAGTGTATTTTTATGAAAGTGAAAAACTCGTTCAGACTTATCTGTTACGACCAAACCTTTCATCAGCATTTTATTTTGCGTTGCCACTCCAGTTGGACATTCGTTATTATGGCAGCGAAGCGCTTGAATACAGCCTAAAGAAAACATAAATCCTCTCGCACTGTTGCACATATCGGCTCCCAATGCAATTGCATGTAAAATAGAATAGCCAGAAATAATTTTCCCGCTTCCGATAATGCGCATTTTTTCACGAATCCCTAAACGGACTAAAGTTTTATTAACGAAAATTAATGCAGGTTCAAAAGGCATTCCAACACCATCTGCAAATTCTAGCGGAGCTGCTCCAGTTCCACCTTCTGCGCCGTCAACCGTTATAAAGTCTGGATAAATATCTTCGTTGATCATCTCTTGGCAGATCGCTTCAAATTCGGCAGTATTTCCAATACACAATTTAAATCCGATTGGTTTTCCGTTAGATAAATCGCGTAATTGTTTAACGAAATGAATCAATCCTTTCGCATCAGAAAAAGCATGATGACCGGGAGGCGAAAGAATTGTAGTATGCGGCTGCACGCCTCTAATTTTGGCAATCTGTTCGGTGTTTTTTGCCGCCGGTAATACACCTCCGTGACCCGGTTTTGCACCTTGCGAAAGTTTAATTTCGATCATCTTTACATTCGGAAGATTGGCTTTTGCAGAGAAATTTTCGGGACTAAAATTTCCTTCTGCATCACGGCATCCAAAATATCCCGTTCCGATCTGCCAAGTAATATCTCCGCCTCCTTCTAAATGATAATCGGTTAATCCTCCCTCTCCAGTATTCTGGTAGAAATTTCCTTTTTTTGCACCAAGGTTAATGGCACGAACGGCATGTTCGCTTAACGAACCAAAACTCATAGCCGAAACATTAAATAACGAAGCAGAGTAAGGCTGTTTACAATCTTTTCCGCCAACTAAAACGCGAGGAAGTTCCTCATTTACTTTTGCCGGAAAAATAGAATGCTTTATTCCTTCGTAATTTTCTGTGTTTAAGTTTAATTGTGTTCCAAAAGGAGTATTCGAATCAATATTTTTGGCTCTTTGGTATACTAAAGAACGCTGATTTCTAGAAAAAGGCTTTCCGTCTGTAGATCTTTCAATAAAATACTGTTGGATTTCAGGCGCAATCATTTCAAACAAATACCTGAAATAGCCCAAAACCGGAAAGTTTCGTAAAATAGCATGTTTCTTTTGCGAAGCATTGTAAACTCCAACAATCAATAAAAGAGGAATAATAAAAACGAGTAAATAACCGCGTCCAGTATAGTAGTAAATTGCAGCAACAATTAGAAACAATAAGAATCCGTAAATAAAGAATTTTTTTCTCATGTTTTTAAAAAATTAAATAGGTAATAAATGTAATCTTAGTTGAATCTTAAACGCACATAAACGTGTTTGATTCCTTTTTTGTCCGATTCTCTTTCGTCGATTTCTAAAATATCGGTCAATGATTTAAGCATCGGAGTCAGTTTAGAATAACCATAATTTCGAGGATCAAATTCAGGTTTTTTCTTCACAATCAAATTCCCGACATCTCCTAAAAATGCCCAGCCATCGTCGTCTTCAATGTCGGTAATGGTGTCTTCTATCAGTTCTATAGTCTGTTTATCTATTTTGTGAAGTGCCTTGTCCGAAGGTTTTTCTACAGGTTTTTTAGTATCAGCAGCGACTGCTTTTGGCTTTTTCTTTTGAGTGGCGCCGTCTAATACTTCAATATAAATAAATCGGTCGCAGGCAACAATAAACGAGTTTGGTGTTTTCTTTTCTCCAATACCAATCACTTTCATACCCGATTCGCGAAGTCTTATGGCAAGTCTTGTAAAATCGCTATCACTAGAAACAATGCAGAAACCGTCTAATTTGCCAGAATAAAGCAAGTCCATGGCATCAATAATCAAAGCAGAATCTGACGAATTTTTTCCAACTGTATAACTGTATTGCTGAATAGGAGTAATAGCATGTTCTAATAAAACGCCTTTCCAGCCATTTGCATTAGGTTTTGTCCAGTCGGCATAAATCCTTTTTGTGGTTGGCGTTCCTAATTTTGCAATTTCTTCCATCATACCTTTTACATTACTGTAAGGCACATTGTCTGCATCAATAAGAACTGCCAGTTTTAAATCTTTTGAATTGCTTAAAGGCATTATTTTAATATTTAAAATTAAATACTCTCAAAGTTAAAATTAAAATTGGTTTTTATAAGAATCCAATGCCGAATAAGTTTTTCAATTAGCACTAATTAGTTTCATTATAAATAATATTCAGTAGTTATAAAATTAATTAAAGATAAATTTGTCTTTTATATAAAACCTATATATCTTTGCTAAGAATAATTAAAGGATGTATGTTTTCAAAAGCGTGTGAATACGGAATAAGGGCTTCAATATTTATTGCAACCAAATCTTCAAAAGGGATTAGGGTTGGAATAAAAGATGTTGCAAAAGAAATCGATTCTCCAGAACCATTTACCGCCAAGATTATGCAGATTTTGACCAAAAATGGCATTATTCATTCGGCAAAAGGAGTAGGGGGCGGTTTCGAGGTTTCTCCAGAAGCATCAAAATCAATAAAATTAATTCAGATTGTAGATGCGATAGATGGAAATAAAATTTACAGCGGCTGCGGTATTGGTTTAAAAGAATGTTCAGAAGAGCATCCTTGTCCTGTTCATCATGAATTCAAGAAAATACGAGGTTTGCTTTTAGAAATGCTGACTAAAACTACTTTAGAACAACTCGCTTCAGACGTAAAATCGGGCGATTTCTTTTTAAAAACATTGAATATAAACGATTAATATTAAATAAATTATCTTAAAAATGAATACAAAAACCAAAATTTCACTATTAATCCTAATGGGATTTTTAACAATAACTTCTTGCGGTAAAAAAGAAACAGCTCCAGCAGATCAAACTGAGACAACTGAAACTTCTACAGAAGGAGAAGCAGCTCCTGTAACCCCAGCAGCAGAAGAAAATGTATTAGTTATTGAAGGAAATGATCAAATGCAGTTTAATACAAGTGAGTTGAAAGCGGTTGCAGGGAAACCAATCAAACTGACTTTAAAACATGTTGGAAAAATCCCTAAAGAAGCAATGGGACACAATTTAGTGATCTTACAAGAAGGAACAGATCAGTCAAACTTCGCTTTAAAAGCAAATGACGCTAAAGCAACTGACTATATTCCAGAATCTGAAAAAGCTTCAATTATTGCGCACACTAAATTATTAGGCGGTGGAGAAGAAGATACAATCGAGTTTACAATAGACAAAAAAGGCTCTTATCCGTTTATTTGCTCTTTCCCTGGCCACGTGGCTATGATGAAAGGTGTATTAATTGTTGAATAAAAAAACAAAATAAATACCACAGACTCCAATGTTTTAAGTTGGAGTTTTTTTTAAAACTAATAAAAGATAAAATTGTCTTTTATTTCAAATTCCCCCCAAGGAAATGAAAAGAGAAAAAAAATTATGGCTAATTTTTGCACTAGTGATGAGCATATCATTTGCAGTGCTTGGTTATTATGGTTACGAAATTTATCAGCAGGCACCCCCAGTACCGAAAGAAATAGTAACCGATTCAGGAAAAGTTGTTTTTAGCGAAAGCGAAATTAAAGACGGACAAAATATCTGGCAAAGTATAGGAGGCCAGGAAGTGGGATCTATCTGGGGACACGGCGCCTATGTGGCCCCAGACTGGACCGCAGATTGGCTGCATAGAGAGGCACGTTTTATACTGGATATTTATGCAAAAAAGGATTTTAATAAGAAGTATGCCGAGTTGGATGCCGAAAAACAATCGGCTCTGAAGATTCGTCTGCAGCAGGATGTGCGAACAAATCGTTACAATGCCGAAACAGGTGTTCTTACTATTTCTGAAAACCGTTTGGCTGCGATTGAATATTTAAGCGAATATTATAAAGGTCTTTTTACGAATGATCCAAAATTTGATAAACTGAGAGGCGACTATGCAATTCCTAAAAACTCTATTACAGATGTAGATAGAATGCATAAAATGAATGCCTTTTTCTTCTGGGCGACTTGGGCAACAGTAACCAATCGACCTGACGGAAATATTTCATATACACACAACTGGCCTTCAGACGAATTGGTTGGAAATGTTGCAACCACAGAACTTTTGGCTTGGTCTGGAGTAAGTATCATTTTGTTGATTTTGAGTGTCGGAATCTTAGTTTTCTATCATGCAAAATCAGGAGAGGAAGAAGAATTTCCGCTGCCAAAAGAAGATCCGATTATCAAACAAGGCAAAACCAAATCGATGGGATTGGTAACCAAATATTTCTGGATTGTAAGTTTACTGATGGTGCTGCAAATGGTGTTCGGAATTATAACGGCGCATTATGGAGTTGAAGGAAATGGACTCTACGGAATCCCAATTGATAAAATTCTGCCGTATGCCGTAACGCGTACCTGGCATACGCAATTGGCTATTTTCTGGATTGCAACAGCTTGGCTGGCAACAGGATTATATATTGCTCCAGCAGTTTCTGGTAAAGATCCTAAGTTTCAATGTTTTGGCATTAACTTCCTGTTCATTGCTTTATTGATTATTGTTTTAGGTTCAATGGTCGGACAATGGTTTGGAGTAATGCAAAAACTGAATTTAGTTCAAAATTTCTGGTTTGGGCATCAAGGTTACGAATATGTTGATTTAGGTCGTTTCTGGCAAATTTTCCTTTTGGTAGGACTGTTTTTATGGCTGGCTTTAATGATTCGTCCGTTGCTTCCAGTTTTAAAGAAAAAAACAGAAGAGAAAAACCTAATCATATTGTTCTTAGTTTCTTGTACTGCAATCGCAATGTTTTACGGAGCCGGATTAATGTGGGGAAGACAAACCAATTTAGCCATTGCAGAATATTGGAGATGGTGGGTTGTTCACCTTTGGGTTGAAGGTTTCTTCGAAGTATTTGCAACTGTTGTAATTGCCTTTTTATTTGTTCGCTTAGGATTATTAAAAACCAAAACAGCGACTTTAAATGTGTTGTTTGCCACCATTATTTTTATGGCTGGAGGAATTTTAGGAACATTCCACCACCTGTATTTCTCTGGAACACCAACGGCGATTATGGCATTAGGAGCAACTTTTAGTGCTTTAGAAGTGGTTCCGCTGACTTTAATTGGATTTGAAGCGTATCAAAATTATAAACTGTCAAAATCAACAAAATGGATAGCCGATTACAAATGGCCAATTTATTTTATGATTTCTGTAGCATTCTGGAATTTCCTTGGAGCAGGAATCTTCGGATTCATTATTAATCCGCCAATAGCACTGTATTATGTGCAAGGATTAAATACAACGCCTTTACATGGACATACGGCTTTGTTTGGAGTTTACGGAATGTTAGGAATTGGTCTCGTATTATTTGTACTAAGAAGTTTATACCGAAATGTAAGCTGGAATACCAAACTGCTTAGTATTACTTTCTGGTCTTTGAATATTGGTTTATTTCTGATGGCCATTCTAAGCCTTCTTCCAATTGGAGTTTGGCAAGCAATTGAAAGTATTAATCATGGAATGTGGTACGCGCGTTCATCAGAATTAATGCAACAGCCTGCAATGATTACCTTAAAGTGGCTTCGTGCCATCGGAGATTCGATTTTCGGAATCGGGTTCATTACTATGGCCTGGTTTGTATTTGAACTCACATTAAAAAACAAAAAATAAAACACAAAACTTAAAAAATGATTATCATGGAAAATTTAAAAAACAAAACAATTGGATCATTTGTAGCTGAAGATTTTAGAACAGCTGCAGTATTTTCTAAATACAAAATAGATTTTTGCTGTAAAGGAAACCGAACAGTTACCGAAGTTTGCGAAAAACAAAATATTGACGCAGATGCATTATTAGAAAATGTTCTACAGGTTGCACAATCAGAAAATAACGGAAACATTGATTTCAATTCTTGGCCTTTAGATTTATTGGCAGATTATATCGAGAAAACACATCATCGTTATGTGGAAGAAAAAACGAACGTAATTCTTCCGTTTTTAGATAAATTATGTAAAGTTCATGGAGCAAATCATCCAGAATTATTTAAAATAAATGAATTGTTTATTGGGTGTGCAGGTGAATTGTCTCAGCATATGAAAAAAGAAGAATTGGTTCTGTTTCCATTTGTGAAAAGAATGGTGAAAACGAAAGAATCTGATGGAATTTTATCGCAACCATCTTTCGGAACGGTTTCTAATCCGATTGCGATGATGATGAACGAACATGATAATGAAGGAGAGCGTTTTAGAGAAATTGCTGCTTTAACCAATAATTATAATCCGCCGGCAGATGCTTGTACCACTTACCGAGTAACTTTTGCCATGCTGAAAGAGTTCGAAGCAGATTTGCATAAACACATTCATTTGGAAAATAATATCTTGTTTCCAAAAGCAGTTCTTCTTGAAAAAGATTTTGTTGAAGTAGAATAAAGGTTAATTTAATAGTTGGAAAAGCACCGATAAAATATATCAAAATGATAATTGTCGGTGTTTTTTTTTAGCCACGAATTTCACGAATTGCACCAATTTTTTAATTTTAATTCAATTTCTCAAATTTTGCATTTGCATTATTGTAGACAAAGTAAATATTAGTGAAATTTGTGAAATTCGTGGCTAAAAAAAATAATAAAAATGCACGTTATGAATTCTCAAAAAAGCTGGATACTCTGCTGTTTTTTTAATTTTCTGATTGCCTGTATTTTCGGATTATTAATGCGTTTTATGTATCTCTTTCCGTTAGATTTTCTAAACTACAGCTTTCTGCTTCATGCGCATTCGCATACAGCTATGTTGGGCTGGGTTTATTTGATCGTTTATGTTTTGATCGTTCATTTTTTTATTCCAAAAGAAAAAAGTCAGAAACCTATTTATAACCGTTTGTTTTGGCTGACAGAATTTTCAGTAATCGGAATGATGATTGCTTTTCCAATGCAAGGATATGCTTTGTTTTCTATTGTTTTTTCGACCTTGCATATTTTACTAAGCTATATTTTTTGCCGTTTAGTTTGGAAAGATTCACCCAAAGAAAAAACTCCAGCGCAAAAACTTTTACTGACTTCTATTTTGTTTATGATTTTATCTACTTGTGGAGTCTGGTGTCTTGGACCGGCCGTAAGCACGTTAGGAAAACAAAGTGCTTTTTATCAGATTGCCATTCAGTTTTTTCTTCATTTTCAATTTAATGGCTGGTTTATATTGGCAATTTTAGCTTTGTTTTTAAAACAATTTCAAAATAAAATTGATGAGATAAAATTTAGAAAGTTTTACTTCTTTATGGTTATTTCTACGCTTTTAACCGTCTGCTTTCCAATTCGCTGGTTTGTCGAAAATGATATTTTGAGTTCTATCAATGTAGTGGGAGTTTTAATTCAATTGGGAGCTTTTATTTATTTCTACAAAATGCTAAAATCTCAAATTAGCACTTTTAAAAGTTCTTTAGATAAAACAACTAAATTGGTTTATGGTTTAGCTTTAACTTCCCTGTTTTTGAAAGTCGGAATCCAATTGCTGACCATTTTTCCCAATTTGGCTGAGGTTTCACACCAAATCAGAAATTTTGTAATTGGTTTTATTCATTTAACGACTTTAGGAATCATAACCGGATTTTTGTTTGGGATTTTGATCCAGAATAAAATGCTTTCTTCCAATTCTTCTGCTTTAAAAATAGGAGTAAAGATTTTTATTTTAGGATATATTTTGACTGAAGTTTTATTGTTTTTGCAAGGCTGGTTTTTCTTTTTTGGAGGAGGAAGTATTTCAGGATATTTTCAGAGTATTTTGATATTCAGTATTCTTTTGGTTTTAGGCTTAGCTTTAATTATGGTTTCTATAATAAAATTGAAATTTGAAAATTTAAAAAAAGCCACAGATTAAGAAAAAAGTCTCAGAGAGACGACATGTTTGTAGAAAAATAAGATAATAAAGAAAAGAAGCTCCAGCGGAGCGACATATTTATATATTCATATTAGGAATATAATTTTGCTAACGTGATAAATATGTCGCTCCCGCTGGAGCTTTAAAACGTGACGTGTAATGTTTCTATAAATATTTCGCTTCTCCGAAGCTTAAATGAATTCCATTATATAAAAAAACAAGAGCCGATTTTATCATAAACCTGCTCTTGTTCTTACTAATTAACCTATTTAAAATATCTATATTTTCCCTGCTTCCTGATTTATGGTTTCAATAGTCTTTTCATTATTTACTCCTAAACCTTCCTGCTGAAAAATTAATTCTCCTTCTGGATTAAAAACACTAATAATATTCGAATGCGAAAAATCTATTGGAGATATTTTTTTGTAATTAACGGCTAAAACTGCTGCAAATTCACGTGTATTTTCTTCCGTTGAACGAAGGAAAATCCAAGGATCTTGATTCATTTTATTTTCTATGGCAAACTTTTTTAATCTTTCTGGAGTATCAGTTTTTGGATCTATACTCACCAAAATCAGTTTTACGTGTTGTTTTGTTTTGGCATTCAGTTTAGATTCAATATCTCGCATATCGGCTACCAATCTTGGGCAGGCTGCTTTGCAGCTGGTGTAGATCATTACCATAACCAAAACATTTCCTCTAAGCGATTTCAATTCAATATTTTTTCCGTCCTGTGTTGTCCATTTAGATGGAAGATTGTAAATCGATAAATCACTAATTTCCTTCTTTGTTTCTGCTTTATTTTCTTTTTTATCTGCTTCTTTACAGCTGTAGAAGGAGAAAAGAAGAATAAAAGCAATTGCTATGTTTTTCATTTTTAACTAAATTAAATTTTAGGTTTTGTCGTGCTGGCACATCTAAATCATAGATTTCGTGTTGAATATTGTGCTTTCAAACTTCCTCTAAAAGCATATCGCATAAAAGCGGCATAGTCCATTAGATCGGATGCGTTTACAGAGGCGCCTCCGCAGAAGAGATTTTTATCACTGCTTTTGTCTTTTCTAGATTCTCCCGATAAAAAAATGCTGTTAAAATCAGATGTCCATTCCCAAACTAAACCGTGCATGTCGTAAACTCCCCAATAATTTTTGAAAGTTTTTCCAATCTCATTTTCATACGTCTTCGATTTCTCGTACCAGGATAAGATATACTCGTTAAATTCTTTTTTAGTTCGTGCGTCTATTTTTTTAGTGTCGGCCATAGCTACATATTCCCATTCGTCCATTGTTGGCAAGTGTTTTCCTTGACATTCGCAGTATTTTTTTGCTGCAAACCAAGAAACGCCGGTTACTGGAGATTTGGCTTTTGCATTTCCAAAATCAAGATCAGTTGACCAGTAAGCCAAATAACTTTTATCGGCAAAAATTCCTTTAATCTTTGATTTTTGATAAGAAGGATTTTTCTTGACAAATTCTAAAAACTCAGCATTTGTCACGGGATAAATGTCAATATAAAAAGATGTTACAGTTACTGGTTTTTGAGAAACGGCTCCATAAAGAGGGACAAAAGATCCCTCTTTTATGAAAGCCATTCCTTTTTCCTGAGCTTTCATGACACTAAGTGCAGAGAAAAAGAGAATAATAAGTATGAAAATGTATTTTTTCATGCTAGAGTTTGCTGTTATCTTAAAGCTTTTACCATTTCTGGAGTAACTTCTGTTTTATTATTTCCCCAGCTGTTATAAATGTAGGTAAGCACATTAGCGATTTCATCATCAGATAAATTCTGAGCTGGCATTATGTTGTTGTATTTTTTCCCGTTAACAGTTACTTCTCCCGTTAAACCATGCAAAATTGTTTTAATAGCACGTTTAGAATCGGCATTTAAATAATCTGATTTTGCCAAAGGAGGGAAAGTACTTGGAATTCCTTGTCCTTCAGATTGGTGACAGGCAAAACAAGTTGTTCCAAAAATTTCTTTACCAATTTTAATTTTCTCTTCAACGGTACGTTTTGGAATCGCTGTTGTTTTTGAAGCTCCAGTTTCAGGTATTTTCTGGATTGTTCCGCCCTCAGGCAAATAAATACCTTCTTGAATAGTTCCAGAATAAATGTTTTTATTTTCTTTTCCTTCTACTTTTAGCATTCCTAGTGCCCCTTTATTAAATGCTCTGAAAATAGAGTGGTCAACCAAAATAAAAGTTCCTGGTGTTTCTACTTTAAAATCAACAATAGCAGCGCCACCAGCAGGAATCAAAGTAGTCTGTACATTTTTATTGACAACAGTTCCGCCTTCAACATGAACATTGTCGAATATTTCACCAATAACATGGAAAGAAGAAACCAAATTTGGTCCACCGTTTCCAACAAATAAACGAACGGTTTCACCCACTTTTGCTGTTAATTCATTTCCATTTGTTAATGACCCCACTTTTCCGTTAAATACAACATAATCAGGAGTTTCTTTTACTGCCTTATTCATGTCAAATGGCTGAAGGCCTTTTGCTCCATATTCGCCTTGAGTGTAAAAATCACCCTGCATTACGTAATATTCTTTGTCAACTGGTGGAAGTCCGCCTTCTGGTTCAACCAAAATCAATCCGTACATACCGTTTGCAATGTGCATCCCCACAGGAGCAGTTGCACAGTGATATACATATAAACCAGGATTTATCACTTTAAAACTAAAAACTTTTTCATGACCAGGAGCCACAAGAGAAGAAGTTGCTCCACCTCCTGGACCAGTTACAGCATGTAAATCGATATTGTGAGGCAATTTATTATCCGGATGGTTTTTTAAATGAAATTCTACTTCATCGCCCACACGGGTTCTAATGAAACTTCCGGGAACTGAGCCACCAAATGTCCAATAGGTATATTTTACCCCATCTGTCATTGTGCCTTCTTGTTCCTTGATTTCCATGTTTAATTTTAACTTCATTGCGGTTCTGTCGCCAACAGGTTTTGGAACGTGAGGAGGAGCTGTAAGTTCGGCCTCCATTTCGCCTTGAGTTGTGATGTCTGCGTAAATTTTATCTTGCTCTTTTTTACAGCTTCCTAAAATTAGCAGCATAAATAACGAACAGATTAGAGCACTCGTTTTAATCCGGGTTTTGGTAGTTTGTTTCATGATCTATTATTTTGTTTTGTGTTAAATTTTTAAACAAAAATAAAAGACTTTTTTATCCTTTATTATGATATTAATCATGTTTTGGCATAATTACAGCGTGAAACAGGGCTTTTTGGGAGCAAACAAAGAGGCGCAAAACTGTATTCTTTTTTTGCAGCAGAATATTTTTTAATAAAAATAATTGAGGCTCTTCATTTTAAATTAATAATGATTATTTTTGCTCGCTGATTAAGTAAAAAAAATTACTACATATATTATGGTAAAAGATTTATTCGAAAGAATTCAGGACAATAAAGGACCTTTAGGAAAATGGGCTTCTCAAGCAGAAGGTTATTATGTTTTCCCAAAGTTAGAAGGAGAGTTGGGTCCTAGAATGCAATTTCACGGAAAAAATATTTTAAACTGGAGTTTAAATGATTATTTAGGTTTAGCTAATCATCCAGAAGTTCGTAAAGCAGATACAGATGCAGCAATTCAGTTTGGTGCAGCTTATCCGATGGGAGCTCGTATGATGTCTGGACACACTACTTACCACGAACAATTAGAAAATGAATTGGCAGAATTTGTAATGAAAGAATCTGCTTATTTATTAAATTTTGGTTACCAAGGAATGGTGTCTATTATTGATGCTTTGGTTACTAAAAATGACATTATTGTTTATGATGTTGATTCACATGCATGTATCATTGATGGTGTTCGTTTGCACATGGGTAAACGTTTCACATACAAACACAATGATTTGGAAAGTATGGAGAAAAACTTGCAACGTGCTACTAAAATGGCAGAAGAAACAGGCGGAGGTATTTTATTTATTACTGAAGGTGTTTTTGGAATGCGCGGACAGCAAGGAAAATTAAAAGAAATTGCTGAATTAAAGAAAAAATACAATTTCAGATTATTAGTAGACGATGCTCACGGTTTTGGTACTCTAGGAAAAACGGGTGCTGGAGCAGGTGAGGAGCAAGGGGTTCAAGATCAGATTGATGTTTACTTCTCTACTTTTGCAAAATCTATGGCTAATATTGGTGCTTTCGTAGCGGCTGATAAAACAGTTATCGATTATTTGAAATACAACTTACGTTCTCAAATGTTTGCTAAAGCATTGCCAATGATTCAAACTATTGGTTCTTTAAAACGTTTAGAGTTATTGCGTCAGTCTTCTGCAATTAAAGACAAACTTTGGGAAAATGTAAATGCATTACAAAGCGGTCTTAAAGAAAAAGGATTTAATATTGGTGATACAAATACTTGTATCACACCAGTTTACCTAGAAGGAAGTATTCCTGAAGCAATGGTAATGGTAAACGATTTAAGAGAAAATTATGGTATTTTCCTTTCTATTGTAGTTTATCCAGTTATTCCAAAAGGAATTATCTTATTGAGAATGATTCCTACGGCTTCTCATACTTTAGCTGATATCGAAGAGACTTTAACGGCTTTCGAAGCAATTCGTGAGAAATTAGTTAACGGAACTTATAAAGAAATTGCAGAACGTACAACTGTTGACGTTTCGTAAATTCTAAAAAAAAAAATAGATTTCCTTAAGTGGGAATTATGTAAAAAATCCATTTGTTCTACGAATGGATTTTTTTTTGAATTGAATTAACTTTATACTATAATCACAAAATAAAAATGGAAAATATGAAAAAAGTACTAACACTAACAGCAGTACTTGCCTTGTCGATTTTTGCTTCATGTAAAAAAGAAACAACGACAACAGAGCCAGTACAAATTACGCCTAGTCCACCTAAAGAAGCAGAAATTGTAGAACCGGCAGGGGATCAATGTTATGCTTGGAGAGCTAACGGAAGTGTTATCGAGATGAGTTTCAACGTAAATTCTCATCAAGAAGTAAACGGGACAGTAAGTTATAATTTGGTTGGAAAAGATAAAAACGAAGGAAGTTTAATTGGAAATATGAAAGGAGATACTTTGGTCGCAGATTATACTTTTAATTCTGAAGGAGTTTCATCTGTTAGAGAAGTTGTTTTTCTTCAAAAAGACGGAACTTTTATTGAAGGATATGGAGATGTAGTAGAAGCAAATAACAAAGTTTCTTTTAAAGATAAATCAAAGCTAAAATTTGATCAAAAAAATACTTTGGTAAAAGTAGATTGCAAAGTAGAGTAATGATGTGTTTTATAAAGTGAAAAATCCATTCGTTTTGGGGACGAATGGATTTTTTTATTTTTTACTTTTAATTTTGTCAATGTATGTAGAAGAATTTCCGTTCCAATAGCATTTAGAACAATGTTCATCAATAAATTCATGCTTACAATTTTCATATCCATAAATATAATGTGCACATTCAGGACATAAATTTCTCATCTGTGACTTATCTATAAAAAAATCACTTTTGCATTCATCGCAGGATGCTACTAAAGTTTTATTAAAATTCATTAAACTAAGGACTAGGCACTAAACACACTAAGGACTAAAAAAAAACTAAAGATTCTTCAAATACGTCTTTCTCTGACAGTGAATAGTAGGATTAAAGTTTTTCCAAAGCAAATGAATTGCATTGTTCTCTAATAGCTCAGGAGTTCTGATACAAGTTTGAATTCCTTTGGCAGAAAACGTTTTATAATATTCATCAAAAATAATAGCTGTAACACCCTTGTTTTGATAGTCAGGATGAACTCCGATGAGGTAGAAAACAACGTCTTTACTGTGTTTTTTAGCTTTTAATAACTGCAGGAATCCAAATGGGAACAATTTTCCTTTTATTTTTTGCAAAGCTTCAACAAAACTCGGCATTACGATACTAAAAGCTACTAGATTATCATCCTTATCAACAACAAATTTGATATATTCTGGATTAATAAAGCTGATATATTTCTTTTTAAAATATTCTTTTTGAACGTCAGAAATAGCGACAAACGAAGCCAGTTTTTCGTAAGATTCATTAAACAAATCGAACATTTTGTCTACGTGAGGCATAATGTCTTTTGTTTTGGTAAAATTAAGCGCTTTTAATCCGTAGCGCTTTTTGATTAACTCTTGCGCTTTCTGAAAGAATTCTGGTTTTACATTCGAAAAAGGAAATATACTTTCTATATATTGTTTTTCAACCTGAAACCCTAATTGCTCCAAATGCGTTACATAATACGGGTGATTGTACCATGTAATCATGGTTCCAATTTGGTCATATCCTTCAGTAAGAACCCCAACTTTATCTAGATTCGAAAATCCCATTGGGCCTTCAGCATGCTCTAAATTGTGTTTTCTTCCCAGTTCATACACTTTTTCAAGCAATGCTTTTGTAACTTCAATATCATCAATTACATCAAACCATCCAAAACGCACTTTTCTCTTATGCTGATTATTAACTTCAGACCAATTGATAATGGCAGTAATACGTCCAACAATTTTATTGTCTCTGTAAGCCAAATAAAAGTAAGCTTCGGCATTGTCAAAAGCAGGATTTTTAGTTTTATCAAAAGACTCCAATTCGTCTGAAATAATAGGCGGCACCCAATATGGGCTATCCTTATATAGTGAAAAAGGAAATTTGATATATTCGGTTAATTCTTTTTTGCTTTTAGCTTCTTTAATTGTAATCATTAAGGTGGTATTGAGTGTCCTCTATAAAAGGGTCTAGTTATTCAGTTTATTCGTATTTAGCTTTACGCTTTCGTTCTTTTTCTTGATAGTCAATAGCTTTTTCATTATCAGGATTCTTTTTTGCTCTAGCGGCTGCTTTATCTTCAACCACCTTCTCTTTGTACCATCCATCATAACGCCATGATACGCCAACACCGCCATATAATATAGAAGGTGTATTTTTGAAATTGGTACTTATAGAAGCATCAACCTGCATGTTGGAAGAAAGCAGAAAAGCAGCTCCTCCGCGAAGAATCGAATCGCTGTAGAAATCGCTTTTATAGCCTTGATTTTCAACGAAACCAGACCATCTGTCATTAAATCCGTGCGTCAAAGTTAATACATATCCGTAACTTGGATAGTCAGTTCCAATATAATCTGCAATAATATTAGTCACAAAAACCCAAGCTCCGCCTCCTAATAAATTTTGTGTGATAATCGAAACTTTAGGAGAAATAGCGCCATCAGGAGAAAAATAATAAGGATTATCGGCTCCAACAAAATTAGCTCCTGCAAAAACAGAAACAGCCGGAATAAGCTCTCGCCATTGAAAATTTCTATTGGCTTTATAGCTGTAGATGTTTACTTCTTTTTTGTAATTTTTGTACGGATCATAAACAAGATATTTAGCTCCTAAAACCGTGCGTCTAAAATTATTCTTTTTGTAGCTGGTGTACGGAGTATCAAAATTCTCGGTTTGATATTGTAAATCAGCGATGAATTCTAATTGTTCTAGAAAAGCACCATATCGAATAGTTAAATCTGTACCAAATCCGCTGGCATCGTAGTCTAATAAGTCGTGTTTTTCTTTAATGCCGTAAACACCTAATTCGGCTTGAATAACAGATTTTCCAACGGCGTAGGCAGACATTGTTTCACCTGGGCGATTTGAGTTAATGACGTCAGTATATTGCGCAAAAAACAGTTGTGGAATAAAAAAAAGTACCGGGGCAAGTAAGTTTTTAATTTTGAACATATAATTTTTTTTGAGTTGAAAAATAATAACGCATTTCAAATGTACATATTTTATTATTTATTTAAGATTCATATTTTATTTTTAAGCAACGGATTTATTAATTTTGGAAAAAAATATATAGTTATGCAAGAAGCATCTTTTTCAGGTTTGTTCAAGACCATCATGTGGGTTATAGCTTTTTATTACATTTTTAAATTTTTAGCTAAAATCTTTTTGCCTGTGTTGGTTAAAAAGGCAGTAGAAAATGCCAGTGAAAATTTTCAAAGACAACAGCAACAATATAATCAAGGTAATAGATATCAGAACAATAGCAATACAAATAATAATGATGAAATAATCATTAATACAGCTAATGCTAAAAACCCGCGCGAAACCAAAAAAGTGGGTGAGTATGTTGATTACGAAGAAATAGATTAGATTTGTGTCCTGAAAATTTAGGATTCATTTTAACCCAAACCAGCCAAAATTGAAAATAGTAAATAAGTTCTATCCGCATGCCCTTGTAGTTCTGGGCTTTATTCTTGTTTCATTAATTTATTTTTATCCAGTTCTGCAAGGAAAACAAATTTTCCAGTCTGATATTGCTCAATACACCGGAATGGCAAAAGAGCAAAATGACTTTAGAGCAGTAGAAAATGCAGAACCTTATTGGACGAATTCTGCTTTTGGCGGTATGCCAACATACCAGCTTGGTGCAAATTATCCGAACGATTTTATAGGTAAAGTTGATGACGTATTGCGTTTTCTTCCGCGTCCTGCAGATTACTTGTTTTTATATTTCCTTGGCTTTTATGGCTTATTATTAGTTTTAAAAACAGATCCGCTAAAAGCTTTTATAGGTTCAATTGCGTTTGGTTTTTCAACTTATATGATTATTATTCTAGGAGTTGGGCATAATGCCAAAGCGCACGCCATTGCTTATATGCCTTTGGTTATTGCAGGTTTTATACTCGTTTTTCAGAAAAAATACATTTGGGGAGGTTTGCTCACCATGTTTGCCGTGGCATTAGAAATTAGTGCCAATCACTTCCAAATGACCTATTATTTATTGATTTTCTTATTGATTCTAACAGGTTATTACGCTTTTAATTTTATAAAAGAAAAAGATTTTAAAGGACTTTTAATTTCTTGTGGCGTTTTATTAGTTGCGGGGATTTTTGCGTTAGGTGCCAATGCCGGTAATTTAATGGCAACACAAGAATATGCTAAATACAGTATTAGAGATAAAAGTGAGCTGACATTTAATCCAGACGGATCTAAAAATGAAACGACTGCTTCTATGACTACAGACTATATTACAGAATATAGTTATGGAATTGCAGAAAGTTTGAATTTAATTGCTCCAAGAATATTTGGAGGTTCAAGCCATGAAAATGTAGGCACAGACAGCCGTATGTACGCCTTTATGGTAGAGCAGGGAGTTCCTTCGTCTCAAGCTCAAGATTTTGTTTCTGGAATGCCAACGTATTGGGGAGATCAGCCAATTGTTTCAGCGCCAGCTTATATAGGGGCTGTCGTTTTCTTCTTGGCTGTTTTAGCTCTATTTATTGATGATAGAAAAATTAAATATGTTTTCCTTGCTGGGGCGCTTTTCACTTTAGTGCTTTCATGGGGAAAAAATTTCTCTTTGCTGACAGACTTTTTTATTGAATATGTTCCTCTTTATGATAAATTTAGAGCTGTTTCATCCATTCAGGTAATTCTAGAGCTATGTTTTCCTGTTTTGGCTGTTATGGGATTACAGTCATTCTTTAAAGCTAAAGACGAACCAAAATTACAGCAGAAAGCATTAGTACAGACAGGAGTTTTTGGTTTGGGAGTATTGGTAATTTTGTTAATAGCAAAAAGTTTCTTCCATTTTACAGGAGCGAGCGACCAATATTTCATGGAAAGCTACGGACCAGGTTTTGTTGACGCTTTAAAAGAAGACAGAATGACGATGTATTATGCAGATATCTTACGATCTGGATTTTTAATCGTGGTTACTTTTGTTGTATTATGGATGTTTATTAAAAACAGATTCTCTCAAACTACAACTTTAATCGTTATTGGAATTGTAATGATTTTTGATTTGTTTTTTGTGGATAAAAAATATGTTTCGGCAAAAGATTTCGTAAGTCCGGTTCAGATTGCAGCGCCTTTCCAAGAAACTCAAGCAGATGCTCAAATTTTAAAAGATACTTCTGTTTATCGTGTATTCGATCTTCAGGGACAATTACAGGGAAGATCTTCTTATTTCCATAAAACAATTGGAGGTTATAGTGCTGTAAGACCTAGAAGAATGCAACAATTATACGATTATCAAATTGCTAAAAATAATCTAGAAGTGCTTAATATGTTGAATGTTAAGTATGTGATTCAGGTGGACAGTACAGGAAATCAAATTCCGACTGTTAATCCAGATGCTAACGGAAATGCTTGGTTTGTGGAGTCTGTAAAATTGGTAAACAAGCCAGATGATGTCATGAAAGCCTTGAATACTTTGGATACTAAAAAAGTTGCAGTATTTAATGTTCACGAGCATGAAAATAAATTTCAAAATGCGAGATTAAAGAAACCTTTAGATACAACTGGAACGATTAAAGTTGTTACTTATAAGCCAAATTACATTAAATACAAATCAGACAAAGAAAATGATGGTTTAGCTGTTTTCTCTGAAATGTATTATAAAAATGGCTGGAATGCTTATATAGACGGTAAATTAACAGATCATTTCCCTGTTGATTATGTTTTGAGAGCAATGGAAGTTCCTGCAGGAAAACATACTATCGAATTTAAATTTGAGCCTCAGATTATCAAAACTGGAGGAACAATTACTTTAATAAGTTCAATTGGAATGTTGTTGCTTTTAGCTGCGGGGATTTATTTCGAAAAATTCTACCGCAAAGATTCACAAAGTAGTCACAAAGACACACAAAAATAATTTAGAAAATCTTTGCGATTCTTAGCGAGCACTTTGCGAATCTCTGTGAAACAGAATAAATCTTAAATGGAACAAAAAAAACTTTTAATAATTACCTATTATTTTCCGCCTGCGGGTGGGCCGGGAGTACAGCGTTGGTTGAAATTTGTGAAATATTTGCCAGAATTTGATGTACAGCCTATAGTTTATGTTCCAGAAAATCCGACTTATCCAATTGTTGATGAAGGATTGGTAAGCGAAATATCAGATAAAGTAATTGTTTTAAAGAATAAAATTTGGGAGCCGTACCAATTGGCCTCTGTTTTTTCGAAAAATAAAACCAAAAAAATCAGTTCGGGAATTTTTCCTCAAAAGAAAAAACAGACTTTCTTAGACAAAACGTTTCTTTGGGTTCGAGGAAATCTTTTTATTCCAGATGCGCGTGTTTTTTGGGTAAAACCGTCTGTTTCTTATTTAGAAAAATACATTCAGGAAAATAATATCGATACGATTGTAACTTCTGGACCACCGCATAGTTTGCATTTGATTGGTTTGGAATTGCAGCAAAAATTGAAAGTGAAATGGTTTGCCGATTTTCGTGATCCTTGGACAACGATCGGATACCACAAAGCACTTCGATTATCTTCTTATGCGGAGAAAAAACATAAAAGTCTTGAGCATAAAGTACTCAATTCTGCAGACGAAATTATCGTAACAAGTAAAACTACTAAAACTGAATTTGAAGCGATTACCAATAAGCCAATTACGGTAATTACAAATGGTTATGATGTTGAAACGGTTGAGAAACAAACATTAGACACCAAATTTACTTTAGCTCATATTGGTTCTTTCTTATCAGACAGAAATCCGCCATTTCTCTGGGAAGTTTTGGTTGAATTGCTAAAAGAAGTTCCAGAGTTTAAATCTCATTTAGAAATAAAATTAATTGGAGCCGTAAGTCAGGAAGTTTTAGATGCGATACAAGAACATCAGTTAAATGATTATTTGAACTTGGTGGGTTACGTTTCTCATAAAGAAGCGGTTGCACATCAAAGAAAATCTCAGGTTCTGCTGTTAATCGAAATTAATTCTGAAGATACGAAAAGCATTATTCCAGGAAAATTGTTTGAATATATGGTTTCAAACCGTCCAATAATTGCTATTGGACCTCAAGGTTCTGACTTTGCAGATATCGTTACTCAGACCAATACAGGAGTATTTTTTGATTATTCTGAAAAAGCGAAGTTAAAAAGTGTAATTTTGGACTTTTTTAATCAGTTTTTGGAAGGGAAACTGCAATCGCACGGAATTGGTTTACAGCAATATTCGAGAAAAAACCTGACTAAGCAATTAGCACAGCTGATTAAAGGATAATCATTAAAATTTCAAATACAATCTAAACTCAAGAAATGGGTATTGTCTTAAATCAGTCTTTTAAAAATACTATAATTACATACATTGGTTTTGGTATCGGAGCCATAAATACTTTATATCTTTATCCCGTTTTTCTTGGGGCAACTTATTACGCTTTAACAAATTACGTTACTTCTGCAGCAAATGTGATTATGCCTTTGTTCGCGATCGGAATGCAAAATACGCTTGTGAAATTTTATTCGCAGTATAAAACAGAAGAAGAAAGAGAGCAGTTTTTGTCTTTTACGGCGTTGTTTCCGCTTTTAATGTGTATTCCGTTAGGACTTATCGGAATTTTCTTTTACGACGACATAACCGATTTTGTTTCGAAAGAAAATCCTATTGTGCGCGAATTTATGCTGCTTATTCCGTTTATCGGAATCTGTATGGCTTATTTTGAAATTTTTTATGCGTGGGCTAGGGTCCACATGCATTCTGTTTTTGGAAATTTTATAAAAGAAGTTGGTTTAAGATTGCTTTCGACTTTTGCTTTAATAGCGTTGTATTTCAATTGGATCAGTCTGGTTCAGTTTGTTTATGTAACGGCGGCGATTTATTTTATAGCTTTTATCGTAACGATGTTTTATGCTTTTTACGTTAAAAAGCCTAATTTTCAAATTTCTATACCTGAAAATGTAAAAAGTGTAATGGAATATACTTTTTATATTATTTTATCTGGAAGTGTTGCGAACTTACTTTTAGACGGCGATAAGCTGATTTTGAATCAGTATATGAAAATCGAAAATATCGCCTATTACTCCGTTGCGACTTACATTGCTTTGGTCATTTCAGTTCCAAGTCGTGCGATGCATCAGATTGTGTACCCGATTACAGCTAAATTAATGCACGATAACAAATTCGACGAATTAAATCAGCTTTATAAAAAGACTTCGATCAATTTGCAGATTGTGGGCGGTTTTGTAATGCTTTGTATTTTTGTCAATATTAACAAATTATACGAATTAGTTCCGAAAGAATATAGTGGCGGAATTTCTGTAGTTTTTATGATTGGTCTTTCTAAATATTTTGACCTGATTTTAGGAAACAATAATGCTATTATTTTCAATACCAAATATTACCGTATGGTATTGTATTTAGGATTAATGCTCGTTGTTTTAACCGTAATTTTAAATTTGATCTTTATTCCTATCTGGGGAATTTTTGGTTCTGCATTTGCAACTCTGCTGTCGATTACTTTATATAGTTTGGCAAAACTGCTGTTTGTGGTAAAGAAACTGCATTTGTACCCTTTTACAAAACAGACCATTGATTCTATGCTGCTTACTTTTGTATTGTTTCTGCTGTTTTATTTTTGGGAATTTCCATTTTTCCAGTTAATAAGTATCGCTTTAAAATCGATTTTGGTAACAATATTATATGTTTATCTGAATTATAAATTTAAAATTTCGTCAGATATCAATAATGTTATTGATTCGATCTTTAAGAAATTAGGGTTTAAAATTTGATCTGATTTTTCTGTAAAAAAGAAAGCAATTTAAAAAATCATAACTTTTTTGTTTTTATATTTGTTAGAAAGGATAACTAACTTATTTCTAATTGAATATGAAAATAAAAGTACTTAGGTTATTAGCTTTCTTCTTTATTTTATTTTCTTTTTCAGTATTTGCCCAGACTCCCGATCTGAAAAGCACTGATAAAGAGATTTCGACAGTAAAACTACAAGGTTATCCTGTAAAGCCTTTCAAGGACACACTTTTTTTTGTTTATCATAAAGTTGGTTCTTTTTCTGCAAAGGAGCGGGCAGAATATATTACCAATAAAATAAAAAGACTTTACAACGAATCTTTCTTTGAAAAAGATTCGCTTAAAGTTGTTCCTTCGGATGCTTCGATGGATATTATCTATCAAAATGATTTAGTCATAATGTCTGTTTTTGATGCTGATGCAAAAGCAGAAAATAGCACTATAACTAAAATTGCCAATAGAAATCTGGCGAAAATTAGAAATGCGATCCTATACCAAAATGAAAATTATTCTCAATTGCCTAAACGAATCGGATATACGGCTTTATTAATTCTTATAATTAGCTTGGTTTTGTTTTTGGTCGGGAAGCTTTTTAATCTGATTAGAAATTATATCGTCAAAAATAAAGCTAGATATTTTAAAGGAGTCAATTATAATACAATCAAAATATTATCTCCAGAAAGACAGCTGGTTTTATTTCTCCGTTTTTTTGGTTTTATAAAAATAGTAACACTTATTTTAATTGTTTACTTGTCGCTTCCTGTTTTATTCAGCATATTTCCAGCTACTAAAGATTATACAACAATGCTTCTTAGATGGATTTTGACGCCGGCTAAATCTGCATTAATGGGATTTCTTGGGTTCTTGCCAAGTCTGTTTACGATTATAGTAATTGTTATCATTTTTAAATATGCGCTCAAAATCATTAAGTTTTTCTTTGACGAAATAAAATCTGAAAACATAAAAATTGACGGATTTTATAGCGATTGGGCATTGCCAACATTCAATGTAATTAGACTGCTGATGTATGCTTTTATGCTGGTTATTATTTTTCCGTATTTGCCTGGTTCAGATTCTCCAATTTTTAAAGGGGTTTCGGTATTTGTCGGGGTTCTGTTTTCTCTTGGTTCTTCTAACGCTATTGCTAATATGGTGGCAGGTTTAGTAATTACGTATATGCGCCCGTTTAAAATTGGTGATTATATAAAGATTGGTGATGTAAGCGGAGAAGTAATAGAAAAAACGGCATTGGTTACCAGAATAAGAACGCCAAAATTTGAAGATATTACGATTCCGAATGCTACAGTTTTGTCCAGTACTTCGACCAATTATTCGGCAAACACCAAACAGTCAACTGCCGGATTGCTTATTCATACGACAGTCACGATTGGTTATGATGTGCCATGGAAAGACATTTACGCCGCTTTGATTGATGCTGCATTAAAAACTGAAATGACCGAAAAAGAGCCAAAACCATTTGTATTGCAAACGAGTTTAGATGATTTTTATGTTTCGTATCAAATTAATGTTTACACTAAAGAGCCAACGAAACAGCCAAGAATTTATTCCTCATTGCATCAAAATATTCAAGATTCTTTCTTTGAGGCAGGAATAGAGATTATGTCGCCACACTACAGTGCTTTCAGAGATGGAAGCGCAACAGCAATTCCGCCAGAATACTTGAAAGAAGAGTAGCTAGAATTCAATTTTCAAGGTCATTTTTAAGGTTAAATAATTGACAATTAGGTATTAAAAAATAAACTTTAACACCTGAATATTTTGTAATTAATCGAATTAAAATTAACTTTATACTAAAGGTTTAGCATTACTTTGAAGAAATTGCATAATTATTTCTAACAAAAATACCTAAATATGGGTATTGTTTTATCCTTTTGAGCGAGATAAATTTGCAAGAAATAGTAGACGAAATTAGTTATTGGATTAATGGTAGATTAAATTAATTATGAAAAACAATCATCTCAGCCAGGAACAAAGCATGCAAGTATTTTCTAATATGATTTCAAACAAAGTTCATAATGGATTTACTTTAGAAGAAAGAAATGATGAGTTGCTTTTCGCAGTCTTATCTAAAGGAGGAAAAGTGGTTAACCACAGTTTGAATTTTATTATTTTTTGTTTAACTCTAGGTTTATGGTCATTTGCTTGGCTGTATCTTACCTTTGAAGCTTCAAAACAAAAAAAGATTTTAGTAGCTATTGACGAGGATGGTCTTCCGTTTGAAGAAAGATGTCTAGTAGCTTAATTTTTAGCTACAAAGTTAATAAGGTTCTAAGCTACTAAGTTTTTTACAAACTAGTAATTTAGAACCTTATTTATTTTAAGTTAAACTCTTAGCACCTTAGCACCTTAGAATCTTTTTTTTTTACAATTTATCTTTTAAGTAAACACCAGTTACAGATTCTTTTACTTTTACAATATCTTCGGGAGTTCCAGAGGCAAGTAAATGACCTCCATTTTCTCCACCTTCAGGACCTAAATCAAGAATCCAGTCTGCACATTTTATAAGATCAAGATTGTGTTCGATAACGATTATAGAATGTCCTTTTTCGATTAAAGCGTCAAACGAAGCCAAAAGTTTTTTAATGTCATGAAAATGCAGTCCCGTTGTAGGTTCATCAAAAACAAATAAAGCTTTGTCTTTTGTCGCGCCTTTAACCAAGAAAGAAGCCAATTTAATACGCTGTGCCTCTCCACCAGAAAGTGTAGAAGAAGATTGTCCTAATTGAACATACCCTAAACCAACATCTTGTAACGGCTGTAGTTTCTGAGTGATTTTAGTCTGCTTATTTTTTTCGAAAAAAGCAATAGCATCATCAATGGTCATTGTCAGGATATCATTAATATTCTGATTGTCAAAAGTAACCTCTAAAATTTCTTTTTTAAATCGTTTTCCGCCACAGGTTTCGCAAGGAAGAGAAACATCGGCCATGAAAACCATTTCGACATTTATAGAACCTTCTCCTTTACAAGTTTCGCAACGGCCTCCGTCAACATTAAAAGAGAAATGTTTAGCCTGATAACCTCTTATTTTTGATAATTTTTCTTTGGCATACAAATCACGAATATCATCATACGCTTTGATATACGTTACAGGATTTGATCTTGAGCTTCTTCCAATCGGATTTTGATCTACGTACTCAATATGTTTGATCTGCGAAAATGATCCTGAAATTTCAGTAAACTGTCCGGCTTTTTCAGCAGCGCTTTCCAGTTTTTTCTGCATAGCTGGAAACAAGATTTTCTTAATCAGCGTACTTTTTCCACTTCCAGAAACACCGGTAACTACAGTTAAAACATCTAACGGAAATGTAACATTAATGTTTTTTAAGTTGTTTTCGCGTGCACCGATTATATCAATATGATTTTTGAATTTTCGTCTTTTCTTCGGTACAGAAATCTCTAAATCACCATTTAAATATTTCGCAGTCAAAGAATCAGATTGCAGAATTTCATCATAAGTTCCTTGCGCAACTAGTTTACCACCAAAAGTTCCAGCTTCTGGACCAATATCAATAATCATATCGGCAGCTTTCATGATATCTTCATCATGTTCTACCACAATTACGGTATTTCCTAAATCGCGAAGAGAAAGCAATACTTTGATTAATCTTTCAGAATCTTTAGGATGCAGACCAATACTTGGCTCGTCCAAAATATACATCGAACCAACCAAACTACTTCCTAATGAAGTTGCCAAGTTAATACGTTGCGATTCTCCTCCAGAAAGTGTTGCCGAATTTCGATTTAAAGTAAGATAATCTAAACCAACTTCTGTTAAAAAAGACAAACGATTATTGATTTCGACCATCAAGCGTTTCGCAATCTGCTGTTCGTAAACGTTTAATTCTATATTTTTGAAAAACGTAACCAAATGTTTAATTGGTAAATCAACCAAATCAGAAACTGTTTTTCCGTTGATTTTTACATAAGAAGCTTCTTCGCGCAAACGTTTCCCTTTACAAGCGTGACATTTAGTTTTACCACGATAACGTGAAAGCATTACACGGTTCTGAATCTTATAATTTTTTTCTTCTAATTCTCTAAAGAAATCATTTAATCCCTGAAAATATTGATTTCCAGTCCAAATTAAATCTTTTTGTTCGTCAGTTAATTGGAAATAAGGCTTATGAATAGGAAAATCAAATTTATAAGCATGTTTTACCAATTCGTCTTTATACCAGCTCATGCTTTCGCCGCGCCACGGATAAATAGCACTTTCATAAACAGACAAAGCAGTATTTGGAACAACCAGATCGGCATCAATACCAATAATATTTCCATAACCTTCGCAAACCGGGCAAGCCCCATACGGATTGTTGAAACTGAATAAGTGAACATTTGGCTCGAGAAAAGTTATTCCGTCAAGCTCAAAATTATTCGAATAAGAAAATCTCTTTTCTGCATTTAATTCTTGCAGATAACAAATTCCTTTTCCTTCAAAAAAAGCAGTTTGCACAGCATCTGCTAAACGGTTATAAAATTCTTCTTCCTCTTTTACAACAATACGGTCAATAATCAGTAAAATGTCTTTATTATCTAATTGATGCAAATCTGAAGCAGAAAATTCATCTAGACGAATCATTTCGTTATCAACCAAAATACGTGCAAAACCTTGCTGCAGAAGCACTTTTAGTTTATCTTCTAATTGCCTTCCTTCTTCAAGATGTATAGGAGCAAGCAAAAGCCATCTGCTGTCAAGAGGAAGACTCTTTACATCAGAAATAACATCTGTAACGGTATTTTTTTTAACCTCTTGTCCAGAAATAGGAGAGTAGGTACGCCCAATTCTCGCAAACAAAAGTTTGATATAGTCGTAAATTTCAGTAGAAGTCCCAACAGTCGAACGAGCATTAGTCGTATTTACTTTTTGCTCAATAGCAATTGCAGGCGCTATACCTTTAATATATTCTACTTTTGGTTTGTCTAAACGGCCCAAAAACTGACGCGCATAAGAAGATAAACTTTCTACATAACGTCTTTGTCCTTCGGCATATAAAGTATCAAAAGCTAAACTCGATTTTCCTGATCCTGAAAGACCAGTAATGACAACCAGTTTATTTCTCGGAATAACCACATCTACATTTTTTAGATTATGTACCTGCGCTCCTTTAATTATAATATTTGATTTCGGATCTATTTTAGAAAGGTCAATTTGCATAAAAAAGTCAATTTTTACAAAAGTAATCAATTTTGAATTGGATTTAGTTAAGGATTTAGTTCCAAATTTTAACTATTTTGCTCTAACTGAAAGACTTTTTGAAGCAGATTTAGCTGTAAAAGTGTACTTTTTTAGAGCTGTATTGGTCCAGTTTAACACAGTCTGCAAAAAAATATTCTGCAATTGTCGGATTATTTCAATAAAAATTGTAATTTGAAATCTGATTCAAAGAAAAGAATAAAAATTATCTCATTAATTATTAGGTGTTTAGGTTTATTTTTTAACACTTTTTCCTAGCATTTGTTTTACGGATTTTTAGCACTTTGTACGTAAATTTTATGTTTATTGTACATTAATAAAAGTTTTACTAATAATAATTAATGATTTATTTGCATTTTAAAATTAAAAATTGTTAAATTTGGTCACAATATTAACATAACCTAAAAAAAGAAACGCCTATTTAAAAAAACTACTTTTTAGAAAAATACTCCAAATTTTTAAAATAAAACTAAAAAAGTAGTTATTATGGCTGATCTGCATACTCCAGACGCTCTATTAGTAAAAAATTATGTTGACGGCAGTGAAGCTGCACTGGCAACATTAATAAAAAGGCATGAATCTAAGATATATGGTTTTATATATTCTAAGATTGCTGATAGAGATATTTCAAATGATATTTTTCAAGATACATTTATTAAAGTAATCAAAACTTTAAAAAGTAATTCTTATAACGAAGAAGGTAAATTTCTGCCTTGGGTAATGCGTATTTCTCACAATTTAATCGTTGATCATTTTCGCAAAACCAAAAAAATGCCGATGTACAGAGAAACAGAAGAGTTTTCTATTTTCTCTATCATGTCTGACGATGCACTGACAATAGAAGGCAAAATGATTGTTGACCAAGTCGAATTGGATCTAAAAAAGTTGATAGAAGAACTTCCAGAAGATCAAAAAGAAGTATTGGTAATGCGTATGTACCAAGATATGAGTTTCAAAGAAATCTCAGAAATTACAGGCGTAAGCATCAATACAGCATTGGGAAGAATGCGTTACGCACTAATGAATTTGAGAAAAATAATAGATAAACATCAAATTATTTTAACCAACTAATACTATTTTGATATTTAGTCCGTTATACTAGTATAAATCATTTTTACAGTATGGGGAAAATTTACTCAAAAAAAGCATTAGCTTCCAAAAATCTTAAACCTAATAAAGAAGTCGTTTCTTTCTTATTGAATTATTCTAAAGCCTTGACAGTAGTTAAGATTGAAGATAAAAATTTTGAGATAATAGCTAACTAAACACCCCACTGCTCCTGTCGGATGTTTATTAAAAATAAACCGAATGGTCGTTTCGGTTGAAAAAGCTCACTGTTTGTATTTCTTATACAAATAGTGAGTTTTTTATTTTGTTTATATTTTGAACTTAAAAAATATAAGTTTTTTACATCATTTTCCTCGTGTTTTGTTAAAATTTAATATTTTGATGAGATTTTATATGTTTATTTAGTTTTTAATTTTATTTTAGTTAAAAAACTAGCTTTTTGTTCGATAAAAATGATTTCGCAAGTATTATTCGTATAAGAGTGCTGGTTTTATTCAAAGAATTAGAAAAATAACAACGTAATAACTAAATATTTAACCCCAAAACAGATTGTTTATGAAGAAAAACTACCCTGCTTTATTTTGTTAAGTTTTGATGCTCATTTGATTTTGAGAAAATAGTTGGACCAGCAGTATTGACTCAAAAAATAGTGATAAGATAATTTTTAAACCAGTTTAATTGTCTTTTGCTATTGCCTCAATAAAATAAGAAAATCATTTAATCACCAAAACTTAACCGTAAAATGAAAGAGAACATTAAAATGTTGTCGTGCTTATTAATGATCAGCATTGGCGCATTTGCCCAAAAAGACAAAATTAAGGAAGCGCAGTCTTTATTTGATAAAGGAAATAGCCAAGATGCTTTGGCAATTTTAACCAAAACAGAATACCTTATTCTTAATGCATCTGATGAAGACAAGTCAGATTATTATTTCTTAAAAGGTAACGTATTAAAAGATTTGGCTGTAAAAAACATTGATGCTGCCAATAATTTTACATTGGCGTCGCAATCCTACCAAGATGTATTTTTATACGAAAACGAATCAGGAAAATTTAAATGGACAGTTAAGGCTAATATGGCTTTAAAAGATATGAAAGCCAGTCTTGTAAATGGCGCAATGGCAGATTTTAAAGCTGGAAACTTCAAAGAAAGCGCAGAGAAAAGTTACAAGGTTTATTTGTTTGATAAAAAAGACACTTTAAACTTGTGTAATGCCGCAGCTTCATCTATAAATGCAAAAGATTTCAATGCTGCTGTTACTTACTATGAACTTCTCAAAAAGATTAATTATTCTGGAAAAGGAGTTCTGTACTATGCTACAAACAAAAAAACAAAAGAAGAAGATACCTTTATTTCTCCAAAAGCCAGAGAATCTGCAATTCAGCAAGGTTTATACGAAAAGCCAAGAACAGAATCTATTCCATCCAAAAGAATAGAAATAAACAGCAATCTGGCGTATGCCTATCTTGAAAAAAAGGATTATCCGAAATCAGAAGCGATTTACAATTATGTACTGGAATTAAATCCAAATTATATTGATGCGTATATCAATCTAGCTTATCTGAAATTGCAAATGAAAAAAGATCTTGCCGATGAAATCTCTGCACTGGGAACGACTCCGGCAGAAATGAAGCAATACGATAAGCTGAATGCCAGAAAAGATGATATTACAAGAAGTGCGATTCCATATTTGAAAAAAGTCCTAACGCTTGAGCCAAAAAATCCAGATGCAACCAAAACGTTATTAGGTGTTTACAGATCACTTGATATGAATACAGAATACAACGCTTTAAAAGCGGGAATGTAAATTAGATAATTTTATTGATTAGATAATTAGATAATGTGTTTTAATAACAGACAATTATCTAATTATCTAATTTTTTTCATTGGCACATTAAACAGCTTTTTTCAAAGCTATTTTCTCCATTTCTTCAATAAGAGATTTTTTGCCAACGGTTTTAGTGATAATGTCTTTCTCCAAATTCCAGCCTCTTGCAGGCGAATATTCTCGACCGTACCAAATAATCTGCAAGTGCAAATCGTTCCATAGTTCTCTCGGAAATAATCTTTTAGCATCTTTTTCAGTCTGGGCAACATTTTTTCCGTTAGATAAATTCCATCTGTGCATCAAGCGATGAATGTGCGTGTCTACGGGAAAAGCAGGAACACCAAAAGCTTGCGACATTACCACACTAGCCGTTTTATGTCCAACAGCAGGTAAAGCCTCAAGCGCTTCAAAACTTTGCGGAACTTCTCCGTTATGTTTTTCTATCAAAATTTCAGACAAACCATGAATTCCCTTCGATTTCATCGGAGACAAACCGCACGGGCGAATAATTTCTTTAATTTCTTCCACCGACATTTTAACCATATCATACGGATTATCAGCTTTTGCAAACAAAAGAGGCGTAATCTGGTTCACACGAACATCTGTGCATTGCGCAGACAATAAAACCGCAATTAAAAGCGTATACGGATCTTTATGATCTAGCGGAACAGGTATAGTAGGGTAGAGTTCTTTCAATTTGTCGATAACAAACTGTACTCGAGCTTCTTTATTCATTTCGATGATTTTATTGATTGTAAAAATACTATAATTTTAATGATGTGCCTAATCCAGCTTTCCGTTTCAACTCCTCATTATGTCAGTAACATTTTTAAGCATTTAAAAGAGCTTCCTTCGGTCGCTTTTTAAATGCAAAAAATGTAAACTATCATAATTCCGGGGTTTCCACTTCAATCTGGGGCATGAAAAAAGTTGTGAATTATAAGTTATGAGTTAAAAGTTGTACGCTATCTTTGTTTTAGTCTAAAATCAACAATCTAAAGTAAATAATATCTACAAGGCATTTAGCAAACCTTGCGGGAATCTAAAATCAATAATCTAAAATTAAAAAGATATGACAACATTAAAAGCAGGAGATAAAGCACCCAATTTTTCAGGAACAGATCAAGACGGAAAAACACATAAACTGGCAGATTATGCCGGGAAAAAACTGGTTGTCTTCTTTTATCCAAAAGCAAGTACTCCTGGCTGTACAGCCGAAGCATGTGATTTAAGGGACAATTTTCACCGTTTTCAAGCCAATAATTACGAACTTCTTGGAGTAAGTGCCGACACCTCAAAAGCACAAGTAAAATTCAAAGAAAAGTACGAATTGCCTTTTCCGCTAATTGCAGACGAAGATAAATCGGTTATTAATGCCTTTGGAGTTTGGGGGCCAAAGAAATTCATGGGAAGAGAATACGACGGAATTCACAGAACCACTTTCGTAATCAACGAAAAAGGAATTATCGAAGAAGTAATAGAAAAAGTAAAAACAAAAGAACACGCTTCGCAGATTTTGAAATAATTTTTTTTGTTTCAAGTCATTATTTTACCGCAAAGCACGCAAAGATTTTACGCAATGCACGCAAAGATTGGACTGTAGAGACGCACCGCAGTGCGTCTAACGTTTGTATTACCGCAAACACACGAAAATATTATTAATTAATGCTGAACCTGCCATACTTTGCGTAGACGCACTGCGGTGCGTCTCTACAGTCCAATCTGTGTAGAAAACCTTTGTGTTAAACAATATAAAGCAAAAAAAAAGTCCCATCAAAGGGACTTTTTTATTATGCATTTTGCTCTAATTCTTTCTGCGGATGATACCCAAAAAGATGATGTTCTTTTATAATTTCAGGAATTCCAGGAGGAAGCATTGGTTCCCATCCAGGTTTGCCTTGATTGATCATTTTCAAGATCTCTCTAGAGAATACATCCAAAATATTCGGATCATAATCTTCAATATCAACCACTTTTCCGTTGAATTTAAAGAATTTGTATAATTCTTTCATTCTAGGATGAACTTTCAAATTGTTTGAGTTCATTAATGAGCCATCTTCATCTAACATCGGATAAAGGAAAACTTTCATATCACGATAGAATAATTTTCCAAACGCTTCCAGAATTCCTCCACTTAAATGACGATAATATTTCTCATCAAAAATATCAACAAGATTGTTTACACCCATTGCCAATCCCATACGGGCTTTGGTATAGTTGGCGAAATATTCTACTACTTTATAATATTCTTGGAAATTCGAAATCATAACCGTCTGACCAAGCGAACAAAGTAATTCGGCTCTGTCCATAAAGTCACGTTCGTCAATTTCACCGTCAGAACGTAAATTCGAAAGAGTGATTTCAAAAATTACAAGCGTATTGTTCTTTTCAACTTTATTTTCCTTGAGAAACATTTCTAATGATTTCTCGTACATGTCCATATTTACTTTCGTAACAGGACGGAAACTTCCTCTTAAGGCTAATAAATTCTTTTTGTAAAGAATAGCTGCTGGCAGAATATTTTTCCCTTCAGGATTGAACATTACGGCATCGGTCATTCCATTTTTAACCAATTGTAAACTCATCAAACGATTGTCTACATCGGCAAAACGAGGTCCAGAAAAGTTAATGGTATCAATCTCTAACTGATCTTTGTCTAAGTGATCGTATAAATAACGAAGTAATCGTTTTGGATCGTTGTATTTGTAAAAAGCACCGTAAATTAAGTTTACCCCTAAAATACCAAGTGTTTCTTGTTGCAGTCTTGCGTCAGTCTCTTTAAAACGAATGTGAAGAATAATTTCGTTATAAGCTTCGTCTGGTTCGATTTGGTAACGAATTCCAACCCATCCGTGACCTTTAAATTGTTTGGCAAAATCTATTGTGGCAACCGTATTGGCGTAACTGAAAAAAAGTTTGGTAGGGTGTTTTTCTCGGCTTAAACGCTCTTCGATGATTTGTCCTTCATGGGTAAGCATTTTTTTCAAACGCTCTTCTGTCACATATCTTCCATCATTTTCAGCTCCATAAACGGCGTCACTAAAATCTTTATCATAGGCAGACATCGCTTTTGCAATAGTTCCCGACGAACCTCCAGATCTGAAAAAGTGTCTAACTGTCTCTTGTCCAGCGCCAATCTCAGCAAATGTTCCGTAAATATTTTCGTTTAAATTAATGCGTAACGCTTTGTCTTTTATAGAAGGAATCTGTTCGATGACCTTGTCACCCTTGAGTTTTATTTCTGTACCCATTTTGTTTTAAATAGATTTGTTACAAAGTTAGTAAATTAGGCTTCTAATGAAAGAGAAATAATCCTATTTTTGTAAAAAAATTAAGTTCAATTGAAGGTTTATTTTTTAGGTACAGGTACTTCTCAAGGCATTCCAATTATTGGAATCGATCATCCAGTTTGTAAAAGCACTGATGCTAAGGACAAAAGGCTTCGTGTATCCATTTGGATAACATGGAACGAGCATTCGTATGTGATAGACTGCGGTCCCGATTTCAGGCAGCAAATGCTTTCTTGCGGATGCCGAAAACTGGACGCTATTTTATTTACACACGAACATTCTGACCATACAGCTGGCTTAGACGATATACGCCCGTTTAATTTCAGACAGGGCGAAATTCCGATTTACGGACACAAACGTGTTTTAGATAATCTAAGACGCCGTTTTGATTATGTTTTTGAGACGGTAAACAAATATCCAGGAGCACCAAGCGTAAAAACAATTGAAGTGCATAATAATGCTCCTTTTGCTGTTGGAGACAAAATGGCGATTCCTATAAATGCCATGCACGGTGATCTTCAAGTTTTTGGGTACCGAATCGACGATTTTGCTTATTTGACAGATGTAAAAACAATCGAACCAGCAGAAGTTGAAAAACTGAAAGGATTGAAAGTTTTGGTGGTAAATGCTTTGCGCGTCGAACCTCATGATACGCATTTTAACCTGCAGGAAGCGCTAGATTTTATCAATCTTGTCAAACCCGAAAGAGCTTATTTAACTCACATCAGTCACGTTTTAGGTTTTCACGAAGAAGTGCAGAAAACACTTCCTGAAAATGTTTTTTTGGCTTATGACAATTTAGAAATTACAATTTAATTATACCACACAATGAAAAAATCCTTAATGCTTTATCTTTTTATTTTGGCTATTTTAATGAACGTTTTTACGTATGCATTTTACAGCGGCGAAGTGAAATTTGGAGAGCAGCGATATGAAAAGACAACAAAAAAACTAAGAGATAGCATTAGTCTAATGAAAAATAAATTGGCAGAAGCAGATTATTTTTCTTTAGAACACAATGAAAATGCACAAAATTACTTTGATAACAGTGCTTCTGGAGGTAAAGTCATTTTGTATGAAAAACTAATTCCAGTTGTTACAGAAAAACTATTAGATTTAAATTCAAATCCAAAAGGCAATCCGTATACAGGGCAAGATCAAATAGGTCCAAACAAATTTATCATCAATAAAGTAAAGATTTTAAACCACAGATGGATTATTGCAGACTACAGTAATGGAGAATTGTGGGGAGAAGTCTTGTTAAAGTATTTTGTTGATAACGATGATAACATTACCTTTGAAGTAAATCAAACTTGGTTATATCAAAAATAGGATTTTATAATCCTATTTTTTTTGACCTTTAAATAAATAGGATTATGAAGAAGATATTTTTGTTTTTGATGATTGTAAGCGCATTTTCTTGCGCTAAAAAAGTTTCTCAAGAAAAAGAAAAGATAACTCCAAAAGAACCACAAAAAGAAGCCGCTGTTGGAGCTGATTCTGATTCTCATGGATGCAAAGCTTCTGCTGGTTATACTTGGTCAGAACTCAAAAAAGAATGCATCCGAGTTTTTGAAGGGACAAAACTTTCTCATTATGATGACGGTAAAACATACACGACCGCATCTTACGTAATTTTTGACGGAAATAAAGCGGAACTTTTCTTAGATACTCAAAAAGAATCTATCATTTTAGAAAGAAAATCTGAAGGTGATTCTTGGGTAAATGGCGATTGGCAATTGATTCCCTGGAAAGGATATGTTTTGAAGAAAGGGGAGAAGATTCTTTATACTGGAGAGTAAATTCCAAATTAAAAATTCCAAATTCCAAAGCTTGTATTGAAAAAAAACTTTGTCAAAGTTTTAAACTTTGACAAAGTTGTACTGAAACTTAGATATTAAACTAAACAATTTCTTTAATAAAATCAGAATTTATTACTTGAGCAAATTCTTCGTTTAAACTTGCCAAAGCAGTTTGATGAATTAACTCTGCAAAGAAAACTTCTCCGTTTACACCTTTTTTATTGAAAGTAGCTGTTGCATCAGAAACAAGATAAACGTTATATCCGTAATTCCCCGCCATTCTGGTTGTCGTAGAAACGCAATGATCTGTAGTTAAGCCGACAATTACAAGATTGGTAATTTTGGCATCGTCAATGAGCTCTTTTAAGTTTGTTCCTATAAAAGCGCTGTTGACATTCTTTTTAATAATTGTCTCTCCTTCCAGAGGTTTTACGACATCTTGAAATTCATTTCCAGGATTTGTTTCGTTTAAAATTGAATTGGGGTTTGAAGAACAATGCTGTATATGAAAAATAGGTAATTTTTTGGATCTCCAAATTTCTAAAAGCTCACCTGCTTTTTGTTCTGCGTCAATATTATTTCGATCTCCACCCCAGTAAGCAACATCATGAAAACCTTTCTGGATATCAATTAAAATTAAAGCAGGGTTATCAAGTTTTGAGATGCTCATTTTTGGATAGATTAGTGTTAACAGAGATTTAAAACGATAACTGGATGCTAATTAAGCAGTCCACTAGGAGAATAAGGTTTGTAAGTTGAGTTTTTTATATAATTTTTATAAATTGTAACTATGATTATATTTATTAGATAAATTTAAAATTTTGAGATAAAATAAGAAAAGGAGGATTTAAAACTTGGCTTTTTTGTATTCATAGAATTATAAAAAGCTTGAATTTGTTTACCCATTAATATACTCGGTTTTTCAATGTAAATAAGTGAGATATAAGCGATTGGTATTGATATACTTACTGCTGTGAAAAAATGTAATCCGGCGTATATTGTACCAAAGTAGAAGTAGATTATTTGTTGTATTAAAAATCCCCAAAGATATATCCCGTACGAAATGTCATATTTAGGTTTGAAATTCAAAATAAATTCTCGAGAGCTGGTAAAAATGATTAAGTTACAAAAAGCAACGATAAGAAATAATTCCTCTGCTTGATGGCCTCTAAATAAAAAATAAACAAAAATTGATAAAAGAACAATCTGTAAATTCATTATAAATCTGTTTTGATTTATTGCTAAAAAGACTCCATAAGCAAAAGAAATAGGCAGATAGTAAATTTCTGGATTATTGCTTAATTTGCTAAGTATGAAGTTTTGTGGTAAAACGCTTAGCATAAAAAGCGCTATAAAACCTATATTAAAAATAAAAGTTCTTTTGTTTTTAATTAATAAAAATACAAACATTAAGACAATGTAACATTTTACCTCATAATTTAAACTCCATAGTGATCCGTTAACTGCATCTTTGTATAAATTGTCATTAAAAACACCGGTTAGTATATATTGTGTTTTAAAATATATATTTTTTATTAGATATCTATAATTCGTGTAGTCTGAAAAGTATTCTGAGATACTTACATTAGTAATGGTGGGGCCAATTAAAAAAACAGTAATTAGTAAAAGAAATATCAAAGCAGGCAAAATTCTAAATAGTCTTGAAATTGCAAAATATACGAAACTGTCATTTTTTAGATAACTATTCGTAACAACTAGGCCGCTTATAAAAAAGAAAAGCTTTACTGCGAGTGCTCCTGAGTAAGTTACTGGAAAAAATAAATTTACAGGATCCGTCCAATATGGTGTTATTCCATTTAATGTACTTGTATGTCCAAGAATTACAGTACAGGCTAGTAAGATTCTAATTAAATCTAAATTATTGTTCTCTTTATTTAAAAAGTCAGTTATTTTCATTTTAACTATCTTCTGCAATAATGACTAAATAGCCAGCCAATTCTTAAAATCAAAGAAATTCTGTGGTGCAACTCCATGCCCGACAGGATATTCTCTGTAAACAACAGGAATATTTAATTTCTCTAAAATCGCTGGTGTTTTTCTGGCCCATTCAATTGGAATAACCTGATCTACAGTTCCGTGAGAAGCGAATATTTTTAGGTTTTTAAAATCGTTGTTTTCAAAACCTTCTTTAATAATTTCTTCATTGAAATAACCGCTCATAGCAACCACTCGCTGAATTTTTTCTGGATAAGAAAGGGCAGTTGCATAACTTAAAATAGATCCTTGGCTGAATCCAATTAAAGTTACATTATTAGCATCAATAGGATAATTAGCTACTAATTCATCTATAAAAGCAACAATTTTGTCTCTTGAGATTTTTGCCTGTTCGTTGTCCGAAAATTTATTTTGGTCAGCATCGAAGTTAATCGCGTACCAAGCGTAAGCACCATATTGTAAATCGTAAGGCGCTCTCGCCGAAATGATGTAATAATTATCTGGAAGTTCAGAAGCAAAAGAGAATAAATCGGCTTCGTTGCTTCCGTATCCGTGCAATAAAAGCAGTAACGGATTTTTATCTAAAATTACTTTTGGTTCTTGTATTTTGTATTCTAAAGATAGATTCATTTTTTTAGTGTTCAGTGTTCTGTTTTCTAGTGTTCAGTTTTCAACTTTGGCAAAGTTAGCGACGTGCAAGTGGAATTTGGAATTTCAAAAAAATGGAATTTGTTATCCAATAGATTTAAACCATTTCTGAAACAATTCTCCAACAAGCGGAATCGGTCTCATTTGTCCTTGGATAGCAGTAAAAATACCATAAGTCCATAAGATGGAAACGCAAATCCACATTGGAAAAGTGATAAAAAAGCTGTCAAAATTACTGGTTAGCGCTCCAAAAGAAATAAAAGTTAGAGATAGACCTAAAGCCTGACGGATATGAAAAGAAGCAAAGCTATTTTTATTTTCAGAATTCATAGACATGGCAATGAGCACTCCAACGATTAAAATATAACTTGTAATAGCGATTGGCTTTCCTTCTTCGACTGAATTATTCATTGTATTATTTTGTAACTAGTTGATTTTGATTTAAAATTCCGTAGACAGAACCTTTAATTTCAGTTCCTAAGAAAGCAGAATTTTTAGATTTTGAAAGAATATTTTCTTTCGTAAAAGTTGATTTCCCTTCTGTTGTAAACAAGCTCAAATTTGCTTTTGCACCTTCTTCAATTGTATGGTTTTCTAAACCGAAAACAGTTCTTGCAGCTGTTAATTTTGCTACAATTGTTTCTACAGGTAAAACCGTTAATAATGCAGCAAAAGCACTTTCTAAACCAATAGTTCCATTTTTAGCGGTATCAAATTCCATTTTTTTGAATTCAATATCAATAGGGTTGTGGTCAGATGTAATCATATCGATTGTCCCGTCGGCAACTCCATTCAGTAAAGCTTGTTTGTCTACTTCAGTTCTTAGCGGAGGCGTAACTTTAAAACGAGTGTCAAATCCGTCCAGTTTTTCATCAGTTAAAACTAAATGATGTACAGAAGCGCTGCATGTTACATGTAATCCTTTGGCTTTCGCTTCTCTAATTAATTCAACCGATTTTGCGGTAGAAATGGTCGGGATATGAAGTTTTCCGCCCGTATATTGTAGTAAAAATAAGTTTCTCGAAATTTGAAGTTCTTCTGCTAAATTCGGAATTCCTTTTAATCCTAATCTCGTAGAAACAATTCCTTCGTTTGCAACACCATTTCCTTTAATGTTCGGATCTTGCGAATAAGCGATTACCAATCCGTCAAAATCCTGCACATATTGCAAAGCAATTTTTAGAATATTGGCATTGTCAATACTTTTGTTGTAATCTCCAAAAGCGATTGCTCCCGCATTTTTCATATCAAAAAGTTCTGCCATATCCTTTCCTTCGCTGGCTTTAGTCAAAGCGCCAATTGGAAAAATTTCTGTTGCAAAACCGTTTGCTTTATTTTTCACAAAATTTACCTGAGATTGGTTGTCGATAATCGGTAAAGAATTGGGTTGTAAGGCGATTGCTGTAAAGCCGCTTTTTGCTGCAACATTCAATCCGTTTGCAATAGTTTCTCTGTCTTCATAACCTGGCTCTCCAAGCGAAACACTGCTGTCAAACCATCCTTGAGAAACATGAAGATTGTCAAATCGCACTACTTCAGCATCATCGTTTGGAAGTGAAACTCCTATTTTTTCTATTAAACCATCTGCAATTAAAAGATCAACGGTCTGATTGTGAAACGGACTTTTGGAGTCGATAATTTTGGCGCTTTTGATGATTAGTTTCATATTTTAAATATTTATTTTATTCAAACATTAAATGTTTTGTTTTCTACCATTAAGAAATTAAGGTCATAAAGAAAGGAGCTTAATTGTCTGGGTATTTGAAATAAGATCATAAAGGAAAATACTTAATAATCTTAATACCTTAATGGTCAAAAAAAAATCACTTTACAAATTTTATAATTGCCATTTCTAATGCTAAAAATAACAGTGCAAAGATAACAAACCATTTCCAAATTTGGCTGTCAGTTCGCTCTGTTTGTAGTGTATTAAAAATGGTCGAAATGGTATCGGCAGTTTTAAAATCAGAAACCACATTGGTGTTTACCTGACTCAAATCGCTTTCGGTTCTTTTGTAATTAAAACTGATATTTTCAACCTGTTGTTTTTTATCAAAAATGCTATAATTTCCAGCGGTTTCAGGAAAATCATTAAAGGTTAGTTTGACCTTATTATTTAAAATTTGCTGAATTGGAATAAAAGAATCTTCAGTTCCTTTTACTTCTAAAATGGCATCTTTAGTCAGTAAAACATCTACAAAATAAGGCTGATTATTTCCAATTGTCAAAGCATTTACACCAGTCTTCTGATTGTTCTGAGCGATTTTATAAAACAAAGGAACAATTAAAGGCGATTGTTGAAAATTAGAATTAGCACTATTTATTGGCGCTGTAAAAACCGTTATTCCAGAAACTTGATTTTGAACCGATGCTACAAAAGCAGTCTGATCTTCAAATGAGAGCACAGCCGGATACGGACTTGAAACAGCAAACGAACTGTTTACTTTCGGATATTGGAAATTGGTTATTTTATTTTCGAAAACTCCTGAAAATAAAGGATGATCAAAATTGATTTTCGTGATTAATTTGCTGTTGGTTTGTAAATTTTCGAATTGAATTTTTCCAAACTGGCCCAACAAAGCATTCAAACTTGAAAGCGAACTTTTCTCAGACGGAATTACAACCAAATTTCCTCCTTTAGAAACAAAAGCTTTTAAAGTTGTCTGCAATGCTTGCGGAATGTCAATTAGCTCATTTAAAATAATCGTATTTTGTTTTTCTAAACTATTGTAATCTAAAGCGCCAATCGAGTAATTGTTATAGTTGAATTCGCCAGAAGTATAAATTCTCGATAAGAAATTGCTTTTTTCTGGTTCCCCAATGCTAATAACGTTCGTTTTTTTGTTTTTAGAAATGCTGAAAAACAATTTATTGTCATAAGTTAGTCCATTGTCTTCAATCGCAACATAACCATGAAAAGCCTCTTTTGGAATCGTAAAGTTGATTTTCTTTTTCTTCGTGTCAAAATTGACAATCGTTTTAGCGATTAATTTGTTTTGATTGTAAAGAGCTGTCGAAACAGGCTTAAAATCTTCGCCATAAGCCGATAAATTAATTCCAATTTCGTAGAAGTTTTCTAATGTCTGATTGATGTATACGCTATCAATCGAAATGTTATTTTTCTGTTCTGCTTCGGGAACTATGAAATAGGGTTTTTCGTCAAAATCTATACTTTTAATAGCTGCTTCTTGTAACCCAACAGCATCTGTAATAATAACTATATCTTTTTTATGAGCCGATTTGTGCGCTTTTATTTTTGCTGTAATGGCCGAAAGATCGAAAGAAGAAGCGCTGTATTTTAAGTTTTGTAAAGCACTTTTAGATGATTTGATATCGGTATTCCAAAAGTTTTCGGTATTGGTTAAAAGTGAGAATTGGGCGTTTTCTGGAGTGTTTTCTAGCAATTCCTGAACGGCTCTTTTTAATAATTCTCCTTTTTTGCCTTTTGCCTGCATACTGAAAGAATTGTCTAGAACAATATACATTTCGTTAGAAGCGTTCTTACTGTCGGCAGCTTCAAAAAAAGGCTGTGCAAATCCAATAATCGCACAAGTAAGCAATAGTAAACGTGTGGCTAATAAAAGTCGCTTTTTTATTTTAGAGCTCTTACGAGTCTGAATAGCAAGTTCTTTTAAGAATCGAACATTGGTGAAATAAGAAGTTTTAAATCGTCTTAATTGAAATAAGTGAACCAGAATTGGAACGATCAATAAAAACAGAAAGTATAGAATCTCGGGATGTTTAAAATGCATTCTGGCTTCGATTTACTTGTCAAAAGTACGAATTAAATTATTTTAAACCATATAAGTTCGGGGAAGAGATTATTAAAGAATTAAGAATTAAGAATTAAGAATGCTTCAATAACTTACATGAACTTATATGGTTTAAAAAACATCAAAAAATGTAACTTTTGTAATTTCTTGTGTAGAAGATGTGATTTCGAAACGATTTTATTGCTTATTTTAGCTAATTCAAAAAACAAACTATGAAAAAAATATATCTAGTCTTATTTTCAGCTTTATCAATAACCGCGGTAAAGGCTCAAAATAAATTTAATTTATTAGTTGGTACTTACACCAATACCTGCCAAAGCAATGGGATTTATGTCTATGAATTCGACGCTTCTACAGGTGAGTATAAATTAAAAAGCTCTTCTGAGAATGTTGTAAGTCCGAGTTATCTTTCAGTTTCTGCTGATAATAAATTTATTTATGCAGTAAATGAAAATGGGACGCAGAGTACTGTAAGTTCTTTTTCGTACGATTCTCAATCTGGAAAAGTTAGCCTTTTAAATAAAAATGATGCTTTAGGAGCAGATCCGTGTCATTTAATAAATGATGATAAACATGTAATCGCTGCCAATTATTCTGGCGGAAGCATCGCGGTTTTTAAGAAAAATACTGACGGAAGCATTACAGAAGTACAGCAGTTAATTCAGCACGAAGGAAAAGGGCCAAATGCGGCGCGTCAGGAAAAAGCACACGTGCACATGGTTGTTTTTTCTCCAGATAAAAAGTTTGTGCTTTCGAATGATTTAGGTTTGGATAAAGTGTTTATTTATAAATACAATCCAGCGGCTAAAAACGAAATTCTAACGCTAAAAGGAAGTGTTGATGTAAAACCAGGAAGCGGTCCAAGACATTTGACTTTTAGTAAAGACGGAAAATTTGTGTATTTAGTTCAAGAACTAGACGGAACTTTGACGACCTTAAGCTATGATAAATCAGGAAGTTTAAAAGTAGTAGCAGAAACAAGTATTCTTCCAAAAGATTTTAAAGGAGGAACGGGAGCTGCGGCAATCAAACTTTCGCCAGACGGAAACTTTTTATACCTTACAGATCGTGTAGATGCAAATTCTATTTCAGTTTACAAAATTCTAAAAACAGGAGCGTTAGAATTGGTAGAACAGCAAAGCACATTAGGAAAAGGTCCTCGTGATTTTGCAATTGACCCAACAGGAAATTACGTTTTAGTAGGTCATCAATATACTAATGATATAGTTATTTTTAAAAGAGATATCGCAACAGGAAAACTGACAGATACTGGCAGAAGAATTCAGATGTGTTCGCCAGTGGGATTGGTGTTTACGAAAATATAGTTCTTTTTAAAGGTTCAAAGTAACAAAGGCTCAAAGTAACAGAGGTTTTAAATCTGCGCTTTTGAGCCTTTTTTATTACTTTGTCACTTTGTTACTTTGAACCTTTGTGACTAAAAAAAACACTTGTTATTTTTTTTTCTTCTTCTCATTTCTTGTCTTCAACATATTTCTGTTGACAGAACCGTGAGTTTTTTTCTTCGTTTTGGAAGGACCTCCAAGATTGATTTTTTGGTTCTTTTTTGATTTTTCGTGAAAAGCGCCGTCACCTTCAAGTTTTGGTTTTTTCATTAAAAACTTTCTTGGCAATTTGTCTTTTTCAGCTTCGATCAGTTTTTCTGAGATCTCAACTTCTTCAGGGAAATCAGCGATTTCAAGCTCCTGATCCATTAAAAGTTCAGTTTCTATTTTGAATTCTTCTTCTCTTGGCGTAACAAAACTTATCGCAGTTCCCGTTGCATCTGCACGACCTGTACGACCAATTCTGTGCATGTACAATTCTGGTTCTTCTGGAAGTTCAAAGTTAATGACGTGTGTGATGTTAGAAATATCCAAACCTCTCGCCATAACGTCGGTTGTAATTAAACCGCGCAAATTTCCTTCTTGAAATTCAGCCATTGTACTCAAACGGTAATTTTGAGATTTATTGGAGTGAATTACACCAAATTGGCCTTCAAAAAGCTCATCAATACGATTGAAAAGCATATCTGAAATCTTTTTGTTATTTACGAAAACCAAAATACGGCTCATGCTTTCATCAGTTTCCAGTAAATGTTTTAAAAGATTTACTTTGGTATTGAAATTTGGAACGTTATAAGTAAGCTGTGTAATTTTTTCAAGTGGAGTTCCTGATGGAGCTAGAGTAACTTCTTCTGGAAAATCGAAATAATCATTTAATAAATCATCAACTTCATCTGTCATCGTTGCAGAGAACAAAATATTTTGACGTTTAGTTTTCATCATTGCAAAAAGAGCTGTTAGCTGTGGTCTGAAACCTAAATTCAGCATTTCGTCAAACTCGTCAATAACCAGTTTTTGAGTTTCGTCAAAACGAACTACAGCGTCAAGAGCCAAATCCATTGTACGTCCAGGCGTTCCAACTAAAATGTCAACACCTTCGTAAACAGCTTTCTTTTGTGTATTGATGTTTACACCTCCATAAATACCTAAAGTTTTAACCGACATATAGGTAGTCAGTTTTTCCACTTCTTCAACCACCTGAACTACTAATTCACGAGTTGGAACTAGAATAACGATTTTTGGCGTATTGGTATGCGTAAATTTGTAAAGCTTTAAAAGAGGCAGTAAATAAGCAAATGTTTTACCGGTTCCAGTTTGTGCAATTCCCATCATATCACGTCCAGACATGATTACAGAAAAAGATTTTTCTTGAATAGGAGTAGGCGTAACAAATCCTAATTCGTCAACTGCTTTTTGTAATGATTTTGGAAGATTAAATTTTTCGAAAGTGCTCATTTGCTTTAAATTTTGTGCAAATGTACGTTAAATTCATGGTTTTTTGTTGATTTTGTAATTTTAGATGTCTTTTTGTCACCCTGAGCGATCCAGAAGCTTCGGGAGAAGGGCGTGCCGATTGGAACGCGGGCTTCGACTCCGCTCAGCCTGACAATGATTTTTTTAACCGTTAATTCATAAATTAAATTAGAAAGAAATTCGTGTAATTTATGGCTAAAAAACAACTTACAGATTCTCCGCCACGAATTCACGAATTGGTTAGATAAAAATTCGGGAATTCGTGGCGAAAAACAATTCTGGCAAAAAACTTCGAAAAATTGTCTATTACTTCGCGGATTTTCTAGTGTGATCCTTCCTTCATCAGGATGACAAATAGGGGCGTTAGTTATATTGATAGAAGTAATAAAGTGTCTTTAAAACCCTTCAAAAACCCCTAACCCAAACAAAGCAAAATCGTATTTTACAGGATCTGAAGCATCCATTTTGCGAAGTGCTAAATCTAATTCTGCTAATGCTTTTGCATCGTTTTGCTTTCGCGAAAGAATTCCAAGTTTACGTGCAACATTTCCCGAATGAACATCGAGGGGACAAGATAATGCAGAAGGCGAAATAGTTTTCCAGATTCCTAAATCGACTCCTTTTGCATCTTGGCGCACCATCCAGCGCAGGTACATATTGATTCTTTTGGCTGCTGAATTGTTTAACGGATCTGAAATGTGTTTTTGAGTTCTCGCTAAATGATCTGTTTCGAAGAATATTTTTTTGAATTCGCTGATGCTTTTCTGTAAGCTATCTTTTTCCTGATTTTTTGCAAAAACATTTTCTAATCCGTTGTGGTTTTGATAGATATGTTTTAAGCCTTTTATGAAACCAGCAAAATCATGTCCGTTGAAAGTTCTGTGCACAAAAGTTTCCAGTTTGGCCAAATCTTCATCAGAATGTGACATAACGAAATCGTAAGGTGTGTTGCCCATCAATTCCATCATTTTGTGTGAATTTTTGATAATCATTTTACGGTTTCCCCAAGCGATTGAAGCGCTTAGAAAACCAGCAATTTCGATATCTTCTTTTTGAGTAAAAAGATGCGGAATCTGAACAGGATCACTTTCTATAAAATCCTGATTGTTATATTGAATGACTTTTTCGTCTAGAAATTCTTTGAGTTCTTTTTGGTTCATTTTAAATCAAATCTTCTGATGAATTTGAGTGCCCTAGCCCTGATGGGAGCGGCATCCTTTTTCTGGCTTCTTTAGCCAGGAAAAGATATAGCGGACAGCAGGAAATAGCTCCTGATTAACTTAATTACTAATCTGTCCGTCGACCATAACTAATTTTCTATCGGCCATGTTTGCCAATTCTTCGTTGTGGGTTACAATGACAAACGTCTGTCCGAACTCGTCTCGAAGCTGAAAAAACAGCTGATGCAGGTTTTCTGCTGAATGTGTATCTAGGTTTCCAGAAGGTTCGTCGGCAAAAATGACATCTGGTTTGTTGATTAAAGCTCTTGCAACTGCAACACGCTGCTGCTCACCGCCCGAAAGTTCGCTTGGTTTATGATTGATTCTGTGCGAAAGTCCAAGATAGCTTAAAAGTTTTTTTGCTTCTTCTTCTGTTTCGGCTGTTTTTTTACCTGCAATGTGAGCCGGAATACAAACGTTTTCTAGTGCTGTAAACTCAGGTAAAAGCTGATGAAATTGAAAAATGAATCCTAAATTTAAGTTTCTGAAATCGGATAGAACTTTATCTTGTTTGCTTTTCTTTTTAAAGTAGCGGCTGTAGTAAATAGCTAATAGAAGAGTAGGCAGGAGTATTACCGCCCATGTCCCGTAACCGAAAATGTCGTTTTCTATTTTGTTTCTAAAAAACAATACAAATACAGCTAATAAAACAAAATATAAAGTTCCTAACCAAGTGATAATTTTGAACGCTTTTTCTTGATTCGAGCTTTCGTTTTTGACGTTCTGCAATTCTAAAACATTTTTTCCATTGATCGTCAGAGACGAATCTGGATTATGATCTGGCTTGTCTAAAGTTCCTAAGATTTGCAACAAAGTCGTTTTTCCAGCACCAGAAGCACCAACGATAGAAACAATTTCGCCCTTTTTAATATGTAAATCGACTCCTTTTAAAACTTCAAGTTTGTCGTAAAATTTATGTATGTTTTTTGCGTGTATCATGTAGTGAAACTGTTTTTACAAAGAAACGAAGATTATGGTCAAAATCACAATGTTTTTAAATTCCAATTTTTGAAATCCCAAATTCCAAAAAAGCGAAGCTTTTTTTAAATCTAAAATCTAAAATCTAAAATCGGTACGCAAATTGATATGGGAATAATGGAAATTAAATTTAAGAAAGAAATAATACAGTTTCGTAAATAATTTTTTAATTTCGATTAACTTAAAAATGAATGTGTTATGCAAGATTTAGAAGTTGTAGAAGATAACAGAATGTCAAAATTACTAATCGGATTGGCTTTGGATGGAATTGGAATGATTTCTTTCTCGATTCCGTTTTTGGGTGAATTTTCAGATGTGGTCTGGGCGCCCATCGCCGCGATAATTATGGCAAAAATGTATAAAGGACGAGTAGGGAAGGTTGCGAGTGTGCTGACTTTTCTGGAAGAGATTATTCCTTTTACAGATGTGATTCCGTCTTTTACCTTAACTTGGCTTTATACTTATTTCTTTACGCGACAGCCCAAAGAATTTAAGGAACAATAAAACAAAGGCAGCTTAATTTTTTAGCTGCCTTTTTGTTTGAAACTTATTGGATAATAACTTTTTTGAGGTATAAAATTTTTCTGGTGTCTGGATCTGTCACTTTTAAGATGTAAACCCCTTTTTTATTTATGGAAATATTTTCCTGTGTTTGTCCGCTTATAGTTCGTTTTTGAATTTCTCTTCCAAAAATATCGTAAATTCTAAGTTCGGCTTCATCTACATCAACATCTAGTAAAATCGAGAAATTTCCTGTGTTTGGTACTGGCCATACTTTAAAGCTGTCGATCAGATCTTTGATTACTTCATTTATAGGAGAAGTTGAATAACCGCTAAGTACATTTACTTTTCGTGTCATTGTTCCGCCTTCAGAATCTGTAACCGTAAATTTGAAAGAGCATAAACCTTTTGCGTTTGGTTTAAATTCGACAGTGTTTCCAGACAACGTTGCGTTTCCATTTACTACCTGAGATAGAGAATAAGATACTCCGCTTGTAAAACCTCTAGATAATTTTTGAATATCAATATAAATTTTGTTTCCTAAAACAGCATCATAATGAGGTTCAGACATCCATTGTAAATATTTGTCCAGATTGGTGTAACCATCTAAATCAGGATCAGCATTTGCATCTGAGAAATCACCAATTCCAGAATTTACATTGGTTCCAATTATATTTTCCCACCAGTTTGGCAATCCATCTTGATCGCTGTCCCAGTTTTGAGGTCTAACTACAGTTGGATAATCTTCAAAACCTCCAACGTCTGCTTCGTTATCTGGGAATCCAGGTTTTCCTGTTACGCTTCCAACTGCAGAATAAGTGCCGTTTAGAGTTTCTGAAATAATTCGCTGATCGTGATCGTCAAATTCAGGTTGTGTGCATCCAACATCAGAAAGTACAATTTTATACGCATTTTTTGCCGATTGCGTCGTTACGTACGATGGGAAAAACGGTGCGTCTACGAAGTTGTTGTAAGGAACGGTATTGCCAGAAGCTTTTCTTCCTAAAGTCTGATTCGATTCATCGAAATAGCCCGGCATCACATTTCCGTTAAAATAGCATCTTTGCATTCCAGTTCCAACTCCTTCGTTTTGCTGATTAAAAGCAACAAATATTTTAGATCCAGCGCCTGGTTTGTAATAATTATTTACAAAGTTCACTTCTTTGGTTCCGCCGTCGGTTGTTCTTCCGCCCCAGTTGTAAACAACATTGTTGGTGATGTCCATTTTTCCTGTGTACGCACCGCTTCCGTCTAGTCCGCCGCCAAGACTCCAGTTTCGGCCGTAGCAATGTGCCAATAAATTATGATGGAAACTTCCGATATCTCCGCCAATTGTAGCCGCATAACCGTGTTCTGTTCCTGCTGGATAATTTTGATGGTTTGCTGCGTTTAATGCTTCAGATATAAGAGTTCTTTGTAGCGTAATGTTTTTTCCAGATCGTGAACTGAAAGATTCATCAATCGTCCAGCTGATAGAGCAGTGGTCAATAATACTATTGTCTGCGCCTGTTAATCCCATTCCGTCATACGTTGGTCCAGCGCCGAGTCTCACTCTTAGATTTTGTACAATCGCGTCGTTTCCTGTCACGCCAAATGGAGCCGAACGAATTGTAATTCCTTTTCCAGGAGCGGTTTGCCCAGCAACGGTAACATACGGTTGGCTAAGAACTAAACGAGATTGCAGTTGAATTACTCCCGAAGTATTAAAAACAATGGTTCTTGGACCGATATCATTGGTAACAGCTTCTCGGAAACTTCCTGGTCCGCTGTCATTTAAATTGGTAACCGCTACAACTTTTCCGCCTCGTCCGCCACGTGCAAAACGGCCGTAGCCTTCCGCTTCTGGAAAAGCAAGCTGTGCAGGACGAAAACGCCAAACATTTCCTTTTTCGACTCCATTTGCTAAAACTTCGTCAACACGCCAAAAATAAGTTTCTCCAGTGTACAATCCGTTTACTTGATAAGAAGTATTGGCTAGAGCTTGGTTTCCTTTATATTCTGGAGATGATGTCGTCGCATTATCAACGGCTGCCTGGTCAGTTCCAAAATAAACATTATGTGAAACCGCATTTGCGGCAGCAGTCCATTGCAATACTTTTCCGCCAGATGTTAATTCGACATGTTCATCGTTTTGCTTCGGATTTGGATTTGTGGCCTGATAAAAAATATTAGGCGTATTTAATTCAAAACCATTTAGCACGAAGTTTTTAATATTTTCTGTTCCTGAAGTTTCTGCAGCCATTAGAATCACAACATCGGTTCCTGCAGTAGCTTCAAATTTTAAATAAGCAGATTGGGCATCAGCAGTTTTGGTTGCTCTTACAGTTGGAATCAAATTATCAACCACTAAATTTCCATCTACAGAAATATCAATCGGACTGAAAGTATTGGTTGTCGGACTGTCTACATTATTAAAAAAGGCTAATAAAGTGTGTTCTCCCGTTGCTAGTCCTCTTATTCTAATTTCGATTTGAGCGCCGAGATTTGCGGTTGAGCCTTTTACCGTAAGTCCGTCGCAGACCAATCTAGCATAATACGGAGCTTGAATTCCGGCTTTGTACCAATTGGTTCCTAAGTTATCTCCATTGTTTCCAACACGATTAACTGTAAAAGTAATGCCGTTTTCGGTATAAGTGTTGGTGTTGCCAGAAGCGATTACCCAAGCGGTGTAATCAGGGTCATTTACTTCGGCTTTAGGTCTTGCTGACTGATCAAAGTCAATTTTTACAATCGGATTTTGGGCAAAAATCTTGTTGATTGGTGCAATGAGACAAATTATCGTCGCCATTACGGAGATTTTAAAGTAATTTTTCAGCATGTCAAATTGTGGTTTGGTTAGTAAGTAATAACTTTAATTAGAAAAACTAAACAACTGATTATCAGTTTTAAGTAGTCTCGCTAACTATTGTAAAGTTTGTTATTACGTCAAATAAAACTATCCTGCACCATCCTGTTCTGCTTGCCGGATTATTACAGAAAAGGTATTTAAAAAATGTAATATGTTTTTTAAATGCTAATTTTTTGAAGACTTAATATCTGATAAATGCTAGGGTTGATAAAAATGCATTCAATAAAAGTGCATTTCGAGAAAAAATATAAATTAAATCGAAAATTTAAGATTAAAGGAAAATCTTACCAGAACGGTTTTAATTAAAAAGAAAGAAATAAAGTAGAATTAGTCTTTGAATAAAAATCCAAGTCCCATATTTTTAAGCATTTTCTTTTCGAAGTTCCAAAAGAATTTATACTGCCCAAAAATAGTTCCGATGGCAACTAATAAAACCTGATAAATAGGGAAAATAATAATAAGGCGAATCAGTGTAAACCAGCCTCCGAAATCTTCTTTAGTAATTCCAAGCCAAATGCAGAAAGGTTTAGACAGCCAAGCAGATGCCGATCCTGTGATGGCAAAAACGATAAGTATAATGACGGCTTGTAAATTGGAGGTAATTCCCCAACGTTTTTTTAATCTATTCATTGCTATTTGTAATGATTACAAATATAGTATTATTATCTTGATGGAACATAGCCCCAAAGCTTTTGTTTGTAAGTATTTTGAAAATAAATCATGTAATTGTAAATTAAGTAATTTACCTCATAGCCGTAATGAATGTCTGGACGGTAGTCAATTGACATTTCGTATAAATTTGGATTATAACGCTGTGGCTGTAAAACACGATTATTCCATTCTGTTACATACAAATTGTTTTTATTTTCAAGATAAGATAATGAATGATAGTTTCTAGGATAAGCTCGAGAAGCAAGCCAGTTTGTGAATCCGTTGTCGATTATAATGACTTCGTATTCTAATGAATCATTTGCGATTCTCACGGTATCATTTCCTTTTTTAATTGATGTAGCAGTATCAGAACTGGCAATATTCTTCGATGCCGTAGAACACGCGACAATAGTAAGTAAAACAATTAGTATGGAAATGCATTTTTTCATGTTTTAAATTTACGAATATTTGACGAGAGGAGAATAGGGTTTAACATCATTCTAAGATACTAAGCTTCTAAGGTGCTAAGTTTCTAAGCTTTTTTAGTTTCTGAGCTTCTAAAGTCTGGAATACGGCTTTTTTTTTTTTAGATAAAAAAAAGCTGTTTGCATTGCAAACAGCTTTAAATATTTTACTTAAAATCTCATGGACTTAGAAGCTTAGAAGCTCAGTAGCTTAGCGCCTTAGAGGCTTAGAACCTTAGAAGGCTACTTCCCTCCAAATATCTTCCCGATAAATCCGGCGATTCCTCCTTTGCTTTTGGTGACTACAAGTACATCTGCCACGTCTACTTTTCCGTCATTGTTTTGGTCAAGTCCAAATTGCATTCCGTATTTAGAGATGGTATCCATTATTCCAGAAGCTTGTCCGCTGTTTCCGGAAATAGCACTTATTATATCTGAAATTTGAAAACTGCTATCGTTTGGATCTTTGGCTTTATTCACTAAAGAGCCTAAAATCTGCGGAATCAAATTAGAAGCAACTCCGTTTGAGTCTGCACTGCTTAATCCGAATTTTTGGCCAAGACTGCCGCTTAATTGCTGCTGAATTTGTTGTACTACCGGATTAGAACTGTCAATCGCTGTATTTCCATTAAATAAGCCAGCAATCTGATCGGTTCCGCCTTCAGAAACAATCTTTTTTAATCCTTCAAAAATAGAATTGCTTGTTTCGCTTATTACGGCTTCATTATGCTCATTTGGGACAGCGTTATTGTTTACAACAGCATCGCCTCCATATTGCTGTACTAATTGGGTCAATTGTTCAAACATAATATATAAGGTTTAAAATTACACGCCAAATTTAATAAAAAAAGAAAGGGATTTACTACAAATAAGTGGTAAATCCCTCTAAAGGTAATCTATTTTTTAATTACTTAGCTTAATAAAGTAATAATTTGTGAAGCTAATTCCGTTCCAATTCTATCTTGTGCTTCTCCTGTAGCTGCTCCAATGTGAGGAGTCAAAGAGATTTTAGAGTGCATTAAGATTGCCATTTCTGGTTTTGGTTCGCTTTCAAAAACGTCTAAACCTGCGAAAGCTACTTTTCCTGAATCTAAAGCTTTAACTAAAGCAACTTCGTCGATAACTCCACCACGAGCACAGTTTACGATACCAACTCCGTCTTTCATGATTTCAAGTTCTTTTTCTCCAATGATGTAACCATTTTGAGCAGGAACGTGCAATGTGATGAAATCAGATTCTTTAAATAAAGATTCTAAAGATTGAGAAACGATTTTAGTTGTAATTGACTGTCCGTCGAAAAATTCAACTTTAATGTCAACCTCTGGAATAAAGCTATCAGCAGCGATAACTTTCATTCCTAAACCAAGAGCCATTTTTGCAGTAGCTTGTCCGATACGACCAATACCAACAATACCTAAAGTTTTACCTCTTAATTCCGTTCCGTTTGCGTAAGCTTTTTTCAAACCGTCAAAGTTTGAATCTCCTTCAAGAGGCATGTTTCTGTTAGAATCATGTAAAAAACGCACACCAGAAAATAAGTGTCCGAATACTAATTCTGCAACAGATTCTGAAGATGAAGCAGGAGTATTGATTACGTGAATTCCTTTGCCTTTTGCATAATCCACATCGATATTATCCATACCAACACCACCACGACCGATGATTTTGATGCCTGGACAAGCATCGATAATATCTTTACGAACTTTAGTTGCACTACGAACTAAAATTACGTCAATATTGTTTTCATTTATATAGTTAGCTACTTGTTCTTGAGCTACTTTTGTAGTGATAACTTCAAAACCACCTTTTTCTAAGGCTAGAATTCCGCTTTTAGAAATTCCGTCATTTGCTAATACTTTCATTGTTGTGTTATGTCTTTGCGAGGAACGAAGCAATCTCATCCTCAATTTTAATTTTTCTTTTTTTTATTAGGAGCTAATCCCGCTATCCGTTACAATCTTTTTTGTTTTTAAAGAAAAAACAAAAAAGGATTTCCACTTCTATCGGGGCTAGGGCACCTGTCTTCGGTTGCTGTTTTTGTGTAAGCTGAAAACTAAACTTTAGTTTCTAAAGCTTTCATTACATCAACTAAAACCTGAACGCTTTCAATTGGCATAGCGTTGTAGATAGAAGCTCTGTAACCACCAACAGAACGGTGTCCTGGCAATCCAGAAATGTTTGCTGCTTTCCATAAAGCGTCAAAAGTTTCTGTGTGCTCTGGGTTGTTCAATAAGAAAGTAACGTTCATGTTAGAACGGTCTTCAACTTTTGCAGCGCCTTTAAACAATGGGTTTCTGTCGATTTCAGCGTAAAGTAATTCAGCTTTAGCGTTGTTTAATTTCTCAACAGCAGCAATTCCTCCTTTTTCTTTAATCCATTGTAAAGTTAAAAGAGAAACGTAAACAGCAAATACAGGTGGAGTATTGTACATACTTTCTCCTTTGATGTGTTTAGCGTAATCTAGCATACTAGGAATTGTTCTTCCGTTTTTGCCTAAGATTTCTTCTTTAATTACCACTAATGTAGTTCCTGCAGGTCCCATATTTTTTTGAGCTCCAGCATAGATGATATCGAATTTAGAAAAATCTAATTCACGTGAAAAAATGTCAGAACTCATATCGCATACAACTGGAACATTAGTTGATGGGAATTCTTTCATTTGAGTTCCAAAGATCGTATTGTTGCTAGTACAGTGGAAATAATCAGCATCAGCTGGAATTTCGTATCCTTTTGGAACGTAAGTATAATTGTCTTCTTTTGAAGAAGCTACGACAACAGTTTCACCGAAAAGTTTAGCTTCTTTGATAGCCGCAGTTGCCCACGTTCCTGAATCTAAATAAGCTGCTTTTCCGTTTTCTTTCATTAAGTTATATGGAGCCATTAAGAATGCTGTACTGGCACCACCTTGTAAAAATAAAGCCTGATAACCTTTTCCCTGAAGTCCTAATAATTCTAAAGCAAGGGAACGAGCTTCCTCCATAACAGCAACGAAATCTTTGCTTCGGTGCGAGATTTCAAGGATAGATAACCCTGAATCATTAAAATTTAAAATTGCTTTTGATGCCTTCTCAAAAACTTCCTGAGGTAAAATACTTGGTCCTGCGCTGTAGTTGTGTTTTTTCATGGTTGTTGTTAATAGTCGAAAATTTTAAAGACGCAAATTTCGGCAATAAGAGCCGAAAAAGCGTTAAAATATTCGAAATAATTAAACAAATTATTACTTTGTTGTTAACAAAAACGTTATAGTATCGACATTATCTGCGTAATCCCACAATTGAGGTTTTTGCGTTTCTCCAAATGCAATACTATTTGCAGTTAAATTGCTGCTGACAATGCATTGAATTTGATCTGCATCTTCCTGAAGACGTTTTTCAAGTTCTTCAAGGCTGTCGTAATACTCATAAAAAACACTCGAGATAGGCGAGGCGTAGCTTGAATCTTCTTTTAAAGTCAAAAAACCGTTATCTAATAATTTGAAGTTACTCATTAAAAATACGGCTTTATTATAGTCATAATTGTTAGCGTATTTTTCATAATGAATGACATCTTGATATTTAAACATAGCTTGAAAAAAAGCCTCAAAAGAATACTCTTTCGGAATGAAAAGTTTAGAAACATTTCGGCATCCTAAACCAAAATATCTAAAAATATCTTCTCCTAAAGCTTCCAATTCTTCGTTGGTTTCTTTTCCAGTTAAAATCGCAGCAGAGTTTCTGTTTTTTCGAATAATCGACGGTTTGTCTTTAAAATAATATTCAAAATAACGAGCAGTATTATTACTTCCAGTTGCAATTACAGCATCGAAGTTTTCTAGTTTTCCTTCTACGAAAGTGATGCTGTCTTTTAAATTTTCATCAACAGCAATTAAATATTTAGCCAAAAACGGCAATAAATGCTGGTCGTTTGACGAAGTTTTGATTAAAGCTTTATTTCCTGTAATTAAAACAGATAAAAAATCATGAAACCCTACAAGCGGAATATTTCCGGCCAAAATTAAAGCAACCGTTTTGCCCGATTGAGCGGAGTCAAAAGAATAAGCAGAAAGCCATTTGTCAATATTTTCAGCTGTTAAGGCTTCTGCCCATGATTGTATGGAAAAATAAACCTGTTCTGGCGTATACCATCCATTATGAGATTGTGATAAACGAATCAGATTTTCGAAATCATCAAAGAAAATATCATTATATAAAACGTCAGATTTTGGCGCTGAAGCACCTTCAGAAAACTGACTTAGAAATTTTCCTAATTCAACAAAAACACTTTTTTTTGTTTCTAATGTCATAATGTTTGTTTATGAATTGTTTTGATTGTAATTTTGCACAAAAATAAGCTATATTACGTTATAAGGCAAAGTAGTTTTGAATCTTTCAATCTTTAATCTACAAAACCTATATAACTTTTAACAAAACGAAGAAAAAGATGGCAATTATTATAACTGACGAATGTATCAATTGTGGGGCTTGCGAACCAGAATGCCCTAATACAGCAATATATGAAGGAGCGGATGATTGGAGATATAAAGACGGAACAAGTCTTTCTGGAAAGATCGTATTACCTGATGGAACTGAAGTTGACGCTGATGATGCGCAAACTCCAATTTCTGACGAAATCTACTATATAGTACCTGGAAAATGTACAGAATGTAAAGGTTTCCACGATGAGCCGCAATGTGCTGCTGTTTGTCCTGTTGACTGTTGTGTGCCAGATGACGATCACGTTGAAGATGAAGAAACGTTATTAGAAAGACAATCGTTTTTACACGGAGAGTAATGGCTCGTGTACTTTAAAATATATAATCCTGAGTTTTTACTCAGGATTTTTTTTACCCTGTTATCAGGTAATTTTAAAAGTTAGTTTCTTGATAACGAATGTTTTGTTTTTTTTGACTGTTGCTTTATTGTTAAAAAAATAATACTTTAGTTGAAAATTTAACAAACGCCTATGAAGAGATTGCTACTTTTATTTGCTGTATTATTATTAAATATGAGCGTTTTTGCGCAAAGCGAAGAATATTCTATTATCGTTAAAGATATAGAAACGCAGCTTCCTATTGAGAATGCGACAGTGGTAATAATGAAAACCAAGCAAATTTTATTGAGCAATGAAGAAGGTAAGGTAACCTTTATGCTAACTGGCGGTTCTAATGTTCAAGTTTCTGAAACGAATTATGAAGATATAACGGTGCGCTGGACCTCTCTAAACGGAGATCAGAAATTTGTTATTTATCTTAAAAGTAAAGATAACAAACTAGATGAAGTGGTTTTGTCTAAAGAAGCTCCAGACAAAATACTGCAGAAATTAGTCAACAATTCCATAAAAAAAATCAGCATTTCGCATAGGCAAAAAGTGTATGTGCGAGAGTTTTTTATGCTCGACAATCAATATTCGTATTATAATGACGGATTGGTCAATTTTCAGTTTGATAAAAACAACAATGCGACCACTTTGCTTGTAGAACAAAATAGATCTTACGGACTTCTGGAAACCGATATAAGTGCCGATTTAAGAGGGTATAATTTGAATAATATAATGGAGAATTATTCGAACTTTAAATATTTTGATCCGCTTTTAGATTCGAAGTCAAGAAAAGAATATGATTTTACCATAAAAGGACATTCTACAAATAAGGATTATTATGTGATGTCTGTGAGTCCTTTGGATAAAGCGAAAGAGGCAATTGATAATTTTCAGATAATTTATGATCCGTTGAAGAAACTTATTATGGAATTTACGATTTCGGTAACTCCATTAAATCTTGATAAAATTGAAGAAAAAACAAAAGAAGGCGAAAAAAATATGACGAAATCTTTTGTGAAAGTGAATTACCGCTGGGACGGAACAGATTATTATGTTTTGAGTTCTAATGAAGAAATCGGCTATAGCATTATTCAAAAAGAAAAACCGAAAAATATTCAAGTTCGAAACAGTTTTATAACTACAGGATTTAACAAACAAAATTTCACGTATAAAGAAAGTGATGTTTTTAAAGAGAAATCCCTTTTCAATAAAAAGAATAAAATCCTAACCAATTATTGGGACATTTCAGGTTTTACCGCAACCGATGAAGAAAAAGCTATCATCGCATCTTTAGAGTTTAAATTGTAATTAATAAATAGAAAAGAAAAATCCTGAACTGTGAAGTTCAGGATTTTTTGTTTGTTGTCAAATTGGTTGAATTCGTTTTGTCAGGCTGAGCGGAGTCGAAGCCCCGCAAAGATTGGCAGATTCTCTTTGACGAATTTCTGGCGTGTCCTTCGACTCCGCTCAGGAAGACAAAAAATGAGATAATATATTGTACAAAGTTTATGCTGTTTGTCAGGCTGAGCGGAGTCGAAGCCCCGTAAAGATTGGCAGATTCTCTTTGACGAATTTCTGGCGTGTCCTTCGACTCCGCTCAGGAAGACATAAAATGAGATAATTATATTGTACAAAGTTTATGCTGTTTGTCAGGCTGAGCGGAGTCGAAGCCTAGAAATTAAACCCAAGTCTTGCATAATAATACGCTCCGCTGAAACCCATTTGTACAGCATCCCAATAACCACCAGCTTCTGTATTGCCTTGTTCGTCTTGTTTGGTCGGATATACATTAAACAAGTTATTGCTTCCGATTGTTAGTTTTAAACTTTTAGTAAATTGATAGCCAAGCGTTAAGTCAGTAACAACTCTTGGGTTGTAAACATCATCTTCGTCAGCATAATCTACGAGAACTACTTTGCTAAATCTGGTAAAAGCCAAACCTGCATCAAATTTCTTTCTGTTGTAAGTTAAGTTTAAAGCAAATTTATTGTCTGGCGCAGAAGCTAGTAAAAATGCTCTTTCGCGTTTTCCAAAGAAAGTCGCTTCGTCTAAAGTACCATTTTGCACTTTGTCAATTTTCATATCATTGATATTTCCAACCAAAGTTGCGCCAAATTGCGATTCTCCAAATCTCTTTTTCCAAGATAAAACCAAATCTAGACCGTGAGTGCTTGTGTCTACGCCGTTAACAAAAAACTGAGCCTCAGAAACGCCAAGATCTAAAGACGAAGCATCAAAATATCCTGTAAGAACGATACGGTCTTTTACCTGGATATAATAACCGTCTACTGTAGCCGTAAAATCGCCAAAAGAAGCCGTAAGTCCCAAGGAAGCATTTACCGCTTTTTCTTCATTTAATTTTTGGATTCCGAAAGCTCTTGTTACCGGACTGTCATTTGGAGCCAGTAAAACTTCAGTCGCACCGCTGGCGTTAAAATTGGTAAAACGCAAATTATAGTATATCTGAGCTAATGATGGCGCACGGAAACCTGTACTTACAGAACCTCTTAAATTAATATGGTCTGTAATTTTAAGGCGTGAAGCTAACTTTCCGTTTAAAGTGCTTCCAAAATCGCTGTAATTTTCAAAACGAACCGCGCCGCTTACCATTAAGGCTTCTGTAATATCCAATTCGGCATCTGTGTAAAGAGAAAAATTAGTACGGTCTTTATTAACTTCATTTGCTGGACTATAACCTGGGAAACCTTGAGAACTTCCCGGCCTCGGAATGGTTGGAGAAGAATCTGGATCTGTAGGGTCATAATCTGGATTTGGAATCGTAGGTGCACTTTGAGTTGTCGGATCAGTAATAGGCTGTCCGTTGGTGTCGTAAGTGGTATAAGAACCTTCTTCTCCTGCAAAAATCTCAAATTGCTCGACTCTAAATTCTGCTCCAAAAGCAATATTCAAACCGCCTAAAATATCTCCGTAATTTTTTGAAATATCAAAATTGGTCGTGTTTTGAAGCAAGCTGTGACCTCCAGCGTCAAATTCATGAGGAGAATTTTCTTCAAGCGAAGCATTTATTGTTCCTTTAATATCGTATTGAAATTTATTTTTTCCGAAAGTATTACTCAAATCAAATTTCCATCCTCCAGCAGATTCTGTTCGAATTCCCGCAGCGATTGAATTATCATTTATTTTGGAAGTAATTCTTGGCGTATAACCTCCAGGATAAACCGATTCTACGACTCTTTCTCCGTCATTTCTGGTAAAAGCATAAGCATCGGTATCTCTAAAATTGCTTCCTCCAAAAGCATAAAATTCCGTTTTATCTGAAATTGGAATAGCAAGATTTGCAAATAAGTTTACACCTGTCATTTCAGCATCACCAAAGCCTTTTCTAAAATCATAAGCAGGTCTTAAGGTCTTGTTTTTATTTAGAAATTCTCCCGTAACATTTACGTATCCGCCTTTTGATCCAATTCCAGTTCCATAATTTGCAGCAATTCTTACCGAGCCTCCGTCAAAATCCTGATCTTTTCCGTACGAATTTCCGTTACCATTTTTATCCAATCTATAGCCTTTTGTATTTGGGGTTCCAGGTAAAAAATCCCCTTTTGCATCAGTATTAAAAACACCATAAGTTATAGATCCCGTTAATTCATCAACAGTATCATTGGTAACAATATTAATTACGCCAGAAATAGCATCAGAACCGTATTGTGCAGAAGCGCCATCGCGTAAGATCTCAATTCTTTTAATAGAAGCTGCTGGAATGGCATTTAAATCTGTACCCGTGTTTCCGCGTCCGCGCGTTCCAAACAAATTGATTAAGGAAGATTGATGTCTTCTTTTTCCGTTAATCAAAACCAAAGTCTGATCTGGCCCCATACCTCTCAAAGAAGCTGGATCTACGTGATCGGCTCCATCAGAACCAGATTGTTTATTCGCATTAAACGAAGGAGCTACGTATTGCAAGAGTTGGTTAATCTCTATTTTTCCGCTTTGAGTCGTAACATCCTTCACATTAATAACATCAATAGGAACGGCCGAATTGACAACTGTTCTTTTTGTGTTTCTGGAGCCTACCACTACAACATCATTCAGAATCTGACCATCGTTTTCGCTTAAAGCAATTTCTATTTTTTCGCTTGAAGCGGATTTTTCAACTGTCGTAAATCCGACATAACTGAAAATTAATGTAGCGCCTTCTTTTACTTTGATTCTAAAGCCGCCTTCAAAATCAGTTGAGACTCCGTTTGAAGTTCCTTTCTCAGTAACATTAACACCAGGCAGCGGATTGCCTGTTTTGTCTTTTACATGGCCCGAGACTTCTTTTTGGGCAAAGAGAAATGCTGAATGCAGCAGGAATATTAATAATGCAATCTTTTTCATGGTAACTGGTTTTTTGGTTTGTTTTTTGTTGACTAGTGTTATAAAAGTAATGTTTTTTAACAAAAATTTAATAAAATGTTTGAAAATTTTCAGAAATAGCGCTAAAATTATATTATTGAACATTTTTACTTCGTGCAAGAGCTATTAAATCTTATATTTGCAAAATTTTAAAGCCGAAAAATGTTATTTTGGCAGAAATAAAGAAAAACACGTAAAACATAATGCATTAAACAACAAGGTTTAATGTTTGAGATCTTAAATAAGATCGAATAAATAATATACAAACAAACAGATGAAAGCAGGAATTGTAGGATTACCAAATGTTGGAAAATCAACATTATTTAATTGTTTATCTAATGCAAAAGCGCAAAGTGCCAACTTTCCTTTTTGTACAATCGAACCTAATATTGGTGTTGTAAACGTTCCAGATCCAAGAATTAATAAATTGGAAGAATTGGTAAAACCAGAGCGCGTTCAAATGGCAACTGTTGATATTGTAGATATTGCAGGTTTGGTAAAAGGTGCAAGTAAAGGTGAAGGTCTTGGAAACCAGTTTTTAGGAAACATTAGAGAGTGTAATGCGATCATTCACGTTTTACGTTGTTTTGACAATGATAATATCGTACACGTTGATGGAAATGTAAACCCAATTCGTGATAAAGAAACTATTGACATCGAATTGCAGTTAAAAGATTTAGAAACAATCGACAAACGTTTAGAAAAAGTAAAACGTGCTGCAAAAACTGGAAATAAAGAAGCGCAGACAGAAGAAGCTTTATTAAACAGAATTAGAGAGGCATTGTTACAAGCAAAATCTGCAAGAACAATCGTTCCTCAAAATAATGACGAAGAAGTTTTGATGGAAGCTTTCCAATTGATTACTGCAAAACCAGTTTTATACGTTTGTAACGTTGACGAAAGCTCTGCTGTAAACGGAAACAAATATGTGGATCAAGTTCGTGAATTAGTAAAAGACGAAGATGCTGAAGTTATTGTGCTTTCAGTAGGGGCTGAGGCTGATATTACAGAATTAGAAAGCTACGAAGAGCGTCAGGTTTTCTTAGAAGATATGGGATTAGAAGAGCCAGGAGCATCAGTTTTGATCCGTGCGGCTTACAAACTTTTAAAACAACAGACTTATTTTACAGCTGGTGTAAAAGAAGTTCGTGCTTGGACAATTAATATTGGAGCTACTGCACCACAAGCAGCTGGAGTTATCCATACTGATTTCGAAAAAGGATTTATCCGTGCAGAGGTAATTTCATACGACGATTACGTACAATACGGTTCTGAAGCAAAAGCAAAAGAAGCTGGAAAATTCAGAGTAGAAGGAAAAGAATACGTAGTAAAAGATGGTGATGTAATGCACTTCCGTTTTAACGTTTAATTCTTTTTTAGAGAATAGAAGTTAGAAAATAGAATAAAGAAAATAGAAGGAACCGCTGGAGAAATTCAGTGGTTTTTTGTTTTTTACCGCAGAGATTCGCAAAGAGTTTTCGCAAAGACACACTAAGGATTTTATTCACAAAAATTTTCTGTAGAGACGCACTGCAGTGCGTTTACGCAAAGGTTTACCACAAAGGCGCAAAGGCGCAAAGGATTTTTACAAAGATTTTCTGTAGAGGCGCACTGCAGTGCGTCTACGTAAAGATTGTCGATTCTCTTTGAGGAATTTCTAACGTGTCCTTCGACTCCGCTCAGGAAGACAAAAAATGAGTAAAAATTATTCTATTATGTTTATTGCGATTTGTCAGGCTGAGCGGAGTCGAAGCCCCGCAAAGATTGTCGATTTGCTTTGTCGAGTTTCTAGCGTGTCCTTCGACTTCGCTCAGGAAGACAAAAAAAGAAACAAAAAATCCGTTTAAATCTGCGCTTTCGCGAAAGCGAACCCGTAAAATTCGCGTCCAATTTCAGCGTAAAGAATTTTTGGCTCAAAAATTGGTTAGAGAAAATTAACCAATTACTAATCTAAAATCAACCAATCAAAATGCTAAAAAAATCTTTCAAAATTTTAGGCTGGACACTATTTGGGTTTTTCAGTTTTCTTGCTTTGTATGTTACATCAGTTTTAATCATTTCAAAAATCACGGTCAATTCTGATATTGAAAAAGTAGAAGAGCAAAATGCGATTCCGATTTATATTCTTTCGAACGGAGTACATACCGATATTGTGGTTCCAATTAAAAACGAAATCAAAGATTGGAGAAACGAAATTCAATTCAGCCAGACAAAATCAAAAGATTCGTTGATGAATTATATTGCTTTTGGTTGGGGTGACAAAGGTTTTTATCTCGAAACGCCAGAATGGTCAGATCTAAAAGCTAGCACAGCATTTAAAGCCGCATTCGGAGTCAGTTCGTCAGCAGTTCATGCAACATTTTTCAAACAGTTAAGAGAAGGAGAGGACTGCAAGCGTATTTTGATTTCAAAAGAAAATTATCAGAAACTGGTAACTTATATTTCAGATAGTTTTAGCGATCCTCTTCATCCGCAATGGATTGAAGGTCACAGTTACGGAAGAAAAGATGCTTTTTATGAAGCCAAAGGAAGTTACAGTTTATTTTACACCTGCAATACTTGGGCAAACAACGCTTTGAAAGCCGCAAATCAAAAAGCAAGTTTGTGGACAGTTTATGATAAAGGAATTTTTTGTCATTATAAATGATATTAGAATTCCCGTTTGTCAGGCTGAGCGGAGTCGAAGCCTCGCAAAGATTAGTTTTCTTACTTTATAGTTGCTTGTGTGTGATTCTGTCGAAACTTCGGAACGCTCGGGAAGGCAAAATGAGAAAATAAACATGGAAAAAATATAAAATTCGACTAAAATCCAAAAATCCAAAAAATCTTATTAATGCTTAAATTTGAGTGAATATCAAAAATCAGCAAAATGAGAATCAAAAATATTTTTTCAAAAACATGGTTCCTGTTAAAGAATACATTTTTAGAATTCAACGATGACAATGCCATAAAACTTAGCGCAGCACTTTCTTATTACACCATATTTGCACTGCCTCCTTTATTAATTATTATAATAACAATCTGTGGTTTTTTCTTTGGAGAAGAAGCAGTTACAGGTCAGTTATATGGGCAGATAAATGGGTTGGTTGGGAATGGAGCTGCAACGCAAATCCAAGAAGCTATTAAAAATGTGGAGTTATCAGGAAGTAATGTTTTTGCAACTGTATTTGGTGTTATAATGCTATTAATAGGAGCTTCTGGGGTTTTTGCTGAAATTCAAAGTTCCATCAATTATATTTGGGGACTTCGTGCAAAACCAGATAAAGGAGTTAGAAAATTTATACAAAACAGATTAATGTCATTTTCAATGATTGCGTCTGTAGGTTTTTTAATGATAGTCAGTTTATTTGTCAATACTTTATTAGATTTGGTTAGTGCGCGTTTGAAAATGTATTTTCCTGAAAGTACAGTCTATTTATTTTATGTACTCAATATTGTCATTGTACTAGCGAGTATAACACTTTTATTTACCATAATCTTCAGAACTTTACCTGATGGAAAAATCAGATGGAAGGATGCTATTATTGGATCCAGTGTGACTGCCATACTTTTTATGATTGGTAAATTTGCTATCGGATTGTATTTAGGTAATTCTACAGTAGCTTCAGTTTATGGTGCTGCAGGATCTGTAATCATTATTTTAGTTTGGGTTTATTATTCGGCAATTATTCTTTACTTTGGAGCAGAATTTACGAAAGTCTATGCAAAATCATATGGAGGAAAAATTTATCCAAATGAGTACTCAGTAGAGATTGCAAAAGAAGTTTACGAGATCGAAAATGTAACACAAGAATCAACACAACAAAGATAACAAACGAGAAACCATGAAAATAATAGCTTTTGGAGGAAGTAACAGTAAACAGTCAATCAATAAACGTTTAGCAACTTACGCATCTAGTTTATTTGAAAATGCAGATGTTGAGGTTTTAGATCTTAATGATTTTGCAATGCCTGTTTTTAGTGTTGATCTTGAAAAAGAAGTAGGTCAGCATGAAGTGGCTCAATCCTTTTTAAACAAATTAAAAGAAGCTGATATTTTAGTGGTTTCAATGGCAGAAAATAACGGAAACTATTCTGTTGCTTTCAAAAATGTTTTCGATTGGAGTTCTCGTATCGAAAAAGATGTTTTCCAGCACAAGCCAATGTTGTTATTGGCAACTTCGCCAGGAGGAAGAGGTGGGGCATCTGTTTTAGGAATTGCACAAAATCTTTTTCCTCGTTATGGCGCCGAAATAAAAGGAACTTTCTCATTACCAGCATTTGGCTCGAATTTTGATTCAGAACAAAATAAGATCTCTAACGTTGAGCTAGATACTGAATTGAAAAATATTATTAAATCAAATTTTTAAATGCCACAAAAAAAGATTTCATTTTTATTTCTATTATTTCATATTATTTCTTTCAATTTTACTTTTTCACAAAAGATAAATGAAGTTGATAAAATTGTTGCAAAATATCCGAAAAGCTTTAGCACTACCGAAAAATTAGCCGAAAGAATCGAAAAAGATTTTGACTCTGATGCTGAACGCGCGCGAGCTATTTACAGCTGGATTGCTTTCAACATAAAATACGATTATAATGCCTATTTGAATCCGCCAAGAGTGCAGGGATTTAGCTATTCTTCTGAAGCTGAAAAACAAAGAAAAATAAAACAGCTAAATGATAATCTTATTCAAAAAACTTTCAAATCGCAAAAAGGAGTTTGTGAAGGATTTACTGCTTTATATCAAAATTTGGCAGAATTAGTTGGCTTAAAATGTGAAATAATTCGCGGTGATTCAAAAACCAGTTTGCGAGATATCGGACGTAAAAACACTTCATCTAATCATGCTTGGAATACCGTTTTAATTGGAAGAAAATGGATTTTGGTTGATGTAACTTGGGGACAAGGTTACTACGACAGCAGAAAAGGCCGTATGGTTAACGATTTTAATCCCGCGTATTTTGACACCGATCCAGATTATTTCTTTGCGAAACATTATCCAGATTCAGGAACTTTTCTAGGAGAAAGAATCAGTAAAAGTGATTTCTTAAACGGCCCTTTAATTTATAACAAAACAATCGAAAACGATTATCGAATAAAAGCTCCAAATTCAGGAATAATTGAAGCTAAAAACGGAGATAAGATTACTGTCGAGATTAAAAATGTCTCAAAATCTAATCAGGTTTTTTATTTGAATAAAAAGAACCAGCCAGTTAAAGTTCTCAATCCAAAAGAGAAGCGTGGAGGCTTAGAATTTCAAATTTTGGTTGATAGCAATATTGGAGATTATGTCACTATTTTTATAGATACTGATAGTGTGGTTTCTTTTAAAATTGTTTCGTAGTAAATTAAGAAAATCTACATTTTTGTCTTTTGCAAAATTGCCGTATCTTAGCAGGAAATGAAAGAATTTGAATGCTATGGAAACTACTTTTTTGAAATCAATCTTAGACAATGATTTCTACAAATTTACGATGCAGCATGCTGTAATAAAACTTTTTCCAAAAGCAAAAGTCCGTTACGGATTTATAAATCGCGGTAAGCATATTTTTCCAGAAGGATTTGCGGCGTTACTTCGCCATTCTGTTGACGCCATGGCAGATCTTCGTTTAACAAAAGAAGAAAAAAGTTACCTGGCCCATTATTGCCCTTATTTAGATCCTACTTATTTAGATTTTCTGCAAGGATATCGTTTTGATCCTTCTGAAGTAGAAATCAGCCAAGAAGGTTCAGAAATTACCGTTAAAGTTGAAGGATTCTGGTACAGAACTATTTTATGGGAAGTGCCTTTGATGGCTCTGATTTCGGAGCTGTTTTATAAAGCAAATCATTTAATCCGCTTGAATGATGAAGCGATCAAAAATCTTACTAAAGAAAAAATCGAAAACTATAATAAGTTAGGAGTTTCAGTTTTAGAATTTGGTACCAGACGACGTCATTCTTATGAAGTACATGATTTAATAAATGAAACTTTGAAAACATATGGCGGACAAAGTTTTATTGGTACAAGCAATGTGCATTTTGCGATGGTCAATAATAAACGTCCGTTAGGAACTCATGCCCATGAGTGGTTCATGTTTCATGCCGCACAATATGGCTTTAAAATGGCTAATTTGATAAGTTTAGAACATTGGACGCAGGTTTATGGCGGAGATCTCGGAATTGCCTTAACAGATACTTATACTACCGAAATATTTTTCAATCAATTCGATAAAAAATATTCCAAACTTTTTGATGGGGTTCGCCACGATAGCGGCGATCCAATTGAATTTGCCCAAAAAGTAATCTCGCATTATACCAAAATGGGAATTGATCCAAAATCAAAAGCCATTGTATTTTCGGATTCGCTCAATTACGAAAAAGTAAAAACGATTGTAGATTTCTGTCATGATAAAATAAAAATGTCATTCGGAATCGGGACAAATTTCACTAATGATGTAGGACTTCCAGCAATGAATATGGTGATCAAATTAACCGATACAAAACCCGATAATACACATTGGCAAGGAGTTGTGAAATTGTCTGACGAAAAAAATAAAAATACGGGAACGCCCGAAATGATTGCGCTGGCGAAAGAAGTGTTGGGAATCAAATAGATTTGTTTTTGCTGAAAAAGCAATTTTTACTTGATTTTAGCACCCGTTTTATTTTAAAATCAATTTAAATACATTTTAAACTGTTATTATTCATAACAAAAAAGAAATACGCTTTTATTTTTTACCGATAAATGGTACATTAGCCAAAAATCCTAAATTCATTTATGCTAGAGCAAAATCAATACAACGAAGATAATATTCGTTCACTCGATTGGAAGGAACATATTCGTATGCGTCCGGGTATGTACATCGGGAAATTAGGGGACGGATCATCACCGGATGATGGTATTTATATTCTTTTAAAAGAGGTTATGGACAACTGTATCGATGAATTCGTTATGGGTGCCGGAAAAACTATTGAAATAACCATAAAAGATAAGACGGTTTCGGTTCGTGATTACGGACGTGGAATTCCGTTAGGAAAAGTAGTCGACGTAGTTTCTAAAATGAATACCGGAGGAAAGTACGATTCCAAAGCTTTCCAGAAATCTGTAGGTTTGAACGGAGTCGGAACAAAAGCAGTAAATGCTTTATCGAATTATTTCCGTGTAGAATCAGTTCGTGATGAAAAACAAAAAGGGGCAGAGTTTTCTGCTGGAAATCTAGTTTTAGAAGAAGATATAATCGATACGACAAAACGTAAAGGAACAAAAGTAACTTTTACGCCAGACGAATCTATTTTCAAGAACTATAAATTCCGTTTAGAATATGTGATCAAAATGGTCAAAAACTATTGTTATTTGAACAATGGTTTGACGATTATTTTTAATGGTGAAAAATACTATTCAGAAAACGGTCTTCGCGATTTATTAGAAGAAACAATCAACGAAGAAGATTTAGAATATCCGATCATTCATTTGAAAGATCATGATATTGAAGTGGCGCTTACGCACAGTAAAACACAATACAGCGAAGAATATCACTCTTTTGTAAACGGTCAGAATACCACACAGGGAGGAACTCACTTAGCTGCTTATCGTGAAGCAGTTGTAAAAACCATCCGTGAATTTTACAATAAAAACTTCGAAGCATCAGACGTTCGTAAATCGATCGTGAGTGCGATTAGTATTAAAGTGATGGAACCTGTTTTTGAGTCTCAGACCAAAACGAAATTAGGTTCTACCGATATGGGTTCAGATGACGGAACGCCACCAGTTTCTGTTCGTACTTTTGTAAACGATTTTATCAAAACCAAATTAGATAATTATTTACATAAAAACCCGCCTACAGCTGAAGCTTTATTGCGTAAAATTCTTCAGGCAGAACGCGAAAGAAAAGAATTATCAGGAATTAGAAAACTGGCAACAGATCGTGCTAAAAAAGCCAATCTGCACAATAAAAAATTAAGAGACTGCCGTGCGCATCTTCCTGATACTAAAAATCCTAGAAACTTAGAAAGTACGCTTTTTATTACCGAGGGAGATTCGGCTTCTGGATCGATCACGAAGTCGCGCGACGTAAATACACAAGCCGTTTTCAGTTTGCGTGGTAAACCGTTGAATTCATACGGGATGACTAAAAAAATTGTGTATGAAAACGAAGAATTCAATTTATTGCAGGCTGCACTTGATATTGAAGATGGACTGGAAAAACTACGTTACAACAACATCGTAATCGCAACCGATGCCGATGTCGACGGAATGCACATTCGTTTGCTGTTGATTACGTTCTTTTTGCAGTTTTTCCCAGAATTAATTAAAGAGGGACATTTGTATATTCTTCAAACACCGCTTTTCAGGGTTCGAAATAAAAAAGAAACGATTTACTGTTATTCTGAAGAAGAAAGAAAAGACGCGATTGAAAAACTGAAACCAAAACCAGAAATCACGCGATTTAAAGGTTTGGGAGAGATTTCGCCAGACGAGTTCAAAAATTTTATTGGAGACACAATTCGCCTTGATCCAGTTATGATGGATAAACATACGTCAATCGAGCAGTTATTATCTTTTTATATGGGGAAAAACACGCCAGACAGACAGGATTTTATTATCAAGAATCTGAAGGTGGAGATTGATGAGCTTGAAGAGGCTTAATATTTTAAATAAAATTAATATTGTCAAAAGATCTTCAAAATAAAGTTATTTTTCAACAAGTTGCCGAGTTATTGCAAAATGCCCGACAGCAGGTTTTGCGTACGGTAAATTCAACCATGACCATAACTTATTTTGAAATTGGAAGAATTATTGTTGAAGAAGAGCAGAATGGAAAAGATCGTGCTGAGTATGGAAAGCAATTACTAAAAGGGCTTTCTCAACAATTGACGAAAGAGTTTGGGAAAGGGTTTTCTGTAAGAAATTTGGAGCAAATAAGGCAATTCTACATGGTTTATTCAAAATCCGAGTCACTGTCTCGGATTTTCGAAATTCAAAAAACGCAGACAGTGTCTGCGGAATTCAAATCTCAAAAAACGCAGACAGTGACTGCGGAATCTAATAAGTTAGATTTTCAAACTTTATCCTCGTTTTTTAGATTGACTTTTAGCCATTATGTTTTTCTGATGCGAATTGATGACGAAAAAGAAAGGCGATTTTACAAAATAGAATCCGAGAAAAACAATTGGAGTCTTCGCGAATTAAAACGTCAATACGACACAGCTCTCTATACAAGATTGGCTTTAAGCCGGGATAAAGAAGGTATTTTAAAACTTTCGGAACAAGGACAGATTATAGAGAAGCCAAAAGATATCATTAAAGATCCTTACATTCTTGAATTTTTGGGATTGCCAGAATTAAATCAATATTCTGAATCAGAATTAGAAGAAGAAATTATCAATAAATTGGAGAATTTCCTTCTGGAATTAGGCCACGGTTTTACTTTCGTTGGAAGACAGCAAAGAATTACTTTTGATGATAAACATTTCAGAATTGATCTAGTTTTTTACAATAGAATATTAAAATGTTTTGTTCTGATTGACTTGAAAATTGGCGAATTAAAACATCAGGATTTAGGACAAATGCAAATGTATGTAAATTATTATGACAGAGAAATGCGTTTGGAGGACGAAAACAAAACGATTGGAATTGTTCTTTGTCAAAATAAAAGTGAAGCAGTAGTTCGATATACTTTACCAGAAGATAATGAACAGATTTTTGCCAGTAAATATAAAACGGTTTTACCAAGTGAGTCTGATTTAAAAAGACTTATCGAAAACATATAACATCAAATTTATAATTTCGAATATAAATAATGAAAGACGAAGAAGACGATAACATAATTCCAAACGACGACGAAAATAGTCAGGACGAAAACCAGCTTGATGCCAATCAAAATGGAGATGACGATGAGATTGTCGATGTAGATGCCAAACATTTTGAAGGACAGCATTTTTACGAAAATCAGGAAGAAGAAGGCGAAGACGTGATTACCAAAGTAACTGGAATGTACAAAGACTGGTTCTTGGATTATGCTTCGTACGTAATTCTGGAACGTGCTGTACCTGCAATCGAGGACGGATTTAAACCGGTTCAGCGTCGTATTATGCACTCGCTTAAAGAACTAGACGATGGTCGTTACAATAAAGTTGCAAACGTTGTTGGACACACCATGCAGTATCACCCACACGGAGATGCGAGTATCGGTGATGCTATGGTGCAGATTGGTCAAAAAGATTTATTGATTGACTGCCAGGGAAACTGGGGAAATATATTAACAGGCGACGGTGCGGCAGCTTCGCGTTATATCGAGGCACGTTTATCTAAGTTTGCTCTGGAGGTTTTGTATTCTCCAAAAATTACTGATTGGGGTGTTTCGTATGACGGACGTCGTGCAGAACCAAACAATCTTCCGGTTAAATTTCCATTGCTTTTGGCTCAGGGAGCAGAAGGTATTGCAGTTGGTCTTTCGACCAAAGTTTTGCCTCATAACTTTAACGAATTAATCGACGCTTCGATTAAAATCTTAAAAGGTAAGCCGTTTACGCTTTACCCAGATTTTATGACTGCTGGTATTGCCGACGTTTCAAATTATAATGATGGAATGCGTGGCGGACGTGTGCGTGTACGTGCTAAAATTTCGCAGTTAGACAAAAATACATTGGTGATTACGCAGATTCCGTTTTCTACCAATACTTCGACTTTGATTGACAGTATTTTGAAAGCCAATGAAAAAGGTAAAATCAAAATCAAGAAAATTGAAGATAATACTGCTGCTGATGTTGAAATTTTAATTCACCTTTTTCCAGGTGTTTCTCCTGATAAAACAATCGATGCACTTTTTGCTTTCACAGCTTGTGAAACTTCTGTAGCGCCTTTAGGTTGTGTTATTGAAGATAATAAACCGTTATTTATCGGAGTATCTCAAATGTTGAAAATTTCGACAGAAAGAACAGTTGATTTACTGCGTCAGGAATTAGAAATTCAGTTAGAAGAATTAAAAAATAAATGGCATTTTTCTACTTTGGAGAAAATCTTCATTCGTGAAGAAATGTATATCGATTTCAAATTATACGGAGACAGAGAATCATTATACAAATATTTGTATGACAGATTTGAGCCTTTCAAAAAATCATTCGTAAGAGAAATTACCGATGATGATTTGCAAAGATTGACTCAAATCCCAATGATTCGTATCACTCGTTTTGATTCCGATAAAGCCGATGAATTGATTTCTAGGTTGGAAGAAGAAATGAAAGAGGTAGAATACAATTTGGAGCATCTTACGGACTTTGCAATTGCTTATTTTACTAAATTAAAAGAGAAATACGGAAAAGGACGTCAGCGTCAGACTGAACTTCGTGTTTTTGATAACGTGGAAGCTACAAAAGTAGTTTTAAGAAATACAAAATTATACGTAAACCGTGATGAAGGTTTCGTTGGAACGAGTTTAAAGAAAGACGAATATGTAGGAGATTGTTCTGATATTGATGATGTAATTGTATTTCTACGAGATGGTACCATGATGATTACAAAAGTTGATGCCAAAACTTTTGTCGGTAAAGACATTATTCATGTCGCTGTATTTGATAAGAATGATAAACGTACCATTTACAATATGATTTATCGTGACGGAAAATCGGGGCCATCTTACATCAAACGTTTCAATGTTACTGGAGTTACCAGAGATAAAGCGTATGATTTAACGAATGGGACTAAAGGTTCTCAAGTGGTTTATTTTTCACATAATCCAAATGGAGAAGCTGAGGTTGTAACAATATTGCTGCGTCAGATTGGAACTATTAAGAAATTAAAATTTGATATTGACTTTGCCGCTTTAGCAATTAAAGGTCGTGGTTCGAAAGGAAATTTGGTAACCAAATATCCGATCAAGAAAATCGAATTGAAAGAAAAAGGAATTTCAACTTTATTACCAAGAAAAGTTTGGTTTGATGATACAGTAAAACGTCTGAATGTAGATGCAAGAGGAGAATTGTTAGGCGAATTTAAACCAAGCGATAAGATTTTGGTGATCAGTCAATCTGGAAAACTAAAAGTGATTATTCCTGAATTATCTACTCATTTTGAGGAAGATATGATTGTTTTGGAAAAATGGAAGCCTAAGAAACCAATTTCTGCCATTTATTATGATGGTGAAAAAGAACGTTATTTCTTAAAACGTTTTCTTGTAGAAAATGAAGGTAAGGAGGAAAGCTTTATTACAGACCATCCAAATTCTCAGTTAGAGATTGTTTCTACAGATTATCGTCCGGTTGCGCAATTAGTTTTTGCAAAAGTAAAAGGAGTTCAAAAAGACGATCTTCATATAGATGTGGAGGACTTTATAGCCGTAAAAGGTTTTAAAGCTCTTGGAAATCAATTGACAACAGAGAAATTGAAACAAGTTAATTTATTAGATCCTCTTCCATACGAAGAACCTGTAGAAGAAGTTCCAGAAAAACCAGAACTATCAGAAGATGATTCGGTTGAAACGGAGCTTGATGACGATGGGCAAATCGGATTGGTTTTAGAATAAAAATGAAAACCGCTGAAATTAGTTTTTCAGCGGTTTTTTTTATCTGTAAAAATTTATTTCTCTGCAGAAATTATTTCTTCCTTAACCCATTTGACTTCATTATTTTCTATAATCACTTTAATGGTATCGCCATCTTGGACTTCACCAGAAATTATTTTTTTTGCCAAAGGTCTTCTTAAATGGCTTCGAATAATGCTTTTAATTGGTCTTGCACCATACTTGGCATTATAGCCATTTTCAGCAAGATAAAGTTTAGATTCTACTGGAATTTCAACGTTAATATTGATGTTTTTTAATAAATCGGTAAACTCTTTTTTAAGGTGAATGTCAAGAATTGCCAAAGCATTTTCCTTACTGATAGGAGCAAAAGGTACAATTTCTGTCAATCGTCCTAAAAATTCAGGTCTGAAATAATTGCCCATAATATCCATTAAAGAACTTGAATTCGGAATTTCACCTTTACCAAAAGTTTGAATAATATGATCAGAACCGATATTTGAGGTAAAAAGAATAATGGCATTAGAAAAATCACCTTCCTTTCCTAATCTATCGTGCAACTTTCCTTCGTCCATAATTTGTAGAAAAACATCAAAAACAGAAGTATGTGCTTTTTCAATTTCGTCAAAGAGAACTATAGAGTAAGGCTTTTGGCGAATTTTGTTTACTAATAAACCACCTTCTTCATAGCCCACATATCCAGGAGGAGCACCGTAGAGTGGAATTATCTCTGCGACAGCTTTATGAAAAACTTAAAAAATAGATCGTCGAATGTTTTTCCGTATCGAATGTTTGTAAATTAAATAAAAAAACGCCGGAAACTGTCTGTTTTTCGGCGTTTTTATCGTTTTGGATTTATTTTGGTTTTACTGGTATTTCTTATCAGTCAACGTTTTCATAAAAGCGACAAGGGCTTTTTCTTCATTTTTGGTTAGTTTCAATTCATCAAAAGGAAGTGTCTGGTTTTCGACTTCATAACCTAAACCTTGTCCACCTCCTTTGTTATAGAAATCAACTACTTCTTCGAGAGTTTTGAAAACGCCGTTGTGCATGTATGGAGCCGTAACCGCTGCATTTCTAACTGTTGGAGTTTTAAAAGCGCCAACTAACTGAGGCATTTTGTTGTATAAATAGCGTCCTTGATCTGAGCTTAATTTTTTACCTGAAACATCTTGCGGTGTACCAATAACTTCGTGTTCGCTTTTGGAATAACTCGGCGGAACAGTTCCGTTAAACAAAGGCGTAAAGTGGCAAGTGGCACATTTTGCTTTCCCCATAAAAAGGTTCATTCCGTTAATTTCCTCTTTTGTCAGGCTGTTTTTATTTCCTCTCATATATTCATCAAATCGAGAATCGAAAGCATTTAAAGACCTTACATAGCTAGCGATTGCATTTTGAATCTGCCATGCTTCTGGTTTTTGAGTTTTTGGATAAGCCTTTTTGAACAGATTGATATATGCTGTATTCAAAAGAATTTTAGCGTGAATATCGTCCATAGAACCATGCATTTCATCTTTATTTTGAATTACATCAACACTTTGTTTTTCCAGATCTAATTGACGCATATCCCAAAATTGCGCATTCTGTAAAGAAGCGTAAGTAAGGGTAGGAGTATTTCTCGCTAAGTTTGATCCTGTTAGCGAAACATTGGTTTTTAATCCGTCTGTAAAAGCTTTTTCTGGATTATGGCAGGTAGCACAGCTTCTGTTATTGTCTTTTGACAAGCTGTTATCATAAAAAAGCTTTTCACCCAATTTTGCTTTATCAGCTGTAAAATTGTAATCTTTAGATAGCACAAAAGCGTTTACATCAAAAGCATTTTTGTCGAATAAAGTTTCGATATCTTGTTTTAACGGACTGGTTTTATTTACGTTTTTAATATTCTCTTCTTTCTGAAAAGCTTTAATTTTTTTAGAGATCGGATTTAAATATTCCGTTATAAAAAAAGCTCTGTCAAAAGCATTGAAATTGTTGTTTTCTTGGCAATATTGCTTTGCTTTTGCTGTTAGCTTCTTTAAATCAACCAAAGCTTTATTGTTGGAATTGATTGTTTCAAGAGGTTCTAAAATCGAAAGTAAACTCTCTCCCGCTTCAGGAATAGAAGATTGCAGAACGGGACTGTCAAAACCTGTAATTCCTAATGCAATTACTCTAAAAACATTTTGTTCAAGAGCGTCCAGAACATAATCATCACTTATTGTGATAGCTTCAAAATTACTATTTAACTGCTTGATATTCGATTGAAAAATATTCAGCTCACGAATCACATTTTCTTTGTCTTCAATTTTATATTCGGGATAAATCATTTCTTCAATAACTTGAAAACCATGTGGTTCAAAAGATCTGTTTTCTTCCAGTTCCATTTCGTCCAAAGCTGGACCATTCATAAAACGGCCCGTTTCGGGAATAAAATATTCAATTGCCCATTCTACTTTTTTATAAAATAAGCGGGACTTTTTAAATTGTTCGACAATTTCTTTTGGAGCTGCATTATCATTTACAAGTTTCTGGAATTGTACGATTTCATTATTCAATTTATTTAAATCAATAAGAAGATTCTGTTTGATTGTGGTTTTTGAAGTTTCATTTTTCTGACACGAAAAGAAGAAGCAAAGTGCTAAAAACAGAAAAGAAAAGTGCTTTAATTTCATAATGATATTTTAATAGAAACAACCCTTATTGAAAAAAATAAGGGTTGTCAATAAATTTTGGAAGTAATTATTATCGTTGTACGTTTCTAATAATTACAGTTTGTCCGCCTTCTTTATTAGTTTGAGTTCCAGAACCGTCTGCATTTTTAAATGCATCACTCTGCCATGTGTGCGGGTGAACGTTTACGGTAAAAGTATCTGGAACACCTATGATGTCAGAGATGTCTTCCATAGCACCAAACTCCCAGCTTCCAAATCTCATTTCTCCTGTTTGGTTGTAAAGCGTATTCCAAGTTGGATCCGTTCTTTTGTGGTTCATATTTAACCAAGCTTTGTTTTGTTTCGTAGCAATGTTGTATTGCCAGATATATGAATCGTGTTTTGCATCAGCATAATAACTATCACCGTCTTCTTGAATGTAAACGAAGTTTTCAGTTACACATAAGTTATCAGGATTGATAATTCCAGTTCCAGGAGTACTGTCGCCTTCAACAGCTAGTTCAAGAGTTCCTTTTAACGGATTTGTAGCATCCAATTTCAGTTTATAAACTCTTCCCCACATCGTGTAGCCTTCTACAGGAGCATTGTTTGTTGCCTGACCTGTTGCAGTAAAGTATACTTCTCTGTTATTACTTGCGCTTCCTTTTCTGTAATCTACGTCTTCAACTCTAGAAAAACGGATTGCTTTTAAGTCATTAACGGTTGTATTGATTACAGCTCCAGTTAAGTTTTTAGCGTTTGGAATTTCAACAAATTCTACTGGATATGAGTTGTTTAAAGTCATAGACGTTTCAACTTGATTTCCGTCTGTTCTCTTTAAAGCGTATAATTTTCCGTTTGACAAATCACCAACCGTACTTACGTACATAATCACCTGACCTGCACTTGCGTGAGAAGTTGCATAAGACTGATCTTCTCCAATTAAAATAACAGTTTTTCCTGGATAAGCCTCTTTTGTAAGCGGAACAGCATTTTCCATACTAGCTTTTCCTAAAGCTGGTAAAACTCTGTCAGTTCTTGCTTTATCTGAAGATTGTCCTAACGGATTGATTCCGTGAACCATACTTTCTTGACCGCTTTCTCCTGCAGTTAAAAAGATTGGTCCAAATCCGTGGATTTCTGGAGTTGCCAAAGTTGCAGAACATAAACGAGTTAAACCTCCAACACCGTCTACGATATAATCACCTTTTACAGGTTTAAATGTTTTGTCTAAATAAACTCTAGAAACAGACTGTAGAATCTCGTGATTTGTAATCATGATATAACCGTCTCCGTTTGGATCTTTCATTAATCCAGCACCGTCTGGCTGCGCTCCGTAAACAAAAGAAGGAGATTGTGGCAATACATCTGAACTCGCGATTAGCGTACTGATTTTTAAATTTTCGAATCCAGTCATCGGATAAACAAAAGCAGGAACTTTTGAATGTGAAGTAAAATCGATGTTTGCGTTAACACCATTTGATCCGTCTTTCTTGTCGTCGTCATTACAGCTTATTGCGGTAAATCCTGCAATTCCAAGCACGGCGATAGATTTTAAAAAGTTAGCTTTCATAATTGTTTTTTGTTTTTTTGATTAGATCAAAACTATCTATACAAAACAAAATACATGTTATGCCTATTTTTTCTTTTTGCTAATTTTTATAAGTCATGTATTACTAAAAGGTAAATTATAATGCCTAAATGTAAATTTAATAGTCATAAAAAAATCTTAAAGCGGTTTAAAAAGCTGATTAAGATTGGTTGCCCTTTTTTCTTTTAATTTTTTGACTATTTTAAGAAAAGCTATGGCAGTTATGTACGCGTCGCCCAAAGCAGTATGACGATCCTTCTTAGAAATATCAAATTTGTCGGCAAGATCGTCTAGCGTATAATGATCTTTTCTTTCAAACAAATGCGATTGAATCAAAGTCTTTTTATACAAATAAGCCGTATCTAAAGTTTTATTGGTTAACTGCGGCAGACCATTACGTTCCAGAGCCTTGTTAATCATTGTGACATCAAAAATCGTGTGATGCGCAATAATTATAGCATCGCCTAAAAAATCTAGAAATTGCTGTAAAGCTTCCAATTCGGTAGGACGCTGAATAACAAAAGCTTTCAGGATTCCATGAATCTGAGCCGTACTTTTATCATAATGATCCTGTTCGATATAAACCTCAAAACTTTCCTGAACCGAAATAATTCCGTTTTGAAGAACCAGAGCGCCAATACATAAAATACGATCATTATCGTAATCAAAACCAGTAGTTTCGGTATCTAAAACCACAAACCGAGTTTCTTCAATCGTGATATTTTCATCGAACAGATTGATTTCCTCTTTTTTCCAAAAATTGAATAAACTCATTTTATACCAGATTTGAAATATTAAAACGCACCGAAATAAGTTCCTGAAGTTCTTTAATGGTTTTAAAAGTACGTTTCAGTTTGATTTTTTCCATTTTGGTTAACGATTCCAATTCTATAAACTGACCCGAATCATGATGCAAAAGACCCTGTTTTGTTCTGAATTTCAATAAAGCTTTAAACGAATAAGAACAAGATAGATACAACTCTCTGTTGTTCGGTTCTAATTCCGCCAGTTTTTCAAAACGTTCAGCCGTGTTGCTAATTCCTTTTACCGAATGCGATAAAATAAGAACACGCGCCGCATCTGTTAAAGGCATTAAGGCACGTCTTTTAATATCAAAATTATCTTTGTTGGCACCATCTTGTTCAACCAAAAATTGTCTAAAGAAACCAGTAGGAGATGGGCTTTGCAGAGCACCGCTTACCAAATGCATATAAAAAATTGGATTTGCTTTTATGGTTTCAAAAATGTAATCAGATAATTGGCTTGCAACTTCTGTATCGCCATAAGTCACGCTGTAATCAAAGAAAATAAACGATAGCAGAACCTCATTTTTACCCGGATTGGTAATCCAATGATGCACCTGATTTTTCCATTCATCCAAACTCATACACCATTTTGGGCTCGAAGCCATCATGTCTGCAGGGCAGTAATCGTAGCCAATTTCGAAAAGGCCTTTATTGACTAATCCAGCAAATTTTGAAAAATAAACTCTGGTTTCATCTCTAAAAACCTCATTTACATTTTCGTATACAATAGCATTGTCCTGATCGGTATGAAGCATTTGTTCGCCTCGTCCCTGGCTTCCCATGGCCAGCCAAGCAAATTTTACGGGCGGTGGACTACTCATTTTATCAATGCAGATTTCGATTACTCGCGTTGTGCAGGCTTCGTTAAGTTCGGTAATGATTTTGGTAATCAAAGTCATCGGGATATTTTGATCCAAATAACCTTGCAGCAGCTGCATAATTCGATTGCGAATAGGCTTTATTTCCTTGATTTTTTTAGCTCTTTTCAAAGCCTTAATCAAAACAGCAGGATTGTTTCCAAGCGCGACCATAACGTCGTGTTTAGATAAAATTCCAACCGCTTTTGTATTTACGGTTCCGTCTTTTGTTAAACATAAATGACTGATATCACTTTTCATCATTGCCATTTGCGCCTCGGTAACCGTCATCTTTTTAGAATACGTAATAACCGGTTTTGTCATTATCGTTTCTGCCGTTGTTGTAATTGGAAAATCTCCGGTCACAATTTTATTTCGAAGATCTTTATCAGTCAGAATACCAATCGGAAGCATTTCGTCTACAATCAAAATAGCACCGACTTTTTTCTTGCTCATTATTTTTGCAATATCTCTAGCGGTTGTTGACGGACTGCAGGTTACAATTTTCTTTGAATATTTAATGGGCGCCAAATCAAAAGAATGATTGCTCGAATGCAAGTTTTCATCTAAAATATCATCGCCGTATAATTTGTCTTTATGAATATCCGAATACGGATTTCGGGTGTTTGAAGCATAACTTTCAATAAGGAAATTTCCAATATTTCTGTTTTCCAGCGCATACGGCTTAAAAACAGCAATAGGAATCGCATACAAAATACTCTCTTCGTGCGCTACAGCTTCCATAATATAATTTTCCTGCGCCAAAAGCGGACGCAATCCAAAAATATCTCCTTCATCGCACATGTCCAAAACAGTGTTTTTAGTGCTTTTTTTCAAGGCAACCGCACCTTTGTGTACCACATAAAACGAATCGTGTGTTTTATCGTTTTCAGCAAAAATTACACTGTCTTTTTCTTTATAAATTATAGAAATCTGCTCAGAAAGTTTTTCCAGTTCTCTTTGATGAAGAAAATTAAAAGGCGGATAATTCTTTAAGAAGTCAGCAACTCTTTGCGAAATCGTATTTTTCATTGGTCGGTTAGATTAGAGTTCTAAAATACTATTTAAAATAGAAATGTAAAAGAAACAATTATAATAATTTGCCACAAAGGCACAAAGTCACAAAGTATTTAATTCTTTGTGTCTTTGTGCCTTTGTGGCATAAAAAAGTATGGTAATTAACGTTTAATCTACTTTATAAACCGTGCCTCTTTGTTTTTCTTCAGAGCCAACTAAGCCAAATTCAAACGTATATGAATCTTTAGAAGTGTTTAAAATCTTCATGCTGATTGCCTTTTCTTCAGCCATATTTTTAGGATGTTTTTTTTGTAAAACATATTCGCAATCGCTTACCCAGCGTATCGTTGCCGTATCTGTTTTCCCTTCAAAAGTTTCGATTTCAATATCGCCTTTACGCTCAAAATAAGTCGTTTTTTTCTCGCCGTTTACTTCAGTTTCAAACTTGAATTTTCCAGTTTTAAAATCTTTACAGTTATGTTCTGTTTGGTAACAAGAAACTAATGCTAGAAGAGGAAATAAGAATATAATTTTTTTCATTTTAAATAAGTTGATTTTTTAGGAGCTAATTCCTGCTGTCCGCTATATTCCCGATTAACAAAAACTACGACTAAAAAGTCTTGTTTTTCTAAATCGGGAGATGCCGCTTCCATCAGGGCTAGGGCATTCGTTTTCAAAAGATCTTTTTTTAATTAAAGAATAAAAAGAAAATCACCAAAGTTAGAAAAGTCAGAAATATCAAATTTCGTTTCTTGTTTTTAAAACTTTGTTCTTCAGTTAAATTTGTTCTACAAAATTTAATTAGGATCCACCAGCATGTTCCGCCAAAATTTGCATAGTAATTTATCATTTCAATCTTTTTAATTCTTCGTCTGTAAAGTTCTTGATTTCTTTTTCTTTGGCAAACTTTTCAGCATTGTAATTTCCAGATTTATTCTTCGGAATTGACAAACTTGTCCATTCGCTGTTTTTCAGTTGCTTGGCATAAAAAACAATCTGCCCAACATGATACGGATAATGCGCCAGCTGACGATTAATGGCCTCAATAACCGTATGGCCTTCATTTCGAATGTAAATAATATCTGAAAGTTGTTCAGGATTTAAATTTTCTAAAGCATTTTCGAGACAATTCCATCCTTTATTCCAGAGATCGAGAACTTCTTCTTTAGACTGCAAATCATTTTCAAATTCGGAGTCGCGGTTGCGCCATTCTTTCTCGCCATCGGTGGTTAAAAAGTCTGTCCATCGCGAAAGCATGTTGCCAGAAATATGTTTTACGATTGTCGCAATAGAGTTGGTATTATCATTTAGAGAAACAAAAAGCTGTTCTGGTTCAAGCTGAGCCATTGCTTTTTCACCAAGCATTTTATAATATAAAAATTGTTTTTTTACACTTTCAAGATAAGATTCATCTGCTTTCATGGCTTTTGAGTTTAGTTTTCACGCTACAAATTGCATGAATTATTCATTCAATTTTATAAAAAATAATTAGTGAAAATTCGTGAAATTCGTGGCACAAAAAAATATTAAACAATTTTAATGTCATATTTATCCAACAAGCCGACAATTCCATCAGTAGAGAATCGTGCTTTTTTCATCGGATTAAATTCAGGATCGATTTTATAATTGTAAGCTGTTCTAAAATCTACACCAGCCAATTGTGTTTCATTAAAAATGGCACCATCCAAATTACAATTGTCAAAAACAGAATTGGTTAAGTTGGTTCCGATAAAAGTCACTTCGCGAACAGAAGAATTGAGAAACTGGGTTTTTGGCATTTTTTTATTAGAAAATAAAGCATAATCCAAAACACATTCGTCAAAAGAAACCTGAAAAAGGAAATCGTCACATTCGCTAAAAGGGATTCCTAAAAGCTTACAATTTTTGAAAATAACATTTTTTAAACTCGTTCCCGCTAGACTTGTCATAGAAAGATTGCAGTCTATAAATTCGCAATCTAGAAAGGTATTAGAATTAAAATTACTATTAGAAAAGTCACAGTTTTTAAAAACACAATCTTCAAACTCACGATTGTTTATTTTTTTGTCGATATAAACAACTTTCTCAAATGTTTTCTGAATGTGAATTAGACTTTCCATGAATGTTTTTTTATTAAGAAACCTGACAGGTTTTTAAAACCTGTCAGGTTTACTATTATTTTGAAGAATTAGTCATTAAATATCCCTTTCATTATAATTTTCAATCCTAAAAAGATCAAAAACATAGAACTGAGGCAAGCTACAATTCCAATTCCTAAAACCAGATAATGCCAGTTAGTATGCTGATTTTGAAATGCATTATAAATTAAAGTTGGCCCTAAAAACATTAAAGGTAAAGCACCGCTTAAATATTTAATTCCTTTTCCTAATAATTTTTTATTTGTTGCCATGTCTTTTTTGTTTCAGGTTTTAGTTTTTTTGTTTCGGGTTTCAAGCTTAAAAAAAATAACAAAGTTGGAAAACCTTAGTACCTTAGTTTCTTTACACCTTTGGACCTTGTAAATAATTATCCACAGCATTTCTCACGCTGCCATATTTTTTTAATAATTCGGATCCTTCTTCATAAGAAACCGGAATTTCGTCCATAATCATTTTTACGCCGCGGTCAACCAGTTTTATATTGCTTAACTGCATGTCGACCATTTTATTGCCTCTTACTTTTCCTAGCTGAATCATAGATGCAGTCGAAATCATGTTTAAAACCAATTTTTGTGCAGTTCCAGCTTTCATTCTCGAACTTCCGGTTACAAATTCTGGTCCAACCACAACTTCAATTGGAAACTGAGCAGTCAAAGCCAACGGACTTCCAGCGTTACAAGTAATACATCCTGTAACAATATTGTTTTGATTGCAAGTTTCTAAACCGCCTATAACATACGGAGTAGTTCCAGAAGCTGCAATTCCGATTACAACGTCATTTTCTCCTATATTATGATTTTGCAGATCAATCCAAGCTTGCGTCGGATTATCTTCTGCATTTTCTACTGCGCGTCTTATGGCCGTATCGCCGCCTGCAATAATGCCATTTACTAAATCAAAAGGAACACCAAAAGTTGGCGGACATTCAGAAGCATCAACAACACCAAGTCGGCCAGAAGTTCCAGCTCCGATATAAAACAATCTGCCGCCCAATTTTAATTTTGCAACAATCTGTGGTATTAAAGCTTCTATTTGCGGCAAAGCTTTCTCGACTGCATAAGGCACAGTTTTGTCTTCTTGGTTTATATTTGATAACAATTCATGAACAGACATTTTTTCTAAATGTTCGTATTTCGATGATTGTTCTGTTGTTTTCGTAAATGTCATTTTAATGTTATTTAGACGGGGTCAAAATTAATATTTTTTATCTCAATCTTGCAAAGTCTCAGAGATTTAAAATCAATTTTTTTCTTCAATTTTTTCTCTACAAAGACGAGTTTAATTGAGCTTTGTTACAAAAGCGAAAACATTATATTTGTTCAATAATAAAAACTGGAATGGATAAATTGGCATTTTTAGATAGCGTTGCCCGTATTGCTGTCTTTATTTCGTTATTGCTTGCACTTTTTTTACTTACAGTAAAAACGGAAAATAAATTAGCTAATAGATTATTTGCTTGTTTTATTATTTTCTCGGCTATTGATTTCAGCGGACTTTTAGCTTATTCATTTCCTTTAGAATATATGGATCTGGAATTCTTTAGAAGTACAATATGTTTGCTAGAAATGCCTTTGATCTATTTGTATGTTTTGGCAGTCTGTTATTCTGATTTTAGATTAAAATGGAAGCATTTAATTTACACGATTCCTTTTCTGGTTATGAATTTGGTTTTAATGCCGAGGATATATTTGAAATCGGGTCCCGAAAAAATGTATGCTTTAGAGAATTACAACTCTATGTTTGAGATTTATTTTTTTCAGATTTTAATCGAATTTCAATATTGGTTTTATATAATCAGCATTTTTTTGATTTTAAGGAAGTATAAAAGAATTTATTTAGAAAATTATACTAATCCCAGTACTTCGACCTACAAATGGCTTTTTCAGATGAACTGTGTTTTTTTAGTAATGCATTCTATTACGGCTTCAAAAAATTTATTGCGCTATACAGCTTCGCGAGATATTTTTCTGTGGGGAAACGTCTTGATGGTCGTTATGGCTTTATGTGTAATCTGCTGGTTCGTCATGAAGGCCTTAAATCATCCGGAACTTTTTAGAGGGATCAATTCTAATTTGCAATTAACAAAAGAGTTTCTTTCTAAAGAAAATGAAGATAAAATCGAAAAAACAGTAGAGATTGAGGATAACGCTATTTCGTCTCAAATTGCGACATTAAAACAATATATGGCAGAGAAAGAACCTTATCTGGATCCGTCACTTACCATTCAGGAATTGGCAAATCAGATTGATATTCCGGTTCGAGATCTTTCGGTTTTAATTAATCATCATATGGATCAGCATTTTTTTGATTTTGTAAACGAATATCGCATTAAAAAAGCAATGCAAATTCTAAAAAATCCTGCTCAAAATGATCTCACGGTTTTGGAAATCTTGTATGAAGTCGGTTTTAATTCGAAATCATCCTTTAATACTTCTTTCAAAAAATATACAAATTTAACGCCGACAGAATACCGAAACGCTTCATAATAAAGAGTTTGTAAAAAGTCGAACGTCGCATCAAATAAAGTCGAACTTATTTCTTAATGAGAAATTGGTTCGACTTTTTTTGTCGGTCGCATACGCAGATTTTCTAAGGCAATTTTGCTTCAAATTAATCAAACAAGTAAAATTAGAAATCATGAAAAAATTACCTCTTTTAATCTTTTTAGTATTGCCACTATTTTGTTTAGCACAATCGACATTTAAATTAAAAGGAAAAATAGCGAGCGAAACAAAGCTTTTAGAATGGGCTGAAGTTTCAATCTTAAATGAAGAAGGAAAAATTATTACTGGGACAACAAGTAAAGCTGATGGCTCTTTTGAAATTGATCTTAAAAAAGGGTTGTATAAAATAGAAATCAGTCTTTTGGGTTTTACGGATCTTGAAAAAGAGATTTCAGTAGAAAAAGACACCGATTTAGGAACTGTAATTCTCAAAGAAACCACAACAAATTTAGTAGAAGTTGTGGTACAATCTAAAAAGAAAACTATCGAACAAAAAACAGATCGTTTGATCTATAATCTGGAAAACAATGTAGCCAATGTTGGAGGAGATGCTTTAAGCGCTATAAACACCGCGCCTGGAGTTGTGGTTCAAAATAATACAATTAATATATTAGGAAAAGGAACTTCAAGAGTTATGATTGACGGAAGGATTATTGAATTAACAGGCGAAGAATTGAATAATTTTTTGAAATCAATTTCTGCGGCGGATATTAAGAATATTGAAGTTATAAGTAATCCGCCTGCAAAATATGAAGCTGATGGATTTGGCGGACTAATTAATATTGTAATGAAAAAAGGCGTTCGTGATTCTTGGAAGAATTCAACAACGGTTTCTTACGATCAGAATAAATACGGAATTTTCACTTTGAGAGATAATTTCTTTTACAGCAAAAACAAATTTCGTTTGTCGGCAAGCTTTAATGGAAAAACGGGATATAAAAATGTAGATGAAATCTCGGACGTTTATTTTGAGGATGGACTTTCGAATTTGAATGCGAGAACAAAAGCAAAAAACGAAAATCTATCAGGAAAATTAGCTTTGGATTATGATTTTTCTGAAAAAACTACAGTTGGTTTTCAAATTTTAAATGATAGAAATAGTCCTGATTTTCAGTCAGATATTGTGGTTAAAAAGTACAATACGCAAAATCAATTGCAAAATTACATTGTCAACAACAGTTTTGCAGACAGAGCATCGGGTAATCAAACTTATAATGGGCATTTGATTACAAAACTGGATACGTTAGATCGGAAATTATCATTTGATGTGGATTATTTTAACTACAACTCAAAATTTGATCGTGAGTTTACCGCAAATAATTATTCAGCAGATGGAACTTTTGTCGATGTGAATCAGTCTGGAAGAAACATTTCGAATCAGGATATTGATAATCTAAGTTTTAAGGCAGATATGGAACATCCGCTTCAGGCTATGAATTTATCGTATGGAGCTAAAGTGAGTTTTACCAATAGCATAAGCGATGTGCTTTTTTATGATACAATTACTGGAACTCCAGTATTAGATCCCAATCAGTCGAACCGTTTTAAATACACCGAAAATAATCAGGCAGTTTATATTAATGGTGATAAAAAAATAAACGAAAAATGGAATCTTCAATTGGGATTGCGACTTGAAAACACAGAAACTACTGGATTTTCTGAAACATTGAATCAAGAAACGGTAAATAATTATTTGAAATTGTTTCCAACTTTTTTTGCTTCATACAAAAAGAATGATAATAACAGTTTTAGTTTGAATTATGGAAAAAGAATCAACAGACCTCGTTTTGACTTACTGAATCCGTTCCGAATTTATATTAGCAGTAATAGCTACGCGGAAGGAAATCCGTTTTTGAAGCCTTCTTTTAGTGATAATTTTGAGTTTGCCCATTCGTATAAAGAAATTTTAAGAACAAGTGTTTTTGTAAACCTTATTACGGACGGTTATGGCGTTTTATTTACTTCAAACCCAGAAACAAGTACGCAAATCATAACGCGTGACAATTATTTTAAAAGCTTGAATTATGGTGTTGGCGAAAGCTATTCGGCAGGTTTTGCAGAGTGGTGGCAGAGCGAAAATTCATTGTATTTTTTAGGCGCAAAAACAGACTTTATTAAAGACATCAATGCAACGCCATCGAACAGTTTGCAAATTGATTTTACGACTAATAATACTTTTGTATTAGGAAAAAACACGAAGCTTCAAATTGATTTTAATTACAGTACGCCTTTTAAAAGCGGTTTGTATGAAATAGGTTATGCCTCAAGTTTTGATATTGGATTCAAACAGGATTTGTTGAATAAAACGCTTCAAATTGCATTTCTGGCCAATGACATTTTTAATACATCTTATTTAAAAGATTTCACCTCGGTTGTCAATGGCGTAAAGCAAGTGTACAGCAATAACGAAAGCAATCGTTTTGTGCGTTTGTCTGTGATTTACAATTTTGGAAATAAAAAGATAAACGTGAAAGAACGCTCTTTTGGAAATCAGGAGGAAAGAAAGAGGGTTTCTAATTAGATAATGTGTCAATTTGGTAATTAGAAAATGATAATTAAAAACGGGAATATTTTGGGTGTGACCACATTTACAAAAGGCGCTATTTAACAAGCCGCTTATGTGCGCCTTTCGTAAATGCGGTCGGGCTATCCGCTCCGCTGCGGCGGATTGCTACTATCCCTCACACGAAAAAATCAATAATGAGAAAATTAGTCAATTAGATAATGAGTCAATGAGAATTATCTAATTATCAAATTGGCAAATTATCTAATTATAAAAAGAAAGCTAGAAGAATACCTAAAACAATCATCGAGACCTTAGCAATGTTGAATTTATGTCCTTCACTGCTTTCAAAAATGATTGTTGATGAAATATGGAATAAAATACCAATTACAATGGCTGTTATTTCAGTATAATATTTGTTTAAAAAAGGTAAATATTCAGAAGCCACAGTTCCTAGCGGTGTCATGATGGCAAAAGTCAGCATGAAGGCAAAAATGGCTTTTTTGTTTAAATCGGCATTAATGAAAAATGTCGTTAAGATAACGGCAATAGGCAAGTGGTGAATAGCTATTCCGATTGCTAAACCATGATGGTGACTTACAGGAAAACCTTCTAAAAAAGCATGAATACACAAACTGATAAATAAAAGCCATGGAATCTGAGACATTTTTGCATGCCCGTGAACGTGTCCGTGTTCAGCGCCTTTTGAGAAAAATTCGAGAATAATCTGGAATAAAATTCCGATCATAATAAAAATTCCGATACTATGATTGTGCGATTCGTAAACTTCTGGCAAAAGATGCATTACGGTTAGAGACAATAAAAAAGAACCGCTGAACGCCAGCAGTAATTTTAAATTGGTTTTGTTGTTTGGTTTTATAAACAAAGCCACGCTATATCCTAAAAGTACAGAAAATAAGGGTAGTAAATAATTCATTCTTTTTGTTTAAAACAGAAATTATTTTATAAAAATATAAAAATACTAGTGATTTTCTTAACACGTAGAAGCATAGTTTCTATGTGTTAAAATATTCTTTGGTGTAAATGAATTCTATTTAAAAATCATGATTAATCTTTCGCTTTCTGTTTTATGGAATTTTTTGAGTTTGTAATCTCCAAAAATGTCCAGAAGGAAAATTCCCGCTTCGTCCATTAAATCTTGAAAGTCTTTCAAAGTTAGTGCTTTTACTTTTTCTGTAAAATGATATTTTCGGCCTTGGTCTTCAAAATCGATTTCTTTTAAAATATGTCCGTCTTCAACATATCTTTTGATATGAAAATCGATATCATCAACGGTTTTTACCTCTTCAGGAACCAGATTTTCAATAACGTTTGCCACGTTCATAAAATCAATAACGGCAAACCCATATTCAGACAAGCTTTCTTTAATTGCTTTTAAAGTCGTAAGGTTGTCATCGTCGCTTTCGAAATAGCCAAAACTGGTAAAAAGATTGAAAATAGCATCAAATTTTTCTTCAAAAGGCTCGCGCATGTCGTGCACTTTAAAATGAAGTGTTTCGTTGCTGTTTTTGCTGGCTTCGGCAATGCTATTCTCAGACAAATCGGCTCCTAAAACATCGTAGCCCAATTGATTTAAATAAATAGAATGACGGCCTTTTCCGCATGCTAAATCCAAAACTTTTGCTTTCTCAGGCAAGTTCAGATAATGCGTTAAATTGTCCATGAAAATTTGAGCTTCACGATAATTTCGATCCTTATAAAGAATGTGATAATATGGCGTATCAAACCATGAAGAATACCAGTTTTGATTGTCGTCTTCTTGATTCGGGATCGATGCGTTATGTTCTGCAGACATTTATTCTATTTCAATTAATTCAAAAGTCCGGCAAATTTAGTGTATTTTTGCCGAAAAATAACTATGTCGCTTCGATACGTATTTATACCAGTATAATAAAATGTTATAGCGATTGGCTTTTTTTAATTAAAAAAGAAATGGAAGAAAATTTTAAAATGATTGCCAAATGTTTTTTTGGCTTTGAAGAAATATTAGAAAACGAATTGCGCGCACTTGGGGCTCAGGATGTTGAAAAAGGCGTGAGAATGGTGAGCTTTAAAGGAGATAAAGGTTTTATGTATAAAGCCAATTTATCTTTGCGTACTGCACTTAAAGTCTTAAAACCAATTTATTCTTTTAGAGCCAATAATGAGCAGGCTTTGTACAAAGGGATTTCGGGCATGAACTGGTCGAAATATTTAAATGCCAATCAGACTTTTGTGATCGATGCAACGGTGCATTCTACTTATTTCAATCATTCTGAATTTGTTTCTCAGAAATGTAAAGATGCGATTGTAGATCAGTTTAGAGAAAGAACCGGGCAAAGACCAAGTATCGATAAACAGCATCCAGATTTACGTATTAATATCCATATCGATAGAGATCAAGTTTCTGTGGCTTTAGACACTTCTGGAGCTTCACTGCATCAGCGTGGTTATAGAACGGCTACCAATATTGCGCCTATTAATGAGGTTTTGGCAGCTGGAATTCTTTTATTGTCAGGCTGGGACGGGCAAACTCATTTTCTAGACCCAATGTGCGGTTCTGGAACTTTCTTGGCAGAAGCAGCAATGATTGCCTGCAACATTCCGGCAAACATCAACAGAAAAGAATTTGCTTTTGAAAAATGGAAAGATTGGGACAATGATCTTTTTGATACTATTGTTGACAGTTTAATGAAAAAAACGAGAGAGTTTCATTATACGATTAAAGGTTATGACAAAGCGCCAAGTGCTGTCAGTAAAGCCAAAGACAATATTAGAAATGCCAATTTAGAGGATTATATTTCTATACACGAAGAAAATTTCTTCGATACAGAAAAAGAAACAGAAGGTAAACTGCATATTGTTTTCAATCCGCCTTATGATGAGCGTTTAGATATTCATATGGAAAGATTCTACGCTAGTATTGGAGACACTTTAAAGAAAAACTATCCAGGAACAAACGCTTGGTTTATTACAGCCAATCTAGAAGCTTTAAAATTCGTGGGATTAAAACCTTCAAGAAAAATCAAACTTTTCAACGGAAGTCTTGAAGCACGTTTGGTAAAATACGAAATGTACGAAGGAAGCAAGAGAACGAAATTTCAAGTTTCTGAATAGTGACAAAGAAACAAAGGTTCAAAGAGGCAAAGTGAAAACTTTGTCTTGAAAATTTGATTTTTAAAAATATAATTAACTAATAGTTCAGATGTTTAAAGTTTAAGAAGCAAAAGAAAAACTTTGCCTCTTTGAACCTTTGTAACTTTGCAACTTAAAATAAAAAAAATGTCAAAACTACAACTACGAGCTTTTTTATATCAATTAGCAGCTTTTGCAATCTTGTTTATTGCATTTCGATTTTTAATTGCAGCTTATACGGGATTAACGGGAATCTGGATTCCGCTGACGGCTTTTGTAATTGGAACAATTGTTGGGCCTAAATTTCAGGCAGTGAGAACTAAAGACGGTGAAAAGCTTTTTATGAAATGGCTTTTTATAAAAGGAATCAAAGAAATTCAATAATATAAAAATGTTTATATGAGGAAAATTGGACTTATTGGCGGAATCAGCTGGGTTTCTACATCAGATTATTATACTTTAATTAATAAAGGAATCAATGAAAAACTCGGTGGACTAAATTTCTCTGAGTGTCTAATTTACTCTTTTAATTATGCCGATATTAAAAAGAATAACGATGCCAACGACTGGGATTCGACTTTTACGATGCTTTTAAAAGCTGCAGAAGTTTTAAAATCGGGCGGGGCAGAAGCTATTGTTTTATGTGCCAATACCATGCATTTAATTGCTGATAAACTACAGCAAGCAATTGGAATTCCTCTTATTCATATTGCAGAAGAAACAGCAATTGAAATCCAGAAAAAAGAAATCAAAAAAGTGGGTTTGCTGGGAACGAAATTTACAATGGAATTGGATTTCTTTAAAGACAAACTTGCTGAGAAAGGAATTGAAGCTATAATTCCAGAAAGTGAAGAAGTTAAGGATTTTATTCACTATACTATTTTTGAAGAATTAGGAAGAGGAATTGCAACCGAAGAAACGAAAAAACGTTATCTGGAAATTGCAAACGAATTAATCAAAAATGGCGCAGAAGGAATTATTTTAGGATGCACCGAAATTCCGCTGGTAATAAAAGAAGGCGACTTAAATGTTCCTATTTTTGATACTACTTTAATTCATACAAAAGCAGCGATTAACTTTCAGTTAGCTTGAAAAAAGGTGCTAAGATCCTAAGATGCTAAGGTTCTAAGTTTTCTTTTAGTGTCGTAAAACAGAAAAGCCTCAAATTCAAGAAATTGAATTTGAGGCTTTTTTGCTTAGTTCCTTAGCACCTTAGTATCTTAGTAGCTACAAAAAACTACTTTTTCTTCTTCTTAGCTTCTTCTATTTTAGCATTTTCAGATGCCATTGTTTTTTTCTTGTAAATCGGAATAAAGTAAGAAACCGTGTAGTTGAATCCAACACCAAAACTTCCGTCGTACGTTCTATTAAATCCTGGGATATATAGATTTTCAAAATTACCGGGCTCTTTATTCATAGCCAAAAGTTTAAGTTGGACACCAAAGCCAACAAATACATTATTAAAAACTTTCGCTTTTAATCCTAATGCAACTTCAATCCAAGCAGCTGTAAGTCCGCTGTACTTTTGGCCTTCATTTATTGGTGGTAATTCTCCCCAATACGGATTTGGATTGTAAATTTTATAATTAATCAGTTCTTGACTAAAAGTACTGAATCCGCCACGCATTCCTATCGTGATCAGGTTTTCCATGTCTAGCCAGTTTTGGTAAAAATTATAGTCAAAACCTGCTTTTACATAAGTTCCAGTAGCCGAAGAAGTCAAACGATCGTCCTCAGTAGTTTTGTCTTCAAAACCCAATTCGGCTGCCAAATAATACTTTTTTGTTAAGCGCCAATCTCCAACAAACTCGATTCCTTTATAATCTTTGTCATATAGTCCGCGAGTAAGTTTGTACAAATCTACGCCAACACGAAGTCCGTATCGATCTGTTTTTACAACGCTGTCTTTTAAAATTTCCTTTGGAGCTTCCTTAATTTCAGGTTTAGCCGTTTTTACCTTTTCTGTCTTTGGCTTTTGGGTCACTGTTGAATCCAAATTTTTAGAAATCTCAGGCACATCCTGAGCATAACCTAAAAACATTGAAAACAATAATGAAATGCTAGAAATAAACTTTAATGTGTGTTTCATTTTCAGATTCAATGTTAGGGTTTTCTAAATCAATTCTAGTCATCCAGACAGTATCTCCATCAGGATCAGTACGAATAAAAGGATCGGTGTTATTTAACTGGAAAATAGTTTTAAAGCCGCAAGCCCTTGAAACATATACATTTTGTGTACTATAGTTAAATTTAAGCACATCAGTATTAACCGCAGCAGGATTTGTGTTTAAAGAATCAAAAGTAAGCTTGAAAGTTGTAGTGCTGTCATTTACTTTTAATGGTAGTAATACTTGGCTCCCATTAGTTACATATCTTAACGTGTCATCAACAGCAAGGTTTTCGTTAAAAACAATTCCCTGCTCCATTCCCTCGCCAATAACTTGTAGATTGGTTACATTTTTAGTTTTTGTCGGATTGGCACTATCATAAAACGTAATCACCAATCTTGGTGTAGTTGGTGTGTTAGCATCACAGATATCATCTTTCTCACAGCTGGATAAGCCAAAAGTAAAGAGCAGTAAAATAGCGATTATTTTTTTCATGTATTTTTTATCGAAGTTCTAAAAGTACAACATTTTCAACATGATGTGTCTGCGGAAACATATCTACAGGTCTCACACGAGTTACTTTGTATTTTTCGTCCATTAAAGCCAAATCACGCGCCTGAGTTGCAGAATTACAGCTTACATAAACGACTTTTTCTGGAGCAATTTTTAAAATCTGTTCCACAACATCTTTATGCATTCCGTCACGAGGCGGATCTGTAATAATTACGTCTGGTTTTCCGTGCTGAGCAATAAAAGCTTCATTAAAGACCACTTTCATATCACCAACAAAAAACTCACAATTTGTAATATTATTGCGTTCTGCGTTGGCTTTAGCATCAATAATTGCTTCAGGAACACTTTCTACTCCAATTACTTTTTTCGCTTTTTTAGAAACGAACTGAGCAATAGTTCCAGTTCCTGTATATAAATCATAAACGACTTCATTTCCTGTAAGACCAGCAAAATCTCGAGTTATTTTGTACAATTCATAAGCTTGGTCAGAATTGGTTTGGTAGAAAGATTTTGCATTAATGCTAAATTTTAAACCTTCCATTTCTTCCAAAATGTAGTTTCTTCCTTTATAAAGCACAACATCCTGATCGTAAATCGTATCATTTGGCTTTCCGTTTACAACATATTGTAATGAAGTAATTTGAGGGAATTTCTCGTATAAATGGTCAAGAATTAATTCTCTGTTTTCTTTATCTTCTTCAAAAAACTGAATCAGAACCATAATTTCTCCAGTAGAAACAGTACGAATCATTACCGTTCTTAATAAACCAGAATGTTCTCTCGGATTAAAAAACGCTAAATTATGTTCGTTTGCAAAAGCTCTGATTTCGTTACGAATTGCATTTGAAGGATCTTCCTGTAAATGACATTTGTTGATGTCAAGAATTTTGTCCCACATTCTAGGTATATGAAAACCTAAAGCATTTCTATTGCCTAAATCTTCTGTGCTTCCAATTTCTTTTTCAGTAAGCCAACGGCTGTTAGAAAAAGAGAATTCCATTTTATTTCTATAGAAAAACTGTTTCTCAGAACCTAAAATATCTTCAAATTCTGGAAGTTCAATTTTTCCTATTCTTTGTAAGTGATTTTTAACTTCATTTTGTTTAAATGCAAGCTGCTGGCTGTATTTCATATTTTGCCATTTGCATCCTCCACACACTCCAAAATGTTCGCAGATTGGATCTACTCTATATTCAGATAATTCATGAAATTTTACAGCTTTACCTTCGTAATAAGCCTTTCTTTTTTTTAATGTCTGCACGTCTACAACATCTCCAGGTACCACATTCGGAATAAAGATTACTTTTCCGTCAGGTGCTTTGGCTACTGAAACTCCTTTAGCACCAGCATCAAGAACTTGAATTTGATGAAAGACAATTTTGTCTGTATTTTTTCTTCCCATAGCGCAAAAATAAGCCTTTGAAAACTTTTACAAATTTAATTTTAGAAAAAATTTAGAAATTCTTCAAAATATTAGTTTAATTGGGTATAAAACTTAATTTTGTTTTCGTAATAACCCCAATAAAATTGCATATTAACCTACACATCCATTTCTTTTTATGAAGTTGTATCATAAACTCTCACAAATCAGCTTTCTTAAAAAAAGTTATGCTTTTAAATTTTTATTTGTTGCTTTTATCGGTATCCATATTCCTTTAATCGGAATCTTGTTTTTTGTTTTATTTTTCGAACATAAGATATCATCGGCATCTATTCTTGTTTTTTCTTTAATTATGACATTGCTGGCAACGGCAATAACGCTTTTGGTTTTAAACAGGCTTATAAAACCAATTGCAACAGCCTCAAAAGCTTTAGATGACTACAGAAGTTCAAGAAAACTTTCTGCATTGCCTACGGGATACACAGACGAAGCTGGATTGCTTTTGTGCAACATACAGGAATCTATTAATGAAGCCGAGAATTTTATTAACGAAAAACAGGATCTTATCTATATGCTTTCGCATGATTTGAAGAATTTTGCAGGAAATCCGCAAGGTTTGGCCAAGCTGATTATAAGTGAAAATCCGTCTGAATCGGTTAAAAATCTAGCCGAATTAATTTGTGAATCGACAGATCTTCAATTTAGATACATCGAAAATTTTATTAAATTGCTAAAGGAACAAGACGAAATTGCAAAAGTAAATCATGAGGTTAAAAAAATCTCATTTTCTACTATTATTCCTTTTATAAATGAACAAGTAGAACAGCGTTTATTTGATAAAAATATAAAACTTGATTTGGCTGTAGAATGTGCCGAAGCAAAGCTGAAAATAGACGAGGGACTTTTGGTTCAGGTATTGGTAAATCTAATAAGCAATGCCGTTAAGTTTTCTTATTTTGATAGTGAAATCAAAGTCAGAATCTTTTCTCAAAATTCAAAATTGATTTTTACAGTTAAGGACAGCGGAATTGGATTTGATAAAAACCAGATTGAAGAACTGTTTAAAAAATTCACAAACATGAGCCGACTCGGAACCGCAAGTGAAGGTTCTACCGGAATCGGACTTTATTTGTGCAAGAAGATTATTGAAAGAAATAATGGACGATTGACTGCATCGAGTGAAGGAAAAAATAAGGGCGCTGAATTTAGAATTGAATTTGATGTCTAATTCTTATAAAAAAGCTGCTAAGATATTTTCTTAGCAGCTTTTTCATTTTAATATAAAACAAAACCGAAATATAATTGCGGTTTATTATCAATGCATTTTACACCTGTCGGAACCTTTGGGTCTGTGCAAGGAGGCATTACGTCTGCATAAAAGCCCCATTTCTTATTAATGTATGCTTTATATGCATTATACTCTTTAATTTTTTTCTCCAAAACAGCCAAATCTACTTTTTTGGAATATAAAATAAATCCTCCAGTTGGCGAACAAGGGGTGTCATACATTTTTACAAAACCCCATTCTTCAGGATTGGAGCAGGGTTCGGTGTCAACTTTTGAATAGGTAATAATGTCGTTGTACAAACTTTCAAGTTTTGCGTTGTCTTCTTCTTGTGTTGTACCGTCATCGTTGCTACAGGAAAAGCAGGCGAGCGCAGCAGCTAATAAAATAAAACTTAGTTTTTTCATGGTTAATGATTTATGATTAGTTTTATTATTAGATATGCTGATAAAGAAAAGGTTGCGTAGAAGTTGTAAGAAAAAAACGCCTAAGAGATGATAAGGTTCTGAGCTTCTAAGCTACTAAGAAGAAACTAAAGAGCTTAGAAGCTCAGCATCTTAGTAGCTTTGAATCTTTTAAAAAAAACTACCAAAGCTGATGAACAGAAGGTTTGATGAGATCAGTATAAATTTTGTTCATTGCACTAATCTGCTCCGAAGTTAATTTTGGAGTATCATAAACCGATAAATTAGACAGAACATGCTCAACTTTTGAAGCGCCTGGAATAATACAGCTTACTTCATCAAAACTTAAAATCCACTGAAGTGCAATTGCTGCCAGGTTTTTTGATTCTGGAAATAAAGCTTTTAATTCTTCAACAGCTTTTAAACCTAATTCGTAATCAATTCCAGAGAATGTTTCGCCTTTATCAAAAGCTTCTCCGTTGCGATTAAAATTACGGTGATCCTGAGAGTCAAAAGTGGTTTTCGAATCAAATTTACCAGTTAAAAGTCCGCTTGCTAAAGGAACTCTGGCGATAATACCAATATCTTTTTTCTTCGCTTCTGCGAAAAATAATTCAGAAGGACGCTGACGGAACAAATTGAAAATAATCTGAACCGTTGTTACATTTGAATACTCAATCGCTTTTAAAGCTTCTTCGACTTTTTCCACACTTACGCCAAGATTAAGGATTTTTCCCTGATCTTTTAATCGGTCAAAAAGTTCAAATATTTCCGGACGATAGTAAACTTCTGTCGGAGGACAATGCAATTGAATTAAATCAAGCGTTTCTAATCCAGTTCTTTTTAAACTGTCTTCAACAAATTTTTGAAGCACTTTTGGCGTATAGCCTTCATTAACATGCGGATTGATCTGGCGCCCGCATTTTGTAGCTACAAAAATTCGTTCAGAACGAGAGCGAACGACTCTTCCAACGGCTGTTTCGCTTAACCCGTTTTCATAAACATCGGCAGTATCAATAAAATTTACGCCATTATCTATAGCGGTATTCAAAAGTTCGTCGGCAGTTTTATCATCAAAACCCGATCCCCATTTCCCGCCAACCTGCCAAGTCCCAAGAGAAATTTCAGATATATTAAAGTTTGTTTTTCCTAGTTTTCTGTAGTGCATTTTTTTTCTTTTAAGGTTCAAAGTGACAAAGAGGCAAAGTGACAAAGATTAGCAACTTTGGATCTTTGTCACTTTGCACCTTTGTCTCTTTCTCAGTCAAATAAATCCGAAGACAAATATCTGTCGCCTCTATCGCAGATAACGGCAACTACAACTCCAGATTCTAATTGTTCGGCAATTTTTAGGGCAACGGCAACAGAGCCTCCGCTGCTCATTCCTGCAAAAACGCCTTCTTCAAGGGCTAATCTTTTGGTCATGGCACGCGCTTCTTCTTCGCTCACATCCACAACGGTATCCACTTTAGAAGCATCAAATATTTTAGGAAGATATTCTTGTGGCCATTTGCGAATTCCAGGAATCTGAGAACCATCGCTTGGCTGTGCGCCAACAATCTGTACATTTGGATTCTTTTCTTTTAAATAAGTAGAAGTTCCGATAATGGTTCCTGTTGTTCCCATAGCCGAAACAAAATGAGTTACCGTTCCGTCAGTGTCGTTCCATATTTCAGGGCCAGTTGTTTTGTAGTGTGCTTTCCAGTTGTCATCATTAGCAAACTGGTTCAACATCAAATAACCGCCTTGTGCTACTTTTTTATCTGCATAATCTCTAGACCCAATAATTCCTTCGCTTGCAGGCGTAAGAATAACGGTAGCGCCATAAGCACGCATAGTCTGAGTACGCTCTTTTGTAGAGTCTTCAGGTAAAACCAATTCGATTTCGATACCAAATAATTGGGCAATCATAGCAAGAGCAATTCCTGTGTTTCCGCTGGTTGCTTCAATTAATTTGTCTCCTTTTTTGATATCGCCTCTTTCCAATGCTGCGGCAATCATATTGTATGCGGCTCTATCTTTTACACTTCCTCCAGGATTATTTCCTTCCAGTTTCAGTAAAAGTTTTACATTTTTATTTTTAACTAGATTGACGGTTTCCATAAGCGGAGTATTGCCAATTAGGTTTAATAATTTATGTGAATTCATGTTATTTTTTTTCTTTTATTTTAACTTCAGTGGTAGTGGTGTTCATCACGATAGAATTTTCAGGAATCGATTTTGTAATCCAAGCATTTCCTCCAACAATACTGTTCTTGCCAATTACAGTTTCGCCGCCTAGAATTGTAGCATTGGCATAAATGCAGACATTGGCTTCAACAGTTGGGTGTCTTTTTGCATTTTTCATCTCTTTGCTTACACTTAAAGCTCCGAGCGTAACGCCCTGATAAATTTTTACGTGTTTTTTTATAACCGTAGTTTCACCAATTACAATTCCCGTTGCGTGATCGATAAAAAATGGCGATGCAATATCAGCACCTGCATGAATATCGGTACCCGTAATTCTATGCGCATATTCGCTCATTAATCGGGAAAAAAGCAATAAATCGAGATGATATAATTCGTGGCTCAATCTGTAAATTGCAATGGCATAAAATCCAGGATAACCCAGATATACTTCATCGATACTGTTTGAAGCGGGGTCATTTTCAAGAATATATTCGGCATCCTGATTTAATTTTTCTAAAACTCCAGGCAATTTTTCTAAAAAGCGGTCCCAAATAGATTCGCATAAATTTTGAGGCTTTTTGCAGGCCAAAACAGCGATTTCTTTAAAACGAAACTCTAGTTCATCGATACTTTCGTCTAGCGCCGCATTCGAGTCAAACAGCGTGTAAAAAAGCTTTTCTGTAAAGTCTTCTGTTTTGGTTTTAATGCCGTAATTTATGTGTGAATGGCTCTTTAAAGCTCTTATATTTTGTATGATAGTGTCTTTTGTCACAATGGTAAAAATGAATGAATAATTTTGGAACGTTAAAAGTAAGGCGTTTTTTGGAAATAAAATCACGATTTAACTAAAGAAATTTTCTTTGCAAAGTTAGATTTGTGATAAAAAATGAATTTCAAACCATTCTTTTTTATGTAATTCTTAAGAAGTTAATTGCGTAAATTAGCTTTCAAAACATTTTAAAATGGAAAAAAACGAAACATCCAAAAGTGCTATTTCTGGGCTTTCTTTAAGCGAAAATGAGAAAATTTACGGACGAGCAATACATGATCCTATTTTGGGATTAATAAAAAAAGAATACCCTGATTTTAGCCCAGAAGATTGCATTTCTATAAACGAGCTGAATGTGTATCGCCAAAAATACATTTCCAATTATCTTTCTACTGAAATAGGAGCGCTTTCTGCCATGGAGAAAAACGTTATTTCTTCATTAAAAGAAGATAAATCGATAGTAAGTATTGTTGAGGATGAGGAAGAAACTCGAAGCTTAGGTCAAAAAGTAGCTGATAAAGTGGCCGATTTTGGAGGAAGCTGGACTTTTATTATTTCTTTTGTCATTTTTATTTCGATTTGGATTGTCTCGAATGTTTATATTTTTCTAAACAAAGGTTTTGACCCGTATCCGTTTATTCTCTTAAACTTGATTCTGTCTTGCGTTGCCGCGTTGCAGGCGCCCGTTATTATGATGAGCCAAAACCGTCAGGAAGAAAAAGACCGCAATCGAGCTAAAAAAGATTATATGATCAATCTAAAATCGGAATTGGAGATTAGATTAATTCATGATAAAATCGATCATTTAATTATGCATCAGCAACAGGAATTGATCGAAATCCAGAAAGTTCAAATCGAGATGATGAATGATATTCTGGATCAGATTAAGAAATAAAAGGTTTTGAAATTCCAATTTTTGAAATTCCAAATTCCAATCCCGAAGCCATTCCAAAATTTTCTGTTTGTCAGGCTGAGCGAAGTCGAAGCCCGCAAAGTATTTACATAAGGTAAAGACACGAAGTGAAGCTTCTTAGTTTGGTCATTTTGACAAAAAATGAATATGAAAGATTGGAATTTGGAATTTAAAAAATTGGAATTTGTTTTTCTTAATCAAAAATAAAAGTGTTTGAAATAATAACCGCCAATCATGAAAATGAAATTTACGACTGCTATTCTCCAAATTAGTTTTTTGTAATTTCTGGATTTATCTAAGAAATGAAATGCTATAAAAACGAAGAGTAAAAGACAAGTAAAAATTGCAGGATACATTTTAAAAGCGGCTGAAAATTCGCCTTGAAAAAGTAAGAATAAAGACCGCTGGAATCCGCATCCTAAACAGTCAAAACCGAAGATGGTTTTGAACAGGCAGGGAATCATATATTTCTCTAAACTCATGGCAGATCTTTTTGCAATTTTACTAAAAAAATATGACAAAGCTTTGAGGCACTATAGAAGTAGTAGTTTAAAGTTTTATATTTTTGAAATCTTAAAATAGGGAAGAGATGAAGACTTTTAAAATTATAATAATGATTCTTGCGATTTCGGTTGCGTTATACGAACAGGTTTCGGAAGAAAAAAACATCTATATCATGATTGGTGCAATTGTGGTTTTTATGTTTGGAATGATGCAGCTGAGTGCAAAAACACCAAGTAAACATAACGATAAAGAAGAGTAGGATGCTGACAAAAGGAGATAAGGTTTCGGTACTCGACGAAGCCATAAACGGAACCGTTGTTTCAGTTAAAAATAATGAAGTTTTAATTGAAACAGAGGATGGATTCATGATGACATTTTTAGTCAATGAGTTGATTAAATTGCAAGAAACCAATGATTTAATGAATTCTATTAAAAGAATTGATTTAGATGAAGCTTCAAAAGATAAAATCGAGCCAAAACCGAGAAGTTTTGTAAAAGAAAAGAAAGAAAAACGCGATGTTGGTGTTCCAGAATTTGATTTGCATATCGAAAAATTGGTTCCTAATAAACGCGGAATGTCCAACTACGATATTTTGACACTGCAGACCGAAACAGCAAAAAGACATATCGAATTTGCGATAAGAAACCGCATTCCGAAAATCGTTTTTATTCATGGTGTTGGTGAAGGAATTTTAAAAGCGGAACTTGACTTTTTATTGGGCCGTTATGACGGAATTGATTTTCAAGATGCCAATTATCAAAAATATGGTCTTGGAGCGACCGAAGTTTATATAAGGCAAAACAATAAATAAAGAGGTATTTCTTAACTGCACAAGCTTCATTTTAGAGCATAAAAAAACGTCTGTTTTTTGTCTTGATTTCGTTGTAAAATCATTTCAAAAAACAGACGTTTTTTTTGTAAGAATTATTTCTGCCGATTTCTTATGGAAAAGATGCTTTTAGTTGGTTACAGTTCGAGTAATTTTTCCAAGAAGGAAACTAGTTCCAAGTTGAAAATTGCTCTTTCCTTTTTCTAAAATTACATTTCTAAGTACGATTGTGTGCGTGTATGTTTGTGCGGTAAGAGTCGTTGTCACTTCAATAATTCCGCTTTCATTTGGTTTGCCAAGCTGACCTGTCCAAGTCTCTTCAATTGCAGGAGCACTTGGCTGTGGTGTAGCACAAATAAAGGCTGGAGTAATAGTGCCTGTTTCATCTTTGGCAACTTTATAAAAAACTTTGTTTTGTGTAGCGGTTATTAAACTTGTACGTGGTTGGTTACTAGGGGTAACTTCATTGACAAGTAATGCTGGGTCAATATCATCAATAGATAAATAGAAATCAACATTATAATTGTAAACCCTTTTTATATCGGTACACTCATGAGCAGCGTTGTTCGGATCCGTTAAGAAATTTAAATTGGCTTGATCAATCTTAACAGTGTATTTTCCAAATTCAAACTTTGCCTCTGTTTGGTTTCCCGATGGTTTTGCAAATGTTATATTTTTAAAAATAATACTGTGCTCATAACCATCTATTCTCGTGCTTCCTTCTATTGGGCCAGGCACTGGAAGTTGACTCGTTACAATTTCAATTAAACCATCGATTCCATTCCATTCTTCTGTTACTCTTGGAGTAGTTGGCGGAATTGCACCGCAAATATTAGTTGTTGCAACGGTTCCGTCATAGGCTCTATAAACTACACGATAGGAGCCACTCCCTTTTGAGTCAATTGTATAAATGTTTGTTCCAGGCTCATTTTTAATTGCTCCTTCTGGCATTTGAAGCAATAATGCTTCTTGAGATTTTAATTTATAAATCAAAGTATTTGTTGTAGGATCGCAGGCTTGAGAATTTTCAACATCTGCAAAATCTATTTGGTCTACAGTTAAATCTCCATCATCGCATCCATTCAAGAAAAGAGCAAACAATAGGAGGGCAGCATATTTTTTCATCGTAAAAATTATTTGGGTCAAAAATAGTGAAAAAATTGCCAAATGATATTTAAGATTTGACAATTGATATTTCTTAACTTTGCAGCAATGAAAAAAGTATATCTAGATAATGCCTCAACGACTGCCATGCGTTCCGAAGTAATTCAGGAAATGACAAAAATAATGCTTGAGGATTACGGAAATCCATCGTCTACGCATAGTTTTGGACGAAATGGTAAGACAATATTAGAACTTTCAAGAAAGAGTATTGCAAAGCACTTAAATTGCACGGCTCAAGAAATTATTTTCACTTCTGGCGGAACAGAAGCCGATAACTGGATTCTGCGCTCTGCTGTTGAAGATTTAAAAGTAGAAAGAATTATTACTTCCAAAATTGAACATCATGCTGTTTTGCATACCGTTTGGGCGCTTCAGGAAGAATATAATATTCAAGTTGATTATGTTAAGGTAAATGCAGACGGAAGTCTAGATTTAACACATTTGTCTAATTTATTGGTTGACGAAAAAAAGACTTTGGTAAGCTTAATGCATGTAAATAACGAAACAGGAGCTATTTTAGATTTAGATCGTGTGGGAATGATTTGCAAGCAATACAACGCTTTATTTCATTCAGACACCGTTCAGTCTATCGGAAAAACGGAAATTGACCTGCAAAAAACTCCTGTTGATTTTATTTTAGCGAGCGCTCATAAATTTCATGGACCAAAAGGCATCGGATTTGCTTTTATTCGAAAAAATTCTGGTTTGCAGCCATTACTTTTTGGAGGCGAACAAGAAAAAGGTCTTCGTGCTGGAACCGAAGCCGTGCATCAGATTGCCGGAATGGCAAAGGCTTTGTCTATTTCGTATGAAAAACTAGAGGAAGAAAGAGCGTATATTTCAGAATTAAAAAACTATTTGATTGAACAATTAGAAATTCATTTTCCAGATTTTAGAATTAACGGAAAAAAAGAAGATTTCTATAATATCATCAATATCATATTGCCTTTTTCATCAGACAAAACATCGATGTTGCTTTTTAGTTTGGATATGAAAGGAATTGCGGTTTCTAGAGGAAGCGCGTGTCAGTCTGGAAGTATAAAACCTTCTCATGTTTTAAACGAAATGCTTTCGGAGACGGATTTAAAATTACCAAATCTCCGAATTTCATTTAGTCATTACAACACCAAAGAAGATATCGATTGGCTGATTGAGAGTTTGAGTTCTGTTTAAGATACTAAGCTACTAAGGTTCTAAGTTGCTAAGTTTCTAAGATCTTATTAAATATCAGCTACGTTTGTGTCAGACTGAGCGGAGTCGAAGTCATTATTTTCTAATGACTTTTACCTGCGAGTCGTTGGTTAATTTAATTATCGTAGAAGATTTTCCGTTTATTTTATCTTGGTTTAGTTTTACCACATAATCAACTCCATTGATGATTTCTGGACTAATATCTTTGAAAGCAATGGGTGTAGGCTGTCCTGAAATATTGGCTGAAGTCGAAACCAAAGGCTTTTTCATTCTTTCCATCAATTTGTAGCAGAAAGGTTCTTTTACTAGACGAACTCCCAGAGATTTATCTGCTGCAATAATATTTGGAGCAACATTTCTAGCATCATCCAGAATTAAAGTAGTAGGTTTATCAGATAGCTCCCAGATTTGCCAAGCCACTTCAGGAATGTTTTTAAATACGTTGTACATCATCTTTTCGCCATTCATCAAAACAATCATGCTTTGTGTTTCGGCGCGCTGTTTCAATTTGTAGATTTTAGCAACAGCTTCGGCATTGGTGGCATCACAGCCAATTCCCCAAACCGTATCTGTCGGGTATAAAATTATACCTCCATTTTTAATTACTTCGTATGCGTTGATGATTTCCTGATTGATATTTTCCATTGAAAAAAAACTTTAATTTTTGCAAAGATACTAATAAACTCTAGAAACAAACAAAGACAGGGATTCCTGTCTTTGTTGTTTAGTGTGAAAAAAGTAGATTTTTAAAGGTTCAGATTTTTGAAAATTACATTTTCAATCCAACCGTCTACTGTATATTTTTTATAAATTGATTCTGGAATTTTCTCATATTCATTTTCGAAAAAAGAAGCAGGAATCACAGGATTATTTCCGTCGATTATTAGAATATTATTTGGATTGTAAAAATCGTAGTTTTTAATATCGTAGTTTGTTGTGATAATCTTTTTTTCTAAACCTAAACTTTCAAGTATTCTAAAAGTTAAGCCAATCTGGCCATCTCTATGAATATCTAGTAATACTTTTGAACGATCTGCATATTTATTAACTTCAGTCAGAGGTACATGTTTGTCAATATAACTAATGCCGTCGCTTCCTATTTTGGGCTTGTTTTTTTTATCGTAAACTATAAACTTGAAGTTTATGTCTTTAAATTTTAATTCGTTAGCTATTCGAATTAAAGTCGAAAGCCTTTTGTCTATGGTGCAAATATTAAAAACGCCATATTCTGCGGTAATTTCTTTATTAGAATCCGCCTCTTTTGTATAAATCCAGTTAGGGGCAAAATTCATATTAAAGTTTGCACAATCTTCTTTTTCAAACGAAAAAGTCTCATCAAAACTTGGTATAACTCGTTTGATTTTCGGACAACGGTAAATATTGTCATTAAAGAAACCGATTGATTTTTTAGTAAACTTTTTAAATTGTAAAATGCTGTCTGGATCGATAAAATCACCTTTTATAGTTAGAATAACATCTTGAATCTGATCGTTTTTCTCTAATTCTTTTAGAATCTCTTTTCCGTGATGTAGCGTTTTTAGATTCTTTTTAAAAAATGCTTTAAGAATGAAATTATAAACCCTGTGAAATACAGAAGGATATTTGTACTTAAAGTCTCTAAAATTAATGTGACGTACGTTATGTCCTTGTTTTTCTAGTGCCAACGAAATGCATTCGTTCATGCTTAAATTGTCTAGGCTTATTAGGGTGATGTTCATTATTTATTTCTAGTGTGTGATTTGGGTTGAAAAGTTGGTGATTTGCTTTTTGTAAATTTACTTTAAAATCTCATTATAGAGTTTTAAGTACTCTGCTGCAGCTGTTTTCCAATTAAAACTTGCTGCTCTTTGTTTAAAAAGCAATTCATTTTCAGTTTTATTATTTTCAAAGCTATTTAGTCCATCAAATAATACTGTTTTCATATATTCAGGATCAAAATTTGACCAGTATTTTGCCGCACTTCCTCCAATTTCAGGTAACGAAGTTTTGTCAGACAAAAATGTTGGTTTTCCAAAACTCATTGCTTCAATAGGCGGCAAACCGAATCCTTCTCTAATTGAAGGAAACAGAAAAGCGGTACAGTTTTTCATGAAAAACTGTTTGCCTTCATCAGATACTTTTCCAGTTAGAAATACTTGATTGGTTAGGCCGTTGTCGCTTATTAGCTGTTTTATTTTTTCGCCATATTTTTTATCGTTATTGCCCGAAATAATCAAATTGTAATCTTTTATTAATTTCATCATGTTAATAATAGATTCAAAGTTTTTTCTTTCGATAAAATCACCAATTGTATAAAAGAAAGGCTTGTCTGTATGAACGTTTGCCGCGTATGAAGATGTATCTAGAAATTCAGTAATTGGATTTCCGTTATGGATTACATATTCAGGAATGTTCGGAACATTAAAATATTGATGCGTTTGTTTTTTTGCAAACTCAGATATATAGGTAACAGCAGTTGCTTTGTTTAATTTTTCTAAAAAAAGCTTGTTTCGTTTATGATTAAGATCAGAAGATATTTCCTCAGCAAAATTTACATCGTGAATTGTTAGTAAATATTTGGTTTTTGTATAAGGTTCAACTTTTATATTTTGATTTACAGAATGCCATAAGTCGTATTTTTTACGAATTCTAAAGAATTTCATTCTTGATAAATTACTGTATTTGTTGTAATTGAATTTGTTTCCAAATTCACTTTCAAGAAGTTTTGTATCTGTAGCGTTTAATGTTAGTTTTAAGTTTTCAAATTCTAACTCAGATAATCCTTTGATTAACTCGTAATTGAAAGTTCCTAAACCAGTAGCTCTATTATTTATATTGTGAGTCTCTAAAAAAACAGTCTTTTCTTGCGGCATCCTTTATTTTTTTTACGAAAATACAATATTAATTTGAAGTGTTAGATTGTATATGTATTTTTGTAGTTAATAAAAATATACTGATGAATTTTAAAGTAAATCCAATTTTCAAGAATAATACAGACGCTATACTCGACAGTATTAAAGGTTTTAATTATAATGGAATTCTTTTTGGAAATGGCGATAGAAATAAGATAAAATTGTTTGAGCTTGAAGGAAAGACAATTAATATAAAGTCTTTTAAGATTCCTAATATTGTAAACAAAATTGCCTATAAATATTTTAGAAAATCAAAAGCCAGACGCTCTTTTGATTATGCAACTATTTTGTTAGAAAAAGGAATTGGAACTCCAGAACCGATAGCTTTTCTTGAAAACTTTAATTTTCTTGGTTTAAAAGACAGTTATTATGTAAGTGAACATTTAGTAACAGAACTTACATATAGAGAACTTGTCGAAATTCCCGATTATCCAGATCACGATCAAATCTTGAGACAGTTTTCTAAATTTTGTTTTGATCTTCATCAAAAAGGAGTAGAGTTTTTAGATCATTCTCCAGGAAATACTTTGATAAAGAAAGTAGAAGAAAATAAATATGCGTTCTTTTTGGTTGATTTAAATAGAATGAACTTTCATGATCAGATGAGTTTTGAGCAGAGAATGAATAATTTCAGCCGATTAACTCCTAAAAAAGAAATGGTTGCTGTAATGAGCAATGAATATGCTAAATTCTATAAAGAAAAAAGCGAAGCTGAAATTTTTGAGAAAATGTGGAAAGCTACAGAGGATTTTCAAGAAAGTTTTGCCAAAAAGAAAAGATTGAAAAAGAAGCTTAAATTCTGGAAATCTCAATCTTAAGCTCTTATTTTTTTTAGTTCTTGAAAACGGACGCTAACACTTAAAGCGTTTAAATAACAGATGATTAATCCATATTTTCCGTCAAGAAAACCTAAACGGATAATATATTGATGTAAAAATTGATAAGCAGGACGAATATAAAAATGGAAAAAGTTTGGGTTGGTATTTTTACCCAACTCTTCTTGAGCTTTTAGTTTCCCATACAGTATCATTTTTTGCTTGTAATCTTCAAAAGTAGAGTAGGAGAAATGAATTAATTTGTTTTTTAATTTTCCTGCTTCGCCATTTATAATCAGTTTTTCATGAACGATTTTCGTTTCATTATAAAAAGCATTTTCTTTTTTAAATAGACGAATAATTTTATCAGTTTGCCAACCGCTGAATCGCAATCTCTTGTTTTTAAACATAAAAGTTCGATTCATAAAATAAGCAGCAATGTTATTCTTTTGATTAATGGCAAGTTTTATTTCTTTTTTTAAATCAGCAGTTAGTCTTTCATCGGCATCTATAAAAAGAATCCAAGGATTTGAAGCCAGACTTAGGGCAAAATTTCGTTGAGTAGCAAAATTTTGAAAAGCATGCTGAACAGCTTTTACATTTTTGAAAGAAGAAGCAATTTCAAAAGTCTTATCAGAACTAAAGGAATCTACAACAATAATTTCATCAGCAAATGAAATGTTTTCCAAAACAGAGCCAATGTTTTGTTCTTCATTATGCGTAATAATTAGTGCCGTCAGATACTGCTTTTCTGAAAGAATCATGTTGGTTAATTAAAGCCGTTCTGTTCTAAAAATAATTTAATCTTATCTTCGAAAAATTCAGGTAAAAACTTTTCATATAGAGGTAAAGCTTCTTTTTTAAGCATTTTTTCTGTTTTATTTTCAAATAGCGCAGGTCGATAATCTTTTAAATGGACAGAAAGATGATGAATTCCATCTTCAAAAGTTGCCCAGATTTTCTTTTCAATCCAAGGCGAAAATATAATAAAAGAAGGTTTGTCTAATGCTTTTGCCATATTTATGGCGCCGCCATCATTTCCAATAATAGCATCGCATTGATTTACTAGGCTTATAAACGATCTTAAATCACCTCCTAATAAATCAAAATAAATTTTGCTTTGCGTAGAAGATTTACAAGCGTTAAAAACGGTTTTGGCTTCTTCTGATTGTTTTGGAAAATAATTAAAAAGAATATTTACATCAGCATTGTCGGCAATATAATCCACTACTTTAGCCATAAACTCCAAAGGATAAGTTTTAAGTTTTTCGCTTCCTAAAAGACTAATCATAATTGTTTTTCTGTCTTTTTGAACCTTATGTTTTTCAAAAAGAGCAATTGCGTCTAGATTTTCTTTTTCAGAGACAAATAATTTCGGAATAGGATTAATTTCTGTCTTTAGATTAAGAGGTCCCAACAAAGAAAGCCTTCTTTCTATTGCCAAACCTAAATTAGTTTTAGGAAAGGGTTCAAAAGGAACATTGTCTGTATATAAAAAAGTTCTTCCAGGTTTTTGGTACGAAATTTTTCTTTTAGCACAGCTTAGCAAAACGATTATCCAGCTTTCTAATTTTGAATAAGCGTCAATTAATAAATCGTATTTTTCGTTTCGGATCTTTAATCCCAATTTTAAAAGCTCTTTTTTGCTTTTTCGGTGTTTTTCTTCAAACAAAATGATATTGTCAATACTTGAATTTCCTTCTAAAACTGGAGTTGTCGAAGCGTAAACCATATAGTCAATTTGCGCATCTGGATATTCGGTTCTAAGGTTGTTGCAAATAATGCTGCTGACTAAAACGTCTCCAATCATTTTTTGCTGGATTACAAGTATCTTCATGAAAAATAATGTTATGCTAAAATAGGACTACAAATTGAAGCAAAAAAAATCCAAATTCCAATATAAATAATCAATTGGAATTTGGATTTTTAATTTTGGATCTTTTTAAAATCTATACTGCAACATCGTATTCACGAAGCGCATTGTTTAAAGAAGTTTTTAAATCTGTAGATGGTTTACGAGTTCCAATGATTAAAGCGCAAGGAACTTGGTATTCTCCAGCTGCGAATTTTTTAGTGTAACTTCCTGGAATAACAACAGAACGAGCAGGTACATAACCTTTCATTTCAACTGGCTCATCGCCTGTAACATCAATAATTTTTGTAGAAGCTGTCAAACATACGTTAGCTCCAAGAACTGCTTCTTTTCCAACGTGAACACCTTCAACAACAATACAACGAGAACCGATAAAAGCACCATCTTCGATAATAACTGGTGCAGCTTGCAATGGCTCAAGAACACCACCAATACCAACACCACCGCTTAAGTGTACGTTTTTACCAATTTGAGCACAGCTTCCTACAGTTGCCCAAGTGTCAACCATTGTTCCTTCGTCAACATAAGCACCAATATTTACATAACTTGGCATTAAGATTACACCGCTAGAAATATAAGCACCGTAACGAGCAACAGCATTTGGCACCACACGGATTCCTTTTTCAGCATAATTTCTTTTTAGCAACATTTTATCGTGGTATTCAAAAATACCAGATTCCCATGTTTCCATTTTTTGAATTGGGAAATACATTACAACCGCTTTCTTAACCCATTCGTTTACCTGCCATTTGTCTCCAACTGGTTCAGCAGTACGCAGTTTTCCTGCGTCTACCAATTCGATAACTTCTCTAATGGCGTCAGTAGTTGTAGTTTCTTGCAATAAAGCTCTGTTTTCCCAAGCTTGTTCAATTATAGTCTGTAAAGAATTCATACGTTTAATTTTTTGGCAAAGATAACGTATTTGTAGAAATGCGGAAAAGCAAAACGGATTGAAAATGTTACAGATTTAACTTTTTGTTTCTTATTTGTAAAACAATTCAAATGCTTTAAATAGCGATTTAGAAAACGACCACTAAAAGTTTTTTTTATGTCAAAATATGACAAAAGTCAGGCTTTGTGTTTTTTCTTCGGTTTAATTTCGCAGTGTTGATCAACATTCCATTCCATAAATAAATCATATAAGCAGTAAAATATGAATCAAGAAAATCACCTTCAAAACAGAGTAATTATAGACAAAGAAGTAAGCTGGGATAAAACTCAGGTTATTATGAGTAAAACTAATGCTTACGGTATTATAGAATATGCCAACGAAGTGTTTGTAGATGTTTGTGGTTACGAAGATTATGAGTTAATGGGGCAGCCCCATAATATTATACGTCACCCAGATATGCCAAAAGTAATTTTTAAAGTGCTTTGGGAGAATCTTAAAAACGGGAAAAACTTTCACGCTATTGTAAAAAATCTTGCAAAGTCTGGAAGATACTATTGGGTAATTACAGATTTTGAAATCGCCCGTGACGAAAACGACGTTATTGTAAATTATTTCGGAAGAAGACAAGCTGTTCCGCAAGAAGTAATTGCGATGCACATTGAGCCTTTGTACAAGAAATTATTGCAGATTGAAGCAGCAAGCGGAGTTGAATTTAGCGAAAAGTACTTAATTGGATTCTTAGAAGAGAGAAAGAGAACGTATGTTGAATATATTAAAGAGCTGATTTTAGAACACGAAAAATCACAATCTAAGTTTGCTACTTACACAGAAGAAGAGGATGCAGGAGAAGAAGAACATAGAGGTTTTTTCGGCCGACTGTTCGGAAGATAAATTGAGTTATTTTTTAGGTTTGAATATTTGGATAAAGTCCGTCTTGAATTTTTCAAGGCGGATTTTTTATAAAGTTCAAATTGATTTTTTGATTGAAGTAAACTATTGAATAATATTTTGAAGTAAATTTGCTAAAAAATAAAAATGCCAAGAATCCTTTCAATAGATTACGGACAAAAACGTACAGGAATTGCAGTGACAGACGAAATGCAAATTATTGCTTCGGGTTTAACAACTATTCCAACTCATACTTTAATTGACTTTTTAAAAGATTATTTTGCTAAAGAAAAAGTCGAAGCGGTTTTGATTGGCGAACCAAAACAAATGAACGGCCAACCATCTGAAAGCGCTTCTGTAATTAATGGCTTTGCGACTCATTTTTCGAATATTTTTCCAGACATAAAAGTTATTCGTGTTGACGAGCGTTTTACTTCAAAAATGGCATTTCAAACTATGATCGACAGCGGTTTAAGTAAAAAACAGCGTCAGAACAAAAGTTTGATAGACGAAATTTCTGCTACAATTCTGCTTCAAGATTATCTTTCCGCAAAAAAATAACGCTGTTGGTCGTATTTTTTATTTATAATTTAATGGTTTTTAGAAAATCCTAACTTTTATCATGTAAAAATTAGTTTTTTTTTGCAATTAAAAAAGTACCTTTGCACTTTAAATAAAAATACTGTTATGCCTGACGAAACCATACGTTCAAATAGTGATGTAGTACTCATTGGCGCTGGAATAATGAGTGCCACTCTCGGAGTAATTTTGAAAGAATTACAACCAGATATAAAAATTGAAATTTACGAAAGATTAGATGTTGCAGCAGCTGAAAGTTCTGATGCTTGGAACAATGCAGGAACCGGACACTCTGCTTTTTGTGAATTGAATTATACTCCAGAAAAGGCAGACGGTAGCATAGATCCTAAAAAAGCAATAAGCATTGCCGAATCATTTGAGATTTCTCGTCAGTTTTGGTCTTACTTAGTGCAGCAAAATAAAGTGCCGTCTCCGGATAATTTTATTAAAAGCGTGCCTCATATGAGTTTTGTGTGGGGAGATAAAAACGTAAATTATTTAAAAAAGAGATTTGAAGCGTTGCAAAGCAACCCGATTTTCTCTGATATGACTTTCAGCACCGATTTTGAGCAGCTTCAAAAATGGATGCCATTGGTAATGGAAGGAAGAAATGCTGATGAAAAATTAGCTGCAACACATATGGAAATTGGTACCGATGTTAATTTTGGTGCTTTAACAAGAAGTATGTTCAATTACTTAGAAAAATTAGACGGTGTTTCTTTGTTTTTTAATCATGAAGTTAAAAAACTAAGACAGCGTGAGGATAAATCTTGGAGAATTAAAATCAAAGATCTATCAACAGGAAAAACTCGTAAAGCGTATACGAAATTTGTATTTATTGGTGCAGGAGGAGGTTCTCTTCCTTTATTAGAAAAAGCAAATGTACCAGAAGGTAATGGATACGGAGGTTTCCCAGTAAGTGGACAGTGGTTGAAATGTACAAATCCAGAAGTAATTGCTAAACATCAGGCAAAAGTTTACGGAAAAGCAAGTGTTGGTGCTCCACCAATGTCTGTTCCGCATATTGATACCCGTGTAATCGATGGCGAGAAAGCACTTCTTTTTGGTCCATTTGCAGGATTCTCAACTCGTTTCTTAAAAAATGGTTCTTACTTAGATTTGCCTTTGTCTATTAAACCTAACAATTTAATTCCGATGCTGGCTGCTGGATATCATAATATTCCATTAACGAAATATTTGATCGAGCAAGTTCGTCAGTCTCCAAAAGACAGAATGAAAGCTTTACGCGAATATCTTCCGACAGCGCGTTCAAAAGACTGGAAATTAGAAAAAGCAGGTCAGCGTGTTCAGGTTATTAAGAAAGATGAAAAAGAAGGTGGAGTTTTAGAGTTCGGTACAGAAGTAATCAATACTCATGACGGAACTTTAGCCGTTTTATTAGGTGCTTCTCCAGGTGCATCTACTGCCGTAGCAATTATGGTTGACTTGATCAGCAGATGTTTTACCAACCAAATTAAAACACCAGAATGGCAAGCAAAATTAAAAATGATGATTCCTTCGTACGGTCAGACTTTAAATGACAAGCCAGAACTTTTACAAGAGCTTAGAAAACAAACAGCAGAAGTTTTAAAATTAAAATAAGCTTCTCTTTATTTAAATAAAAAAAACAAATCCAGATGAATTAATCTGGATTTGTTGCTTTTAGGTCGGTTGTGTTTTTTAGGATTTTTTCTGCCAGATTGCTCATCCAAATCAATTGTTCAATTACCATTTGAGCTTCCTGCATTTTCGCTTGACGCGTTTCTTTATCAAGATCATCATCTTCTGCTAAACGTGTAAAATGTTTTCGTTTAAGTTCTTCAAATTGTAAAGTCACATCTTCTTTTTCAAAAAAAGTATCTTGTATAATAACTTCATTTCTTAAAATAGAAATAGAATGATCCAGATTGGCAAGAATGGTCTTGATGATATAATTGAAAGAATCTGATGCAGAAGTAGTCTGATGCGACTGAATATAAGTAGATAGCGATGCTAAAGCAGATAATAGCGAGTGATTTAAAACAACCAATTTGTTAACCAAAGGCATTGTTTTTTGTTTCGATTTTGGTTCTTGCATCATACGCTGAAAAGAGGTCATCAGATTTCCTATTTCAACAAAAGCATTTTTTCTTGCAAGGCGGTAAGAAGTTGGAACCTCTCCTTTTTTATTATAAAAATCAGCAATTTCTTTTAGATAATTTCTATTAGCGCGAATCGAATTTTCTATATGTATAGGTGTATTGATGAATTCCCAAGCAGGCCATAAGAACTGATTGGCAATAAAGGCTAAAACGGCTCCAGCAAGAGAATCTAATATTCTGTATTGAATTACCTCATTAATATCTGGTGTTAAAATTCCGTAAATAAACACCACGTACATGGTAACAAATGTTGCGCTTATTTTATAGTTAATTTGGGTAAATGAAATTCCTAGAAGCATACAGATAATAGAGAAGATACTCAGCGCAACGTGATTCTGAATAACAGAAACGATTCCGAAGGCTAAAATTCCTCCCAAAACAGTTCCGAACATTCTGTTATAAGATCGCTCTTTAGTTAAGCCATAACCAGGTCGCATGATTACGACAATTGTCAGCAAAATCCAATATACGTTTTGAAACGGCAATACCTGTCCGAGAAAAAAACCAATCAGAATTGTAATGGTTAATCGTATTGAATGCCTGAAAATAGAAGAAGAATAACTCAGATTCTCAATTAAAGTACGAATTGGATAATATTGCGGCGTAAGGAATTTTTCAAGCTCTTTGTCCTTATCTTTTAGTTTGTAAGACTGCATTGCCAAGGAAAGCGCACGTTGGATGGTTTTGATTTTTCCAACTTGATTTTTGGCATATTTCAGCATATTGGTTAGCATCAGAACACCTTCTGCCGCTTCTTCCTTTCCTAATGTTTTTTCGTAATCAAAAATGGCAAATTCAAGAGCATCCAATTCATTTTTCAAATCCTGTTTGTCCACGTAAACGCTAATATGGCTTACATTTTTTGAAAGTTTTTTTAAAGTTGAAGCCAGTTTATACGCAACATTCTGGTAGGTTCTTAAAACATCGGGATGTCCGGCAAATTTTTCATGAATTTTGCTATGGTCAAAAGACGTATAAAGCGCAAGTTCTTGAATTTCGACCAATGTAATAAAAACCAAAAGCATTTTTCGGTTCTGGCTCGTAATTCCAGACGAATTCTGATTCCCAATCAGCATTTTTCTTAAATCTTCATGAATCAGATTTAATTCAACCTGTAAGGCCAGCTGTTTTTCGATAATGGCTCTTCTGTTGGCTTCAGGACTCCATAAATCACCTCTTAATTTAAGGTATTTCGCAGTAAGTTTAATTCCTTCAGCAATTTGTAATTCTACATATTTATAAGGTTGTACAAAATGAAAAACAAGAGATACTATAAGGTATAAAATTCCTCCAATAAAAATAAAACCCGAATATTGAAAAGCTTCCCAACCTTCGTGCAAATGCCCAAAAGATAGAGATATTGATAATAATGCAGAGAAGGAGATTAAAGTTGCTCTTTGTCCGTAAACCGAAATCATAGAACATAAAAACAGCAGAAAACCTAAGAAAATATAAAACAGAAAGGGAAATGGATAAACGAGATTTACTAAAAGATTAACACCGGAAACAATAAAAGAAGCGGCAATTAAACCTTTTATTTTATGGCCCAGAGAACTCGGAATATCGCTGGGATAAGTATAAAAAGCACCAAGCGCAATGGTAAAACCAATTTCAAAATGACCTAGAAAATTTAAAACCAAAACAGGAACAACAGAAGCAATAGTTACTTTAGAGGCATTGAGAAATGAAGTGCTGTTTGTAAATTTTGAAATTTTGTCAATCATAAAGAGAGGTTTACTAACAAAGATAAGAATTGTAAGAGTGATTTTGGCATAATTATAGCTGAGATTTTTAGTAGCTTGTAAAAAATATGATATAATACCGTATAAGAATTATTCATTGACTATTTTTTACTATTTTTGCCAGCTGAAATATCAGAACTTTAATTCTGTTTTTGCAGCACATAAAAACATAAATAAAAACAAATGATTTTACCAATTGTAGGATACGGTGATCCTGTTTTAAGAAAAGTAGGGCAAGATATTACACCAGAATATCCAAACCTAAAAGAAACGATCGCAAATATGTACGAGACGATGTACAATGCGTATGGAGTTGGACTTGCAGCACCGCAGGTTGGACTGCCAATTCGTTTGTTTGTTATAGATACAACGCCTTTTAGTGATGATGAGGATCTTCCTTCAGAGGAACAAAAAGATTTGAAAGGTTTTAAAAAGACTTTTATCAATGCTAAAATCGTAAAAGAAGAAGGAGAAGAGTGGGGATTTAATGAAGGATGTTTGAGTATTCCTGATGTGCGTGAAGACGTTTACAGAAAGCCAACTGTTACAATCGAATATTGTGAAGAAGATTTCGTAATGAAAACGGAAGTATTTGACGGATTAATCGCAAGGGTTATCCAGCACGAATATGACCATATTGAAGGAATCTTGTTTACAGATAAAATCTCATCTCTAAAAAAGCGTTTAATCCAAAAGAAATTGAAAAATATTACTGAGGGAAAAACGTTTCAGGAATATAGAATGAAATTTTTCGCAGCTAAAAAAGCAAGATAAGTTTTCTAAATAGTTAGAAACAAAAAAATAAATCAAATTCTTAATACTAATTTTAATAAAAATGAATTTAACGAAAATTTTAGCCATTTCAGGAAAACCAGGTTTATACGAATTAAAAGTACAAACTCGTACAGGTTTTGTGGCGGAATCATTAATTGATGGGAAGAAGATTACTGTAAATCTAAAAAGCAATGTAAGTTTATTGTCTGAAATTTCGATTTATACTTATGAAGGTGAAAAACCGTTAACTGAAGTAATGCAGCAGATTGCCGTTAAAGAAAATAAAGGACAAGCTATCTCTCACAAAGAAGATAATGCTACTTTGTCTGCTTATTTCAAACAAATTCTTCCAGATTATGATGAAGAAAGAGTTTATCCATCAGATATCAAAAAAGTATTAAACTGGTACAACACGCTTCAAGCAAAAGGTTTGGTTACAGATTTAGCTCCTGCAGCTGAAGAACCAAAAGAAGACGCGCCAGCTGCTGCTGAAAAACCGAAAAAAGCGCCAGCAGCAAAAAAAGCTCCGGCAAAAAAAGCGGCAACTAAAAAAGAAGAATAATATTTTACATATTCAAAATTTAAAATCCTGTTGAGATGGTTTCTTGACAGGATTTTTTACTTTTACAGAATCGAGTTAAATCAAAAGAAACTTCAAAATGAGCAGAGAAAACCAGTTAAAAGCATTTGAAAGATTATTAAATATAATGGACGAACTTCGTGAGCAATGCCCGTGGGATAAAAAACAGACCCTGCAGACGTTGAGGCATCTAACAATCGAAGAAACCTACGAATTGGGTGATGCTATTTTGGATAATGATTTAAATGAAGTTAAAAAAGAACTGGGAGATTTACTGCTTCATATTGTTTTTTACGCTAAAATAGGAAGTGAAACCAATGATTTTGACATTGCTGATGTGTGCAATGAAATCTGCGAAAAGCTGATTCACCGTCATCCTCATATTTATGGAGATGTAAAAGTCGAAAATGAAGAAGAAGTCAAACAAAATTGGGAAAAACTAAAACTGAAAGAAGGGAAAAAATCAGTTTTAGAAGGCGTTCCAAGAAGTCTTCCAGCTTTGGTTAAAGCAAGCAGAATTCAAGACAAAGTAAAAGGTGTGGGCTTTGACTGGGAAGAACCTCATCAAGTTTGGGACAAAGTGCAAGAAGAATTACAAGAATTACAAGACGAAGTAAAAACAGGAAATCAAGATAAAATTGAAGACGAGTTTGGAGACGTGCTGTTCTCTATGATTAATTATGCAAGATTTTTAAATGTAAATCCAGAAGATGCTTTAGAAAGAACCAATAAAAAGTTTATTAAACGCTTTCAGTATTTAGAAAGTAAAGCAAATGAATTAGGAAAACCATTAATGGATATGACACTAACAGAAATGGATGTTTTCTGGAACGAAGCCAAAAAACTCTAGTTGTCGGCTAATTTCTTTAAAGCACGAACGTCTTTAAGCATAATTTTTTTACCGACTAATTCGATTAATCCCAATTTATTAAAATCAGATAACAGACGAATACAGCTTTCTGTAGCAGTACCAATAATGCCGGCAAGTTCTTCTCTTGTCAATTGTACTTTAAGCGTTTTATCCGTGTCTTCGCCAAATTCATCATGCAGGTGCAGTAGCGTTTCGGCAAGTCTTTGTTTTACAGTTTTTTGAACTAAAGCTATTTTTTCGTTTTCAGATTCTTTCAGATCTTCGCATACAGACTGCATCAGATTCAAAGAAAACTGATTGTTGTTGTTGAAGAAATTAATGATTTCTGTTTTAGGAATAAAACAAACCTCCATGTCGGCAATCGCTTTTGCAGTTAAGTTTGCCGGTTCGTTGCTAATCATAGAACGCTGTCCTAGAAGTTCACCAGATTTTACCAATTTTACAATTTGATCTTTTCCGTTTGCACTCAGTTTAGAAAGCTTACCAACACCATCTTTTATGCAGAAAACTCCATTAGTCACTTCGCCTTCTTCAAAAATGGCTTCACCCTTTTTAATTTTGTAAGAGGTTTTACTGCTGGCCAATTTAATAACTTCGTCTTTATTAAGTGCTTTTAAAGAACTTAGCTGGCGTACTATGCATTGATCACATTTGTTCATGACAATAGTTGTTTGCTGCAAAAATAAGCATATTTAAGGTTTTTAGCCATTATTATATCGTAAAATTATTATAAATTAGAATTGGCTTAAATTTCAGCTTTTTATTTTTAGTAAATTAGAATTCAATTTCAAAATTACATGACAATTATCATCTTAATAATTGTGCTTTAATTGGAAATTTGCGGCATATAAAAACAAGTTTATGAGGGAGCAAAGTTGTTTTCATTGTGGTTTATCTATTGAACAAAATGAAGAAATTGATTTTGACGATAAGAAGTTTTGTTGCACAGGATGTAAAACGGTTTACGAAATTTTCAGCAGCAACGATCTTACTTCTTATTATGATTTTGAAAAGTCTCCGGGAGCCACACCGCAAGACATTAAAGGAAAATATGACTTTTTAGAAAACGAAGCCATACTTTCAAAAATTTTAGAATTTCAGGAAGGAAATACTTCAATTGTTTCGCTGAATATTCCACACATCCATTGCAGTTCTTGTATCTGGATATTAGAAAACTTAAATCGACTTCAGCCCGGAATCAGTACTTCTCAAGTTAATTTCCACGATAAAAGAGTTAGAATTACCTTTAATTCGGATGTAGTTTCTTTAAAAGAAATCGCTTATCTCTTAAGTTCAATAGGCTATGAACCTTATATTAGTTTAGAAAATTACGGAACCGAAAAAGCAAAAATAGATAGAAGTCTAACCTATAAATTAGGTGTTGCATTTTTTTGTTTCGGAAATATTATGTTGCTTTCATTTCCAGAGTATTTTGAAATGAAAGAATTTTGGCTCGATAGCTACAAACCGTTTTTCAGGTTACTCATTTTTCTTTTAGCATTACCAAGTTTCTTATACTCAGCGAGTGGCTATTATATTTCTGCTTATCACAGCATTAGGACCAGAATGCTTAATATCGATGTTCCGATTGCTTTAGGAATAATTGTGATGTTTATCCGAAGCACTTATGATATGGTTATGGATCATGGTCCAGGGTTTTTTGACAGTTTGGCCAGTTTAGTGTTTTTTATGCTACTTGGTAAAATGTTTCAGATTAAAACCTATAGTTTTTTAAGTTTCGAAAGAGATTTTAAATCTTATTTCCCAATCGCCGTTACCAAAATAAATAAAGACGCTTCAGAAGAAAACGTTGCCATTTATGATGTTTTAAAAGGAGACCGATTGTTAATCAGAAATCAGGAACTGATACCTGTTGATGGAATTTTAATTAGCGAAAGCGCAGAAATAGATTATAGTTTTGTAACAGGAGAAGCAGTGCCGATTACCAAAAAATCTGGAGATAAAGTATTTGCAGGAGGAAAGCAGATTGGCAAAGTAATCGAAATGGAAGTTTTGCATTCGGTTTCGCAGAGTTATTTAACGCAGTTATGGAGTAACGAAATTTTTCAGAAAAAAGTAGATCAGAAACACAAAACCATAACAGACGCGATAAGCCGATATTTTACTCCGATTTTATTACTAATTGCATTTGCTGGTTTCGGTTATTGGATTTTTATTGATGCTAATACCGCTTTTAATGTTTTTACAGCGGTATTAATTGTGGCTTGTCCGTGTGCTTTGGCGCTTACTGCACCGTTTACTTTTGGAAACATATTGCGAATTTTGGGTAAAAAGAAATTTTATTTAAAAAACGCCATCGTAATAGAACAGCTTGCCAAAGTCGATACTATTGTTTTTGATAAAACAGGAACAATCACGACTAATAAAAAATCCAATATAATGTACGAAGGAATTCCTATTTCAGATAAAGATATTACATGGATTAAAAATGTATTGCGAGGATCAAACCATCCTTTAAGCCGAATGCTTTATGATTTTCTTCCAGAAGCTAAACGTATTGCTGTAGATAATTTTCAAGAAATTACTGGAAAAGGGATTTTAGCAACTGCTGAAGGCAAAGAAATTAAAATTGGTTCTGGACAGTTTGTCAATGATATAGTTCTAGATGGTTCGGAAATTGAAAAAACAGCGTTGCATATTAAAATAGGAGAAGTTTACTTCGGTAAATATACTTTTCAAAATCAATATAGAGAAGGTTTAGAAAAGCTTTTTGAAAATCTGAGTAAAGATTATAATATCAAAGTGCTTTCTGGTGATAATGATGGAGAAAGATCAAATCTAGAAGCGATTTTGCCAAAAGGAACCGAATTGATATTCAATCAAAAACCAGAGCAAAAATTGGAATACATCAAAAAACTTCAAGAAAAAGGCCAGAACGTAATGATGGTAGGTGATGGACTGAATGATGCGGGTGCTTTAGCGCAAAGTAATGTTGGTATTTCTATATCAGAAAATGTAAATGTCTTTTCGCCTGCCTGTGATGCAATTTTAGATGCTTCAGAGTTTTCACGCCTTAATTACTTTTTAAAACTTTCTCATAAAGCTATTTCGATTATAAAAATGAGCTTTGGATTGTCATTGCTGTACAACGTCGTTGGGCTTGCATTTGCAGTTACGGGAAATCTGCTTCCATTAGTCGCAGCTATCATCATGCCATTGAGTACAATTACAATTGTGAGCTTTGTTACTGTTATGTCTAACTATTTCAGCAACAGAAATTTATAATGAATTTAAATTGTATCATAAGATATTTTTTATAAATTTAACATATCTTTTTGTTTATGATAATTATCATATTTTATGCGCCCTTAACGAAGTAATTTTGTTAATATAAATCTAAGGTATGAGTGTTATTTATCTATTAATTTCAGTAAGTATTTTTGTGGCAATCTGTTTCTTTATTGCCTTTATCGCAGCTGTCAAATCTGGACAGTATGATGATGATTATACGCCTTCAGTCAGAATTCTTTTCGATGACGAAACCAAAATTAATTCCCAAAATAATAATTCACCAATCGAAGAAAAACAAGTATAATTATGGAAATGGAACAGTTTTATTACGACAACAAAATTGTAAAAAAATTCATTTACGCCACAATACTCTTTGGGGTTGTGGGTATGTTAGTGGGACTTACCTTAGCGGTAATGTACCTTTTTCCCAACATGACAGATGGGATTTCGTGGCTTAGTTATGGCCGTTTAAGACCTTTACACACCAATGCAGTTATTTTTGCCTTTGTGGGTAATGCCTTTTTTGCCGGCATGTACTACTCGCTGCAAAGATTGCTAAAAGCCAGAATGTTTAGTGATTTTCTTAGTAATCTTCATTTCTGGGGATGGCAGTTAATTATCGTAGCCGCCGCAATTACACTTCCGTTAGGTTATACTTCTTCTAAAGAATATGCAGAGCTAGAGTGGCCAATTGACATTGCAATCGCTTTAATTTGGGTTGTAATGGGAATTAATATGATTGGTACAATGTTGCGTCGTAGAGAACGTCACTTATATGTTGCAATCTGGTTTTATTTGGCAACATTTGTAACGGTAGCAGTACTGCATATCTTTAATAATATTGAAATTCCAGTTTCGGCTTTAAAAAGTTATTCTGTCTATGCGGGAGTTCAAGATGCACTTGTGCAATGGTGGTACGGGCATAATGCGGTGGCATTCTTCCTTACAACTCCTTTCTTGGGATTGATGTATTATTTCGTTCCAAAAATTGCAAACAGACCTGTATACTCTTATAGATTATCTATTATTCACTTTTGGTCTTTAATCTTTATTTATATCTGGGCAGGGCCACACCACTTATTATATTCTGCTCTACCAAACTGGGCACAGAACTTAGGAGTTGCATTCTCAGTTATGCTAATTGCTCCATCTTGGGGAGGTATGATCAATGGTCTTCTTACTTTAAGAGGTGCTTGGGATAAAGTTCGTGAAGAACCAGTTTTAAAATTCTTTGTAGTAGCTATTACAGGTTATGGTATGGCAACTTTTGAAGGTCCAATGTTGTCTTTAAAAAATGTAAATGCCATTGCGCACTATACGGACTGGATCGTAGCTCACGTACACGTAGGAGCTTTAGCTTGGAATGGTTTTATGTCATTTGGTATTATTTATTGGTTGATTCCAAGAATGACAAAATCGGAGCTATTCTCTAAAAAATTAGCAAACTTCCATTTCTGGATTGGTACTTTAGGTATTATTGTATATACAATCCCATTATATGTGGCTGGTTTCCAACAAGCTTCTATGTGGAAACAATTTAATCCAGATGGTACCTTAACTTATGGAAACTTCCTTGAAACGGTAACAGCTATTATGCCAATGTATTGGATGAGAGCTATTGGAGGTAGTTTATACCTAATAGGTATGCTAACATTAGTTTACAACATAATTAAGACTGTAAAAGCAGGGCAGACTATCGAAGATGAATTGGCTCAGGCTCCAGCTTTACAAACAATAAAAAGCAGTAGATTAAGTGGAGAGAAATTCCACTCATGGTTAGAAAGAAAACCAATTCAATTAACCATTTTAGCTACAATCGCAATTTTAATTGGAGGTATTATTCAGATTGTGCCAACAATTATGGTAAAATCAAATATTCCAACTATTTCAAGCGTAAAACCATATACACCGCTAGAACTTGAAGGACGTGATTTATATATTAGAGAAGGTTGCGTTGGATGTCACTCTCAGTCAGTTCGTCCATTTAGAAGTGAAGTGGAACGTTATGGAGTTCAGTCAAAAGCAGGAGAGTTTGTTTATGATCATCCATTCTTATGGGGATCAAAACGTACAGGTCCAGATTTATTAAGAGTAGGTGGTAAATATAATGACAACTGGCACTTTAACCACATGTGGAATCCGCAAAGTACATCTGCAGGATCGATTATGCCAGGTTATAAATGGTTATTTGACAACAAGCCAATGGATACTTCTTTGACACAGAAGAAAATGCAGGCAATGATTTCATTAGGTGTGCCATATTCTCCTGAAGATGTTGCAAATGCACAGAAAACTTTAAGAGAGCAGGCAGTTAAAATTGAAAAAAACTTAGAAAGCGATCCTGATTTTGTGAAGAGTTATGAAGACAGTCGTAAAAAAGCTACAGCAAAAGGCGAGAAATTCATTCCGATGAACGAAAGAGAAATCGTAGCGCTGATTGCTTATATTCAAAGACTTGGTACTGATATTAAAGTAAAAGAAACTTCAAAATAACAGCATTATGTTTGAACAAATAAAACACAATATGGAAACGATATCGGGTATAGAAATTTACCCGATAATTTCCCTCTTAATTTTCTTCTTATTCTTTGTAGGATTAGGAATTTGGGTATTCTCTTATAGAAAAGAAAAAATTCAAGAAATGAGTAATATACCTTTAGATGAAGGGCTTAGTATAATTACAAAAGATAGATAAAAATGAAAAAGTTTTTCCCAGTATATGTTAGAGTACCGTTGATTTTCTTCATCGTATTTGCTTTGATGGAATATTTTATAGATTCAGGCGACAAGCCAGCTTTTGTAAAATACCCAATGGTAGCACTGTTTTTATTTGTCTTTTTGTTTATTCTGATTGCTATCGAAATTACGCTTAGTGCTGTAAATAGAGTAATGTATCAGTTGCTGACACCTGAAGAAAAAGCACAAAAAGAACTTGAGGAAAGTTTAAGTTTCAAAGAAAGCACTTGGTTTAAAAACCTAATGCATAAATTGACAAAAACGGAACCAATTGAAAAAGAAGGCGATTTGTTGATGGATCATGATTATGACGGAATCAAAGAGTTAGATAATAATTTACCGCCTTGGTGGGTATATCTGTTCTACATCTGTATCATATTTGGAGTAATTTATGTTATTCGTTATGATGTTCTAGGTGCTGATGATCAGGAAATGGAGCTGAAAAAAGAATTGGCTCAAGCAAAAATTGATGTTGCTGAATACATGAAAACAGCACCAGATTTAATGGATGAAAAAACGGTTGTTTTACTAAAGGATACACCAAGTTTAGATGAAGGTAAAACAATCTTTACTACCAATTGTGCCGCTTGTCACCGTGCTGATGCGGGAGGTCAGATTGGACCAAATCTTACAGATGATAAATGGATTTTAGGAGGAGGAATTAAAAATCTTTTCCATACTATTACAAACGGTGGTAGAGATGGTAAAGGGATGATTGCTTGGAAAGGAACCCTAAAACCAAAAGAAATACAAAAAGTGGCTAGTTATATTCTGTCTTTACAAGGAAGTAACCCTAAAGATCCGAAGGAAGCAGAAGGAGACGTTTGGGTAGACGATAGTGCTACTAAAACCGATGCTGCCGCAACTGCAAAAGATACCACAGAAGTTAAAAAATAATTAGAATATCATGTCAAATTTACCAGACGAAGCTTTTAGAAATACCATTGGAACAATAGATGAAGGTGGTAAACGAAAATTTATATTTCCTAAAAAACCGTCTGGTAAATTTTATGATTACAGGAAAATTGTCAGCTATGTTTTATTGGCAATTTTATTCATAAATCCCTTTATCAAAATAAATGGAAACCAATTTATGATGTTCAATATTATGGAACGTCGTTTTAATATTTTTGGATTTCCTTTTTGGCCTCAGGATTTTTATCTCTTCGTAATTTCAATGCTTATCGGCGTTGTATTTATACTTTTATTTACTGTTGTTTTTGGAAGGATTTTTTGTGGCTGGATCTGTCCGCAGACTATTTTTCTCGAAATGGTTTTCCGTCGAATAGAATATTGGATTGATGGAGACCGCGGTTCTCAGACTCGTTTAGCAAGGCAGGAATGGAATGCCGAGAAAATTAGAAAGAGAGTAACCAAATGGATTATCTTCTTCTTAATCTCTTTCCTTATTGCGAATGTCTTTTTAGCTTATTTGGTAGGAAGCGATACATTATTCTTAATGATTGAGCAGGGACCTATAAAGCAGGCAAGCAACTTTATAGCATTGCTTATATTTACGGGTGTTTTCTATTTTGTTTTTGTATGGTTTCGCGAACAGGTTTGTATAATTGCTTGTCCGTACGGAAGATTGCAAGGAGTACTTTTAGATAATAAATCTATAAATGTTGCGTACGACTTTGTTCGCGGTGAAAAAGAGGAAGGCCGTGCAAAATTCAATAAAAAAGAAGATCGAGCATTAACAGGTAAAGGAGATTGTATTGATTGTCTTCAATGTGTTCACGTTTGCCCTATGGGAATTGATATTAGAAACGGAACACAATTAGAATGTACAAACTGTACAGCCTGTATAGATGAATGTGATCATATTATGGAATCTGTAGGATTGCCAAAAGGTCTTATTCGATACGCTTCTGAGGACGAAATTGCTAAAAAAGAGCCTTTTAAATTTACAGCAAGAATGAAAGGTTATACGGCAGTTCTCTTTATTTTATTGAGTGTTTTTGTTGGAATGCTTTTCTTGAGAACAAATGTTCAGGCAGTAGTTTTACGTTTGCCAGGTCAGTTGTTCCAGCATAATGGAGAAAAAATCAGCAATGTCTACACCTATAAAATTGTAAACAAAACAATGAAGGATTACAATGATATTCATTTCGAATTAATGGATCACAAAGGCGAAATTAAAAATGTTGGAAAGAAACATTTTAAAATTGCTAAAGAAGGAATTTCTCAAGGAACATTGTTTATTGAAATCGATGAGGTATTATTGGAAAGTGATAAAACAAAATTAAAAATAGGAGTTTATAACGGTTCTGAACTTCTGGAAACAACAACAACAAATTTCTTAGGACCACGAAGTTTTAATTAAAATATACTATCATGAAATTTAATTGGGGTACTGGTATTGTCATTGCATTCGGATTGTTTATGACATTTATTTTATATTTCGTTTTTGAAGTACAGTCAAATTCTAAATATGATAACGATTTGGTTGTCGAAGAATACTACAAACACGATACTCATTTTCAGGAAGAAATGGCGAGGATTCAAAATGCGCATGATTTACAGCATAAACCAACAATCAAATATACAGAAGACGGTGTTGCTGTAATTTTTCCAGCAGGATTTGAAAGCGATAAAGTGAAGGGCAATATTCAATTATATAGACCTTCCAATAAAAAGTTTGACTTTAATACTCAAATTGCATTAACCAATTCAGAAATAATTATTCCGCAAAAAAAATTATTAAAAGGACGATGGGATGTTAATATGGAATGGCAGTATGAAGGCAAAAAATATCTTACTAAAGAAGTTATATACGTAAACTAAAATAAAATGTTATTCTCAGCTTTCTTTTTAGGTTTAATTAGCAGTCTGCATTGCGTTGGAATGTGCGGGCCAATTGCTATGATGCTTCCTGTAGACAGACAAAATGAAGCTAAAAAAGTAACGCAGATTATGACGTATCATCTCGGCCGATTAACAGCTTATGCTACAATCGGACTGATTTTTGGTTTACTCGGAAGAGGTTTTTTTCTTGCAGGATTGCAGCAGAAAATGTCCATAATTATTGGTGTAATTATGATTATTGTGGTTTTGATTCCAGAAAAGAAATTTGCTCAGTATAATTTTTCTAAACCTGTTTATAAAATCATTTCTAAGATTAAAACCAATCTTGGAAGCCAGTTTAAGAATAAAAGTTACAAATCTCTTTTTACAATTGGTTTGTTAAACGGATTTTTGCCATGTGGAATGGTGTATGTTGCTTTGTTTGGAGCAATTGCGATGCAAAGTGCAGGTTACGGTATTCTGTATATGCTTTTATTCGGAATCGGAACTATTCCTTTGATGACTATAGTTGTTTATGTGAATACATTATTGCGATTGCCATTTCGAAATAAAATACAAAAAGCCATTCCGTATGTAGCGGTTATAATTGGAGTTTTATTTATCCTTCGCGGATTGGGATTGGGAATTCCTTATATTTCTCCTTCTAACATGAGTTTGTTTGTGCAGCAGACTCCAAACTGCCATTAAGAAATAATTCAAAACTAGCTAACCCTAGACAGTCATCGAAAACAGATTTGTTTCCGGTGACTTTCTTTTTAAATGCAAATCAAAAGCCATACAAATATTACGTACAAAAGGTCTTCCTTCTTCTGTAATTTTGATTTTATTACTTTCAATAATAATTAAATTATCGTTTTCGATTTCTTTTAAAGCAATTAAAACTTCAGGAAGTTCACTAAAATTTAGTGATTCTGCACTCCAGGATGTTTCTAATTCGCAAGTTAAATTAAGAATGTGTTTTCTAATGATAAGGTCTTCGTCATTTAAAATGTGGCCTTTTACAACAGGAAGTTGATCTGCTTCTAAAATATCATAATATTCCTCAAGACTTTTTGTATTTTGAGCAAAGCTGTACCAGCTGTCACTTATGGAGGAAACGCCAAGACCAATCATAACTTGTGTTTTAGAAGCACTATAGCCCATAAAATTTCGGTGTAAATTTCCGTTGTGAGCGGCTTTGTATAAGCTATCTTCAGTCAAGGCAAAATGATCCATACCAATTTCATGATAACCGTTTTGGATAAGCAGTTTTTTGCCAGTCTCGTATAGTTTTCTTTTTTCGGCATCTTTTGGAAGGTTTTCTTCATTAAAGCCGCGTTGTCCGTTTCCTTTTATCCAAGGAACGTGTGCATAGCTGTAAAAAGCTAATCGATCTGGTTTTAATGAATTTGTTTTCTCAACCGTATCAATTACATCTTCTATGGTTTGAAATGGAAGTCCAAAGATAATATCGTGTCCAATAGAAGTATAGCCAATTTCTTTTGCCCAAAATGTTACTTTAGCCACATTATGAAAAGGCTGTATTCTATTAATGGCCTTTTGAACCGTAGCAGAATAATCCTGAACACCAAAACTTACACGACGAAATCCTAAATCATATAATTTTTTAAGCTGTTCGTAAGTAGTATTATTTGGATGTCCTTCAAAACTAAATTCATGATTTTCTGCTTTTACGGCATGATCAAAAATTCCGTTAATAAGGTTTTCTAAGTTTTCTTTAGAAAAAAATGTAGGAGTTCCTCCGCCCAAATGTATTTCTTTAATTATTGGTTTTTCAGGCAGAACGTTACAATACATAGTCCATTCTTTCAGAACCGCCTGAATATATTTTTCTTCTACTGAATGATTTTTGGTTATACGCTTATTGCATCCGCAGAAAGTACACATGCTTTCGCAAAAAGGCAGGTGAATGTATAAACTGATTCCGTTTTTTGAATTGCTTTCAGAAAATGACTGTTGTAGAGTAGTAATCCATTTTTCTGCTGTAAAGTCAGCTTCATTCCAATATGGAACTGTCGGATAACTAGTATATCTTGGACCTGGGACGTTGTATTTTTGAGTCAAAGAAATTTTCATAACGACGGATTTAGTTTTCATCAAAATTAAAACTTCAGGCTAAGACATAAAATGACAAATGTCATATAACTTGTAAAAAAAAGAGACCCAAAATGAGCCTCTTTTATTGAATTAAATAACTAACGTGATATAGAATCTTGGATGATTTTAAGCCATTTTTTCGCAAACTGATGATCTTGATAAACGCTAATTTGCTTGATGCGATCGTCATCAAAATCATAGAATGGAATTATTATTTTTTTAGAAGTTCCTTTTTCTTGAAATTCAAAATCAATTTTAATAATTGTATCAGAACCAGCATCTGTTGTTGGAATTAATTTGCATGATGCAATTGTATTTAAATCCACATAATTTGATTCTTGTTGATTTGGATTGAAATTCATTAAAATGAACTTGTTATTTTTTTGATCAATCGTTAAGGTTTTATTATTGATCGATTCTGTCAAATCAAATTCTTCTGGATGATTTGGATTGAATCTTTTCTTGATGTTTAAAATTCTTGATTTGCTTGCTGCAGATGAACGTGCAGAAAAATATACTGGGATAGCGACTATAATTAGAATCACAATACCCATAATTGTGGTAGTAGTTTCCATAATGTTTTTAATGAAATAAATAAATGATATGCAAAACAGTTTTCTGAATGAAAACGGCTAAGTGATTACTGAAGAATGAATCTTCTAAATAAAATCAGGTATATATTTACCAGAAAAAATGGAAAGCATAGAGTATGACTGAAACCTTTTTACATTGAGTTGTAAAGAGTTTAGTATATGCTGTAACAGTTGTAATAGTTTGATGCTGTGGTATCAGCGGTAAAAGGGTGTCAAAACATTTTATTATTCCTCCAGTCGGATTTGTTTTGATGTTTGCGGCAAACTGATAATTTCCCTGTGGCTGGATAAATGCCGATGAATCGGGAATATCTTTACAGAAATTGGTGTCTGATTTTTCCGTCTCAATTAAGCGCACAGAAGCTTGGTCTGCTTGATAAGCAAACAAACCTGCAATTAAAAGCGCAATAAAAATAACGGTTTTACGAATCCAATTCATGTCGGCGAATTTAAGCCATAAAACGCAATTAAAGAAATTTTAAAGGATTAATTAACACTCAAAAAAAAGTCCTCAGTTAAACTGGGGACTTATGAGGCTATTGTTGCATTTTAAAATAATAGTCTGCAGAGTGTTTGCCGCTTCCATAAAACAGAAAGAATATGCAGACAAACAAAACGATTAATGCTAAAATTAAACTTTCGGAATGCATTTGTCCCATGAAATTTATAAGAACGGCACCGAATAAAATTGGTAATTGAACAGCTATTGCCCATCTTGTTAAGAGACCAAAAATAATCATTATACCACCAATCATGTGGGCTGGAGCAATGTAATGCAGCATAAACATACCTCCGCCAAACTTGTCAATCGGGGAAATCAAATCATGCAAGTATTGAATATTGGTGACGAAAGAGACACCTTTCATAAATAAAAATCCACCCAAAACAATACGTACTAAATCAACTGGTAAATAAGTGTGCGAATTTGCCCATTTATTCAAACTTTTTACATTTTCCATGATGTTGTGTGATTAAAAATTATGTACTAAGTTACTAATTTTTAATCAGATAATTATTTTTAACACCTTGAAAATAAGTTTTTTGCTTTTTATTTAACTTGTTTTTGAGAATTCTGAAATCACTAAACTTGAATAACTCCCAGGTTAAATGGTTTTTGAATAGGAGCGTGGTTGGCAGCTTCGATTCCCATAGAAATCCAATTACGGGTTTCTAACGGATCAATGATGGCGTCTGTCCAAAGTCTTGAAGCAGCGTAATACGGAGAAGTCTGCTCATCGTATCGTGCTTTTATTTTATTGAAAAGCTCAGTTTCTTTCTCTTCATCGACTTTTTCTCCTTTCGCTTTAAGCGAAGAAGCTTCAATTTGCGCTAAAACTTTTGCAGCTTGAGTTCCGCCCATTACGGCAAGTTCCGCGCTTGGCCAAGCAAAAATTAATCTAGGATCATACGCTTTTCCGCACATGGCGTAATTTCCAGCTCCGTATGAATTTCCAACAATAACGGTGAATTTCGGAACAACAGAATTGCTGACCGCATTTACCATTTTGGCACCATCTTTTATAATACCGCCATGTTCAGATTTTGAACCTACCATAAAACCTGTAACGTCTTGTAAAAAGACTAATGGAATCTTTTTCTGATTGCAATTGGCAATAAATCGAGTGGCTTTATCGGCGCTGTCAGAATAAATAACGCCACCGAATTGCATTTCGCCTTTTTTGGTTTTTACCACTTTTCTTTGGTTGGCAATAATTCCCACTGCCCAGCCATCAATTCTGGCGTAACCTGTAATTAAAGATTGTCCGTAACCTTCTTTATATGCTTCAAATTCTGAATTGTCGACCAAACGTTTGATGATTTCCATCATATCATATTGTTCGGTTCTGGCTTTTGGGAGTATTCCGTAAATATCATTTGGTTCTAAAGCTGGTTTTTCGGCTTTGATTCTGCTGTAACCTGCTTTATCAAAATCACCAATTTTATCTACAATATTTTTAATTTTATCTAAAGCATCTTTGTCATCTTTGGCTTTGTAGTCGGTAACTCCTGAAATTTCACAGTGGGTTGTCGCGCCGCCTAAAGTTTCATTGTCGATAGTTTCTCCAATTGCGGCTTTTACCAGATAACTTCCGGCAAGGAAAATACTTCCTGTTTTGTCAACAATAAGAACTTCATCGCTCATTATAGGAAGATAAGCACCTCCCGCAACGCAGCTACCCATAACGGCAGCGATTTGAGTAATTCCCATGCTGCTCATTTGAGCGTTGTTTCTAAAAATGCGTCCGAAATGTTCTTTATCTGGAAAAATTTCATCCTGCATTGGCAGATAAACTCCTGCACTGTCTACAAGATAAATAATAGGAAGTCGGTTTTCCATTGCGATTTCCTGAGCGCGAAGGTTTTTCTTTCCCGTTATAGGGAACCATGCTCCAGCTTTAACAGTTGCATCATTGGCCACAACAATGCATTGTTTGCCTTTAATGTAACCAATTTTTACAACGACACCTCCTGAAGGACAACCACCGTGTTCTGGATACATTCCTTCACCTGCGAAACCGCCAATTTCAATACTTTTAGAATTTTCATCCAATAAATAAGCAATTCTTTCGCGGGCGGTCATTTTGCCTTCGGCATGGAGTTTTTCGATTCGTTTTTCTCCTCCGCCCAATTTTACTTTAGCAAATTTTTGTTTTAATTCAGAAAGAAGTAATTTATTGTGATCTTCGTTTTTATTGAAGTTTAAATCCATAATAAAGTATTGATTTTATAAAATAGTGTTGGCTAATTTACAAAATCTGTTGAAATAAACTCTTAAGCTTCTAAGTTTCTTAGCTCCTAAATAACTTAGAAGCTCAGCAACTCAAAAGCTCATATTTATTTTTTAGAAAGACAAACCATTTGTTTTAACAGCGCCCATTGTTTTAAAGCATCACGGGCTTCTACAGCTGGATATCCGAGCATAGTTTTGCCTGAAGGAACATCTCCTACAACACCAGAACCAGCACCAATTGTTGCGCCATCGCCAATAGTGGTGTGATCTTTTATTGAGGCACTTCCGCCAATAATTACGCCGTTACCAAGGGTTACTGATCCGGCAAGACCACTGTTTCCAGCCATTATGCAAAATTTACCTAGTTTACTATTGTGGCCAATTTGAACTAGATTGTCTATTTTGCATCCATCGCCAAGAACTGTTGAACTAAATTTTCCTCGATCAATACAAGTATTGGCACCAATTTCAACACAATTGCCAATAATAACATTTCCTATTTGCGGAATTTTAACCAAACCTTTTTCTGAACAAGGTCGAAACCCAAAGCCATCTGCTCCAATAGTAGCATTAGGATGAATTATACAATCGTTCCCGATATGACAACGCTCGCGTATAACCGTACCAGACCAGATAGTTGTATTTCTCCCGATGGTGCATTCGTCTAAAATGGTCACATTAGGATAAAGTATTGCTCCAGCGCCAATTTCAACTTTTGGACCGATATAGCAGCCAGCGCCAATTTTAGCACCTTCGCCAATAATAGCAGTTTCGTCTACAGTAGCGGTTTTATGAATGTTTGAATGGAAGATAGGGGCTGGAGGAGCAAAAAGGGTTAAAATTTGTGACATGGCCAGATCGGCATTTTTTACTTTAATAAAAGCGCGATTTTCACCTGGTTCTATAGAAATGTCTTCGTTAACAACAGCTACTGAAGCATTTGAGGCCGACCAGTATTTTTCATATTTTTTGTTTCCTATAAACGAAATTTCTGAAATGCTAGCTTTTTCAAGTTGTTCTGTGGCTGTAATATATTGAGAAGTAGCGCCATAAATTACGCCATTGATTATTTCGTTAATCTCGTGAATTGAATAGGATTTCATTTAATGAATTAAGTAGATTTAAGGTTTAATTTTTGCCAAATAAAATGAATTTGATTTTAATAACCTAATGCTTTTTTGAGATATATTTAAAATAACGGCTGTAATATTGAAAAATTAACTTTTTGTATATTAAATTAATGAGTTTCTTTTAATTTTTGTGCGTTCTTTAATATTTATTTCCTGACAAATTAAAGCATAATTAGGAAGAGATATTGGTAAGTATTTGATTATTAGGAATAAAAAAAAGCGATTCACTTAAAAAGGAATCGCTTTTGAAATATTTGTTTTTTTACTGTTTGACCTTAGATAAAGACAATGCATTAATGCAATAACGCAAACCGCTTGGTGGAGGACCATCAGGAAAAATATGTCCCAAGTGAGAATCGCAAGTATTGCAAACCACCTCAACACGAATCATTCCGTGAGATTTATCGGCATAGTAGCCAATTGCATTTTCTTTTACAGGCTGTGTAAAAGAAGGCCATCCCGTACCAGATTCGAATTTTTCGTTGGCATCAAATAATAACGTTCCGCAGCATTTGCATTCGTAAATTCCTGGTTCAAATAAACTGCACATTTCAGAGCTGAAAGATCTTTCGGTGCCTTTTAAGCGAGTTACCTGAAATTCTTCTGGAGTCAATAACTGTTTCCATTCTTCCTCCGTTTTCTCCACTTTTTTGTCTGGAGTCGGATTTCCTTTATTTGTAAAATGAATTACATCTGCCCATTTTATCATAACTTTTGTTTTTTGTTTAAAAAAGTTTCAAGTTTCAGATTTCAAGTTGACTGCAAACTGCGACTGAACACTATTCCTCTTCCTTCTGTCCCATCATCATTAGATAGGCTTTTAGGAAAGCGTCAATATTTCCGTTCATTACGCCGTCAACATCGCTGGTTTCGTATCCTGTGCGAACATCCTTAACCAATTTATAAGGTTGCATCACATAATTACGAATTTGTGAACCCCATTCAATTTTCATTTTTCCAGCTTCGATATCGGCACGTTGCGCTTGCTGTTTCTTCAACTCAATTTCATACAATTGAGAACGAAGCATTTGCATAGCGCGCTGTCTGTTGTCTTGCTGAGAACGTGTCTCAGAACACTGAATCTGAATTCCAGTGGGTTTGTGAACTAACTGAACTTTAGTTTCTACCTTATTTACGTTCTGTCCTCCAGCACCGCTCGAACGAGAAGTTGTAATTTCGATATCGGCAGGGTTAATGTCGATTTCGATACTATCATCTACCAACGGATAAACGTAAACAGAAACGAAAGAAGTGTGGCGCTTAGCGTTACTGTCAAATGGTGAAATACGAACCAAACGGTGAACACCGTTTTCTCCTTTTAAGTATCCGAAAGAATAATCTCCTTCAAATTCTAAAGTTACGGTTTTAATTCCTGCAACGTCGCCTTCTTGAAAGTTAAGTTCTTTAATTTTATAACCATAACTTTCTCCCCACATCATGTACATACGCATCAGCATTCCTGCCCAGTCACAGCTTTCTGTTCCGCCGGCACCAGCAGTAATCTGAACGACAGCACTTAAACTGTCAGCTTCATCAGAAAGCATGTTTTTAAATTCGATGTTTTCTATATGAGTCTGAGCTAGGTCGTATTGCTCGTCTAACTCCTCTACAGTAAGTTCGCCTTCTTTATAAAAATCATAAGCAAGCTGTAATTCTTCTGTAAGAGTTGCAGCTTTGTCATAATCTTCAATCCATTTTTTCTTGTTTCGAAGATTTTTTACAATAAGCTCTGCTTCTTTTGGATTGTTCCAAAAATCAGGAGCAAACGTTTTTTCTTCTTCGTTTGCAATTTCGATTAGTTTAGCATCGACGTCAAAGATACCTCCTCAACGCACCAAGGCGCTCCACAATACCTTTTACTTGTTCGGCTGTTGTCATAAATTAATTAATAGGTTTTTATATGTTTTTTAGAATTATTACGTTAATTTGGTCTATAGAAACGAGCGAGTTAAATTTTATTAAACTTGCCAAGAATAACTATTTGTAATACGTAATTTTGCATACAAAAATAAGATATAGTTTTTAGAATATGGAAATAAATTTAATCAGCGATACCATAACAAAGCCTACTTATGAAATGCTGCAGTATATGTTTAACGCCCATGTCGGCGATGATGTATACAAACAGGACCCAACGGTGATTGAATTGGAAAACAGAACAGCAGAGTTTTTTGGTATGGAAGCTGGTCTTTTCTTTCCGTCTGGAACTATGGCAAACCAAACTGCAATTAAACTTCATACACAGCCTGGAGAACAATTAATAGCCGATAAATATGCGCATGTTTATCATTATGAAGGAGGAGGAGTTTCTTTTAACAGCGGTGTTTCCTGCTGTCTGATTGATGGGAATCGTGGAATGATAACAGCCGCACAAGTCAAAGCAGCGATAAATGATCCTGAATTTTATCATAGTCCGCTTACAAGTTTGGTTTGTGTAGAAAACACAACTAATAAAGGAGGCGGCGCATGCTACGAATTAGAAGATTTAAGAGAAATAAAAAAAGTTTGCGACGCCAATAATTTGAAGTTTCACTTAGATGGGGCTAGAATTTGGAATGCTTTAGTAGCTAAAAGACAGAATCCGAGGGAATTTGGAGCAATTTTCGATACTATTTCGGTTTGCTTGTCTAAAGGGTTAGGAGCTCCAATTGGTTCTGTGCTTCTTGGAAGTAAAGCTGATATTCACAGAGCGTTGAGAATCAGAAAGATATTAGGTGGAGGAATGCGTCAGGTTGGGTATTTAGCTGCTGCCGGATTATATGCTTTGGCTCATAATATCGAAAGATTGGCAGAAGATCATCGCAGAGCGAAAGAAATCGCCAAAATCTTAAGCACAAAACCTTGGATCGCATCAATAGAGCCTGTAGAAACTAATATTTTGATTTTTTCGCTTGCAGAAGGCTACAGTGACCAATTGTTAATCGAGAAATTAAAACAGAAAAATATACTGATAAGTTCTTTAGGGCACAATAAACTTCGTATCGTAACACATTTAGATTACAAAGAAGTAATGCATACTTATGTGTTGGAGACGCTTTCGAAGTTTTGATCAAAGTGACAAAGTAACAGAGGTTCAAAGAGACAAAGGAGAGTATATTAAAAAAGTAAGGGACAAAGGTTAATCATGTAGATAGCCTTTGTCCCTTTGTAACTTTGTCTCTTTGAACCTTATTTAAAAAGATTATCCATTCCAGGAATAGAAGGCATATCCATTCTTGCTACAGCATCTAATTCTCTTTCGTTTACATTTGTAGCTTTTTCTATGGCTTTGTTTAAAGTTACTATTAGGTAATCTTCTAACTGCTCTTTATCTTCTAATAAAGAATCGTCAACAGAAATTGATTTTATTTTTCGACTAGCTGTAATAGTAACTTTTAATAATCCGTCAGCGCTTTGTTCATCAATCAAAACAGTATCAAGACGCTTTTTTGTATCTTCAATTTTTTGCTGGGTCTCTTTAAGTTTACCCATCATTCCCATTAAATCCATTTTTGTTGATTTTTTAAATTATTTCACACAAAATTACTATATTGCTGTGTGAATTCAATAGAATAATTTAAGAAAAAATTAATTCTGTTCTGTTGGGTTTGTGCTATTTTTGCGTCTTCATATTTAAAAATTAATGCTTAATCAATGCAAAATGATATATCGGCCCCAAAGGCTAACATAATACCAAAAACATTAAAAAAACATAAAGAAACTAGGATTGACAACTACTTTTGGCTTAATGACCGCGAAAATTCTGAAGTAATTGATTACCTAAATCAAGAAAATGCTTATTATGAGAATATGACTTCTCATACTAAAGATTTACAAAATAGCCTATTTGAAGAAATGAAGGCAAGAATTAAAGAAGACGATTCTTCTGTTCCTTATTTCTACAATGGATATTTTTATATAACACGTTTCGAGACTGGTCAGGATTATCCAATTTTTGCTAGAAAAAAAGGAAGCCTTTCTGCAGAAGAAGAAATTCTTTTTAACTGTAACGAAATGGCAAAAGGACATGCTTATTTCAAATTAGGAGGTTTAAGTATTAGTCCGGACAACAAATTTGCCAGTTTTGGAGTAGATATTGTGGGAAGAAGAATTTATACGATTCAAATTAAAAACTTAGAAACGGGTGAAATTTTAGCAGATAAAATAGAAAATGTGACAGGAGCTTCGGTTTGGGCAAATGATAACGACACTATTTTTTATGTTAGACAAGATGAAACTACTTTAAGAGCTGATAAAGTTTTTAGACATAAATTAAATACCAGCTCAGAAAATGATGTTTTGGTTTATAATGAAGTTGACGATACTTTTAATGTGTCGATAAGCAAAGAAAAATCAAGAAAATATATAGTTATTGGTTCTGGAAGTACTTTGACAACCGAATATAGAATTTTGAATTCTAATAATCCAGAAGGAGAATTTACTGTTTTTCAGCCACGTGTTCGCGGATTAGAATATAGTATTTCTCACTACGAAGATTCTTTTTACATCTTAACAAATAAAGACAAGGCGACTAATTTTAAATTGATGAAAACGCCTGAAGATAAAACAGGAAATAAAAACTGGGTAGATCTTATTCCGCACAGAGAAGATGTTTTGTTGGAAGATATCGAGATTTTCAAAAATTATTTAGTTGTAGAAGAACGTTCGAATGGATTGAATCATATTAGAATCATGCCTTGGAACGATGAGCCAGATTATTATCTTCCTTTTGGCAGTGAGACTTATAATGCCTATACGACAACTAATGTTGATTTTGATACTGATATTCTGCGTTACAGCTATCAATCATTGGCAACGCCGTCTTCTGTAATTGATTTTAACATGAAGGATAAAACCAAAACGATCTTAAAAGAACAAGAGGTTTTGGGCGGAAAGTTTGATAAAAATAATTATATCGAAGAAAGAGTTTGGGCAACAGCTCGTGATGGAGTAAAAGTGCCGATTTCGATGGTTTATAAAAAAGGATTGGAGAAAAACGGTAAAAACCCATTGTTGCTTTATGCTTATGGTTCGTATGGAATCACCATGGATACTTATTTTTCATCCACAAGATTATCGCTTTTAGACCGCGGATTTGTTTATGCCATTGCGCATATTAGAGGAGGTGAGGACTTAGGAAGACAGTGGTATGAAGACGGAAAACTGTTAAAAAAGAAAAATACCTTTACAGATTTCATCGATTGCTCTAAATTTGTAATAGACCAAAAGTTTACTTCTCCAGAACATTTGTATGCAGAAGGAGGATCTGCTGGAGGACTTTTAATGGGAGTAATCGTAAATGAAGCTCCCGAATTGTATAACGGAGTCATCGCTCAGGTGCCTTTTGTAGACGTAATTACTACGATGCTGGATGATAGTATTCCGCTTACAACTGGAGAGTATGACGAATGGGGAAACCCAAACAACAAAAAATATTACGATTATATGTTGTCGTATTCACCTTACGATAACGTAAAAGCGCAGGAATATCCTAATATGTATGTTTCTACCGGATTGCATGATTCGCAGGTACAGTATTGGGAGCCAGCTAAATGGGTTGCGAAATTGCGAGATTTAAAAACAAATAATAAACTTTTGTTTTTAGATACAAACATGGATGCAGGTCATGGCGGGGCTTCGGGACGTTTTGAGGCTTTAAAAGACTTAGCAAAAGAATTTAGTTTTTTATTAGATTTAGAAAAAATTAAAAGCTAATTAGAAATTTTTTGTTAAATTTGCAACCTATCAAGGTTAATTTGAAAATGCCTTTGATTAACTATTTTTTTATGAAAGAAGAAATAACTGCTTATAATAATGTTTTAGAGTTAATAGGAAACACCCCCCTTATTAAGCTAAATAAAATTACCGAAGAGTTAGAAGGAAATTTCTACGCAAAGGTAGAAGCTTTCAACCCAGGTCATTCCTCAAAAGATAGAATAGCGTTATATATTATTGAAGAAGCCGAGAGAAAAGGAATTCTATCTCCGGGAGATACCATTATTGAAACCACATCTGGTAATACAGGTTTTAGTTTAGCAATGGTAAGCATTATTAAAGGTTACAATTGTATTTTAGCGGTAAGCTCAAAATCATCTAAGGACAAAATTGACATGTTGAGAAGTTTAGGCGCCAAAGTGTATGTCTGTCCGGCTCACGTTTCTGCAGATGATGAAAGATCTTACTATAATGTAGCAAAACGTTTGCACGAAGAGACAAAAGGTTCGGTCTACATTAATCAATATTTCAACCAATTAAATATTGATGCCCACTACAACACTACAGGTCCAGAAATTTGGGAACAGACAAAAGGACAAATTACGCATCTTATTGCATGCAGCGGAACAGGAGGAACTATCTCTGGAACTGCAAAATTCTTAAAAGAAAAAAATCCAAATATTAGAATTCTAGGAGTTGATGCTTTTGGATCTGTGTTGAAAAAATACCATGAAACAAAAGAATTTGATAGTAAAGAAATTTATCCTTACCGTATTGAAGGTTTAGGTAAAAACTTGATTCCGTCTGCTACAGATTTTGATATTATTGATAAATTCATGAAAGTAACCGACGAAGAAAGTGCTCACTCTGCAAGAGAGATTACTAGAAAAGAAGGTTTATTTGTTGGATATACTTCTGGAGCAGTAATGCAAGCTATTAAGCAATATGCTGAAGAAGGAGAATTTACAAAAGACAGCAACATTATTGCTATTTTCCCAGATCATGGTTCTCGTTACATGAGTAAAGTATTCAGCGATGACTGGATGAACGAGCAAGGTTTCTTTGACAGTGTTAATGAAGAAGAAGCTCAAAAAATTGAATTCGTAAAGTAATAAACTACTTTTCAAGATATAGAAACTCCATTCGTATTCCGAATGGAGTTTTTTTTATTTTCCACATTTTTCTCCTTTCGGTTTTCTTTAAAAGTTAAAATTTATTATTTTATTGAATATACCGTATTTATACGTAAGAAATTATTAGTTCGAATAATTTTAATTCAATTATTTAATAATAACATTGAAAAATATAAAAATTATTTAACCGGTAAAATGCATGAAAAACGTTCTTTTAACGAGTATTTAGGTAAGTTGTCGGAAATATTTTAGCTCCAAGTAGTAAAAATATAGTTTAGCGGTATTAAAATAACATAGTTATTAATCCCTAAAATCTACTATTATGAAAAAATTACTACTCACAGTATTGTTTGTAAGTTTTTTGAATGTGAACGCGCAAACACCGATTCAGGAATTTAACTTTAATGGCACTTTAAACAATACTGCAAATACAATATCATTTATTGGCACCAACAATTTTGTTGCAGATAGAGCAGGAGCTATTAAAGGAGCTCAGCGACTAAATAACAAAGCTCTAGAAGCTGTAATTGATAATCTGCCTCAAGGAAAAAGCTCAAGAACTGTTAGTATTTGGATTAAATTTAATGATATTGCTAATGCCAACTATATTTGGGGCTACGGAAATGCTTTAAATGCGCAATATTGCGGTTTATTACAGCAAGGAACAACTTCCTCAAACTCTGATTTAAGTTTAGCTGCCTGGGGTGCTTCTAATGATGTTATTGTGTCTACACCGCTTGAAAAGGGTGTTTGGTACAATTATACCATCACCTACGAAAGTAATATCTCTAAAATATATCGAGACGGTAAATTATTGAAGTTTCTGGAAGGAATGACAAGATCTACTAATGGAAATATTTTTAGACTGGGAGAAATTAATACTATGGTAGGAATAAATGCTGATATAGACGATTTAAAGATCTATAATCTAGCTTTGACTCCAGATCAGGTAAAAGAATTATATGAGGGCGAAAAAACAGCTAATTTGCTGGCTGCAACTCCTGCAGAACCGAAATCGATAAAAACTGCAGTTAAAACAAAAACTGCAAACGAAGCAATAATTACTTCAGGTGATGTTAGCGGGACAACAAAAAGCATTGAAGTGTATTCGCAAGGACAAAAAATAGCAGGAAGTAACGCTGCAAATATAAGTGATCTTCCTGAAGGGACTTATTTATTAAAAATTACCAGTGCTCCATCTAAAAAAATTACCTCAAAATAAATGGTTTTTTAGTTTGTTTTTAAATGTTAGTTAGTTTTTTTATTGCGCAAGCAATTGAGTTTTTGGAATAGTAGAAAAGCTTTCTGTGTTCAGAAGGCTTTTTTTATTCTAAAAATATTTTCAAAATAGCATTGCTTTTCATGCGATGCATTCTGTAAATAGGTTAGAGTGGCTTTGGAGTATTTCAAAGAGAATGCCACAGGAACTAATAAAGTATTTTTGTGAGAATTATGCATTTGTGTGTAAGAATTGCTTGTGCGTGATGAATTTAAATTATAGTTTTAACAAAATTTCTAAAAATAATAAACGAAATTTTAGAATTGAAAGAGCTTAAAAGTATTTCAATTTTGCATACAAAATTACTATTTGCCTTAAACTAAACATTCTGATAAAAGTTATAACTATGAAAAAAATATTACTCACTTTATTGTTTGTAAATTTTTTAACTGCCAATGCACAAAACCCAGTGCAGGAATTTAATTTCAACGGAAATCTAAATAGTGCCGACAATACTATTTCATTTTTAGGCACACCGCTTTTTGTAAACGATAGAATGGGAAGTCCTAAAAGTGCTTTACGACTTACAAATAAAGCTTATCAAGCAGTAGTAGGGGAGCTTCCGCAGGATAATAAGCCAAAAACAATATCAGTTTGGGTAAAATTTAATGCTGTGAATATTCCGAATTATATTTTTGGATATGGTGCTGCCGCAAACGGACAATATTTTGGATTAATACAGCAACCAGTAGCGGGAGGAAATTCAGATTTAAGTTTAGTAGGTTGGGGAGATACAAACAATGTAATAGTTTCTGTGCCATTAGTAAAGGAAACTTGGTACTTTTATAGTATTACTTACGATGGAAATATTTCTAAAATTTACCGAAATGGTGTACTACTAAAGTCTGTAGAAGGGATTCAGCGTTCGGCAAAAGGTTATATTTTAAATATAGGAAAACTAAATACCTCCACAAGCATTAATGCAGATATTGACGATTTACGATTATATAGTGTTGCCATGACAGACGAACAGGTTTTGGAAGCTTACAATAGCTCAAAACCAAATGTTGCTGCCGTAACGCAGACAATACCAGTTTCAACATCTAATGCTCCAAATACTCAGAAAAAAGCGGTTACAGCGCCTGTGAAAACTTCAGCGCCCGCTGCTCCAGTCGAAACTAGCAAAAGCGGTAAAACAATTGAGGTTTTCTCGCAAGGAAGACAAATAATGAGTGCCAATGCTTCTAATATTGGTGATTTACCGGAAGGAACTTATTTGATTAAGGTTATAAATACTTCTGCTAAGAAATAAGATTTTTAGGTTTTTTAAACAACAAAGCCTTCTGAAATTTCAGAAGGCTTTGTTTTGTAGTGTGAGCTTGATATATTTGAAAATTATTCAATAATATAGCTTACAAATTCATCTCTTTTATCGTGAGGAATATCATTATGATTAGATTTTAATATCATAGTATTCCAAGGTTTCCATTCATTAGAAAGTTCATTATTAGTTACTAAATAATGGTCTAATATTCCTTCTACAAAATAATCTTTTAAGGGAAGATCTAGAATTCTTTCTTTTCCACCTTGTGTTAGAACAACTTTATACTCTAAATTATTTTTTTCATTAATATGAAAAGTAAATACACCACTGTCCCAAGAACTTAAATATTCTAGATCGCCATCTGAATCATATTGAGTTGGTACAAGATTATTGTCTTTTTCATATTCAAATATCATTGACATCATTCTATCATTTACCCAGCGATAGAAAACTTCAGCATAATCTAATAAATCTTGTTTTTCTTTTTGATCATCCCACCAGTATAATTCGGAGTAGCTGCCATCTTTATTGATTTCTATTTTCACATGATTGAATTTTTTTGAAGAATCTTTCAATTGATTATATGTTTCTATCATTTGTCTAGCAGTATTTCTAACTCCTTTATCAGAAATTTCCGATTCTTTAGTGTTGTTTCCTTCCATATAGGTTACGATAAAATTATAACTACCCTCAAGAGTAAAAATATACTCAACAATTAATTTATCGTATTTAAATTCTGTGTAATTTTTTATAACTTCTTCAACTAAATAATTTATTTCCATTTTTTTTAATTTTTAATTACGGATTAGTAATACCAACTTTACTCAAGTTACTATATTTTCCATCAACATATATAGTAACATCTACTGCATGTGGTCTTTTGGAATCTCCAGTAAAATGAAATTCCATTTCTACTTTTATTTTACTATTTGGATTTGCTCTTTTAAAATCAGATACCGCTGTCTCCATTTTATACCACTCTCCACCAGCTCTATTTTGTACAGCGTTTTGAGAAAAATAATTTATTATGGAGTAAGGCCATTAAATTTGACTTGTAAATTTGCTCTTAAATAAATGTGAAATTTCTCGAAAAACAATTTGATATCAGCCTCAGAATAACGCTCTTTAAATGGTGAATCAACTATTGATAAACAGTAATCATCTTGAGTTAAAGCAAAGTCAAGACATTTATATAACATTTCCCAATATTCCAAGGTTCCTATTTCTAATAAATGCTCCCAATAATAATCTTCAAACACTTTTTCATTATTCAATCTATGATGATGATAATAAATAAAATGAACCGCCATCCCTAAATATTTTTGAAGAGTTTTTACTTCCATTTTATTAAATTCTATTTATTTTAAAATTATTTAGAAATTAATTCTTCAATCAATTCTGTTAATTATTCTGCTGTAGGCGTATAAGATAAAAAATACTAAATAATATTATAATGTATTTCGCTAATCTTGAAGTTTTAATCTATAAAGTGATAAAATGTTATACAAGAAGATAGCTTACAAATTCTTCTCTTTTATCATAAGGAATATCATAGTGGAGCGATTTTAATATCATAGTATTCCAAGGTTTCCATTCATTAGAAAGTTCATTATTAGTCACTAAATAATGGTCTAATATTCCTTCTACAAAATAATCTTTTAAGGGAAGATCTAGAATTCTTTCTTTTCCATCTTGTGTGAGAACCACTTTGTATTCTAAATTATTTTTTTCATTAATGTAAAAAGTAAATATACCACTATCCCATGAACTTAAATATTCTAAATCACCGTCTGAGTCATATCCAGTTGGTATAAGATCATTATCTTTTTCATATTCAAATATCATAGACATCATACGCTCATTTACCCATTGGTAGAAAACTTCTGCTCCGTCTAGTAGATCTTTTTTTTCTTTTTCAGAATCCCACCATTCTTGCTCTATAACTTCACCATTAGAATAAATTTCAATTTGATATTTATTAAATCTTTTATTTAGGTCATCTATATTGCTATTGTATTTATTACGTATTGATTTAACTAAATCATTGATTGCACTAAATTCTATCCAAATAAAAGAGACGACATCATTTTCATCTATATATTCAACTTTATTATATCCGATAGATCCTTTACTAATATTAAAAATTGCATTAAATTTTTTCCAATTTGTGTCTTTTAATTTTTCGAGTATATCATTATAATTTTCTATCATATTAATTGTTAGTATTATTAGATTATGAGACAAATACAGATGTTAAAATATAACTAAACCTCTTTCTCATGCACGTTTTATTAAGAGTTTTATTGATAAGAAATTCATTTAATTTTGAAGTCCCAAGTTTTTTAGAGGTGTATTAAAATGTGGGTCATCGATATCGGGATTTAAACACATTTCGATTGCAATACTCAAATTATAAATTAATTCATCATATTCATCATATTTTTCTTCATCATTTTTGTATAATTCTAAATCGTGATATAATCCAGGAACTATTGTCATCAAATAATATAATATATCTTTAGGAACATTTTCTTTATATTTCCATTCTGTTTTTAATTCTTCTAAAATCTCATATAATTTATCTAATAGAATACGGTCAATTCCATCCCTGATATGATATTTTATCAAAAAACCATTATCTTTATTAAAAAGAAATTGTTCAATGTCTTTAGCGGTTATCTGTTCCATCAATTTATATGTTTAAAAGCTTTTGTATGAAAGTCATCTTGAAGTGTCATGTTTGAATAATGATCTATGCAATTCAAAACACGCAAAGTTTTCGTTTAATTATTTTAGTTCAAAATTAAAATTGTTGATCTGGATAGATTTTATTTTGATAAATTTTGATAAAATTTTTTGTAGTTATTAATGGAGTATTTTCCATTAAAAAGATCGTAATAATACTTTAACAAAATTTCATTTATTGAATATAGGCTATAATAAATATCTCCTTTATCATTATCCTTAAAATCATCAGAATAGAGAAATCGTTTTCTATAATTTTCTAAGCAGTATGCTTCAAACTCTTTTTCGTCAATTCTTAAAAATGGTCTTAAATAAACATGATCTACTTCTAAATACTCATCTGAATTTTTTAAATAAAATGTAGGTATTACGTCTAGATAAGGAAAGCTATCAATAAAGTTTAAAGAAATTATGCAATATTCATTTTCATAAAATAAATAATAATCAATTGACAAGTTTTCTTTTTTATTTAGATCTACATTTAATTTTAATTTGAAAGTATCAATACTTTCTTCAAGGTATTTCTCCACGTCATTCTTAAAAGTTTTATAATCTAATAAATTCATAATTTAAGGTTTAATCATTAAGCCACTTTCTTGTAGAAAGTATCCTATCAGTTAAAGACGCTTTTTCTTTCGGCAGATATAAATAACCAAATGCTAAGTTAAAATTATATTCATATATAAATAAAAAAGCCTTCTGAAATTCAGAAGGCTCTTAAATTATCTTTTTTTCTGCTGTCCAGGAGCATAAGCTTTTGCACTTTTGTCTCCGTTCATTTTTTTGGCTTGTCCAGGCGGTATTTTTTTACCAGATGGAGCAGGTGTATGAGTGTGAGTGTGTGTACTGCAGCTAATTACGCTTAATACTAAGAACAAAAGAACTAGTACGATTACAGCAATTCGGGTGATTTTTGATGTTTGCATTTTTAGTTTAAATTTTATTTGAGGTGTTGCAAATATAATCGAAATGTCATTTCTTAAGTTATTTAAACTTAGTTTAAAATGAATTCAAATAATCATCGGAGCATTTTTTATTTTTGCTTTGAACTCTTTAACATTCAAAAAAATAACATGACAATAAAAGAAAAATTTTTAATGATTGGATTTACAGGTTTTATTCATATGGATAAGAAAAAGAGAGACGGAAAGGAGAGAATAACTTTTTGTTCTAAATATCACAACGAATCGATCTTTCTACTATTAGTTAATGAAAATAGCGTTTGGGAAATTGAAAAAATTGAAGATAACGATATTGTTAGCAACACATTAAACAAAAATAAATCTTCACTTAATGCAGAAGACTTGCTTCTGTTTTTTAAAAACTTTTATTACGCTAACAATGATTTTTCGAATATTCTTTAAATAAAAATCTTTTGTTTCTCCTTAAATGATATTTTATATCTCTAAAACCCCATGTATAAAACAACCATAATAACCTCTATTTTCATAAATATCAAAAATTAAAAGATAAGTATTCTGGCAATCTTTAAAATTACAAATTTGATATCGATATAAAAGTGCTTCGTTTGGATCTTCTAAATTTTCTAGTTTTACAATATTATTTTGTGCCAAATCATCATTTGTTAACTGACCAGTTTTGATTAATGAGCTTAAAAAGTTAGAGTTTTTAAAAGAAATAATAGCTTTATGTTTTATTCCTCCATTTCCGCAATAAAAACTGAAAGGTAATTCAAAATCAGGAGTTTTAATAGGGAACGATCTTTCATCACCTAATTGGATTTTTTTTATGATTGAAATTTTGGACATGGTGATCTTAAGGATTTGTAAAATAATTATCTATCATTCTTTATTTTAGCCACTATTTCATCGGTCAATAATGGAGATTCCCAAATCCCAAGAACGTACATAATGTCTTCTCCTAACATATCTTCTCCAGCTCCTCTAGGTTGATAATCGAATTGCCACCTCATAAATTCAATCATTAGATATTCTTTATTATTTTCTTCGATTAAAATTATATCTCCAGAACTTTTATATTGAACATTATTTTTTAAGATTGAAGAATAGTATCCTTTATATTTAATGTCTTATTCTATGTGAAAATCATATGTTTTTGAAAGAAAAAATAATTCATCCTTAGAAAAATATTCATTTCTTTCTGTATACGGATTAGCTATTAATCTTTTCCTATATGTTTTTCTATCTTGTGAAGCTTGAATTGTTCCATTTTCATTGATGAATTTTATTATAGGTCTTATTAATTCTTGTTTAATGCTAACAATTCCTTCTGCCAAGACCTTTTGAGAGTCATTTCCAAAAAATTCAGATTGTATGCAGTAAAAGTTTTCTATTAGTTTCATTTGGGGTTTTTGGTTTAAGTTTTCAATAACTTAGGAATATAAATATAGCCAAGAATTATAAGTATTACAGAAATGACACTGGCATAATCTACAAAACCGTAATAATTCCTTACTTGCTCTCCATTTCGTTTTATCATACGCACGGCTTTCGAATCTCCATTATGAAGTATTCTAAATACAACTTTGTCTCCTATTGAAAAGCCATATTGATTGGTATCGCTATCGCCACTGTCATGATATTTTACGCCATTTTTATCTATAATTGAGAAAGAATATGTTGTGGCAGAATTACTGCTTCTTTTATAAGAGCTGCTATCATAAATTTTTCCTTCACCAAGATTGTTTTTATTGGTGTAAATTATATTGACAGCAATTCGTTGGAGAAATACCAAAAAGAGTATTAATATAAAACCATGAAAAACAATTTTCCCTGCCATTTCGTAAAGATTTAAATAGATGAAATAAAAAAAGTCTTTTGAAATCAAAAGACTTATATTTTTTTAGCTAATAACACTAATCACAATGAACAAGATTACAAGTGCTATTACAGCAAATTTCATAAATTTTGATGATTGCATAGATGAAAGATTTAAATTAGTTTATTTCTGATGTAAGCAAATATAATTTTTAATTTCAATTAAGCAAAAGTTACTTAAAACAAAAAAAGCTCCAGAAAAATCCAGAGCTTTTTAAAATATATTTTATAGAAAGACTATTCTTCTTTCATAGTGTGATAAACGTTCATTACGTCATCATCCTCTTCAATTTTTTCGATTAGTTTCTCAACGTCTGCGATTTGTGCTTCAGTTAATTCTTTAGTGATTTGTGGAATACGCTCAAAACCAGAAGATAAAATTTCAAGACCTCTGTTTTCTAATTCTTTTTGGATAGCACCAAAACTTCCAAACGGAGCATAGATCAAGATTCCGTCTTCGTCTTCAAAAACTTCCTCGGCACCAAAATCAATAAGTTCCAATTCTAATTCTTCAGGATCAATACCGTCTTTAGCAATTCTGAAGTTGCAAGTATGATCAAACATAAACTCAACAGAACCTTGAGTTCCCATTGTTCCGTTACATTTGTTGAAATAACTACGAATATTAGCTACCGTTCTGTTGTTGTTATCAGAAGCAGTTTCAATCAAGATTGCAATTCCGTGAGGTGCATAACCTTCAAACAAAATCTCTTTATAGTTGGCAGTATCTTTATTACTTGCATTTTTAATCGCGCGCTCCACATTGTCCTTAGGCATGTTAGCCGCTTTTGCATTCTGTATAACAGCTCTTAATCTAGAATTGGCATCTGGGTTTGGTCCGCCTTCTTTAACAGCCATTACGATATCTTTACCAATTCTGGTAAATGTTTTGGCCATTGCAGACCAACGTTTCATTTTTCTTCCTTTTCTAAATTCGAACGCTCTTCCCATTTCTAATTTTTAGTTTTGTGATGCAAAAATACGGTTTTCCTAATTTTTACAAAAACAAAATAAATTTTTTTATTGTAGATAAAGTTTAAAAAAAATCAATTGTTAAATCCCAAATTCCAAAAAGAGCGCAGCGATTTTTATAAAATCTAAAATCTAAAATCTAAAATCTAAAATCTAAAATCTAAAATCTAAAATCTAAAATCTAAAATCTAAAATCTAAAATCTAAAATCTAAAATCTAAAATCTAAAATCTAAAATCTA